>CALHNI010000009.1 GCA_938034975.1 Candidatus Goldiibacteriota bacterium | reverse complement strand
GTCTTTTTTGTTTAATAATTTTTTGTTTTTATAGCACATTACTTTAATTCACCTGTTTTTTAATTTTAAAAATAAACACACTATTAAAATTTTTATTTTTTATGTATCTTTTTTATATTTTCTCTTTTCCCCTGAAAAACGTTAATGCGTTTTTCAGGAATTATATATTTATTGTCTTCCGAGCAACAAAGCAAGAATACCTTTTTGGGCATGCAATCTGTTTTCTGCCTGATCAAAGACGATTGATTGCGGACCATCAATGACATCATCTGTTATTTCTTCACCGCGATGAGCAGGCAGACAATGCATAACAACACAATCCGGTTTTGCTTTTTTCACTAAACTTTTATTAACCTGGTATCTCATAAATTCTTTTTTCTTTTCTTCTGCATTTTCTTCCTGTCCCATACTTGCCCAGACATCAGTATAAATTATATCAGCATCTTTTACTGCTTCTTCTACATTTTCAGTTATTAAAATATTTGTTTTGCTTTCTTTTGCAATTTTTTCAGCTTTTATTATTACTTCTTTATCAGGTGCATATTTGGAAGGTGATGCAACAGCAATATTCATCTCAACTTTTGGTGCAGCAAAAAGCCATGAATTACACACATTATTACCATCACCAACATAAGCAATTTTTAATCCTCTTAAAACTTTCTTTTTATCCCTTATTGTCAAAAGATCTGATAATATCTGACATGGATGAGAAAAATCAGTAAGTGCATTTATTACCGGTATAGTTGCATGCTCAGCAAGCCTTATAACTTCATTATGGTCAAAAGTTCTTATGATTATAGCATCAACATATCTTGATAAAACCCTTGCTGTATCTTCAATGGTTTCGCCCCTGCCAAGCTGCAACTCATTTGGGCTTAAATAAAGTGCAGCACCGCCCAACTGAAACATAGCAACTTCAAAAGAAACCCTTGTTCTTGTTGATGGTTTTCTAAAAATCATCGCGGCTGATTTCCCAAGCAATGGAACAAACAATTCCTTGTTTTTATGCTTTGTTCTTATCATATCCGAAACATTTAAAATAATTTCTATTTCTTCCTTTGTAAGTTCGGCAAGAGAAATAAGATCTTTTCTGCCAAATTTTGAAATCATATTATCCTCCGTAAAATTTTTATTACTGTATCAATTTCTTTTTTACTTATAATAAGCGGTGGAACAAATCTTATAACATCCGGCTTACAGGCATTTAAGATTAAACCTTCTTTTAAGGCATCGGAAACTATTTTTTTTGCATCTCCTTTTATCTGCATTCCAATGAGCAAACCTTTCCCACGAACTTCTTTTATTTTTTCTGAATCTATATTTTTTAAACTCTGCATAAGATAATTTCCTTTACTTTCAACTTCTTTTAAAAAACTTCTTTTCATCAATTTTTTTATAATTACACACCCGGCCGCACAGGCAACAGGATTTCCGCCCATTGTTGTGCCATGGTCATTTTTTTCAATTATTTTGTAAATTTTATCTGCTACCAAAACAGCAGAAAGGGGCAAACCACCACCTAAACCCTTTCCTAAAGTGATAATATCAGGTTTTAATTTATAATTTTCATAACAGAAAATTTTTCCTGTCCTTCCAAGACCTGTCTGAACTTCATCAATTATTAATAAAATATTATATTGATCACATAATTTATCAAGTTCTTTTATAAAATTTTCATCAGCAATATTCACCCCACCTTCTGCCTGAACAAGTTCAAGCATTACCGCAACGGTATCATTATCAATTTTATTTTTCACATCTTCAATATTATTAAATTCAGCATAAATAAAACCCGGGGCTTTTGGATTTAAAATATTATGAAATTTTTCCTGACCAGTTGCAGTCAGTGTGGTTATAGTTCTGCCATGAAAAGAATTATAAAAAGTAATTATTTTGTTTGCCCCGCTTTTTTTTATCTTGCCCCATTTTCGCGCAAATTTTATTGCAACTTCATTTGCTTCTGCTCCACTGTTAACAAAATAAACTCCCTTTGCAAATGAATTTTTTTTTAGCAAAAAAGAAAGTTCTTCCTGCTTTTTATTATAAAAAAGTCGTGAAAGATGAATGTATTTTTTTATTTGTTCAAATATGGCATTATTAATTGCCTTATCATTATATCCAAAAAGATTTACAGCAATTCCGGCAAACATATCAATATATTTTTTCCCTTTATTATCAAAAATTATTACACCTTTGCCTTTTTCAGGCAAAATCTGATATACATCAACTGTGTTATCTGAACTCTTTATAGTTTTTTCTTTTTTCATTTTACTATTTCTGTTCCTATTCCCTTTTTTGTAAAAATTTCAAGGAGCAAAGAATGCTCAATTGTACCGTTTATTATATGAACCTTTTTAACCCCATTTAAAACTGCTTTTTGGGCAGATTGAATCTTAGGAAGCATTCCACCTGTTATTTGCTTTTTTTTAATATATCTATTTATATCTTTGATATTTAAACTTTCTGCAAAATTCCCATTTATCTTAACTCCATTTGTATCTGTGATATAAATCAATTTATCCGCTTTTACTGAAATTGCAATTTCTCCTGCGACCAAATCAGCATTTATATTATAACTCTGCCCTTTTTCATCTACACCAATAGGAGCTACTACAGGTATAAAATTTTTTTCTTCTAATGTTTTTAAAATTTCAGGATTAATTTTTTTTACTTCACCGACAAAACCTAATAATTTATCTTTCTTTTTTGCAACAATAAGATTTGCATCCTTACCTGATATTCCAATTGCTTTTATATTATGATTATTTATACTTTTAACTATATCCTTGTTTATTTTGCCTATTAAAACCATCTCAACAATTTCAAGCATTTCTTTATCAGTAACCCTGTGTCCTTTTATAAATTTTGGTTTTTTACCTAATTTTTCAGCAAGTAAAGTTATATCATCTCCTCCGCCATGAATTATGATCAATTTTATGCCAACATAATGAAGCAAAATTATATCCTGTATAAAAATCTCTTTGTATTTTTCATCTGTCATAGCGCTTCCACCATATTTCACAACAAAAGTTGCATCTGAAAAATTTTTTATATAAGGAAGCGCTTCAATTAAGATCCGCGCCTTATTTATTACTTTTTCCAATTTTATCTCCTAATTATAAAATATACCTGCTTAAATCTTTATCTTTGACAAGCCCGGCTATTCTTTCTGCAACATATTCTTTGTTTATAACTTTTTTTTCTTTTTTCTTATAAGGAGCTTCAAATAAAAGATCTTCCAATACTTTTTCTATTATTGTGTAAAGCCGCCTTGCTCCTATGTTTTCATTTGTCTCGTTAACTTCATAAGCAGCCCTTGCAATCTCACTTATTGCATCATCTGTAAACTCAATTTCAACTGAATCGGTTTTTAAAAGTTCAGTATATTGTTTAATTAAAGAATTTGCAGGTTCTTTTAGTATTCTTTCAAAATCCTCTTTGGATAAGGAGGAAAGTTCAACTCTTATTGGAAATCTGCCTTGCAACTCAGGTATTAAATCAGATGGTTTGGAAACATGGAAAGCCCCTGCTGCTATAAAAAGCATGTGGTCGGTTTTTACAGGACCGTATCTTGTCATAACTGTTGTTCCTTCAACAATTGGTAAAATATCACGTTGCACACCTTCTCTAGATACATCAGGACCGCCTGTTGCTTTTTCTTTACCTGCAATTTTATCTATCTCATCTATAAAAATTATTGCGTTGTTTTCTGCATTTTCAATTGCTTCCTTTACAACTTTATCCATATCTACCAATTTTTGCATCTCTTCATTAAGAATAATTTCTTTTGCTTCTTTTATGGTCACTTTCCTTTTTTTGGATCTACCCGCTGCTACCATTCCTTCCATCATCTCCTGGATATTAATACCAATTTCTTCTATTCCTCCTGTTGACAGAACTTCTATTGTTGGAAAATTTCTACTCTTTACTGCAATCTCAACTGTTTTTTCATCCAGTTTCCCTTCTCTTAGCATTTTTCTGAACTTTTCTCTTGTTTCTTTAAAATTATTTTCTTCTTCTTTCTGTTTTTTTTCTTCTTCTTCTGTAAGAACTCCTCGCCTTGAATTTTTTAAAGGTGGAACGAGTATATCCAGAATTTTTTCTTCTGTTATTTCTTCTGCTTTTTGACGGATATTCTGCATTTGTTTTTCTTTTACCATATTAACACTTATCTGAACAATATCCCGTATTATTGATTCAACATCTCTGCCAACATAACCTACTTCTGTGTATTTTGTTGCTTCTACTTTTAAAAAAGGCGCATTAATAAGTTTTGCAAGTCGTCTTGCAATTTCGGTTTTTCCAACACCTGTAGGACCTATCATTAAAATATTTTTTGGAATAATCTCTTCCTGCATTTCTTTTGAAAGTTTCTGCCGCCTTACTCTGTTTCTCAATGCAATTGCAACTGCTTTTTTGGCTTCTTTTTGTCCTACAATGTATTTATCCAAATTTTCTACTATTTGTTTTGGTGTTAAATCTTCCATTTTACAGTTCCTCAATTATAATATTATCATTTGTATATATACATATATCTGCTGCAATTAATAAAGATTCTTTAACAATATCATATGCATTTTTATTGGTAAATTTTAATAATGCTCTTGCCGCTGCCATTGCATAAGCACCTCCTGAACCTATTCCAATTATACCGTCTTCGGGTTCTATAACTTCCCCATTTCCTGATAATATATAGGAATTTTCTTTGTCAGCAACCGCCATCAATGCCTGCAAATGTCTTAAAACCTTATCTGTGCGCCAGTCCTTTGCAAGTTCTACTGCTGCCCGCTGTAACTGCCAGTTAAATTCTTTTAACTTAGTTTCAAATCTTTCAAAAAGCGTAAAAGCATCAGCAACAGAACCGGCAAAACCAGCTAAAATTTTGGTTTTCCCTTCAATTATTCTTACTTTTTTAGCTGTTTTTTTTATAATTGTATTTTCCATGGTAACCTGTCCATCGCCACCCATTGCAACTTTTTTATCTTTTCTCACACATAAAATAGTTGTCGCATGCATTTTATCACTCCTTTTTATTTTCTAAACAGGATTGAATTATATCAAAAATGATGAGGTGTTTCAATAAATTTTAGGTGTTTGGAAATAAAAAAGACATGTCGTAAAAATGCGTTGTAAAATGTGTTTTTATGGTTAATATTGAATATAGTTTTTTTCTTTAAATATTAACATTGCAAATTACCGCAGAATCTCTTTAATTTTTTCATCACTGCATAAATCAATTGCTTTTTTCCCTTCAGCGTTTTTTATTTCTTTATCTGCTCCACATTTTAAAAGTAGGGAAACAATTTTTTCTTTATTTTCTCTTACGGCTAACATCAATGGGGTATCACCATATTTATTCTGAACATTTATCAATGCACCCTTTTTTATTAATTCTAAAACTATTTCTTCAAATCCTTTTTCTACTGCAATATGAAGTGGAGTATTTTGATTTATATCTTTATCATTTATATCAACGTTTTTGTTTAATAATACTTCTATAATTTTCTTATATCCTTTTTCAACAGCAATGTGCAATGCCGAATAACCAAATAAATTTTTAACTTTTAAATCAGCGCCACTTTCCAGCAATAAATTTACTATTTCCAGATTCCCATATTCTGTTGCAAATAATAAAGGTGTAAATTTACCATAACCCTTTGAATTAACATCAGCCCCGCTCTTTATTAAAATTTCAACAATTTTTTCAAGTCCATTTTTTGCAGCAATGCATAACGCATCATAACTCCCAAAACCCCTTATTTTAAAATCCGCCCCGTTTTTTAATAGTATTTCAGCAATCTTTTCATTATATTTTTCTATGGCCATAATAAGTGCTGTATTTTTCTTTACATCCTGGTAATTTATATCTGCACCTTTTTTTATCAATTCTAAAACTATATCTTCATAGCCATTATAAGAAGCAAGCATCAAAGCAGTATTTCCCTGAATATCTTTTAAATTTATATCAATACCAGCCTTTATAAGTTCCATGGCAATATCCTTATTTTTTCTTTTTAAAGCAATGATCAATGCGCTTTCGCCATCTGTATTTTCAATATTAAGGTTAACTTTTTCTTCTATTAACCTTTTAACTATATTGATATTATTTTTTTCAACTGATAAAAGTAATGGAGTATATCCACCCTGCCCTTTTATATTTAAATCTGCTCCTGCCTTTATTAATTCATTTAAAATTTTTATATCTTCTTTAAAAACAGCATTAATTACCGGTGAATTACCTTCATTATCAACTGCATTAACATCCACGCCTAACTTTAATAATCTTTTTATAATTTCAATATCTCCAAGTTCAACAGCAAAATGCAAAGGTGTCTTTCTCCCAATACCTGATAAATTCACATCTGCTCTTGCTTTTATTAATTCTTCCACAATAAGTTTTTGTTCCATTTGCAAAGCTAAAATCAACGGAGTATTATTGTCTATATTTTTTGAATTAACATTTGCTCCTCTTTTAATTAATTCACTTACAATTTCCAAATCTCTTTTTCTTATTGCCCAAAAAAGAGCAGATTCATTATTTTCATCAACATAATTTACATCAACATTTGCATTTATGAGTTCTTTTGCTATTTCAATAAAATCTTTTTTTAACGCGGTTATTAGTAAATTTCCTTCAGGTTTTGCTCCGGCATTTAAAAGTTCTTTTACAATATTTGAATCACCTTTTTCAACCGCTAAAAAAAGTGGCGAATAATTACCAAAAGCCTTAGCATTTAAATTAACTCCGCTTTTTATTATTGAACGAATTTTTTCAATATCTTCATCATTATATATGGCTGATAATAATCTATTAATTTCATTTGCTCCCATAAGAATTAATCCTTTTTATTCATATATTTCACAGATAATTCCAATTTTTCCTTCTGATTCATCCTTAACAAAATCCATATTTATATATACTACTTTTTCTTTATTTTCTCCTTTAATAATTATTTTTTCTTTTTTAATTAAAGTTTCTTTAAATTTTAAATCAAGAATTAATTTAATTATCTCTTCCGGCAATTTACTGTCATTTAACGGTTTTTCCAAAACAAAACTTTTTTTTATTTCAAGAATTTGTTCGCATTTTTTTGAAAAAATCCTCACAATGCCATTATTATCAATAAAAATTATTCCTTCATTTAAGTTATCAATTAAATTTTCAACAAAGTTTAAAAACTCTGACAACTCATTTCCTATTGTTTTCTTTTTTTGAAATAAGAATTTATTTATTTTTTCCAGTTGTATTTTTTCTTTTATCTCTTCATCTACCTTTTCAGCAAGATATGTGCTATGTAACGAAACAATAAAAATAAAAGGCAAATTCAAAAGAAAATTTTCATTAAAAATATCATATGATAGTTTACCTTCTGATTTTAAATAAACATAAATTGAGTTTACAATTATAGCAATAAACAAACTTAACCCGCTGGATTTACTTAACGCCGCCATAAATATTGCCAGAAAAACCGAGATAATAAATGGTATGTCAACTTTTGTAAAAAGTGTTATTCCAATGATTATAAATGAAATATCAAGTAAAAAAATCACATAGTGAAATTTAATATTTTTAAAAAAATTTTGCGGAAGATAAATTAAAATTATATTGCTTAAAATTATCGCTGAAAAGTAAATTAAATTTTCCAGTGGATTTTTTATTAAAAAATCATAGTTATATATCCCAAGAAGTAAAAGGCAAAAAGAAAATATGACTCTTATATAATTTAAATTTTTTTTTATTGAAATTGAAGACCCATACATGAATCTTACTTTCTTTCAAGAATTTCTTTTACCTGGTCAATGAGTTCATAAGGGTCAAAAGGTTTTATGATATAATCATCTGCTCCGCTTTTTAAACCTTCCTCTGCATCACTTTTCTGGCCTTTAGCGGTTAACATAACAACTTTAATATCCTTTAAATCCGGATTCTGCCTTATCTTCTGGCAAACTTCATAACCACTTAATCCTGGCATCATAATGTCAAGCAAAATAAGTTCCGGCTTTATTCCTGAATTTAATTTAGAAAGACATTCTTCGCCATTGTTTGCTTCTATTACTTCAAAATTTGCCAGTTCAAGAGAAATTTTAATTATTTTTACAATATCTGGTTCATCATCTACTACCATTATTTTGATTTTGTCTGCCATTTTATATCACCTCTTTTTTTATTTTGTTATCCATCTTAAATAAATTCCTGTTATAAATGTCAATAGCAAAGATGCAAGCAAAAAACAACTAAAAGAAAATGTTTTAAGTAAAAGCAAACTGCTTTTTATATTTTCAATTGCCTGTGTTATAAGTGTAAAATTTTCTGCTTTTTTTAAACTTTGTGCCGAGAGTAATCCGATAGTTTTTTCAAGCTGTGGCATTATAATAAAACTCGCATATACATGGGAAATCAATGCAAATACCAGTATAAAAGCAGCAACCGCAGAAAAAGTCCATAATGGTTTTTTTTCTTTTATTATTTTTAATAATTTATAAATTATAACTGTGATATAAATAAATGTCAAAATAAGAAAAACAAGGCCAGTTTCATAAAGAAAAATTTCGTATTTCATCTTTTTCCCTCATACCTTAAAAGTTCATTTAAAATTTTATTAAATTTAAAAACTGAAATAAAACAAAGAATAGAAGAAATAACAAAAAATAAATATGCAATGATTAAAATAATATCATTCATTTTTACATCCTTTATTATCAGAGAAGTTTTTAAAATCAAAAGTATGGAATATATAAGTATTCCGGAAGGTGCTATTAAAAGTAAAGTATAAAAAGTATTTTTATTAAATACTTTGCTGTATCTTTTGGCAATAAAACCAAATATTAAAAAACCAGCCCAGAAAAAAATACCACTTAAAACAAGAGCAATAGAATTATAAAGTTGCAATATTGGCTCCATTTATAAACTCCTTTTTATTTTTTTATTTAGTTGCTTCCCATATCTTTTCTATTATTGCCTTTGCCCTGGTTTTTCCTATAATTTCAGAAATTGAATTTTCAATTTCATTTAATAAACTTAAAAATTCCCGCATACCCATAACTGTCCTATCAATTTTAAGTTTCATAAAACTACTGTCTACAATGGCAATACCGATGTTCCCGAGTTCATCTCTTAATATTTTTGATATCTCTGGAATTTTAAACCTTGTCCTTTTTAATAAACCAGAAGATAAAAGGCCATACAAAATAAAATCTGCTTTATTTTTTTCTGTCCCGGAGTCTTTGATTGCATTTATAATACTGCTATTTCCTGAAAATTTTATCATTAAATTCCATTCATCATCTAAAAATTTTATTTTTAAAACCTTTCCTTTATCCATATTTGAAATTTTAAGAACTTCGTTTTCCGGTAAAATAAAATCTTCTATTATGTTGGTATCTTTAAAATTTTCATATAAAGCTCTGGAACTTTCTAAAATTACATCTTCTATACAAATATCAAGAGCATCTTTTTTGGGGATTATTTTTTCTTCAAAATAAAAAACCCCTTCTTTAATATTTGAAAGCAAAGCAACAAGTGATTCTTTTTTGCCTACCCTTGGTCCAATCACATCAATTATTTTGCCTTCAAAAATTTCAACAAGACCATTGGTTAAATTTGATTCTATATGAAAAATACCAGTTTTATTAAAATTACACAATAATCTTATCATTCCGGCTATGCTTATATTACTAATCGTTCCTCTCAATTGTTGTCCTCCATAATTTTTTTTATATTATACAATATTTTATGCTTAAAGTCAAATTTTTTTATGCTAATCATTTTTGACTTTTTAACAATTATATGCTATAATACTTAACAAGGAAGGTGATAAAATACATGACAAAAGATATTTATCAGATTCTGGGAGAAAACATTGTATTATTTCGTAAAAAACATAATATGAAATTAGAAACTCTTGCAAAAAAAGCAGGCATTAGCGTTTCATTTCTTAATAACATAGAAAAAGGTAAAAGAAAGCCAACTCTTTATTCCATAGAAAAAATAGCAAACGCACTTGATTGTCCATTAACTTCACTTTTGAGTTATAAAAGCAGTTCAAGATATTTACCTGAAAATGCTAAAATAATTTTTGATATAATAAAATTACTTAATAAAAAAAGTATTGAACAAAAGAAAAAAATACTGGAAATAATAAAGATAATTTAATAGTTATTACCAGCCAATTTCCTGCTTTTGAATTTTCTTATAATCTTCTACAATTTTATCAATATAATCTTTTGCTTCTTTATTATCCGGATCTATTTTTAAAAGTTCATGCCAAAGATTCAGCGATTCATTGAAGTTACCTTTTGTATATTCCAAAACTGCTTTATTATATAATTCGCTTATT
The DNA here is from genome assembly GCA_938034975.1 of Candidatus Goldiibacteriota bacterium. Classification (GTDB taxonomy): domain Bacteria; phylum Oederibacteriota; class PGYV01; order PGYV01; family DYJU01; genus DYJU01. The sequence goes on along the minus strand of CALHNI010000009.1, from coordinate 13,983 downwards.
TTTTCTCTTTTTAAAATCTCAACTGTTTTTTTCTGTTCTTCTTTCTTTTTTATTTTTTCTTCTGCTGATTTTATATAATTATATACCTGACGCTGCAATGGCGATGATTTTATAACAGCATCCCATTCTTTTATCGCTGCTTCATAATTCTGCGAAGTATAATATTTAAGTCCTCTTTCAAAATGTGTCTTTATTTTTTCCCTGTTCTTTTCTTCTACAAGTATATTTTTCTCTCCCATTGTTTTAACATATTCTTCTGCCATTTTAAATTTTTCTTTTGCTGTTTTATTTTCAGGTTCAATATCAAGCACTGATTTTAATCTAACCATTGCATCAATATAAAGGTCCTGCTTTATAAATTGTTCTGCTTCAGACAATAAATCATTTATTTTTTTCTGATTAACAAGGTTATTAATTTCTGTTGACTTTTCCTTTAGCCATGAATCATCCGGCGCCCATACAAGGGCTTTTTCAACTACTACTTTTGCACTTTCATAATCTGAACTTTTAATAAATTTTTCTATATCTGACTTATATTTATCAATGGTTTCTTTTTTTATCTTTGAAATTAATTCCTGTTTTATCTTTGCTTCTTTTGTTTTTGTTTCTGCTTCTAATTTTCTTATATTTTCTCCATAACTTATTGATAATGAAAATCTATGATTAAAATCAAGCGGCATTTTAACAAAAGCATAATCAAGCGAAATACCAAAAATTTTCATGGTTGAACCAATTGTAAAATCTTCTCCTTTTATACCAGCCCTTATAAAATAAGTATCATAAACAGAATATTCAACTGCTGCTGTAAAATCTGCCTTATTGTTAAATTCTTCTAATTTTATTCCTGTTGATATTTTTAAATTATCATCCAATGTCTCAAAAATTTTAAAATGTTTTCCAACAAAAAAATTAAATTCAACAGGTAAAATATCTTTTGACAAAGTAGGATATTCAAATACAGGTTTTATAAGATTGAAAATAACAGATGAAAATTTTATGTTATAAGGCAGATAAAAATTAATTCCGGAATCAACTCCATAAGCAGATGATGAAATATTGAAAAAATTATGATAAATATATTTAAGATTTAAACCCAAATCCAGAAAATCAAGCATTTTTATTCCATAGGACAGATTTAATACTTTATATGTATCTGAAAATGTTTTGACAAACTGATTTATTTCATCCCTTTCCTCTATTTCACCTGTGCTTAATATAATACCTGATATAGCAAAAGAACCTTTTTCAAAAACCGGATATGCAAAAGAACCAGCGCTTAATGTTGATAAACCAAATAAATTTATGTAAGTAAGCCCAATTTCCTGTTTTTTTAAAATTGCAAGCCCTGCAGGATTTGTAAATGGTGTAAAAACATCATCTGCAAAAACCGCCAAACTTTCACAGGCATTTGCATTTTTAACATTAGCATCTTTTAAAAAATAAAAATCATTTGAATATGATTGGGCAAAAAACATAATCATTAAAATTTTTAAAATCAATAACTTTTTCATCAAATCACCTTATTTAATAAAAGTTATTTTTCTTATCTCGTTTTTCCCACATGTTTCAATCTTTACAAGATATGTTCCTGACAAAACATAATTACCTTTATCATCCTTTCCATCCCAGTAATCTTCAGAATGAGGACCTTTATTTTTAAATTCTTTTTCAATTATGGTCTTTACTAATCTTCCTGTTATATCATAGATTTTTATTGTAACCTGACAATCATCTGAAACAAAATAAGAGAATTTTGTATTTTTACCCGCTCTAAAAGGATTGGGGTAATTTGTAAATGAAACTTCTGATACCGAACCACTTATAACTCCTATGCCAGATGACATAGGAAAACTATACCCTGTATCAGGCATTATAAATACCTTTTTATCCGGATTATAATCAGAATAAGCATAAACATTATTTGTATTTGAAAGAACAACCTGAATTGAACCACTCTTAACAGAATCTTTTATATCACCAATTACATTTAATATGACACCTGAAGAAGTTATTGTCACAGGTGATGCAAATTCAAAATACATGGTTGAAGAATCTTTAGAATCTAAATTTATACTCAGATTATTTGAATTTATTGAAATTTTTGAAAAAATTTCCGAAAAATTTACAGGTTGGTAATTTGCATCAAGCGCAGTTAATGTAACTCCCCTGACAATTATGGTATTGCCACTACCTGTAACAACCGGTGATGTAAAATTTATATCCATTATATTTATATTTTTTTGCCCAGCAAAAATATTCTGCGGCATTTTCGGCGTATTTGAAACTCTAAATGAACTCACAAGGATAGCTGCTGATGATTCATACGGCACCGACATAAGTGGATTTATATTTACTGTTTTTGTCGTTCCTGCAACATATGCTACAATATCGCCCGGAAAATTCAGAGTTGACACAAAAAAGGAATCAACTTCTGTATTTGAAAATATATCCGCTTTGACAGTGAGTGTAATTTTTGTTCCACCTGCAATTTCAATTCCCTGTGGAATATTAAAAGTAACTATATTTTCAATAGCGCTTAACTGTGCCTGAACTTTTGAATCATATGTTATTGTGCCGTTTTCATTTGTTAAAGATATTTTTGAAAAAACATATTTTGGCATAACAGGATTTCTTGAAAGATTTAAAAATCTTAAATTAACATTCCTTATTATAACAGATGCTGACAGGGTATTCCCAGGATTTTCAAAAGCAACCTGTAACATAGATACATTTACCATTCCTTTATATACATTAGAAGGCATTAAATCTTTATACCATGCATCAATATGATCCGGTTCACTTATTATTGTTAATAAATTATGAGTCATCGGAAACGAATCAAAATTTGAACTTACTTTATTTGCCTGACGCATAGTATAAAAGTCAAAGGCGTTTATATCATTTGGAGATTCCAATGAAAGAATAAATGTTTTACCTATTGCAGATGCTGTATTTGTTATATTTATTTTTACATTTACTGTGACAGTTGTATTTGCCGGCACAGATATTTCATAGTTATTCATAGGTATGAAAACAGAAGTTAAATTACCTGGAATCTGTGAAGAATTTAAACTTCCATAAGTATCCCCGTAATTTTTGTCAGTAATTGCAATATAACTTATCACAGAATTAGGTGCAATTATACTGCCAGAAGCAGACTCCTTAACTGTTATTGTAATTCCATTTATCATAATATCAGCGGCATTATCTCCTGATGCATTAAAAAAACTTATCTCACAAGGTATAACATTTTCCTCATAAAGCGCAACAAAAGAAGATGTGGTTTTATCCTGATGAAAAATCTCTAACTTATTACCTGGAGTTATATCAGTTGTCATAAGAAATGGTGCTGGCGATGGTTCATCAAAAGAATTAATACCTGTTGATGCAGTAAAAGAAATACCGTTGGATTGAAATTCAAGAGTTCTGCTGATAGCTGGAGTGGGCTGTATATCAACAGTTACCCATATGTCATAATTATTACCCACTGGTAAATTAAAAATATTTGACCAATAATCACCACTGCCATCAACAGCAAGGTAAGTTACATATTGTGCCTGATTTTCAATAAAAATATCTGTATTATAAGGTATATACCATAATTTAACACTTCCGGATACTATTTCAGAAGATTCTTTTGCAGGAGTTAAACCATATGGATTATTCATTAAATTTTTAACAGAAATATAGGTTAATGTATCACCCAAAGCATCTGCATTTATTCTCATGTGAAAAACAGGATTATTAACTGAATTTGCTTCTACTGGGTCACCGTCATTACCAACAGGAATTATTTCAATGGAATTTATTGCTGCAAATAAAAAAACAGGTAAAATCGTTATAATTATCAAAAAAACTGATTTTTTCATCAATTCACCTTAAATTATACATAACTTAATTTTAGTAATTATAACTGATTTTATGCTTAAAGTCAAATTTTTTTTATGCTTCGGTAATAAGTTTAATGTATGTTTTATAATAAAATACTAAATGTTGTTCCTTTACCTTCGCCTTCTGACTCAGCATAAATAAATCCGTTATGGGCATCAATTATTGCTTTTGCTATAAAAAGTCCCAAGCCTAATCCTTTTGTTTTATCTGTATTTTTTATCTGATAAAATTTTTCAAAAATTTTTATTAAATTTTCCCTGTTAATCCCTGGTCCTTCATCCATAATTTTAATTACAAAATATTTTTTATTTTCCAGATTTAAATCAGCATAATCAGGCAACACAATTTCGCTTTTATCTTTTAAATTTGCACTAAAGAAAATATTTTTATCATTTGGCATAAATTTTATTGCATTGTTTAAAATATTTATAATTACCTGCATAATACGATAATCATCTATTTCCATAAAATATTTTTCTATGTCACTTTTAAATATAATTTTTATATTTTTCTGGTTTGCAATCGGTTCCATTTCTTTAATGGACTTTCTTATAGTTTCAATTATATCAGTATTTTTTTTCTGCACTGAAAATGTTCCCGATTCAATACGCGACATATCCAGCAATTCATTTATTAAATTTAATAATCTTTCGGTGTTATTATGTATCGTTTCAATAAATTCTTTTTGTTGTTGACTTAAATCTCCTGCTGCACCTTTATAAAGTAAAGTTGCAAAACCCTTTATTGATGTTAACGGATTTTTTAGTTCATGGGAAACCATTGAAAAAAATGTTGTTTTTAAAGAATCAAGTTCTTTTAATTTTTTATAACTTTCCTGTAAAATTTTTTCTGCTTCTTTTATTTTTTCTATATCTTTAAAATCAGCAATAACACCTACTATCTCTCCTTTTACATTCTTAAATGGCATTGCATTTATTAAAACGTAAAGTTTTTTTCCTGTTCTAATAGTAATACGGCTTTCAAAATCATTAATTGTTTCTCCTGCCATAATTTTTTTAAAAAAACAATCATGAAATTCTACATAAAATATTTCTGTGCATTTTTTACCTAAAACATCTGATTCTTTTAATTCAAAAAGTTCATAAAACCTTTTATTTGCTTTTAATATGGTTGCGTCTTTGCTGGTAATAAAAATCGCACTTGATGCCGAATTTAAAATCTGGTTTAACTCTTCTACCATGTTTCTTATTTCTTCTTCTGTTTGAATTCTCTGTGTCATTTCCCTTGCAATATTTAAAATTAATTCTTTATCATCTATTTTTATCAGCTTAGAATAAATTTCAAATGATTTTGTTTTATCTTTTGTTTTAAAATCCGCTTCATATACGGCACTTTTATTTTTTTTAATTTCTTTTAAAATTTGTAAATAATCTTTATTCTTATAAATTAAAAAATCACAACATTGTTTGGATACACTTTCTTTATTGCTTGATATATTATCAAAAGCATCATTTTTATATATTAATTTTTGGGTTCCATCACAAATAAAAACCGGATCATTTAAAGATTTTAAAATAAGAGAATCCAATTCTAATCGCTTTAGTAATTCTTTTTTTTCAGTTATATCCCTGGCTAAACATAAAATCGCATATTCATCTGATAATTGGACAGGTCTTGCAATAATTTCAACAAAAATTGTCTTACCATTTTTACTTATTAATTCATATTCATAAGGTCCTGATTGTTCCCCTTTTATATTTTTCATTAGTGATTTTAAAGCAACCGCAAAATATTTTTTAGATAATAAATTTAATTTAAAAATGTTTTTTCCTATCAGTTCTTCTTTTTTATATCCGCTTAATTTCTCAACTGCTCTGTTTACATCTTTTATATTTCCTTTAAAATCCAGAATAAAAAAGCCATCCGGCGCAAATTCAAACAACAATTTAAAAAGATTGAGTTGCTGGTTTAATTTTAATTCTGCCTGTCTTTTTTCAGTTATATTCTTACCAGATGATAAAATAAGACAAATTTTATTTTTGTCATCTTTTAAATAATTGTTGTGCCAGGAAATTAATTTTAATCTGCCTTTTTTATCAATAACAGGATTTTCATAATATTCTACTTCTTTGAGTTCACCTTTAAGAATTTTCTTAAAAACTTCTTTGACCTGTTTTTTTATCTGCCTTGGTAAAAAATTATTAAACCAGTCCTTACCGATAATATTTTTTTTTCTACACCCTAAAATCTGACATCCCATTTTATTTATATCAACAACTTTTCCTTTTGTATCAATCACTACAAGAATCTGTTCAGTTAAATCAAAAAATGTTTCATTTATTTTATTTTTAAAAAATTCTTTTTTATTCATATTTTCCTTATATTAAATGTTTTAAAATATCATCACACATTTTATGAATAATATTTTGCCAATAAAAAAAAGATAAATCAACATTTTTTATCTTTTCTTTTAATTTTTCTATATTTTTTTTTGCATAAATCATTTTATCTATCAAATCATCAATAAATGGCTCTGCCATTAAACCATTTCCGTTTTTATTGTCATACTGTATACTACCTGCAGGAATTAATTTATATTTTATAAGCAGAGAATTTTCTTTATTTAAAAAATCACAATGGCCACCCCATGCTGTAGCAATAACAGGCAAACCACATGCTATTGCTTCTAAATAAATCAGACCAAATCCTTCTGCCCTGCTTGGCAAAATAAAACAATCTGCACTTTTATATAACTCTACCATCTCTTCATCATTATATTCTTTTTCAATAATTTTTATATTTTCACATTTAGTTTTAATATTTATATCATACTCAGATTTCCCGGGTTTATATGGAAATTTTATAATTAATTCAGTATCTTTGTCTTTTTTAAAAATTTTCTCAAATGCTCTTATTAAAATATCAACCCCTTTTCTTTTCTGTGGCATGCATACGCATAAAAAAGTAAATTTTCTATTTTTTTTAATTGTGCTATTATTATTGTAATTGTAAATTTCAGGATTTAAACCATACGGTGCAATTCTAATTATTTCTGACTTTACACCTGCATCAATGAATATATTTTTATTAAATTCACCTGGTAAAAATAAAACATTCAAATTTTTATTAATATTTTCAACCCAATGTTTTGGAAGTTCTGTGGTTTCATAGACAAGCATACCATATTTATACTTTGACGTTATTAATTTATAATTTAATGGATATTCAAAAGTAAGGGTTTTATCGTATAAAAATTTATTTTTTATTAAATTTTCAAAATTTAATTTCCATTTTGAATTATAACAAAATCCTCTGCGTTCAAAAACACATACATTATGATTTTGTCTTATAAGTTCTGAAATTATTTCTCTACCGATTTTTGCCCATGAAACTGGCGAACGTAATAAACCAAAATAATTTATTTGCATTTAAATATGCAAAATATGTCCTAATTTTTCTTTTTTTGTTTCCAAATACTTTTTATTTATTTTATTTGGTTTAATTTCTATGGGAACCCTTTTTACAATTTCAAGCCCATAACCACTTAATCCGACTATTTTCTTGGGATTGTTTGTCATTAATTTTATTTTTCTTACACCGATGTCAAATAGTATCTGCGCACCTATTCCGTAATCTCTTAAATCATCCTTAAATCCTAATGCCTTGTTTGCTTCAACTGTATCCAATCCTTTTTCCATTTGCAATTTATATGCTTTTATTTTTGCTGCAAGTCCTATACCACGGCCTTCCTGCCTCATATAAAGTAATACTCCTTTTCCTTCTTTTTGAATCATCTGCAATGCTTTGTTTAACTGATCCCCACAATCACATCGTAACGAACCAAGTATATCTCCTGTTAAACATTCCGAATGAACCCGGGTTAATACCGGTTCATTGCTCTTTATATTTCCTTTTATAAGTGCCAAATGCAGTTTTTCTTCAACTTTATCAGAATATAAAATCAATCTAAAATCTCCATATTTAGTAGGCAAATTAATCTCTTCTATCCGTTCTATCAATATTTCATTTTTTCTCCTGTAATTTATTAATTGTTCAATAGTTAAAATTTTTAAATTGTATTTTTTTGCAAAATCAATCAACTCCGGCAATCTTGCCATTTTCCCATCTTCTTTTATTATTTCACATATTACTCCTGCATAAATTTTAGCCCCGGAAAGTTTTGCAAGGTCAACCGCTGCTTCAGTATGACCTGCTCTTTCCAATACACCACCTTTCCTTGCAACAAGTGGAAATATATGTCCTGGTTTTACAAAATCCTGTGGCTTTGCATCATTTGCCACTGCTTTTTTTATAGTAAGAGCCCTGTCATAAGCTGAAATTCCTGTGGTTATACCATGGCGGGCATCTATGGAAACTGTAAATGCTGTTCTATGCCTGTCTTCATTTTGTTCAACCATCATATCAAGATTTAATTTTTTTATCTGTGTTTCTTCCATTGCAAGACATATAAGACCACTTCCTTTTTTTGCCATGAATGTAATTATTTTAGGTGTAACTTTTTCAGCAAGACAAATTAAATCACCTTCATTTTCTCTGCTCTTGTCATCAACCACAATTATCATTTTCCCTTTTTTTAATTCTGTGATACATTCTTCTACTGTTGCCAATTTTAACTTTTTCAATTTTCCTCTCCTTTATTTTGAATAATGTAAAATTTTTTTAAGAATACATATCAACTAAAAGTCCTTTTATTTTTTCAAGTGATGCGAGTAATTCTATTGTTTCTGCCTGTTTTAAAAGGACTTTTTTTGTAAGTTCTTCAAGTTCAGCATTTACTCTTTCTACAAGCACAAAAACTTTTTTTCTTTTTACCATAATTTTTGAACTTTCAGATACCTTTACATTGTATATTTTTTTTATTGCCTGTTCCATAAAATCACGAACCATTTTTTTGTATTTTTCAAGTTCTTCAAATGTTCTGTGTTTTTCAAGAACCTTTGCCTGTTTATCAAGTTCTTCTATAAGTTCATCAAGGGTTTTTTTTATCTGCTCTTCTGTGGCATTATCCAATTCTTTTAAAAAATTAACTTCATAAACACTATCTTTTGAAACACCTTTTGCTGCTCTTTTTTCTCCTGATTTTTTTGCTTTACCCATCTGTATTTTAGGTTCACCAAATTTACCACTTGGTTCAGGAACTTTCATCATATTTATTTTCCTTTATTTAAAAATCTTTCTACGTATTTTCCTATTATGTCAAATTCAATATTAACTTCTGTGCCATTTTTATAACTACTTATAATTGTCCGTTTTAATGTTTCAGGTATTACAGAAACATTAAATTTATTGTTTTGTGTATTAAACATGGTCAAACTTACTCCATCAATAGCAATTGAACCTTTTTCAACAAGATATTTTTCATATTCTTTTTTTACTTCAAAAGTAATTAATATATTATCTTTTTTTCTTATTATATTATTAACTTTTCCTGTTGTATCAATATGCCCCTGAACCAAATGCCCACTTAAAAAATCATTTATTGTTATTGGAAATTCTATATTTACTTCATCTCCTGTTTTTATTTTTTTAAAGGTTGTTTTTTTTAAGGTTTCTTCTGAAATATCCGCTGCAAATATGAATTTACCGATTATTTTACCAGCAGTTAAGCAAACACCATTTACAGCAATACTCATACCTGATACCGGATTTTTTATTTCATTATTAAGTCTAATCTCAACTTCTGCTGATTTTTCTCTGTTAATCTTTTTTACAATTTTACCTTTTGTGTTAATTATACCTGTAAACATTTTTCACTTATCCGTATTTTATTTTACCATTTAATAAAATATCATCATCTAATTTAATTAATTTACTTTCTTTAATACTGAATATCTGATGCATGTTTTTAAATCCTAAATCACCAAAAAAAGAAAGTCCATCATCTCCAATTATTTTAGGCGATATATAAAGAAAAACCTCATCAACAAGTTTACTTTTAACAAAAGAAGTAGCAACTTTACTTCCACCTTCTATAAGTATGCTCATTATACCATTTTTAAACAAAGTATTTAAAACAATTTTTTCATCTATTTTTTCGCCCTGTGATTGGTCAACTATTATGTTTATTCCTTTTTTTTGCAATCTTGATTTTTTGGATTCTTTCATTTTTTTGGTAAATACAAATATATCGGACGGATTTGAATATTTATAAAAATTGGCAAAATAAGGAACCCTGCCTTGAGAATCAAGTATTATTTTTTTTATTTTTTTATTTTTATCTATCCTGCAATCAAGATAGGGGTCATCCACAAGTATTGTGTTAATCCCTACCAAAATTGCATCAACTTCTTTTCTTAATAACTGTGAATGCTCTCTTGATTTTTCAGATGTAATCCATTTTGATTTTCCATTTTTTAAGGCAATCTTTCCGTCAATAGATAAACCTGCTTTTAATATTACATAAGGCATTTTTAATTTCATATTTTTTATAAAAATTTTATTTAATTCTTCTGCTTCTTTGTGTAATATTCCTGTTTTAACTTTAATTCCTGCTTTTTTTAAAATTTTTAATCCCATTCCATTTACAAGCGGATTAGGGTCTTTTATTGCAACAACTACTTTTTTTATTTTTGATTGTATTATTATATCAGTGCAAGGCGGAGTTTTACCATAATGGCAGCACGGTTCTAAATTGACATAAAGGGTTGCGCCTTTTGCTTTTTCTTTTGCTTTTAAAAGTGCGCTTCTCTCTGCGTGATACTCCCCTGATTTTTTATGATATGAAGTTGTTATTATTTTATTTCCATTAACTATAATACAACCAACAAGGGGATTGGGAGAAACAAACCCGGTCCCTTTTCTGGCGAGGTCAAAAACTTTTTTCATATAAAAAATATCTTTATCCATAATTGCCTCAGATAAAAATTATGATAAATAAAATGGTGCGGACGGTGGGATTTGAACCCACACAACCTTGCGGTCATTAGACCCTGAATCTAACGTGTCTGCCAATTCCACCACGTCCGCTTGTTTTTATTATAATATTATATAAAAAAATTAAAATCAATTCTTATCTTAAAACCATAAAAATACGTTAGAAAACGCGTTTTTACAAAAAAACAAATTTTTTCATTATATTTATTTAATAAATTTTTATTTTTATAATGCATTTTTCTTATTCACCCGTCATTTATATTTTGATTTTTTTACATTCAAATCTATTTTTTAATTATTATTTTCATGAATATTCATAGATTCGCTGTCTTTGTTATCGGATTTTTCATCCGTGTTTTTTGGTTCAGAAATTACTTCTTCTTTATTATCATAACTGTCAATCAAAAAGACATCAAGTTTTATATTTTTAAGAATTTCTTTTCTCTCTCCATCATATTTTGTTTTTGTCCTTTCATAACTTTTATAAGCAGAATTTATATTATCGGTTATATAATCACCTGCTCCAATGAAATGATTACGCCAGTATTTACTATTCAAATCTGATATCATTACATTTTTACCTTCGCGCGGAGCATGTATGAATTTACCATCTCCAACATAAATTCCCACATGATTAATATTTGTTCTGATGAAATAAGTAACCATTATATCCCTGAAGTGATTTATTAAATTATCATGCGGATAAACTTCAAAAAAAACAAGGTCTCCAATTTTAATTTCTGAAAATTTTTTTTGCCTGCTGTTTAAATATTGTTTTTGGGAATTTCTTGGTATCTTTATATTTAATCTGTCATATACATACCAGACAAGTCCTGAACAATCAAATCCATTTTCAGGATTATCTCCACTTAAAACATACCGTTTGCCTATATATGACTGCGCCATATAAACAAGGGCTTTACGTAATTCTTTTTCCTGCTGGTTTGATATATAATTTAATTCTGATTTTGGTGAATTTAATTTTTTGATTATAACAGGGAATTCGTTTATTATGATGTGTTTAATATATTTTAATTTATCTTTTTTATCTTTATAAATTGAAGATAATTCGTTAAAAAAATATTTTTCTTTTAAAGAAGAAATATCATAATAATTTTTAATAAAAATCTGGTCAAAAATTATACCAGCAAAAAAAACAAGTAAAACAAAAAATAATTTTGAAATAAATTTTGACAAAATTATACCCTTTTTAATCCGTAAAAAACGCGTTTCTAATGTCTTTTTACGGAAAAACAAAATTTTTTATTTTTATATTGCATTACCTTTATTCACCTTTTTTAAATTTAAAATGAAACTCAAGTTTTTTTTAAATATTTTATTTCTTTAATAATATATTTTTTCTACTGAAAATCGCAATTTTCTATTATGATTTTCAGATTAAAATATATTTTTATTTTATGCCGTCTGTATCAAAATACAAATATCATGCAATAAATTTATATTATTTTCCTCGCAGTATTTTATTAATTTTTCATCAGAAGCACCTGGCTGAGCCCAAATATAATTTATTTTAAGTTCCTTACATTCCTGCGCAATTTTTAATGATACTGAAGGTGGCGTGACTAAATTTACAACTTCAATCCTGTCATTTATTTCTTTGAGAGATGCATAACATTTTTCTCCATCTACAAAATCCATTTGGGAATTTATAGGATAAACTTTTTTCCCTATTTTTTTTAATCTTTTAAGAATCTGATATGCATATTTTGTTTCGTTTTTAAATGAACCTACAACTGCAAAAATTTCTTTTGCTAGGAATTCAGATGGATTTATCATTTTAATTTAGATTTTTAAATTTATGCTGATTTCCTTATTATTAATTTTGGCTCAAAAATAACGAGTTTTCTTTCTGTAATTTTACCTTCAATACAATCAACCGCTATTTTTAATGCTTCCATCCCCATATCCAAAATTGGTTGTCTTATCGTGGTAAGTGGCGGAGTAACCAAAGATGCAATCTCAATATCATCATATCCTACAATTGCAACTTCATCAGGGACTTTAACTCCTATTTCATTTGCATAATTAATAAACCCCATTGCAGTTAAATCTCCAGCTGCACAAAATACAGCATCTATTTCTATACCTTTATTTCTGAACTGTTCTAAGGCATATTTACCATCTGCAAATGAATAATTCTGAACTTCTATGACTGCTTCTGGTCTAAATTCCAGATTATTATCCCTTAAAGCATCCTGAAAACCTTTTAATCTGTCTTTGGGTGCAATTCCGGAATTTTCCCCTTCCATCCTGCCAACGATCATACCTATTTTTTTTCTCCCCTGCTTTGCAAGATAATCAGTTGCCAAATATGCTCCTTTTACATTGTCAGCCATTATGGAGTGAACACCCTCTGCAATGGAATCTATTAAAATTATAGGGAAATTTTTTTCTTTAAATTCTTTTAATAGTTTTTTATCTATATCAAGATTTAAACCAATTAATGCATCTGCTCTTCTGCCGTATAGAATGCTCCTTAAAAGGTCTTCTTTTGTTCTTTTATCTCCACCAGTTGAATAAAGATTTGTCATATATTTATTTTTAAGTTCTATAATGCTCTTTTCTATACCATTTAAAACGCATACTTCAAAAAAAGAAGAAAAATAAAAATAAGAAGTAATAACTGCTATTATATTTGTCTTTCCCCTTACCAAACTCCTTGCAAGATAATTGGGATAATACCCCATCTGCCTTATAATTTTTAAAACTCTTTTTTTGGTTTCAAAAGAAACACCTTTGCTGTTATGCAAAACTTTTGAAACAGTTGTGTGTGAAACACCTGCTCTTTTAGCCACATCTTTTATTGTTATACTCATTTTTTTACCTTTCCCTGTATTTTATATAATCCGTAAAAACGCATTATAAAACATATTTTTATTATTTTTATTTAGTATATTTTTATATTATAGTGCATAACTTTTATTTACACGTTTTTTTATTTAAATTAAAATCTAAATATTATTTTAAAAATTTAATTTATTTATTTTTGTTATTTTTTTCCTGAAAATCTCAAGTTTATATTGCGATTTTTATATATTTAAATTATATAATAAAAAAATTATTTTGTAAAGTATTTTTTTGCTTTACGTTAATTATCTTTTTTATATTAAAAAATAATATTTTTTGTATATATATTACAATTAAGCATTTACTATGAAACTATAAATTCACTTTTTTAAACCTTTCAATTCTATTATTTTAATATCTTCATTTATT
>CALHNI010000008.1 GCA_938034975.1 Candidatus Goldiibacteriota bacterium | reverse complement strand
TTTAAAAGAGGGGGAAATATATATTATTTCCAATACTTTTAGTATATATTTTAATCTCTGCCTTCTTTCTTTTTCATAGAACTTTTCACATTATCTTTTTATTTAAATTATACATTATTTTAGACAAAAATCAAATAATTTTGTTTCGTAATTAAATTTTAAATTTTCCCTTTATTTTATAAGCATTTTTTTAAATTTTGAAATTCTTTGTTAATTTTTGTAAAATCGTTTAAATAAAATTTTATGTTATAGTGCTAAAAATTATTTTACTTTTTTATTATTGAAAATTTTATAACTTCTTTATTTGAATAACCATATAAATTTTTTGCATAAATTACACTGATATAATTTCCTGGTGAAACTGTTTTTCCATCAGCAGTTTTTAAATCCCAAATAAATTTTTTATCTTCTAACTTACCTGTAATTTTCCTTATAAGTTCACCTGATAAGTTATATACATATATATTTATGTCTCCTGAATAACTGCTATCCCAGGAAAATGTAATTTTTTCAACTTCATTTTTTACATATGGATTTGGATACACCTTTACATTTTTAAAATACTCTGTCATTTCATTAAGTATTATCACTGTTTTTGATGCATATTTTAATTTTCCATCAGATGTTCTTACAACTACTTGTATTTCATAAGTTCCATTACTTACCATTTTACCGGATGAATCTTGGCCATTCCATATTACATATGCTCCTATTTCTTCACCATAATTTATAACTATATTATTATTTTCTTTTTCTAAAATAATCATATCCTGCACTTTTAAATTAACTTTTTCAGGAGTAAAATATTTATTTTCTTTTATCGTTTTTACTTTTTCGCCAGCGCTGTTAAATATATTTAATTCAACATATTCTTCTATATTAATAACTGAAATATCTTTTATTAAAACATTTGTATGTCCATATCCATCTTTTTCTTCTATTTTTATGTAATAAGTACCATTTTTTACATTTTGCCCTGAATCATTTGTCCCATCCCAATAAAAAGATGTCTGTCCCTGCCCTAAACTTTTAGGTGTTTCAATACCAGGTAAAATTATTTCCAATTTATCTCCTGCCTTTATTAAATTTACTTCATTCCCGTTATTTATTAATTTTATCTCACCTATTTGATCAGATGCACGTTCTATAATTACTGTTTTTACCTGTTCACCTGCTGAATTATAAATGCCTATTTTTATTATGTATGGGAAAGGTGGCAAAGTCATTGTTATTGTTGGCGTTGCTGTTTGTGTAGGCGTATCAGTCGGAGTATATGTGTTTGTCGGTGTGTATGTATCAGTTGCTGTATTTGTCCTTGTAAAAGTATATGTGGGGGTATATGTATTAGTTGGCGAATTTGTATTTGTCGGTGTATTTGTATTTGTCCATGTATTTGTCAATGTCCATGTATTTGTCGGTGAATTTGTATTTGTTGGTGTATTCGTATCTGTTGGTGGATTTGTATTTGTTGGAGTAAAAGTATTTGTGCTTGTGTTTGTATTAGTTAATGTATTTGTTGGTGTCCACGTAGGCGGTGGTGTTCCTGTTGATGTTTCAGTTGGAGTATTTGTGTTTGTTAAGGTATTTGTAAATGTCCAAGTATTAGTTTGTGTAAAAGTATTTGTTGGTGTATTAGTATTTGTCCATGTATTTGTTGGTGTCCATGTCGGCGGTGGTGTTCCTGTCCAGGTTAATGTTGGAGTGTAAGTTTGTGTCCATGTATCTGTTGGTGTATTTGTTAAAGTATTTGTTGCAGTGTTTGTCCTGGTATTTGTAATTGTATTAGTCATCGTATCAGTCCGTGTATTTGTAAATGAAAATGTAGGAGTATTAGTCATTGTATAAGTTGGTGTATTTGTATCTGTTGATGTATAAGTTTCTGTATTGGTTTGAGTATTAGTTCTGGTATTAGTTATCGTGTTTGTTGGAGTATTTGTTCTTGTATTTGTAACTGTATTTGTATAAGTTGGGGTAAAAGTATTAGTCGGCGTATTGGTAGATGTAAAAGTTGGTGTATTTGTCGGTGTATTCGTTGGTGTTCTGGTATTTGTTATGGTAGGTGTGTTTGTTGGTGTATTAGTTGCACAAAGGACATCTAAAGATACAACATTTGAGTAAACTGTTTGAGAACCAGCAACAATTCTTGCTGTATTTGTTATATGGTTAGGTTCCTGACTGCAATCTACTGTTCCCCACCATGTATATGAACCGGCTAAACTCCCGTTAGGAATACTCCAGTTTACATCAGCACCTGGTGGCAAGCATCCACCGTTACAACCTGCATAAGTAACACCTGGCGGCACATCATCTCTTAAAGTTGCGCCAGAAGAAAATCTTGGTCTGTATACTGTAAAATTGTCATAGGCATCTTCAACAACATCATCTCCACGCTGTTCATTAACTCCTGGTCTCCATGATTTATTCCATTGGGAAGACCCTGAGGAAGGATCATCACATCGCCATTCATCACTTATTGCAGCTCCTGTCTGGGTCCATTGAAGTGTCCAGGAACTTGGCTCTGGTTCACCCCTTGGCCAGACTTTTGCTGAATACCGATAGTCATTTCCAATCTGTTCCACAAAAATTCTTACCCTGAACCATTTATTTCCTACTATACCAGGTGTATTTGTTGTTATTCTTGCTGGATATTGCGGACTATTTGAACCTCTATTTATAACCTGAAATGCAACATACCCAGGGTCCTGATCTATTGATAAGATTAGCGAAATTGATTGATGCAGTGAAGTTGATGTTTCACCGTTATGCCTTATTATCACCTGAGCATCAGAGCCTGAATACTGTGCCTGTTCAATTTTTACATCAGTAACTATCATTCCTGTGCAAAAATAATCATAATCATCAACAGGAGAAGAATCATCACCATCATCTAATAACATTCCGGGATATTGCTGATTTGAAGGAGCAGCACCTTTTATATAGTTATCACCCGTTGAACATGGATCAATTATTGTCCATGTCCCATAGGTTATTGGCGGGGCTCCATAAGGTAAAAATCTCCATCTTGGTGGTGGTCCTGTGCTCTGATTAAATACCTGCCCTAAACTGAACTGGTCAAAACTTTCAAAGAATTTAAGTTGCATTCCATTTATTTCATAGTCAAGATAATATGTAATTATATCTCCCTGATTTATCTGATTTGTGCTCTGGGATTTCTTTAATGTCATAGAAACCTGACCAACAGTTAAACTTGCAGTGGATTGTTTCCAGGGAGTTTGCGGAGCATCTTGTAACCGGGCCTGCGCTGTATTATTAATTACTGTTCCTGCTGGCAAACTATCTGACTCGCATAAAAACCACACAGTTCCCCTTGAAATACCAGGAACTCCACTTCTATCTGGCAAATCCCATTGAATTGTTCCACCCGAACTTCCAGCAGGTGGTTGAGAAGTTACAGACGCCTTTGGCCCTGCCTGTAAAAATTTTAATCCAGATGGAACTACGTCTGTAATCCTTAACTGTCCATCTCCATACTCATAATCAATTGAAATTAAAACAAGATCGCCTGATGTATTTGCTGCAATTGTTCCTTCTATTCTTTTATGTATATTAAAATCACGTGGTGGAACACCAATTGTAATTGGTATTACTTCTGATTTACATGCATCTGAAAAATCGGTCCATTGGGTTTTGCTTAAATATGAAAGTTCAGTGCGTATTAAAATATATAAACTTGTTACATTACAATCAGGAAATTCATCTGCAGATGGCATTGTAAATGTAAACTTTTTATTCACTGTCCATCCCTGGGAGCCACCACAATCAGTGCAATTCTTTGGATCTGCCCATTGTGGTCCATCACCTAAATCATAACCAAAAGAATCTCCACTCGTTGCATCAGGTCCAAGCCATGGAACACCAACAATATTATTTCCCTGCGGTCTACCATAAACATAAAAAATCTGACCTGCTGTGCTTGGAATTTTTGGTGTATTGAATTGACTAACTGCAATTAACACAAGATTATGTTGTGTATATTCACCAAGACAAAAATTAGCGTCAATTGTGATAAGGTCTCCCCAACCAGGATTAGGTGGTGTTATTGTATAATTTAATAATTTAGGTGCTCCTGCAAAAATTATACTTTCAATAAAAATTTGAATAATAAAAAAAATTCTTAATTTTCGCATTATGTTATTCCTCTCAAATCAATTTAATCGCTTAAATTTTGACAAAATATAAAATAAAAAGTTTCGTTGAATTTAAATTTTTATTTTATAATACGAAACCAAACTATAATATTGGTTTTTAAAATTATAATGATTATTTAATATTAAATAAATTAATAAATAACAAGCTTAACTGGGGTATATAAGTAACAAATATAAGACATAAAAGTAACACAAAAAGAAATGGTAAAACAGCAATATATAAATTTATGACCGGTTTTCTAAATCTGAAAGAAGCAATAAAAAGATTAAGCCCAACAGGGGGAGTCAAATAACCTATACCTAAATTTACAAGAAAAATAATACCAAGATGAACCGGGTCTATACCAAAATTTTGTGCAACAGGTGCTATCAAGGGCACAACAACTATAATGGCAGAAAAAATATCCATAAGACACCCAACTATTAAAAGAAAAATATTTAACATAACAAGAAAAACAAATTTATTTCCTATATTGCTTTTTATCCATTCAAACATTTTCATCGGAACCTGCTGGTCAATTAAATAATTAGTAAATCCTAAAGCCGCACCTAAAATTATAAAAATACCACCTGTTAATACAATTGATGCCCTTATTATACGCGGAAGGTCTTTTTTAAAATTTATATCTTTATAAATAAAAATTTCAACCACAGCAGCATACGCAGCAGTAATTACTGCTGCTTCTGCTGCTGTAAACTTACCAGTGTATATTCCCCATAATACTAAAAATGGCAATGGAATTTCCCATATTGCTTCTTTAGTTGCTTTTGCTATCTGTCTTATTGATAATTCTTTTTTTTCTTTTAATTCAGGCGATTGATAAAATGCCATTATTGATAAAACTAATGTAAGCAATATTCCGGGCAAAATCCCCGCAATAAAGAGTTTTGAAATACTTACATTTGCTATTAAACCATAAAGAATGATTGCAATAGATGGCGGAAACAAAATTCCCATTGTCCCTGATGAAGTTACTATGCCCATAGATGTCTTTTCCGGATATTTTTCATTTATAAGCATTGTATATAATAGACCACCGAGAGCAATTATTGTAACACCGGTTGCGCCTGTAAAAGCAGTAAAAAAAGTTGATGCAACAATTGCAACAATTGCAACCCCTCCTCTCATCCATCCAATAAGCGAATTTACAAGATTTATCATACGCCGCGGTGTTCCTGATTCTGCCATTAGATATCCGGCAAAAGTAAATAATGGTATTGTAATTAAAACAGGTGATACAGCTATCCTTGCCATCTCAATTACTACAGCAGAAATATCAATACCAGATAATAAAAAAAACACAATTGCAAGCCCGCCTAAAACTGCAAAAAGTGGCACACCAATAAAAGCAAGTATAAGAGAAATTATGGAAATTAAAATTATAATCATAAATGTTGTGTTTTCTTTCTATTAAAAATTACTTCCAAAAATTTCTGCAAAAAAGATAGCATCATAAATAAAAAAATAAGCGGTAATACCAATTCCAGAATCCATACAGGTATAAAAACTATTTTTGCAGATTCATTTTTTTCATTTAAAATAAAGATTATAGAAGCTATTAAAAACAAAAGACATATAATAAAAGAAAACAAATTTATAATGAAATTTACAAATTTTTTATTTAATTTTTTAAAAAACTGTGAAGCAACATCTATATTTATATGTCTGTTTTTATAAGTTGCAAGTGATGCGCCCAGAAATCCAACCCACATAACCAAGTAACGCATTATTGAATCAGCACTTTCAATTCCCGAATTTAAAAACAATCTTAACAGAACCTGTGTTAAAGAAAGCAAAAGTAAAAGAATAAAAACAAAAACTATGAAATTTTTCTGAAATTTATATAATTGATAATTCAATCTCCTTAAAAAATCCATTTATCTGCCTTTTGCCCTGAAATTTAAAATATGTTTTTTAAATTCATCTAAAAGTTCTTTTGTATAAAATTTCCCAACAAGAGTATTGGCAGTTTTTTCACTTACATTTTCAAATATCTTCAAATCTTCTTTATTTGTTATTTCTACAAAAACAATTCCACTTTTTTTAAGCACATGTAATGCTTGCTCATTTTCTTTTCTTGAAAGGTCAGTTAGCTTTTTAAATGCTTTTCTTGTTTCTTCCAGAATTACTCTTCTGTAATTTTCTGGCAATTTCATCCAAAAATTTTTATTTATAAGCACTCCTCCAGGGACATAAGCAATACGCATATTTAAAATATATTTGGTCATTGTCTGCCATTGCATTGCAATTGCTGAAAGCGGGGAACCATAAACGCCTTCTATCATACCTGTCTGCAATGCCTGCATAACATCTATAAGTGAAAGTGGTATCGGGACAACGCCAAGTTCTTTGAATAAAGTATTAACAAGAACATCTTCGCCCCATATCCACATTTTTATTTTTCTAAATGCTTCTATTGAGTCAATCTTTTGCTTTGAAAAAATATATGCAAAACCAACCTCGGGCCAACCCAGGACAACAAAACCTTTTTTTTCAAATTGTTTTTCAAAGTATGGAGTCATTTTTTCAAGAATATAATCTACTTCTTTTTCATCTTTTATTGTAAGCGGAATATTTAATACCCTTACCTCCGGAACTATTTCTCCCATGCCCTGGGATGTAAAACCTGCTGCCTGCAATTGATTTATTTTCATTTTTTTCAGAACATCTTTTTCATCTCCGGAGACTCCTCCGGGATAAAATTTAAATTTCACATTTCCTTTTGTTTTTTCCTGAATTATTTCATCCAACTCCTGCATAACATTCATCCAGGTAGAACCTTCTGGAGCAACTGATGCAAATTTAATTATATATTTAGTATCACCACGCAAAAATCCCACAAATAAAAATAATAACACACCTAGCAACTTAATTTTTTTCATTTTTAAAGTCTCCTTTTTTTTTAAAATAAATCATCTGCTTTTAGTTTTAATATTCCTGCTTTTTTTCTTGCAACCATTGTAAACAATTTTTCAGGAATTACATCATCTGATACTTCTTCTACTTTTGATAAAAGTTCAAGAAACATTTTTTTATCCTGTTTTTGAACCGCATAGTATTTTGCCGCAAAAAAATCTGCTAAAACAAATTTATCTCCAGATATATTTTTTATTTTATCATATTCTTCTTTTGCTTTATCAATGTCTCCTCCAAACATTTTGGGCATACTGTAATAAACAATCATAAAAAGATGTGGTAATCCATAAAAATACGTTTCATCAAGTTCCAAAACCCTTAAAACTAACGCTTTTACTTTTGGAAGATCTGCAACTGCCTCAACAGAATTTCTATTTAAATTTATAAAAGAACCCCAGGCAAAGGCAGTCCAGAAAAGCGTTTCTATATCTTTTTTATTAAATGCAATCATCATTTTTTCAAACTCAGAAAAATCCTTATCTAAAACATTTTTAAAATCATTGTTTTTAACCAAAATTTTCATACCATATTCTTTTGCTTTTTTATAAAAATAAGACGCCTTTTTTAAATTTTCTTTTTCTAATTTTTTATCCGTTTCTGTATCTTCTAAAAATCCCATTGCATACATTCCATATAATTTACATCCTTTTAATAACAGATCATCATTTTCATAATTAGAACCTTTTATAAGGCCATCCAAAAGTTTTAAATTTGCCGGAATTGCCTGTTTTGCAAAATCAATATCTTCTTCTTCAAAAAACGCTGTAACAACATCTTCCATAAAACTTCCTGTTGCATTTATAGTCATTCTTTTTATGCTGCACCCCGATATAAATAAAACAACAAAAATAATATAAAATATTTTTAATTTATTCATATTCTTTCACCTTTTCCGGTATTTTCTCATATCTTTCCCCGGTTTCTTCATCTATTATGCTATATCCTACTATCTCTGCGTAATGAACATTTGTATCTGCCCTTACATAGCCCAATCCCTTCCCATACCAGTATTTTTCCACAGTTGCATTGCCATCACCCTGGTCAACCCTGGCATGTATTAAATAAGTATCTATTTCTCCTGCCTTTGTTTTTATTGTTTCTCTTTTTACTATCTCAAAATTACTTGTTATATTTTTTTCTATCGTAAAAAATAGTATCTGGGCAGATGCTTTGGCTTTTTCTTCCCATTTGCTTCCTATTTTAGCAGGCAGTTTAAAAAAATTAATTTCAGGTATTATATTTGCTTCTATTGAAAAATTAAAAATTGGGAAAGGATATCTTATTACACGCATATAAACACCATTTTCATCCCTTCTTATTAAATATCTTATATCAACTTTAGGCGAATAAAAATAAAAATAATCTTTTTCATCTTTTTTTTCTATATCTTTAATCTCGGCTTTTACCTTTAAAATTTTATTTGGTTCTGATTTTTTATACGCTTCAAAATAAAGAATATTCCCTTTTGCCATTGGATAATATTTTTCATCCTGGGTTAATTTTTTGGCAGTTCCTGATAAATTTTCAGGTGGTTGTGAATATAAAAAATTATTAAACATAATTGTTAACATTATAAAAACTATACCAGCGGCTATTTTATACATTTTTTTCCTTCTTAATTTAATAAATTTTTAAAAGAATATCATAATAAAACTTTTATGTCAATAAGGCCCTGTGCCAGTAAAAACGCATCATTAGGAAAAGCGTTTTTCGGAAAAACAAAATTTTTTTATTATTTTTATTTAATAAATTTTTATTTTTATAATGCATTACTTTTTTTCACCTGTTTTTTTATTTAAAATAAAGTTCAAGTGTTGTTTTAAATATTTTATTGTTTTAAATAATATATTTTTTATTTTTTCTCCTAATAAATAGCAATTTCCTAATAATGCGATTTTCAGGTGTTTCTTTATATTCTGACGATTTGTAATGAAAATATGATTACTTGTTTTTTTCAGCGGTTGCATCGTAAATCATACCGCCTATTTCATACCCCCCAACCCAGCCGACAATTATGAAAAGCCCTGTTATATATAATCCGATTGTATCAAATCCTATTGTTTTTGACCTGGCTAATTCATCTTTAAAAATAAAATATGCTATGCCTCCCAAAATCAAACTCCCAACTACTCCGGCTGCTATTTTAGCGTTATTTTTTTCATCCCAGCCCTCTTGAGATTTTATTCTGCTTTTTTCTATGTCAATATATGTTTCCTGTGCTTTTTTTTCAAGTAAATATTTTTTCCTTTCTTCAGATAAACTTGCACAACCTGAGATTATAAATAAATATATAAAAAGATTTGATATAATAATAAACTGTTTCATCATTTGCTCCCGATAAGTATTTCTGGTATACGGATAGTTGGTTGTGCATCTGATACCGGCACACCCTGACCATCTTTTCCGCATGTTCCTGATTCAAAACCTAAATCATCACATACTGCATCTATACTTTTTAAAATTTCAGGTCCTTTACCAAGCAAAGTTGCATCCCTTACCGGCTTTGTTATTTTTCCATTTTCTATTTTATACCCTTCTTTTATTTCAAAAATAAACTCTCCTGTTACAGTATTAACCTGGCCACCACCCATTTTTTTTATATAAATTCCTGTTTTTGTATCCTTAATTAAATCCTTTTCTTTACCTTTGCCTGGTTTAATATATATATTTGACATACGCGGTATTGGGATATGCAGAAAAGATTCTCTCCTTCCATTACCTGTTGGATTCTTTTTATCTTTTAATGCTGTTATTCTGTCATATAAATAGTTTTTTAAAATTCCGTTTTCTATTAAAATTGTTTTCTGTGACATTATACCTTCATCATCAAAATTATAAGACCCTCTTTTTCCGGACAAAGTAGCATCGTCTATAACTGTAATTAAGGAAGATGCCACTTTTTCTCCTGTTTTATCTTTATAATATTCTGACATATCCTTTTGCACAAGATCTGCTTCCAAAGAATGCCCAACCGCTTCATGTATTAATGTTCCACCTGCCTTTGCTGAAATTACAGCAGGCATTTTCCCTGTAATTTTTTCTTTAATATCAAGTAATCTTAATGCTGACTCTGCTGTCTCATTTACTTTTTCTTTAATATCCTGTTGCTCAAATAATTCATATCCTGCACACCCCGAAATAACAGAATAACCAGTTTCAATTATATTTTCTTTTCCCGCCACAATGAAAATTATAAAAGTTGTATATATTCTTTTATCCCACACATAATTTCCTGTATCATTAATTATTTTTACATCTTGTATTTTTTCTGAAAGTGTTAATTTTACCTGTTTAATATTCTGACTTATTTTCCTTATATAATTATCCATGTCTTTAAGTAATTCTATTTTTTTATCGGTTTTTATTTTATTATGCGGTATTTTTATATTATTTTTATTGGTTATAATACGCTGTATATGGATATTTTTTTTATTTTTTCTATCAATTAAAAAATTACTTTTTATGTTTTTTATAATGTCTAAAAAATTTTTTTCTTTTATTTCATCAAAGCATGAATAAAAAACATTGAAATCCTTAACAACCCTTATGCCAACTCCTGATATTTTTCCGGATGCAAATTGTTCTATCTTTGAATCTTCAAGAGAAATTATTCTGCTTTCTGTTTCTTCAAAAAAAATATCCCATAAATCAAAATCATAATCTGAAAGTAAATGAGCAGTTTTTTTTAAAATATTCATTTTTTACTTTTTCTCTCTTCCAGTATTGCAATTATTCCCCATACAACAATCACAAACGAAAAAAGTGCAATGTAAAAAAAAACAATATTGAACCCATATTTTATTATACCAAAAACACTTAAAAACAAAATCAAAGAAAACAAACCCGTTAAAATTTCATACATAATAATAATTTCTCCTCCTTTGTTAATATTATAGAACATAAAATTTTATTTTACAATGATGTCTATTTTCAAATAAATTTTTCTTTTCCAAAAGCACGCAAATATATTACTTTTTTCAGATTTTACCTGTTTATTTTAAATAAACACTCATCATCTAATATTGTTATTTTTTCATTTTCCTTGATTTTTACTTTTAATAAATTTGTTGTTCCTATACTGAATGGATCAGATATTAATTTAAATCTATAAATTCCATTATTCAAATCAACCCATTTAAAATCAAATTTCCTTCCTCCTTCACTGCTTTTATATTTATATACTAAATCATCATTAATATAAATAAATAAATCTCCACCTGGTGCCGGGCATTCAAAAAGATAAGTTCCATCTTTTTTTATATTCAAATTGCTTTCCCATATAACCCTCATACTATCATTCCATCCAAGGTCCTCCCTTCCTGGAATTGCTGTTTCATACCATTTATTATAAATCAAAGGAGAAATTTCTTCCCATAACAATTCTGCATTTTCCTGCCTGGTTTTATAAATTTTACCCTTAAATCCACAATCCAAAATTTCTGTAATTATCATCTCCGGAGAAACAACATTAAATTCCGAAGATATATTTTTTATTATTTTTTTAATAAATAATTTTTCATTTCCATTTAATTTTTTTATTTCTATATTTAAAGGGTGAATACCAGAATAAAGTTTTATTGGTTCTGAAATATCTTCTTTTATTTTAATTTGTTTATTGTCAATTTTAAATGTCTTTATTTGAAAATTTTCAAATTTAAACAAATATTCACCCGGCTCAAAAATCCTTATGCTGCCTTGTATATTTCCTGATTCTGATCTTTTTAAATCATAACCATTTAAAAATAATTTTTGCTTAACCATACCATCCGCAGAACTAAATATTAATCCTTTGAAATTTTCAATATCACTCCTGGGTATTTTAACTATTACAAACAATATTTCTCTATTAAAAACATCAGGCGATAAAACATAATGATCAAATTCCCATTTTGGCATTTCGTAAGGATTTTTTATAATTTCAAAAGTTAAATTAGGAAATCTCTTTAATAAAAAATTTTTTATATCTAAGTGAAATGCTTCTAAAATAAGCATCACATCTTTATCTTTAAAATTAAACATCAGTAATCCAACTGGCGAATGAAACGAAATATCTAAAAGTTTAGGTTGTGGTAAATTAAAAAAATAAATTTCCCTGCCAATAAATGGCCTTTTACCAAAATTGCCACCCCAGAAGAATTTAGAAAAATAAATATCATATTTTTTATAATTTTCTTTGTATAATTTTTGTATTTTATATTCATATGGTGAAAATGACCATATTATATCTGGATTTTTTAGCATCCGATTAAAATAAGTTAATACCCCATTTATTGATGAAAGCAACACCAATATTACCATAAAATATTTTATAAGAGCCCCTGCTTTACCCCAAAATGAAAATAAAAAATTTATTGTAATTGCTATAAATAAAAAAGCAGATGAAAATACTATAATTCCCCGTTGGTTGTTAGGTTCTGCCCAGTAATTTGAAAAAACCGCAGGAATTAATCCAACTACAAATAACAATATCGCAATAAATGATTCTCTTTTTTTAATAGTTAAAAAAGTTATTGGAACACCTATTAAAAATAAAAAAGAAGAAATCTTATCAAGTAAAGGCATATTAGGCAGGTTTAACCACGGATTGGAAGAACCTTTATATGTTAACATTCCTAGATACAATGGAATTTTTGAAAGAATTTCATTGAATTTGGCTTTAACTCCACTTATATGCAAAAAATATGTATGAAAATTGTTTATTATGTAAAAAAATAAAGGTAAAAACGCAATAAAAAAAGAAACAATAAATAAAATTATTGTTTTTAAATAAAATTTTTTATCTGATTTATTATTTAATAAAATTTCATATATTATATATAAAAGAAAAATTACTGGTAAAAATTTATTGGAATTATAAAAATAAATGCTCCAGCCGATTAATGTTCCGGATAAAATTATAAAAAAAAGATTATTTCGCTTAAAACCTAAAATTAAAAACAAAAAACCTGCCCATACAAAAAAAGGAGTTGCCGAAAAAATATGCATCCATCTTGTAACATGTATATATACACTATTAGTACAAAATAGTAAAGATGCTAGCGCAGCAATTTGATAATTAAAAAATAATCTTAAAAAAAAATAAAAAGTAATTATTGAAAAAATTCCGCTTAAATTGCTAAATAATCTCAAACTAAACAAATTAACTCCAAATATCTTAAAAAACAGGCCAGTTAAATAGTAAGCAGGGCTTCCCATCTGATGATCGGATTCGCCTATGAAAGGAGTTTGTGGGTCCCCTCCACTGCTTATAACCAATCCTATGTTGGC
Source organism: Candidatus Goldiibacteriota bacterium (assembly GCA_938034975.1). GTDB lineage: Bacteria > Oederibacteriota > PGYV01 > PGYV01 > DYJU01 > DYJU01. Next base: position 18,558 of record CALHNI010000008.1, on the reverse strand, counting down.
AAACAATTCTTCATCAGAATTAATACCTTCTGGTTTTTCTCCCAAATAAAAAAATCTGATTATAGACGAAGTAATAATAAGTAAAATAACGATATAAATTTCATAATTTTTTTCAGAAATATTTTTATTTAAATTTTTTTTATTTTTTACTGATAACCATAGAAAGAAACCAGAAACTAAAAATAATATTTGTATTATAAAAGGTATGCTATTTTTGAAAAAATAACTTATAAATAGCAGCAATATTATTAAAATAAAAACTGTTAAAAAATATTTATTAATTATTTTTACTTCACTTACATCATTTAAAAAATAATTATCTATTTTTTTTACTTTTTTACTTTTTTGCTTTTTGTCTTTTATTTTTTTTAAAAAATCATGGTCAAATATTATAAATAACATAAATAATGTTGGCAAAAAAATTAAAAAATAAAAAATTATTGATGCTTTATTAACTATTAAAAAAATCTGAATTATAACTAAAATTATAAACAAAGTTATTATCATAAATTCAAACATTTTCTCCTTAAATAAAAAACATTTTAAGGTTTTAAATAATTAAAAGGAACTTCATCCCATAATTTCATATTTTCTGTTTTATATAAAAATTTAACTCCGGTTAATTTATGAGCTAACAGTCCTAGCCCTTTATAAGAATAGTATATTTTGATATCATGCCAGCCGGGTTTACTTTTAAAAAAATTTATCATCTTTTCTTTATCTTTAATTTTAAAAATTATTTGCTTATCAATTTCTATATAACTATCAAAATCCGTATCTAAAATATATGATATGTTTTTTTCAGGAACATAAATTTTTCCGCTCCAGATAATATCATGCTGATTTTGCCATTTTTTTGCCTTTATTCTGCCAGACATAAAATATACCCTATGGGTTATTATTGGGTCTATCTGTTCAGATACTTTTTCATTTTGAATAAAATATTCTCCTTTTAAGCCATAAATATTTTCTGCATTTACAAAATATTCGGATGGAATCTTTCCAGCCAGTCCAAACTCTTTACATTCCCAATTTATTATAATATTTTGTTGTGTTTGTGGATTAAATGTAACTTTAAATTTGTGCAGTCCAGCAGCAAAAAGTTTTTCTTCTTTAATCTTTTTATCATCAATAAAAATATCATAATTTTCAACACCCAAACAATAAAATTTATAATTAGTATAATAAGGCAAATCTATTAGTGAAGTAATTTCTACCACATGGGCATCTTTCATAACAGGAATTTCAGCCATATTTATTTTAATATCACCTAAAATATTTTTCCCATTTTTATCTGAATATCTCACATTCAAACTATGAAATAATTTTATAGCCTCTTCCGGAATTACAATACTTATAAATAATAATCTTGGATTAAATTCATCAAAAACCCTGTAAAAATATTTCCTGTTTTCAATTTCCGAATAAGGGTCCCAATGCCTTGTAATAACTGCCTCTGGTATATATTCCTTAACAATATCCGCTGTCTTATTATAAATACCTTCTAATATAAATTGAACACCTTTCCCTTTATCACCCTTCCATTCAAAAAATCTCATTGCTGCAAAATCAAAAAATTTAAAAAAAATTCCTTTGTTCACATGAAAATTTGGTGTTTCAAGATAAAAAAATGAACCATAATTAAAATAATCTTTTGAAGCATTTACATGTTTTATAACTTTTGATGGCACATAAAAAAATTCGGCTTTTACATCATTATCATTCTTATATAAATAAAAATAAGTATGCAAATTATCAAAAATTATAAAAGGAAAAAAAATTAATAAAAGGGTCAAATTTAACAATGGGGTAATTTTTATTTTTAAATAATCAATTGATTTTAAAATCATTTCTGCGCCAAGAGAAATAAATATCACTATTGGGACAACAGAAAGTATGGCTCTTTGTGTATTTGGGTCAGATGCATGAATAGAAAAAAATGCAGGCACCAACGAAAATAAAAAAATCAAAAGCAAAAGAAAATATCTTGAATTTTTAAAATTATAAAGAGCATATCCAAATCCTAACAAATATAAAAATCCGCTTATACTATCAAGTAATGGTTTATTCGGGTAATTATAATAGCCATAAGGGCTAGCTTTATAAATATACATTAACAAAGTGTCTTTTGCATGCGAAAAAAAGAAATTTAAAAAAGCAGGCGATAAAATATCAGACAATTTTTGCCCACGAAAAATTGACTCCCCCCGTATTCTATCAAAATAAAATTGTGGGTATTTTATTATATAAATAGCAAGCGGTATAAAAACAATTAAAGATGATAAGATAAACAAAAATAAAGCACGTTTATTATTAAAAATAAAATTTCTTTGTTCTTTATTATTTAATATCAAAAATAACCAGTATAAAACAAAAATAAAAGGCACCATTTTTGCGGCATTATAAAAATATAGATTTATCCCCATAAAAATACCGGCAATTACATAATAAATAAATTTACCTGTTCTTTCACCTAAAAGGTAAAAATAAAAAGTTATAGCAGCTAAAGTTGGCACAAAAATCCAAAGCCAGGCAATTCTGCTGTATATTAAATGATAGTATGAAAACGTCATAAAAAATGCTGATAAAAGCGCCATCCTCTTATTTTTGAACAATTCAAAAACCAGAAGATAAGTAAAAATTATATTTATAACCCCGATAATTGCCGATACAATCCTTGCATTATCAATACTCGGTGTTATGAATTTCCATAATTGTCCTATTAAATAATAATAAAGTGAAGCCACCTGAAATCTTACATCAGCAATAAACATATCTATTCTGTGATTTTGCATAACAGGTCCTGCATATGCACTTATAATCTGTTCGTCCAAACTATAACCATCAGGAATTGCATTTATTTTATAAATTCTTAAAGCTAATCCAACTATTGAGAGAATAAAAAGTATGATTAAATTAAACCATATATTTTCATATATTAACTTTTTTTTAATTAAAAATTTTTCTTTTTCAATTATAGAATAAAAATATCCCAAACCACAAATACCAAAAAGCAAAAGTAAAGCAGAAGTAAAAACTCTGTCACCTTTTGCCATTAAATAACTTAAATAAATCACTAAAATAAAAAATGACAAAATAAATAAAACAATTAGTGATTTTGTAAATATCTTTTTTCTTTCTTCAATACTGATATTTTGTTTTTCTATTATATGTTCTTTTAAATTTTCAATATATTTGGCAGAGTCTCCCTTAAATAAAAAAGCCAATTGCAACATTCCAGCCAAAATAAAAATATTTGCAAATAAATCTTTTTTATAATTAAATAATTTAAAACCTACCAAAATAAAAATCAAAATAATTAAGGTTTTAAACCAAAAAAGTATAAATGGTTGCTTTATATTTTCCCCGGGTAATACAATACTATTGTAATTTTTATTTTTAAACAGAAATAAAAAAAGGAAAAAACTCATTATAAAAAAAATAAAGGATAAATAAAAATTACTTTTAAAAAACCAACCAAGGGAATATATAAAAACTGCAAGATTTAAAAAAATAAAATTTTTAATTATTGTTTCTTTCACCCATTTCCTCTTTAATATTTATTTTTTATTATTATACAAAATTTCATATTATCTGCAATATTATATTTAAAATAACAGCTACCATAAATGCAATTATTAAATTCAGTAATATTATCTTAAATGCAATTTTTAATCCCAATTCCTTTATCAGAGTAAAAAAAGAAGCAGTGCATGGCAAATAAATAACCAAAAATACAGATGCAATTATGAATTGTTTTGCATTTAAAGCAAATGGGGCAAGCATTGATATTGAAACATCTTTTTTTAAAAAACCCAATAACATAACTGATGTTATTTCAGGTGGCATCCCTAAAATAAATGCAAATTGTTTTCCAAGTATAAAAGTTAAAAAATTAAGAAATCCTGTTATATCAAGTATATTTATCAAGAAAACCCCAAAAATTATAAGCGGAACTGCTTCAAATAAAAAATTTTTTATTCTTATCCATAATTTTTTAATAAAAATGTTAAAAGCAGGAAAGCGATAAGGTGGTATCTCAAGAAAAAGTTCCTGTGCTTCACCTTTTAAAAATTTGTTTAATAAAAAAGATGTCGTGATAGAAATTACTAATAATAAAACAAATATAAAAACTACCACTTTTATTCCATATGTTATACCAAGCGCCAGAATCATCGCTGTCTGTGGCATACATGGCGCAGATAACAATACTAAAATAGTTGTTATTATTTTTTCTCTTTCTGATTCTAATATTCTGATTGAAAACAACGCAGGCACTTTACAACCCAAACCAAGCAAAATTGGTATAGAAGAATATCCATGTATGCCGAACCTGTGCAAAATACCATCAAGTAATACTGACAATCTTGGCAAATATCCGGAATCTTCCAAAAAACTCAAAACAACATAAAATACAAAAATATATGGCAAAACTATGACAAAAGGTATATAAATTCCTGTTGTTATGATACCAAAAGATTCCATAACTTCATTATTTGTCCCAAAAAGTATTTTTTTAAAAAACTCCGGTATATTTGTATTATTTAAATTATTTACAAATGGCATATAAAAATTGTTAAAAATCGGATCTAAAAAATTATTAATTAAACTTTCCCCTGTTATTCGTATTAAAAAAAAAGATAATATTAAAATAAATATTGCTATAAAAATTCCAGGAACAGTATTTATTGTCAACTCATCAATTCTTTCTAATAATGTATGATGTTTATGATGAACTTTTTGAATGTTTTCAACAATTTCCCCGATTTTTTCCCATTTTTTTTCATCATAAAAATCAAATTTACTTATTCTGGCGTCTTGTATTCTTTCCACAAGTTCTTTTATCCCTTCTCCTGTAATTGCACATACGGGAATAACCGGAATTCCGAGAATCTCTTGTAATTTTTTATAATCAATCTCTATCCCTTTATGTTTAGTTTCATCCCAGAAATTTAAAATAAGTATTAATTGTTTTTGTTTTTTTATTAATTGTAAAGTTAAATTTAAACACCTTTCAAGATTTGTGGAATCAACCACATTTATTAAGATATCTGCTTCATCAATTGTTTTAGCAGTAATTTCTTCTGCTATATTTGTAAAGTTAAATGAGTATATACCTGGCGAATCAATAATTTCATATTTTTTATCCTTTATTTTTAACATACCCCTCATTATTTCAATTGTTGTTCCAGGATAATTTGAAGAAATTACATCAATACCTGTAAGTCGTGAAAAAATTGCACTCTTACCTGAATTTGGATTACCCGCAAGAACTATCTTTTTTACTTCCATTTATAATTCCTTTATTATAATTTTTTGTGCCATTTTCTTTCCAATTGCCATTTTGGTATTTCCTATTTCAACAATTACAGGGCCCGATACATTAATTTCACTTGTTTTTTTTATTTTAACTCCTGGTCTTATTCCTAATGCATCCATTTTATAAATAAAATTATGTCCACCTTTTAATTCTATTACTATTCCTGTTTTGCCTTTTTCCAGTTGGACTAAGGATTTCATTTTTTCCTCTTTTTATAGCAATTTTTACACAATCCTCTTAACTCCATATTATGTTCCTTTAAAATAAAATTGTATTTTTCACATACCTTTTTTTGCATATATTCTATATCATCATTTTTGAATTCAATTATTTTTCCGCATTTTATGCATATCATATGATCATGATGTGGATTATCCTTGACAAATTCATATTTTGCTTTTCTTCCAGCATGAGTTACTATCCTGATTACACCATTTTTTAAAAATAAAGCTAGCGTCCTGTAAATAGAAGCTAGTGAAATTTTTTGTTGGTTTTCTTTTAAGTTATTATAAATATCATCAGCATCAAAATGTTCTTTAGTAAATTTTATAAACTTCAAAATTTTTACTCTCGGTGTTGTTATTTTTAAAGTTCCATTTTTCAAGTAATTATTAAATATTTCTTTTATTTCCATCTGTTGCACCTTAATTGAGAATAATTTTCAATTTCAATTATACAAAAACAAAGATTTCATGTCAACTTTTATTTAATATCATTTTTAGGTGAAATTTAAAACATATATGTCAAATTTTTTGACTTGCAAATATTTAAAATTCGCTATTTTAAAAAATCTTTTTTTGCATCTTCAATTGAATTATACGCCTTTATTAACTCATTAAATTCAATCATTTCATAAACCCTTTTTACCCCAACATTCATATTGGCAAGTTTGATATCCCCATTTTTATTTCTCGCTGTATTTACATAACCTATAAATGAACCCCAACCAGCGCTGCTTATATATTCAATTTCCTTCAAATCAATTATAATCTTATATTTGTTTTTTAAAAATAATTCTTCTATCTCTTCACGAACTAATGTATAAGTTTCAGCATCTATTCGTCCAACAAATGAAAGAATAACTATATCATCTTGTTCCTGTCTTTTAATAGTTAATTTGTTTTCCATAAAAATTATTTTATCATTTAATTTATTTTTTTCAATATTCTAAAATAAAATATCAGCTTTAGAATAAGGACACATATTAAAAAACAAACAATAAGAACAAACAAAAGAACTAGGGGTTGCATCAAAATTCCCTTTTTCTATATTTTCAGCAACTTCAAATATTTTTTCTCTGTAATTTTCTATTGTTTTTTCTTTTATTTTTTTGGTAAATAAAATACAATTTTCTATAAAATAAATTCCCACTTCTGCTGGCATATTTTTAAATATTTCTTTATAAGCAAGTGCGTATAGTTTTAACTGCCTTGATATATTATCACTTTCAAGTTTTTCTTTTAATTTTTCTGTATTTTTATGTTCTATATCTGACGTTTTATAATCAATTATAATTGCGCCTGATTCTGTTTTGTCAATCCTGTCCCATCTTCCCGTTATTATCAATTTTTCAGATAATTTAAACTCAAAATCTTTTTCAATATATTCCGGAATAATTTTATTTTCTTTTTCTTTGTTATAAAAATTTTCTATGTTTTTAATTCCTGTTTCATAACGCCTTCTTTCATGTTCTTTTGATATAAAACCTTCCGGGCGCCACATGGATTTGAATATAAATTTAAGGTCATCCAAATTTAACTCTCTGTTTTCTTTTCTGCTTTTAAAAAATTCCGCAACAACTTTATGCATTGCCTGACCATAAATAACAGCAGGTTCACTTTTTACAGGCATCTTTAATATATGGATCAATTTGTATTTAAACGGACAGGTCAAATAGTCATCTATTTGATAATTGGAAAGTTTTATAATTGCACTTTTTCTTTCTATTTTTAAATCCGCTAAAGGAGTTTTAATTTCAAAAAATTTTAATTTTTCCATTGGTTCTTTTATTTCTTTTAATTCTTCTGGTATTTCAGCACCAATCTCTTTTAAAAATAAACTAATCTTCCATTCTTTTGAACCATCATATTTTTCAGATGCTGTTAAATAAAGGGCTTCTTTTGCCCTTGTCATTGCAACATAAAAAAGCCTTCTTTCTTCTTCTTTAAAATAAATTTCTTCATCAACAATATCTTTCATTATCCCTTCAGGCAATGGTAAAGGGGATGCACCTTTCTTTTTAACAGGAAATTTTTCCATAACCAAACAAATTAAAAACACAATTTTAAATTCAAGTCCCTTTGCCTTATGCACGGTTAAAACTTGAACACAATCTTCATCTATATCCTGAAGCATTTCTTCCTGCGGTTTATCACCAGCCAGTTGCCTTAATTCAATATATTTTACAAAATTAGGCACTGTATCATATTCCTCATTTAAGGAAAATTGTTTTAATATTTCAAAAAATTTTGAAATATTTGCAATTTTTCTCTCTGCCTGGATGGTATTTGTTTTTAAAAGTTCATCAAAAATTTTTCTGTTTTTTAAAAAATCATATAGTATTTCCCCTGCACTCCATCCATCCTTTATCTTCCCCGTATATAAATCAACATCTTTTATTAATTTTTCTATCTTTATAATTTCTTCATCTGATAATTCAAGTTCTGAATAATTTTTTACATTTTTCATCATTTCATAAACAGGTAATGAATAATCCTTTGCTCTGTTTCCTATTTTAGCCATTGAATATGGATCTATCCCATAATATTCTGATATCGCAACATCAAAAATAGGATTAAAATCATAAGGTGAACTTAACATTTTACAAAAATTTATTAAAAACATAACTTCTGGTTTATTATATAACCCCTCATCACCACTGAATCTATATGGGATTCCTTCTTTTTCCAAAGTTCGCAAAAAAATCAATGCATCTGCTTTTGAACGCACTAAAACAGCAATATCTTTTTTTTCATAATATTTTAATAATTTTTTTATCTCTGATGCAACAAAATCTGCCTCGTATGAATAATTTTTAAAAAATTTAAAATTTAAACTTTTTATTTTATGTTCCGGAATATATCTGGATTCTAATTTTTTATTGATATTTAATTTTGTTTCCAATCTATCATCATTATTTTTTATCAGTTTATATGCTGCATCAAGTATTGGTTGAACTGTTCTATAATTATTTTTTAACACAATAACCTTGGCATTTTTATAATAATCCTTAAACCCCATTATGTTTGAAATAGCCGCACCACGAAATCTGTAAATCATCTGATCGTCATCACCAACAACAGTTATATTTTTTTCTTTTTCAGCAATCAGTTTAATAAATTCAAATTGCGCATAATTTGTATCCTGAAATTCATCTATAAGGATATATTTATATCGTTTCTGATATTTTTCAAGTATTGATTTTTTATTTTTTAATAAATAATAAGGCACCATTATTAAATCGCCATAATCTATAAAATTATTTTCTATTTTTAATTCTTCGTATTTCTTATAAAAATTAGAAAGTTCAATATGTTTTTCTGCAATCTCTCTTTCTGCTTCATTTTCTGCCTTGGCAAGGAGATTTTCAGCATATTTAAGATATTCATCCGGAGTTATTAAATTATCTTTTAATCTTGAAATAAATGTTGAAAACATATCAACATATTTATGTGGATTATTTAATGGCCTGAAAAAATCAAGTGAAAATTTATCTATATTTTCCGCGATAAAAATTATAGCATCTGCATCCTGTAATAATTTCCAGTCAGGAGCAATTTTAAGCTCGGCAAAATTTTCATCTATGATATCATATCCAAAAGAATGGAAAGTGGAAATATGGGTATCAATCATTCCATAAGGAACAAGTTCATCTACTCTTCTTGACATTTCCGCTGCTGCTTTTTCAGAAAAAGTAAGCGCTAAAATTGCGCCTGGTTCTACACCTTTTTCATTTATAAGCCATGCAATTCTTTCTGTAATAACCTTTGTTTTTCCTGTCCCTGCACCTGCAACAATTAAAAGCGGACCTTCTCCGTATTTTATTGCTTCCTGCTGGTCTTTATCTATATCTGAAAAGTTTTGATTAATCTGGTTTACTTTTGAAGTTATTTTTTTTCGCCTTCCCATTAGTTTTCTTTTATCCTTCCATCTTCTATTTTTATGATTCTTTTTGCCTTGTCAATAACCCGTGAATCATGAGTTGAAAAAAGAAAGGTAACATTGTGTTTTTCATTTAGTTGTCTCATTATTCTCATAATATTTGCTCCATTTTCACTATCTAAATTAGCGGTTGGCTCATCAGCTAAAACAAGTTCAGGATTTGCCACAAGCGCTCTTGCAATCGCAATTCTCTGCCTTTGCCCGCCCGATAACTCTTCTGGTTTGTGTTTTACAAATTCCAAAAGCTTAAGTTCCTCTACTAACGCTTCAACTCTTTTTTTTCTTTCTGAACTTTTTATTCCCTGAATCACAAGCGGAAATTCAATGTTTTCATAAACATTCAAAACTGGAATTAAATTAAATGTCTGAAAAATAAAACCTATTCTTTCACGTCTTAACTTTGTTGCTTCTTTATCATTTAATCTGGAAACTTCATATTTTTCAAAAAGAACAGCGTTTCCATCTGTCGGAGTATCTAAGCATCCAATTATATTAAGCAAAGTTGTTTTTCCAGATCCGGATGGGCCAACAATACAGGTAAATTCCCCTTTTTTTATGCATAAATTAACACCATTTAACGCTGGAACAATAGTTTTACCGAGTTGATAATTTTTTTTAACATTTTCCAATTTTATTATTTCCATTTTTTCTCCTTAAAAATATGCCTTTAATTTTAAAACCAAAGAATTAAAAAAAGGCATTGAATAATATGTTTCTTTATTTTTATCTGTTATATTTTCAACAAATCCGAGTTCTATATTAAAATCCTGGTTTTCAATATATTCTATACCCGGATAAAACAAAAAACAAGAGTCATCAATTCCATAGATGCATGTAATTTTTGTTAAAATTTTTTCATCCCATGTATACGAAATATTAAAGGAAGCATAATTCTTTTTAAATCCAAATTCTGATACTTTATTTATATTTAAATTTATATAATCATTAAATTTCAAATTTTCAAAACCCCACCCATTATAATAATATTCAAGCGACATAAAAAAAGAAGAAGTAAAAATTTTATTTATGCCTATTAAATATGAATATTTTACTCCATCATTATCAATCCCCGTCATTCTTGTAATCCATAGAGATGGTTCCATAAATCTTACAGCAGCAGATTCTATATTTAAAATAAAAAGATTTATATCATAAGAAACACACATTCCAATTGTCTGAATATTATTCATTTGATAAATACCATTTATAAAAAAATCCGCATTTCCTATTAATTTATATAGTTGCATAGCAAATCGTATATTTTCAACAACATTACTGTCTATAGATTTAATCTGTGGCGCAATGATAACCGAAGGCGTTATGAAATCATTTGAATATTCTATTCGCAAAGCATAAAAACCTTCTAAATCTATTTTTGGATCAAGTATGTTTTTGCCTGGCTGGAGTTTATCTGTTGGGTTCCATGTATAACCCACGCCCCATTTTATTCTCTGTTTACCCGCGTACAACACAAAAGGACCATTTTCAAAAGAAAAATATAAAGAATCTATAAAATATTCAAAATTATCTTCTCCTGTTTTTAAATATAACCTTGTATCAAAATCAAATTTTAACTGCTCTTTTTTTTCCTTAATTTTTATACGTGTTTTTTGTATATAATCAAAAGCAGTCAAAGTCATCTGCTGCGCAAGGTAATTAAAGGTATCATTTTTTATATAGTTGTTGTAAAAAAATTGTGCTTGTAAATCCAAATTAAAATCATAGGCATAAAATTCTGAAAGAATAAAAAACAAAATAAAAATAAAAAAAATTTTTTTTCTCATAATACTCCTTTTTATCTTCCAAGTTGCGTTGCATCAAATTTATGATCCGGTATGGTTTGCAATTCATTTAATTCAAGCAATTTAACATCTGTCCAGGCATCTTCTTCTAGCAAATCCACCATCTGCATATCAAGTGGTCGTAAAAAACCAGCAATTTTCTTCACATTTGAAAAATAAATTTTTTTAATTGGCTTACTTGATAATCCATAGTAAATACCTTCTATTGGCACTTTGGATTCTTTATTAACCCATATATCTATCTGTTTATATGCAACATCTTTTCTTTTTGCCTTAAGGGTTAAAAGAATCAATTCGCCTTTTTCATCAGTAATAACTGGGTCATAATCATCTTCCCAGGTTGAATCAGATACATCTTCGTTTGAAAAAGTAGACCCCATAAACGACTGGTTTCTTGAAAGACGTATTGGTCTTGAAACTTCCGGCATATACATCCAAAGATTATTGTCAAGAAGAAGTATTTTCTTTCCTTTATCACGTGCAGGATATACAATTTCCATAAGCGCTTTGTTTCCGCCTTTTGAATATATTTCATAAATAAATTTTACAGGAGCCCTTCCTTTTCTTATTGTTTCCATTGACATTTTTGCCTTAAAAATCTTTGGATACATAGTATCATCAACACCTTTAAGTAAACTCTTTGCAAATTCTTTTGAATATTTTTTCATCGGTTTATCAGCATCCGCTGGTGTTGGCATTATTTTTAATTTATTTTCCTTTGCATTTAATAAACTAATATAAAATATAAAAATAATTAAAATAAAAAATTTCTTTTTCATATCATCACCTTTTTTATTTAAATTTTTACTTTACTCCTTTTTTTAATGCGTCCACAACCTTTGTTCCTGCTGCCCTGTTTGCAGGAAGTATGCTACCTATTATACCTGTAATAATACATATAATATATGTTAAAAACCAATCCGATATTTCATTTTTTGATTTTAATTCTATAAATGGATATGGCAATTTATCCATAATTTCCTGGGGCATGGTCATACCATGCAGATTAAGATATGCAACAACAGGTAAAACAAGAATACCACCTGCTATTGCACCACCTAAAGAAAGCAAAATACCTTCCCATAAAAACATCCACCTTATTTGACCTTTTGTAAGTCCTATTGCACGTAATGTCCCTATTTCTGCTGTTCTTTCAAAAACAGTTATTGTAAGTGTATTCATAATTATTGATACTGCCATAAATAATAAAATAGCAAATAAAACCCCATACGAAATAAAATCCGCTTGAGCACCTGATATTAAACCCTCTGCCTCCTGCGTCCAGTCACGTAAAATCAAATCCGGATATTTTTCCTTTAAAATATTTTCTATTGTTTTTTTAACATAAGGCACAAACTTTTTATCCTTAATTCTTATAATTATTTCAGTCGCACTATCCTGCATATCAAAAAAACTTTGCGCAAAGTCAAAAGGAACATAAACAATCATTTTCTCCATAATTGCAAATCCAATAGTATAAACACCTTTCAATTTTACATCTGCTAAATTACTTGCCTTATACTGTGTCTGGGAATATAAAAGCATTAAATCTCCGATATTACTTTTTAAAAGTTCTGCAAGTCGCCTGCCAATTAAAATCTCACCACTGTCTTTAAGATAATTTTCTTTTTTTAAATTTTCAAAAAGATCTGTTGTTTTTAATTCTCTATGCATATCTATTCCGATCATTATTACATTTGTTTTATTGGCGGTATTGCTTAATATACCATTTTTTTTAATCCTGGGGGCAGCGCTTACAAAATAAGGAATATTTTCTATGGATTTTATTACCTCATAAGGACTTTTTATATTTTTATCAAGAGGCATCTTTTCTTTTTCTTTAAAATAATCTTTATGATAAATTTTAAAATGTCCTGTATCCAATGCAATTGTTCTTTCAAATGCCTCATTATACATTCCCTTTAACATACCAAGCAAAACAATTAAAGCCATGGCATTTGCTGCAAAAGTAAATAAATTAAAAATTGTTCTGCCTCTGTGTTTGAAAAGATTATTAAAGGCAATTTTTATAATTTTTAAATTCATACAATGAACCTTAAAATTTCTACAGGTTTTTTTCTTACCGCAATAAAAGCAGGATAAAGCGATGCAAAAACAGAGATCAAAATTCCGGTCACAAAGGTATAAATCGCATCTTTAACTGTAAAATGAGCACCCATAACAGCATCCATTCCTTTATATACTTCCAATGCTTCTCCCATCGCACTATAATCTATCGGATGTAATTGAAAATAATAGACAAGTATAATTCCCGGAATAATACCCAGAATGCTTCCAATAACACCAAGTAAAAATGATTCAGATAAAATCATACCAAATAATTGCTTTGTTGAAACTCCCATAGCACGAAAAACGCCAAATTCCTGCATTCTTCCGGTTATATTTATTAAAAAAGAATTGGATATACCCATTGCCGCAACAAAAAATATTATACCAAGCATAATATAAATCCATATATCAGTAATATTAAGAATCATTATCAAATATCCCATGTCCTTTTGCCATGGAACCGCAATTATATGATCAGGAAGTTTTTCTTTAAGTTCTTTTGCTGTTTTTTCAGCTCCTTTTTCCGGATATTTTTCATTTAAAATTTTTAAAATTCTATTCTTTTCTTTTTCACTTTTTGCTTTTTCTATTTTTTTTCTTAAATTATTTATTTTATTTAGTGTTTTGTAATTATATCCCATATAATCTTTTACATTTATTAAAATTTCCGTAACCTTGCCTTCCATACCAAGTAATTTCTGCGCAGTTGTAAGCGAACAGATAACACCTGATTTGTCCTCTGATAATATAAAAGATTTATAAATACCAACTATTTTTCCTTCCGTTGCATTCATACTACCAAACCTGTCAATAGTTAAAAGTATCAGATTATCGCCAATATCAACCTTTAAAAATTCAGCTGCTTTATAACCAATTACAAACTCTTTATCCTTTTCAATAAATCTTCCTTTAATAATTGTTTTTATTTTTTTTTCATAATTTTTTACCTCTCGCAAATCAATTGCTTTTACTATGGAATCTATATTTTCTTTTTCGCTGCTGGCAATTGCTCCAAAATTTATTTCAGGTCTTACTGAAACAACATTTGGTGTATTTTTTATTTTTTCAGCAATTTTTTCATTATATTCAATGTTATAATCAAGTGGCATAAAATCAAGGTTGTCATGATAGTCCTTATGATAAAGCACAATATGTCCAATATTCAAAAGTGCATCATCAGCTATTTCTTTTTTCATTCCTTCTATATAACCGATGGTTACTTCCATAAAAAATACACATAGCATCACTACAACAAGAATTGTAAAGGTGCTTCTTTTGTTTTTTAATATTGATTTTAAAGCAAGTTTTAGAAAAAATGGCATCATTTAAACCCGATAGGGAAAATATATAATACTTTTTCATTTTTGGGCAAATTTAATAATTTTGATACTTGGGTTTCATTAAATGCTCCAACTGCTACGGTTCCCAAACCTAATGCCTCTGCCTGCAAATATATATTCTGGCCTGAATGCCCTGCTTCCATATGAACATACATAATTCCCCGGTCACCATAATAACTTGTTGTTCGTTTAAAATCAGCAGTAATTACTATTGTTATCTGTGCTTCTTTAATAAATTTTTGCCTTAAAGATAATTCCATTAATTCTCTCCGTATATCTTTATCAATAATTTTAATTAAAGAATGTTCGTCTGGTAAATATTTATAAACACCACTTTTTAATTCAGAAACATCCCCTGCTATAAGATAAATTTCAAGCGGATAAGTAGCACCTGCAGAAGGGGTTGTCTTAAATCCTCTTTTATCAGTTATTCCATAACATGCCCATAATAATTGCGCTACTTGTTTTAAATTTAAAAATCCATTTTTGAATTTTCTTACAGACCTTCTTTTGTATAACACTTCTTCAAAAGAAATTTTACCTTTTAAAACCGGTTCTGGCAATTTTATTTTTTCTTCATGCATTTTTTCTCCCGTAAAAAAGATAAATATTAAAAATAAAACAAAAAAATTTTTCATTAACTTAATTTACGAATAATGATTTTGTAGAAAATTGGGGATCACTTGTCAAATTTATTCCTAATTTTTTTATTCCGTTTTCATCGCCCGGGGTGGGTATATGAGTTATATGCATTTCACAATTTCGTAATTCTTTTAATTTTTCCATTGCAAATTGAGCAGTCGGATTTGTTGTGGCACTTATGCTTAATGCAATTAAAGTTTCTTCCAAATCCAAACTTACTGATTTTTTGTTTAAAATTTCACTTTTAAATTTATGGATTGATTCTGTGATATTTGGTGCAAGCAAATGAATATTGTCTGGTATTTTAGCAAGATATTTTATTGCATTTAAAATTACGCTTGACGCAGCATGTAACAATGGAGAATTTTTCCCTTTTATAATTTGACCATCTTTTAATTGAATTGCTGCTCCACAATATATTCCTTCGTTCCCTTTGCCTTTTTGTTCTGCCTCTTGACTTTCCTCTCTTGCTGATTTTACAACAACCCTGTCTTCCGGTTTCAAATTTAATTCATTTAATAATAACTCTGCTTTTATAACAGATTCTTTATCAATAAGTCCCATTAAATATTCGCATTGACAATTAAAATATCTCCTTATTATTTCCTGCTTAGCCGCTTCTTGTACAACTTCATCATTTATAATCCCGAAACCAGCTCTGTTTACACCCATATCAGTCGGCGATTTATAAACATCTTTTTCTCCCATAAGTTTAGTTAATATTCTTTTTATTATAGGAAACGCCTCAACATCTCTATTATAATTTACTGCTTTTTCACCATAAGTTTCAAGATGAAAAGGATCTATAAGATTAAAATCTTTTATGTCCAATGTTGCAGCTTCATAAGCAACATTTACCGGATGTTTAAGTGATAAATTCCATATTGGAAATGTTTCAAATTTTGCATAACCTGCTTCAATTCCATTTTTTAGATCATGATAAATTTGTGAAAGACAGGTTGCTAGTTTACCGCTGTTAGGTCCAGGACCTGTTACGATAACAAGGGGTTTGTCTGTTTTTATATAATCATTTGCCCCATACCCTTCTTCACTTACTATAAGGTCAACATCGGTTGGATAACCCTTTGTATATTTATGTATATAAACTTTTATTCCTCTGTGTTCAAGTTTATTTTTAAACTGCTCAGCTGCAGGTTGTCCTTCATAACGTGTTATTACAACACCTAAAATATCAAGACCATATTCATTAAGGTCATCAATAAGTTTTAATACATCCATATCATAGGTTATCCCAAAATCAGCTCTTATTTTTTTTCTTTCAATTGCGCCAGCGTAAATTGCAATAATTATTCCGGCTTTGTCTTTTAATTCCTGCAAAAGGCGTATTTTCACATTAGGATCATATCCGGGTAAAACTCTAGCAGCATGCATATCATATAAAAGTTTTCCGCCAAATTCCAAATAAAGTTTTTTGAATTTTTTAACTCTTGAAAGAATATATTCTTTTTGTTCTTTTAAATATTTTTCGTTATCAAAACCAATTTTATTTGTCATTTTTAATCAATCCATATATCTTTAATTTGTTATGGTCAAAAAGCATTATTATCAACCCCATTATTAATAAAACAAAATCCCTTGCAATTGTTGACCAGCCGATTTTTTCTTCCGGAAATAAAAAATCAAAACACCCGCAAGAAATTTCAATTCCTCTGTAAATATCTATAACAATTGCCATAATAAACACAACAAGTAAGGCATTGATTATGAATGCATTACTCTTAGGCCAGGCGTCCAGCATAATAAGTAATCCTGACATGAATTCTATCCATGGAATTATTGCAGCAAAAAGCGGTACAATTGCCGAAGGAAGTATCACATAAGAATATACATCTTTAGCAAAACCTTCCGGGTCAATTATTTTCCCTAAACTTGCAACTACAAATACAAACCCTACAATTAACTTTAATATTCCAAGCAAAACCGGATTTGAAAAAATTTTTTTCATCTTTTACCTCGCATTAGGATTTTTATAAACAGGATACCCTGCTGATTCCCATTTTTTTAAAGCCTGAATAAATAAGAGTATTTTTTTATATCCTGCTTTATATAATTTTTTCGCAACAGTCCTTGATTTTCCACCACTACCGTGACAATAAATTACTACTGGTTTTTGTCTTAAAAAATTATCATATCCTGGAAGATATTGATCTACTTTATCAATCGGGAAATTAATTGCCCTGTCTATATGGATTTTATTAAATTTATCCGTATAATCAACATCTAAAAAATTAGCAAGCATATTGTCATATAAAAATTTTGCTTCATCAAGTGTAATTTCAACTATTTTATTTTCATTGTCAGCTTCTAAAAATAAATGTTTAAACTGCTCCGGCGACTGATATTCCTCAATTGGCATTTTAGCATTTGTCCATTCAGGCCAACCACCAAAATAAATAGCAATTTTTCTATAGCCAGCATCATATAAAGCATAAGCAACTTTATCAGATAAATGACAACCCGCACCATGGCAATATGGGACTAAAACTTTATCTTTTAATATATCCGCCATTTGTGGAATTTTAGAAGCAGCTTCTCCGACAGATATTTCAACTGCGCCCGGAATATGAGATTGATTATATTCAAATTTACCACGGGTATCTATAAATAATGCTTTTCCGCTTTCAAATAAAACTTTTGCTTCTTCTAAATGAATTTTTGGAATATCTTCTTTTTTATTAACTGCTTTAAATAGGTATTTATATTTAGAAGGAATCTGATAAATAACAGTTGCTGTTGGTGTTGGGATGGGAGTTAAAATTGAAGTTTGATCTGATGATTCAATAACAGGGGTTAAAACTGTAGTTGTTTGTGCTTTATTTTTATCAGCATTAACAATTGCTCTTATACCGGTGTAAATTAACGAAAGTATTACAGAAACAAAAACAATTAATATTGCTTTTGCAACAACATCAATTGAGTTTTTAATAAACGTCGGATTTATATTTTTCTCTTTAATTTTTTTAATTACTTTTATATTTTCTTTTTTCATGTTCTTTTTCATTTTTATCACCTCCGCAATTTAAATTTAATCATATAATAAAAAAAATTTTTTTCAAGATTTTTTTAAATTTTAATTTGACAATAAAAAAAGTATATGTTAAATAATATATTAAGTTAAAACAGGTTCCTCGGTAGCTCAGTTGGTAGAGCAGGTGGCTGTTAACCACCCCGCCGCAGGTTCGAGTCCTGCCCGGGGAGCCAG
>CALHNI010000007.1 GCA_938034975.1 Candidatus Goldiibacteriota bacterium | reverse complement strand
AAAATTGCATTTGAACCGGGAATACCAGGAATATTATCCGCATTAGTAATAGAAAATATATAAAGAAAATAAAATACCAAATAATAAAATCTTTTCATATAAAAAAGCTCCCTCAGTTTTAAATTATTGCATTATAAAATAATAAATTTTTGTATTTTGCTGCTTATTTTATTTCCTTTCTCATCTTCTATTATTAGTAAATAATAATATATCCCTTTTGCCAGATATTTCATATATTTATTTTCTATGATTATTTCATTTGTTCCTACTTTTAAATTTAATTCATCTTTTATCTCTTTTATTAATCTAAAACTTGTTGTGTATAATTTTATGCTGTATTTTGTTGCATTTTTTGTTATGTAAAATTTTATATTCATATTATCTTTTGAAGAATTAACTGGATTTGGATATACAATTATTGGCATTAATTTTATAAATTCCAAAACTTCTGAGACTGTCGGAGTATGAGTTGCCGTATTTACAATAATGCTTGTCTGTGTAAATGTTGGTGTTTGTGTATTTATCATTGTATAAGTTGTTGTATTTGAATATGTTGGAGTTGATGTATTTGTGCTGGTAAAAGTATTGGTCATTGTTTTTGTCCATGTGGATGACTGACTTGCTGTCATTGTTTCAGTAACAGTAAAGGTTTGGGTGAATGTAAAAGTATTTGTTCTGGTACTGGTTACTGTATCTGTTGATGTATTTATCTGCGTATTTGTATAAGTAAAAGTTACTGTATTTGTCGGAGTTTCTGTTAATGTCCATGTCAGTGGCTGAGTCCCTGTCACTGTTTCTGTATGTGTCCGCGTATTTGTCAATGTATTTGTAAAAGTATTTGTTACTGTTGCTGTTTGTGTATTTGTGTTTGTCCGGGTTGATGTTGATGTGTAAGTAGATGTCAATGTATTAGTTGATGTAAATGTTCGTGTTACTGTATTTGTTACTGTTAAAGTAAATGTGTTTGTGCGTGTGTTTGTATAAGTTACAGTTGGTGAACAGGAATTTAACTGTATAACTTCTATTGCTGACCATTTTGGTTCATCTGCACTTCCTAATATTCCTTCCAATGTTAACTCTCCATCTGAAACTGTTATATCACGAACTTCTTCATATGCAGTGCAGTATCCTGCTTTTGAATAAATATCCAAATTACTGATAATTGTTGTGCCTTCTGCTCTGACTGAAAATATCCTGCACCCTGTTTGTGTGCAATAAAATTCTGCATATAACAATCTGACTTTATAATTACCATTTGGAACTGTAAATCTATATGTGCTACTTCCATATCTTTCTGTCTGGTAAAGCGGGTCATCTGATGTTCCTGATATTGGATTATTAGTATTTGCGGTATTACCCCCGATATAACCCCAGGTTCCGCTTGTCCATGCTTTATCTGCTGCCCAAGTAAAACCCTGGGAATCTACATACTGAGAGCCGCCACAATTTACCCTGTATAGGGTAATCCATCCACATGGTGTTTCAGTCGGAGTTACTGTTGATGTATTTGTAAATGTTCTTGTTGAAGTTGAAGTAAAAGTCCTTGTATTAGTTGGCGTGCTTGTAAACCATGTTCCTGTCGGAGTTGGAGTTGATGTAGGCAATGTATATGGAACCACAGTAAGATATTGCCTTGTAAATAAATACATTAAAACTTCATCTGATGGTGCAAACCACATATCGTTTCTTGTTCCACCTTCACCATAGGTATTATAAATGTAATTTATGTGGTTTGTCAAAGTTGTTGCATTAGTATTATACGTGCTTGGATATTCATTACCCGGGTGAACTCCATGAGTAAACGCTATAAGCCAGCGTGGTCTTGAATCATTTGCAGCATTATCTGCCCAGCCATTAAAAGTATTTATGGCAGTCCCATAGAATTGCTGTCTGCGAAGTTCATAACGCGCACCAGTATTTGGAAATGTATCAACATAATTATCTCCGACTATTGACTCAGCTCCCAAAAACCAGTTCTGCTCCATAAGACATGATTTATAATTCATATCATTGTATGGATAAACATAATAAGTATTTATATATCCTGGATATCTGTTTTCTATCCATTGTTTTGCCGGTAAAATCTGATTAAAAATTGTATATTGTGAACCGGAACATCTTATACCACTATATCCACCTGTTCCGTCATCAACATGCGCAACAGTATGATTTAATATGCTCCAACCAGCAGCATACAAAGCATCAAGATGCGCACCTGTCATATAACTACCACCACTGTTTATTGTATTTGTAATAACTGCTATACCTCCTCTATATCCCTTTGCCTGAAATATTGGATATGCCACAGTATATTGGGAATCATAAGAATCATCAAATGTAAAAGAATATGCCCATTTTTTATTTTTATAAAGGGTTGCTTTTGTGCAATTTCCTGTGGCTCCGCCTGTATAATTTATACCTGTAACTGTTACAACTGTTGCATTATTATTATCAACATTAAAAATACATTCTTTTGTTGTAGCGTTGTACGTTGCAGTAGTTGATATTCCATCAACAACTGCTGAGCAAGAAGAACAATTCCCAACATGAACTTTTAAAGTAATTTTTTTCATAAATACATTTGAAGGAATTGCTGTTTTATCAAGTAAAAATGAATATTGAATATCTGCTGATAATATATTTAATGATAAAAAAATAGTATTTATCAATGAAAATATATAAATTTTATATCCTTGCTTCATATAATCACCTTTTCGCAATACAAAATTATGTTTTACGTGAAACATTATTTATGACAATTAAATCCATAAAAAGTTTCGGTTTTATTTAATATAATTGTATCTAATTTATTTGTAAATATTTCTATTTTTTCACATAAACTCTTTTAATTTCCTGACCGCCTTCAACCCATATATGCAAGAAATAAATTCCTCTTCCTACTACATTACCTACATGATTCTTTGCATCCCATTCTATATAATACCAGCCATCATTATTTGTTGTATATTCTAGTTTGCGTATATATTCCGCTGTTAAATTATATATCTTTATTACAACCTTCCTGCCTGCCTTTGATTTCACACTTATCTTTACTTTTTCACCTTTGCTCACATCTACATAGTTTCTGTCAAGAACTATATCTATTGCCGGGGTCTGTGTGTTTGTCGGGGTTGGCGATATTGTTGGCGTATCGGTTATTGTTGCTGTATTTGATGGCGTATTCGTTTCTGTATCTGTCGGTGTGTTTGTAAACGTCGGTGTATTGCTTATTGTATAGGTATATGTCGGCGTCATTGTATCTGTTGAAGTATTCGTAATTGTATTTGTCGGCGTTTCTGTTGCTGTATTTGTATATGTATATGTAAATGTTATTGTATATGTATTTGTTACAGTATCAGTTGCTGTAAATGTTAATGTTTCTGTCGGTGTATTTGTATATGTTTGTGTAAATGTTGCTGTATGTGTTAAAGTGTTGGTAACTGTTTCAGTTGCTGTATATGTCATTGTATTTGTTAATGTATATGTTGGAGTATTTGTTAAAGTATGTGTATAGGTTATCGTATTTGTTGACGTATCTGTCGGGGTGTATGTTGCTGTATATGTTACTGTATTTGTTGGTGTATCTGTAGTTGTCCAGGTATCTGTCGGTGTATCTGTTGCCGTATTCGTTGCTGTTTCTGTTGGTGTTTCTGTATCTGTTGATGTCATTGTATTTGTCTGCGTTATTGTTTGTGTTATTGTTTCTGTCGTGGTCGGCGTTATTGTTGCTGTAATTGACTGTGTCATTGTCGGCGATGTTGTTTCTGTAATGGTTTCTGTTATTGTCCCGGTTATTGTTGCTGTTATTGTAGTTGTAATCGTTCCGGTTATTGTTTCTGATATTGTTGGTGACATTGTCTCGGTTTTTGTTAAAGTTATCGTCCGTGTTATGGTTTGTGTTACCGTTTCTGTTATTGTTTCGGTTATTGTTAGCGATGTCGTTTGTGTGATTGTTTGCGTTATCGTTTGTGTTATGGTTTCAGTTGTTGTAGGTGAAATCGTCTCTGTTTTTGTTTTAGTTATTGTCTGAGTTACGGTCTCGGTTATTGTTTCGGTGATTGTCTGCGTTATTGTCAGCGTTATCGTTTGCGTTATTGTCTGTGTTATTGTCTGCGTAATTGTTTTGGTTATTGTTTGTGTTAATGTCTACGTTATTATATGTGTTATCGTAGTTGTTGCTGTTGTAGTTCTTGTAGATGTCCTTGACGCTGTTGGTGTTATTGTTATTGTCCTGCTTGGCGTCCATGTCCATGTCCATGTCCATGTTGGTGTCCTTGTTGATGTTGGTGTCCTTGTTGCCGTAGGTGTTGGTGTATCTGTTTGAGAAAATATATATTCAGGCATTATTATATAACTTATTATAAGTATATATCCCACTATCTTCTTTAACACTATTACACTCCTTTTATAATAATATTTTTTTATCTATTAATTTAAATTTTATAAAAATATATTGGTTGGTATTAAAAAATATCCTTTTATAAATTTTTTTTAATTTAAAATCTTTTGACAATAATTCCTCCCACACCTTAAAGTCCCTTTTAATTTTAGTGGTCCGCAGTATTTTAGACAGGACTTCCAGTATTAATACTATATAAAATCTCTATTTTTTCTTTCAATATATTTCTATTTTTTTCTTATAAAAAATCAACATTGCTTTTTTATAAAATAATCATATTCTTATTTTGTCTCTATACGATTAATAAATTCACGATAAATACTTTACTACCTAAAAATCTTTTTTCTAATGTTTTTATCACTCATTAATTATCAAAAAACTAAAAGCACAATTATTATCAAGGGAAAAACCATCTGTCTCAAGATGCAATCTGAATCTGCCTGACATTTTTTCAACCCACCACGAAATTGGATGTCCGCCTGCTTTTGTTTGTCCCTGGGGTGTAACGAAAACATGATAAAGTCCATTGCAAAGATTATTTATTACTTCCTTCCATGGGTTTGGCCCATCAGAAGAAATAAATGATATTACCCCAATTGGTGAATTAACACCACCTGCTGCATCCATTTTTATTTTCCCTGATACATAAAGGGATGCACCGCTCTGCAAACCATCTGCGCTGCCGTTATATGTATGCATCCCGAAACCAATACCTGACGTTCCTATTCCTTCAATTCCGACATCTGTTCCAAATCCTCTCATACCAACTGCACCTGACCCATACATTGCAATTCCCGGCGGATTAACAACATATGTTCCAAATCCAGTTCCTGCATTATTATAAATATTAAGCGCACCACTTCCAGGGTCAGCACCGCCGCTTGCAACAATTGTCGTTGAACCATATAAATATGATTTACCTTCTGTATATAAAGCAAGCCCATTTGAGTAATCATTGGTAGTTGCAACTACCCCAGTTACACCTCTGCCATGTATACCAATGCCATTGTATGCATCTCCTTGCACTCCTGCCTGTGCTGTTCCTGATGTTACGCCATACACACCAATACCTTTCATTCCAAATCCATATACACCTGCTGTAAAACTTGATAAATTATAACTATAGCCAGCAATTCCTGCTGTATAAGAAATATTGCCTTCATTTATTCCAACAATTGCAACATTGCCTGTGCTTGAAACTGTAAGTCCTGCTGATGATTCTGAAGAACTTGTAATACTTACAGGTCCAAATACATTTGTTTTAGAATTAATTTCATTGACAAACTGTGCCCTGCCTGCATAAGGTGCTGATAAAAGTTTTTGTCTCGGTGTCATTTCTCCATCATTGTTAAATTCAATACCGAGCCAATAATCTTCTGAAAAATCAAGTACTGAACCAAACCCGCCAAATTGAACATTAAAAAATCCGTTTTTTGTTTCAACATTGTAAATTGTCTGTTCCCATAACCGATTTACTATCGGATCAAACTGATTCCTGTATATACGAACCCTTACTACATTTGTTGTTGAATCAGGCACAGGTATATTTGACCCAGGTGGTGAATACGCTCTGCCCTGATAATTCATCATATCAGGGATTGCAAGCGCTCCTCCTGTAATTAGTGTTAAAACTGCTGTTAAAATAATAATTAATTTTTTCATTTTAAAACCTCCTCTTTTGTTATTTTACTATATATAATCTTTTTATTTCTTCTCCGGTATCTTCTGCTTTTATATAAATAAAATATATTCCACGACCCACAATTCTTCCCACTTCATTTCTTGCATTCCATTCTATTTTATTCCAGCCATCCTGCATTGTTGTAAATTCAATTTTTCTTACAAGTTCTCCTGTAAGAGTATAAATCTTTATTTTTATCTTTTTATTTGCTTTTCCTTTTACTGAAATTATTACTTTTTGTTCTTTATTGATATCTATATAATTCCTGTCTAAAACTATATTTACTGCTGGTGTCTGTGTCGTTGTTGGTGTCATTGTTTCAGTCGGAGTATTTGTTATTGTAAAAGTATCCGTGATTGTCCATGTATGTGTTTTTGTTGGTGTCTCAGTTGATGTAAATGTATTTGTCAGCGTATGAGTATTTGTTGAAGTATGAGTATGTGAAAATGTCTGGGTTTCAGTAAATGTTGTTGTCCATGTTGCAGTTGCTGTATATGTCGCTGTATAAGTTATTGTAAATGTTTCAGTATTTGTTGGTGTCCATGTTACTGTATTCGTCTCTGTATTAGTTTCTGTATTTGTTGCTGTAAATGTTTTGGTCCAGGTCAAAGTTACAGTTTCTGTAAATGTATCAGTTACTGTGAATGTCTCTGTAGCTGTATCTGTTATCGTATTTGTCTCTGTCCATGTCGGTGGTATTTCTATGTTTGTTGCTGTCCATGTTGTCGTGAATGTCTCTGTGGCTGTATAGGTTTCTGTATTTGTTGCTGTCCAGGTTGCAGAATATGTCGGAGTTCTTGTTTCTGTTTTGGTTCTTGTATTTGTCTCTGTCCATGTCTGCGTTGCTGTCTCTGTCGGTGTTTCTGTTTCAGTTAGAGTTGCGGTTTCAATTGCCGTCTCTCCAGCATAAGGTTCATACCCATAAAATCCCGACTGTATTTCATAATTTAAACTTGCAATACTGCCAATCCCTGTCTGTGCCAAAGAACTGTTTATTGATATATTAGCAGATGCCTGATAACCCAATCCACAGTCATTTACATCCCATGTAATTGTATAATTTGCAGAAGACATAGGAATTGAATAATCATTCGTCCATATCCCTGCTATGGCAATTATTAAAAATATTTTTTTTATCAAAAATTTCTCTCCTTCATATTTCTAATAATTAAGTTTTCTCATTTTTAAAATTTTATTTTAGATTCCTGTTAATATATTATTTTTGAAAAAATTAAAAATTGCCTGTTTGTATCCTGCCTTTATCATATTTATTTTTTTTAAAATGTTTGCTTTTATGCTTTCATAATATTTTTGTCCCAATCCTGATTTAATCGCTCCCATTCTCATATTAAAAAGCGTTTTAAGAGCACCTTCTATTTCTTTATCTAATTCCATTATCTGGGTTTTATATTTTTCAATATTCTCTGCTAATCTTTCTGTATCAATTGATCCGTTTTTCCTTATTTCCCCACTTTTTGAAAAATTTGTATTTCTTAATATTAAATAATTGACCGCTGTTTTTTCAAGAGTTCTAAGAAGCATATTAAACACTGTTCTTTCGGGTAAAATTTCAATTAATTCTTTTTCTATTATTTTTCTTAATTCTTCGTTAAATTCAAAAATATTTTTTATTATTGATTCATCCAAAAAATCCGGAAAAGTTAGAATTTCTTCTCTTTCTTTTATACTATTCTCCGGAAAACTTTCTTTTTCTTTTAAAACAGAATTTTCAGTAACTTTTTTATTATCTTTGTTTGTGATTTTATCACTACCGTGATAATTTTCTAATTCAACATATTTGGATTTATTTATGACTATAGATTTTGAAATTTCTTTGATTTCATCCATTGCTTTTTTTTCTATCTCTTTTTCATTTAATATTATTTTTTCGCCAAAAATTTCTTCTAAGTCGTCTTTATTAAAAAGATAATCATCTTTTTTCATTTATTTTTCCTTTAAAACTTTTTTACTTTTTTCTTTTATTATCTTATCAATGATTTCACCTTCTATTATCCATACAAGGTAATTTATAAAATTATCTTCTTTATTATAGTCTTTTATATTTTTTATTGCTTTTATCAAACCCATATTCCCAAATTTTATAAGTTTAGAAAATGAAAAACCAGATCCACGGTATTTATTTGATATTTTAACAACCAGTTTTAAATATGACTCTATAACAAATCTCTCAATGATCCCTTTTTCATCCTTTTTTTTTGTTGTTTTTAATTTATTTATAACGAGATTTATTTTATTTACCGGTATATCAGGTATCTTGTTTACTAAAATCAAATAATCCTTTAAATTTTTTTCATCTAATTTAAAAAATTTTATGAACATTTTTGTGCTCCCATTATACTTTTTGTTATCCATTTATTTAGCTTTTCTAAATCAACCTTATTTTTAAAAACTATCTCCTTGTTTTTTTTTAAAAATTTATTCAGTGTAGGCAAGGAAACTTTCAGGTACTCTGCAGCACTTTTCTTACTAATTAATTTTTCCATTAAATGTCTTCCTTTTTTTTCACCTCACCATAGTTTTGTATAGCAATTTTTATACCATATCTAAATAATTTTTCCCTGATTTTATTAAATATTTTTAATTGAGTTTCGTATAGCAAAATTTTTTTGTTGAATTTTCAACACTTTTTTCATTTTTTCGCCACTAATTAATCTGGCAGGTCTTTGAAGAAATAATTATAATTAAAAATA
The DNA here is from genome assembly GCA_938034975.1 of Candidatus Goldiibacteriota bacterium. GTDB lineage: Bacteria > Oederibacteriota > PGYV01 > PGYV01 > DYJU01 > DYJU01. The sequence continues at coordinate 81,736 of CALHNI010000007.1, read as the reverse complement.
CTGTAAAAACGCATTAAGAAATGCGTTTTTACAGGAATATAAAATATTCTTTTTTGTTTAATAATTTTTTATTTTTATAGTGCATTACTTTAATTCACCTGTTTTTTATTTTAAAAATAAGTACACTTTTAAAACTTTTATTTGTTTATAAATTTTTTTTCCCCTGAAAAACGCTAATGCGTTTTTTAGGAAATATTTTATTTTAAAGTATCAAATTTTATTTGTTTTTCAATATACGCTTTTTTAATAATCAGTGATTTTATTTTATCCTGAATTTCAAAAATTTTTTCATACTCTTTTTTAATTCCATATTCGGCTGCTTTTTTTCTCATTTCTTTTTCTTCATTAAGTATTAAAATTATCTGGTTGAGTTGTATCAATTTTTTTTCATAGTAATTTCTCATATCATTTTTTATATCTTTATCCTTAACAATATTTAAAAGCGGCATAATATCTTCTATATTTAATATTTCTTCATAATTTTTTATTTGTTCAACCCATTTTTCCCTTTCAAAATAAATTTCTTCAAATAATTTTATTGAACATCTTTTATTTATGCATTCCTGTATTTTTTTATTATATTCATCAATTGTTAAAACAATATACGTAAAATAATCATCCTTTAATTCTTTAATTTCGTATTTTAATTTACTTATTTGATAAGCAATTTTATTTCCGCGAAAAAGATAATAATTTAAAAAAATATTTTTTATATTTTTGTTTATCCCTTTTGTTTTGCTAATCTGCTCTTTTATTTTTTCTATTTTTTTTATAATATTTATATAATTTTCATTAATTTTGGCATATTTTGTTTGAAGCACATCAATCTTTTTTTTTATTTTATATGTTTTATTTATAAAATTTTTTATATCACTTGATGCCCAGGTATTAGAAATAAAAAAAATAGCCAGCAAAAAAAATATGTTTTTCATAAAAACTCCAACTGATCATCTGTCTTTAAGATATAACTTTAAATTACATAATTTTTTTTATCAGCGCCAGTATCCCTTGCTTCCACGCCACCCTGTGTGTTATTCCTGATGCTCCGGCAATTTCATTTTTATGTTGTTTATACCAGTTAAAAGCATTAACCAATGCCTCTGCCTCAGTAAATTTAGGAGACCAACCAAGAACTTTTTCTGCTTTTTCAATTGATACAAAAGAATCTTTATGCGCAGTGCCATATACCCACTTATAAAGCGGAGAAATTCTTAGCATCCAGAAAATTTCAAGTAAAAATATAACAAGTGGAGCCGGAGTTGTTAATACCTTTGACTTTGAACCAACTTTATCAAAAAATTCCTGTAAATACTCTTTTATTGGTTTTGTATTTTTGGCACCAACATTAAAAGTATCATTTGCTTTTTCCTCTGCCTGAGTTAATGCAAGATATATTGCATCTACAAGGTCCTGAACTTCAAGTAATTGATAGCGATTTTCTCCATTTCCTATAACAGGTATTTTTTTATTACTTTCAACCCAGTCAAAAAGTATCTGAAAAACACCTAACCTTCCTGTCCCTATAAATGTTTTGGGCCTTATTATAGGAACTATAAGTCCTTTTTCCCTGTATTCTTCACATATTTTTTCTGCTTTTATTTTCGTTTCGCCATATGGTCCAACTCCTATCAAAGGATCATTTTCATATATTGGATGTTTTTTGGGAACACCATACACTGCTGTGGATGATATAAAAACAACCCTTTTTATATTATTTTCAATTGCTGCTTCAAGAACATTTCTTGTCCCATCAACATTTACAGTATAAATATCTTTTGGATTCCATAAAGGTAAAGCCGCAGCAGCATGAACTACCTGGTCATATCCTTTTATTGCACTTTTCAAACTTCCAAAATCCCTTATATCCAGTTTTAAATACTTTGTATGCCCTGGATATTCTTCACTGTTAAACTTATCAATATCAATAACCAAAAATTCATCATATTTATCTTTTAACCTGTTACAAATATGATAACCTAAAAACCCTGCACCACCTGTTACAACTAATTTTGCCATAAAAATAATCCTCCTTTAAATTATATAAATTAAATTATACCTTTTGACCACTAAAAACACAATAAAGTTTTATTTTAAAATTAAAAGAATAAAAATACTTTGTGCCGTAAAAACACATTTCCTAATGCATTTTTACTGAAAATATAAAATATTTTTGTCTTTTTTATTTGATAATTTTTTATTTTTATCACGCATTACTTTAATTCACCTGTTTTTAATTTTAAAAATGAATTCACTTTTAAAATTTTTATTCGTTTATAAACCAACTTTTTTTTCTTTTTCTTTTTTCCTCCGAAAAATGCCAATGCGTTTTTCAAATTATTTTTACCAAATAATTTATCGTGTCCTTATGATATTATATTCTATTTTTCAAGTTTATAAAGTATTTTATAAAGAACATTTTTTATTTCCAATAAAATAAAAGGTATAAACACCCATAAAACTGCAATCATTATAACAATAATACAAAACAAAATTAAAAAAATTATTCCAATAACTGATGAAAATTCAAACACATTATTCCTCCGAATTTTAGATTTTAAATTTTATATTTCATATTTATATAATGTTTTTATTTTGTCATATAAATTTACATTTGAAAAACTTTTAAAAATATCCTTTATAGCATCTGCCATTTTTTTATTATGCAACAGGTATCTAAAATCTGCATTTTCTTTAATCCCGGTTGGTGTATCTATTGTATCTGTTGTAAAAGGGAAATTGATAACCCATACCATACTTTCCTTTATTTTAAAATAATTTATAAAATTATAAGCGTTATTAAACAATGCAACACTTCTCCCATTTATAACTTCTTCTTTAATAAAAATATTATCTTTGATTTCACTTTCTTTATTATTATAATTTATAGTGTTTACTTTTATAGATGTTTTTAATTTTTTTATTTTAATATATTTTTTTAATTCTTCTGCCACACTTATTGTCATTACAATATTTTTCTTCATATTTAATAACTTTAAAAATATCTTTTTATAATTCCGCTTATCTTCGGATTGGGCTGTTAAAATTACAATTTTTTCAGTGACATCTATATTATTTACCAGATAAGCAGGTATCCCCATCATTAAAAAATACTGATGCAATTTATAATCGCCTTCTGTATTTGCTTTTCTTAAAATCGGGACTGAAAAAATTTTTGAAAATCCGCTTAATCTGTCAATTTTATTTGTATCTTTTATTAAATTTTCAACAATTTTCCTGTTATTTTTTTGTGGCAATACTCCAGCACAAAAAAGTATTAACTCTTCTGCCCCAGCTAAAACTGACTGATATGCCTGTTCAGAAAATATTTTTTCATCACATAGATAAATATCAAACCATGCTTTCTTTACTTTGGAATGTGCAAGATTTTTTATGTATTTGAATAAAAGCGTTCCATGCACAGGTAAATAATTCTGTTTTTTAAAATCCCTGGTTTCTGTTCCAACTGCTATTTCATCAAAAATTGGCAACAAACGATTAAGGTCATACCCTGATTTATGAAAATCCTCATACCACTGTGGCAATTTTAAAATTATATTTACTTTTTGATTTATTTTTTTTGCTGGTTCTATTATATACTTTTTTGCAATGTCATAAAGCAATAAGCATCTGAATTCAGACCAGTTTTTTTTACCCTTGGCATTTATACAATCCGAACATCTGCAAAGTGTGAAAAACCAGTCATCAATTATTATCTCGTCAAAGATTTTAGATGTTTTACTAAAAATTTCTTTTAATTTTTTTCTGGTATTTTTATCCATATAACAACTGGCTGGTGATAAAATTTCATTAAAATTAATTTTATCGGAAAGATGTGTCGTTGTTACTGCGCCTGATACTTTAAATCCCTTTTTTTCAAGAATTTTTTTTGTATTAATTACCAGATTTACATCTGTAAAAAAACCATCCCTGTATGTCTCTAAATAAACCTTTTTTAAATTTAATGGTGAAAAAATTTTTATAAATTTATCTATTTTGTTCCCATAATCCCTTACATCAAACGCTGTAAAAAAAAGCGAGAAAAAAAATTTCCCCGGCTTTACTTTTTTACCTGAAAAAGTTATAAAAGATGATATAAAGGGGTCTTTTGGAACCGAAATAGGCTCTTTACCTAATGGTCTTAAATTGCTGTCAGAATAACTTAGTTTTGCAATAAAACTATTATCTTCTTCTGTCTTCATTTAAAATATAATCTCCTTAATCGTTGTTATAATTATATAATAATTATAAATAAATTCAACAACGAAATATAACTGAAGTTTCCACAAAATTTACCTTAGTCTTTGTAGGTGCACACTTTAGTCTGTGCGCCTTTTTATTTTTTATTGTTTTTAGGTTTTTTTATAAAACAGAAAATTCTTTCACCACTTTTTTTATCAAAAATAGTATAATTGCGAGAAATTCCTTTTTAATTTTACATGTAAATTAAGTTTTTTTAGATTTATCCTCAAAATTTTGAGGAATCTCCACTAAAATTTAAAATGTGGCTTTATTTTGCCCCTGAAATTTACCGGCTTTAAAAATAACTTAAGTTATTTTATTTGACTTAAAATATATTTTTTTAGTAAAGATTTTTTTCGTAACTAAAATTTTAATTTTTTTTTAATTATTTTAAATAATTTTAATAAATATTTTTATCAATAAACCAGACCGACTTTCCATCATCAGGTTTTACTAAAGAAGCCGGATAAACCTTTGCACTTTTTTTCTCAGATAATATTTCTTTTATTATTTTGCCTTTACCTTCACCTGCAATTATAAACATTATATTTTTTGCATTATTAATAACAGGAAGAGTAATTGTTATTCTGTCGCGCAAAGTAACCCTTGCGTGTGCTTTTACATGCATAACCCATCTTTTATTTTCATTTACTGCTTTATGCCCTGGAAAAAGGGATGCAGTATGACCATCCAAACCAACCCCGAGTAATATTAAATCAAATACAGGTAAATTTTTTTTAAAATCAACCATTTTCAAATTAAAAAAGATTTTTTTCATAATTTTTTCATAAACCAAAGCTGCATTTTCAGGCGGTGATATTTCAACTGGTATTCTGAATATGTTACTTTGTGGTATATTTATCTTTGACAATAAAGTATCATAAGCCATTTTATAATTTGAATCCCTGTGTGTAGGTGGTATATACCTGTCATCACCCCAGAAAACGAGTATTTTATCCCATGAAAAATTTTTATCTGTAGAAATTCTTGCCAGTTCAGAATATATCATACGCGGAGAATTTCCACCGGATAATGCAATGATAAAAAATCCCTTGTTTTTTATTTCAGCATTTGCAATTTTAAAAATATATTGTGCTGCTTCTACACTCATATTTTCTAATTTATTATATTCTTTTATTTGCATGTTAGAATAAACTTTCTTTTAAATTTATAAAACAATACATTTTTATCTCAACTAAATTTCTTTATCTTTTATATATTGGTCAATTGCATTTGCTGCACGTCTTGCTGCTCCCATTGCTGCAATTACAGTTGCAGAACCGGTCGTAATATCTCCACCAGCAAAAACTCCTGGAATTGATGTTGCACAATTTTCATCAACTTCTATATAACCCCATTTATTTAATTTTAAATTTTTTACATCTGATGTTAATAATTTATTTGCCTTTGTGCCAAGCGCCGGAATTACTGTGTCCACTTCAATTATAAATTCAGAACCTTTAATTGGTATAGGTCTTCTTCTACCTGATGAATCCGGCTCACCGAGTTCCATCTTTATACATTTAATTGCTTTAACCCAGCCATGTTGATTTCCAATTATCTCTACAGGATTTGTAAGTAAATTAAAAATTATTCCTTCTTCTTTTGCTCTTTTTATTTCTTCTATCCTTGCAGGCATTTCTGATTCAGACCTGCGATATATAATATGAACTTCTTTTATACCCTTTAATCTTCTTGCCCATCTTGCTGCATCCATTGCAACATTTCCCGCTCCAATTATTGCAACCTTTTCACCGAGTTTTACCGGGGTATCATATTCAGGAAATAAAAACGCCTTCATCGCATTTACTCTTGTTAAAAACTCATTTGCAGAGTAAACACCCTTTAAATTCTCTCCGGGAATTCCTAAAAAAACAGGAGTACCGGCTCCAACCCCTATAAAAATTGCTTTGTATTCCATTTTAAATAAATCATCAATGGTAAATGTTTTTCCTATAACACAATTTAATTCAAATCTAACACCCAATTTTTTAAGGTATTCCACCTCTCTGTTAACAATTATTTTTGGCAATCTGAATTCAGGTATTCCATACACTAAAACCCCACCTGGTATATGTAATGCTTCATAAATAACAGTCTCATAACCTTTTTTGGCAAGATCACCGGCACAGGTCAAACCTGCCGGACCAGACCCGATAATTGCAATTTTTATTGGATTCCCATTTTTATCCAGTTTTTTTTCAATGACAGGTATTTTTATTTCAAAATTTTTTGCTTCATTGTCTGCTGCAAATCTTTCAAGTCCTCCGATATTTATCGGATTTTTTGTTTTTTGCATAACACATGCTGCTTCACATTGTTCTTCCTGCGGACATACCCTGCCACACACAGCAGGCAAGCTATTGTCATTTTTTATTGTATCTATGGCACCTTCAAAATCTTTTTTCGAAATTTTAAATATAAATTCTTTTATGTTTATATTAACCGGGCACCCGGATATACATTTTGGGTCTTTACATTGCAGGCATCTTTCTGCTTCCTTTACTGCTTCTTCTTCTGTATAACCTAATGGAACTTCTAAAAAATTTTTTATTCTCTCATTTACATCCTGTTCCTGCATTTTAATTCTTTGTCTTTTTACCTTTGGTATATTATCCTGTGTCATTTTAGTTCATCCTTTATTTTTTTATTTAATCTGCAATAATGAAGCGACTCTTCTTCTTTATCTTTATAAGCAGATAACCTTATCATCAGTTCATCAAAATCAACTAAATGACCATCAAAATCCGGTCCGTCAACACATGAGAACTTTGTCTCGCCACCAACTGAAACCCTGCATACCCCGCACATTCCTGTAGCATCGATCATCATTGCATTTAAACTAACAATTGTTTTTAAATTATATTTTTTAGTTAAATCAGAAACTGCTTTCATCATAACAACCGGCCCGATCGCAATTACCAAATCAATTTTTTCTCCTTTATTTATCAAATCTTGTAAAATATCTGTTACCAGTCCTTTTTTTCCAAAAGTGCCATCATTTGTTGCTATTAAAACATTATCTGAAACTGTTTCCATTTCATTTTTTAAAATCAATAGTTCTTTTGTTCTAAAACCTACTATGGATATAACTTTATTACCTGCTTTTTTTAATTCTCTGGCAATAGGAAATATTGCAGGTGTGCCAACTCCTCCTCCTATTATTACAACATTCCCATATTTTTCTATATGAAAAGAATTTCCAAAAGGACCTGCAATTGCATATAAATAATCGCCTTTATTCAACTGTCCTAATTTTTTTGTTGAAGTTCCAACTTCCATAAATACAATGTATACAATTCCTTTTTCTTGATCCCAATCATATATTGTGAGCGGAATCCTTTCGCCTTTTTCATCAACAATTATAACAATAAAGTTTCCTGCTTTTGCATTATATGTAATGTGCGGCGCTTTTACTGCCATAAATTTTATATCCTTTGCAAGTTCTTTTTTTCCCATTATTTCATACATTTTTGCTCCTCTTTAATTTTTTTAACAAATATTAAGAAAAAAACATGGAAATTATTTTAAAACACATTTTCATAAAAAGCAACATTACCTTTTTACCGTAAAAACGCGTTAGAAAATGCGTTTTTACGGGAATATAAAATATTTTTGGTTTTTTTGTTTAATAATTTTTTATTTTTATAATAAATTACTTTAATTCACCTGTTTTTTAATTTTAAAAACAAGGACACTCTTAAAATTCTTATTTGTTTATAAACCTTTTTTTTATATTTTCTCTTTTCCCCTGAAAAACGCTAATGCGTTTTTCAGGTTGTATAATATTTTATAATGCATTACTTTTATTCACCCGTTTTTTTTAAATTTAAAATAAAACTCATTTGTTGTTTTAATATTTTAATTTTATTTTTTAACTAATTTATTTTGAAAATCGCAATTTTTAATGCGATTCCAGGATAAAATTAAAACAAATTTTACTTTGTTATACGGAATAAATTAATTAAAATTTTATAGTTACTTTACCACTTATAATTCTTCCAGGGGCGGGGATCCCTTTTGTTTCTTCAAAATAATAATTTAATATATTATTAAATTTTAATAAAATTTTTAGCCAATCATTTATATCTTTATCCACATATAAATCCAGCATATTTGCAATATCGCTTCTTTCTATATAATTTTTATAAAGATATTCCAGTTTAAATAAAGTTTTAAATATGTTCATTTCAATTATTAAACCAATCCTGTTTTTTAAATATGAAAATCCATATTTGGGAATGTAGGGTTCAGACCGGTTTGAATCAAGATATGAATATGTTAATATTATTTTTAAAAATTCAAAAATATCATATTCAATACCGGAATTAATGCCCTTGGTTATATTTTCTCCTGTATTTCTTATCTGCCATTTTATGTCAGATATATTTTCCTTGCTCCATTCAATAAGGTTAAAAGTATTTTTGTAAAATAAATTTAACTTTAAAATAGTATTAAATAATTTATAAACACCTCCTATTCCAATTTCATGACTTTTTTCCGGTGATAAAGCATCATTGCCTGAATTATATGGATCCTGATAATAAAGTTCAGTAAAATTCGGATAACGGGCAGAATAAGCATAATATGAATTCAAAGATAAATTATCATCAAAATCATAATTCATATTAAAAGATGGTAGTAAATCAATTACATCTGTTAAATTATAATTTTCAAATGACAGGTTTATATTACTTTCTAAATTATCAAAAAAAGAAAAAAATGTATTTATAAGAACGGTATTTTTTATCCTGTGATGATTGCCTAACCTCTGGCTATTTATCTCTTCCCGGGAAAAATCATATTTAAATAAAATATTTTTATCTGAACTGATATATAAATCATATTTTAAAAAGCCACCATAGTTTATATTCAAATGCTGATTTTGATAATAAGAAGGAAAATCCCGGTTTAAAGTAAATCTATCAGAGTGGGTTCGTATATAAGATGAAATTTCCAGCCCATCTATTGGGTCTATTCCTATTTTCCCGTATCTTGTAATAACATATTCAAAAGAAGGCATATTTTTACCGGGCGTATAATAATCAAAAGCGCCATATTTTTTTTCATCATATCCTAATTGTGCTTTTAACATTTTATAATTTCCGCTTATAAAAAATGTTTGTTTGTCAAAATCAGTGTCATAGTGATAACCATCTGAAAAACTTTTTTCAGTACTTATGGAAAAACCACCTTCTTGTATTTTTCTTGTGAGGCGAATCCCTGTAAATAAAGTGTTGTATGTCCCATATTCGGTTAAAAATTCAAAAGAATCTTTTTTTATATCTTTGAGTTTTATATTTAATAATCCGTTTAATGCCCCTGATCCTAAAATTGTTGTTGCTCTATTTATTAAATTTATCTTTTCAATATCCAGCAATGTAAATGGCAAATCCCAATTAAAATGCCCTGTCTGTGGGTCATTAAATTTAACCCCTTCTATAAAGATCCCTGTCTGTTCAAATGAACCGCCATTTATTGAAACATGCATCTGGGTTAAAGAAAATCCTTTACTGATAGCATTAAAACCAGGTATTAATTTAATTTTTTCCTTGATTGATAAATCAGATAAAAAAACTGTTTGGAATGAATTTTTATCCAAAAAATCTTTATCGGCATTTACAATAACTTCAATATCAGCATATAGATTACTTAATAAATAAATATATAATATTAATAAAAATTTATTTTTGTGAAATAGCAAGTGCTTCATCCAATGCCTCCTTAATATCATCAACATGCTCAAGACCAATTGATAATCTGATAAGATCAGGTGTTAAACCAGCTGCTTTTTTCTGTTCCTCTGTTAATTGAGAATGCGAAGTTGAATATGGATGTAAAATTAAACTTTTAGCATCACCCACATTTGCAAGATGCGAAAACAATTTAATATTATCAATAAGTTTCACTGCTGCTTTATAACCACCTTTAACCCCAAAAACAACCATGCCTCCATATCCTTTATTAAGATATTTTTTTGCAATCGCATGATAAGGATCATCTGAAAGCCCGGGGTATCTTACCCATTCAACATATTTGTGTTTTTTTAAAAATTTTGCAATAGATAATGCATTTTCACAATGCCTCTGCATTCTCAAAGGTAATGTTTCAATTCCCTGTAAAAATATCCATGCATTATCAGGTGATAAACAAGCACCCAAATTTCTCAAAGGAACCAACCTTAATCTCATTGCAAAAGCAATTTTATTTAATTCCCCCAGATCATGTGCATATCTTAATCCGTGATAACTTTCATCTGGTTCATTAAAAAGTTCAAACTTTTTATCTGTCCAGTCAAATTTTCCCGAATCAACAACAATACCACCAATTGCTGTCCCATGCCCCCCTAACCATTTAGTTAAAGAATGAACAACAATATCTGCCCCATATTCAATTGGTTTTAAAAGATAAGGCGTTGTAAAAGTAGAATCAACAATTAAAGGAATATGGTATTTTTTTGCTATTTTTGCAACAGCCTCTATGTCTGTAACTCCAAGTGTTGGATTTCCAATAGTTTCTATAAAAATTGCTTTTGTTTTTTCATTTATTGCTTTTTTATATGCCTGTAAATCATCAAACGGAACAAAATTAACTTTTATCCCAAATTGTGGCAATATCACATCAAACATAGTATAGGTCCCGCCATATAAATTATTTGCAGATACAATCTCATCTCCATTTTTGCATATATTTATTATTGAATAATATATGGCGGATGTCCCTGATGAAGTAGCAACTGCCGCTGCCCCACCTTCTAATTCTGCCATTCTTTTTTCCAGGATATCATGTGTTGGATTCATAAGTCGTGTATAAATATTTCCTAATTCTTTTAATGCAAAAAGATTGGCTCCATGCTGGGTATTTTTAAAAACATAAGAAGTTGTTCTGTAAACTGGTACTCCTCGTGATAAAGTAACCGGATCCGGAATCTGCCCAGCATGTAAAGCAAGTGTTTCAAACCTGTATTTTTTTTTCATCCTAATTTCCTCCTTTTAATATATATTTATTCTTCAAAAAGCCATGTGCTTAAATATCTTTCGCCCGTATCAGGTAAAATAACCACTATTAGTTTATCCTTATTTTCCTTTTTCTTTGAAAGATAAAGAGCAGCCCATAACGCAGCACCTGATGATATACCAATAAGTAAACCTTCTTCTTTTGCTGCTTTTCGTGCTGTTTGTCCTGCGTCTTCATCTTTAACTCTTATTATTTCATCAATTATACCAAGATTTAAAATTTTAGGTATAAAATTGGCTCCTATTCCCTGAATTTTATGCGGTGCTGCCTGACCACCCGATAATAAAGGCGATTTATCAGGTTCAACTGCAATTATTTTTATATCATTTTTTCTTGATTTTAAAATTTCTCCTATGCCTGTTATTGTCCCGCCTGTCCCAACACCCGCTACAACAATATCAACTTTTCCATCAGTATCTTTCCAAATTTCTTCTGCTGTTGTTTTCCTGTGAATTTCCGGATTGGCAGGATTTTCAAATTGCTGAGGCATAAAAGCCCCTGGTGTATTTTTTAATATTTCTTCTGCCTTTTCTACTGCTCCTTTCATTCCTTTACTTCCTTCGGTTAATACAAGTTCTGCCCCAAAAATTTTTAGCAATTTACGCCTTTCAATACTCATTGTATCAGGCATGGTTAATATAAGTTTATAACCTTTTACTGCCGCAATAAAGGCAAGTGCAATACCTGTATTACCAGAAGTTGGTTCAACAATTACAGAATCTTTTTTTAAAATTCCTTTTTTTTCAGCATCTTCTATCATGGCTAAAGCAGGCCTGTCTTTTACACTTGCAAGTGGATTAAAAAACTCAAGTTTTGCAACAACCTGGGCATATCCATCCCTATTTAATTTATTTATTCTGACAAGCGGGGTTTTACCTATTAATTTTGTTATATCATCTGCTATTTTCATTAATTTCCTCCATTTTCATAATTTATCACATTTTTGGTAATAATATACAAAAATAATATAATACTTGCAACATATTTTATAATGCCCTTGCAACCACCAATCCAAAAATTTTTTGTGCTCTTTTTTCAAATAAAATTTTCGCAATTTCATTTATTGTGCTACCAGTTGTATAAATATCATCTACGATAATAATTTTTTTACCATAAATAATTTTTTCTTTTTCTTTTTTTATTTCAAATGCATCTTTTAAATTTTTCAATCTTTCTTCTCTTTTTAAATTACTCTGGTCCTGTGTCTCTTTAATTTTTTTTATAACATCCAAAACTTTTATACCTTTACTTTTACCAATATAACATGCAAGCACTTTGGCATGATTAAATTTTCTTTCATCACTTGTTTTTTTACTTAATGGGACAAAAGTAATATAATCAATATCATTAAAAAATTCATCTCCTGTTTTTTCAAGAATAATCTTACCTAAAATTTTAACTGCACTCTTTTTTTGACCAAATTTAAAAATATGTATAAGTTCCTTTATTGGACTTTCATAATACACTGAGGCTTTAATATATTCAAAATATGTCTTTTTTCTTTCACGGCACTCAATACATATATCCACATATTCAGAAGAAAGCGGCTTTAAACACATCTTACAAACATTTTGATTGATATTCTTTATTGAATTATAACATTTTTCACATATATAAAAATATCTAAAATCTTTTATATATCTCTTACAACAACAGCATTGGGTTGGATAAAACAAACTAAAAAAACCATTTATTAAATTCATTTTATATATAGTAAATTTTTGTATATTTGATAAATTTTTTCTGCTATTTTTTCATTTGTATAATTTTCTAAAACTCTTCTATATCCTTTTTCTATATTTCTTAGATAAACCTCTTTATTATATATGAGTGTTTTTATTTTTTCTTTTAGATCTTTGCTATCTCCTTCTTTAAAAACAAAGCCGGCATCTTTAATAACATTTGGTATCTCACCGGAAGAAGAGCCAATTACAGCAGTTTTAGAAGCAAATGCCTCTATAATTACTCTGCCGAATTGTTCCTTCCAGTCAGGAAACGTTAAAGAAGGTAAAATTAAAATATTTATCTTGCTTAAAAATAAAGGTATATTTTTTGAAGATATAAAACCTTTAAATTCAATTTTTTTTTCAAGTCCATTTTGTTTAATTAAATTTTTTATTTTTTCTTCATACTCTTTGGGTCCTTTCCCTGCAATTATCAATTTTACTTTTTCTATATCTTTTATAGCAAAAATTAAGATTTCCAGTCCTTTTTCCGGAACAATTCTTCCAATATAAGCCGCTGTATAATCTTCACCATTTTCCGGTAATAATTTGTCTTTTTTTATAAAATCTTCTGGATTTATACCATACTGCGGGATTACATAAATTTCTTTATTAAATCCTAATTCCTGTAATATATTTTTTCCTTCTTCATTGCCCGCAATTGCACAATCACTGTTTTTAATACTGTATCTGTAAAAATATTTATAAACAGGATTTAATTTACGCCTTATATTTTCCCAGGTAAAAAATATTGTTTTTATTTTATTTTTTTTTGCCTGCCGCAAAAATTGCCAGCAAACCAGATTAAAAGGAATCTCTTCTATATGAACTATATCAGGTTTTATTTTTTTAAATAATTCCTTTACATTAAAATAGAAATGAAACATCCTGTTTTTCAACATAAAAACTTTGCCTTTGTGATAGTAGATCTTATTATTTCCATTATACTGATATGTTTTATTGCCACCTTCATACCAGTATGGCGGAGTTATAAGATGAATTTCAACGCCATATTTTTCAGACAAAATTTTTAATTTTTGCTGGTGATACTCCAAAACCGAACTATGAGAGATAAACATCACTTTCATTTTTATTTTAATTACCCTTTTTTTGATGGTTCAACATGTATAAGCACATTAACATCGCCAAATTGTTCACTGATTTTTTTTTCTAATTTTTCTGTAATCTCATGCGACTTTTCTACTGATAAATTTTTATCAACTTTGATATGCATATCAATAAAGATAGTAGAACCACTCTGCCTTGTTCGTATTTTATGATAAAATTTTATTTCTTTTTGTTCATCAAGAATTTGTTCAATTTTTTTAATTTGATCATTGCTTATCCCGGTATCAATTGTCTGTTCAACTAATTTTTTTAACAATCTTAAAAAAATAAAAAATACCCAGATACCTACTAATATTGCAGCAAAGGGGTCAATCCACCATATATTTGTTATTTTAAGAATTATAAGTGCAAACCCAACTCCAAATGATGTAATAACATCTGCTCTCAAATGTTCGCCATCAACTTCTATGCCTATTGATCTTAATTCCCTTCCTTTTTTTATTAAAAAACCAGACAAAAAGAAATTGACAACACCTGAAAAAATCATGATTAAAATTCCTAATTCAATAAATTCGGTTTTGGTTTTATGAATGAATTTATTTATTCCTTCGTATATTATATAAAGAGAAATCAAAAAAATTAAAATGTTTTCAATAACTCCTGTTAAAATTTCTATTTTTCCGTGCCCATACTGATGCTTATCATCAGGCGGTCCCTGCGCTTTCCTTACCCCAACAAATGCAATAAACGCTGCAAAAAGGTCATTTAAAGAATGCAATGCTTCAGCTATTATACTTACAAGACCAGATATTATTCCAACTGCAAGTTTTAAAATTACCAGCACAGCATTTGATAAAACAGAAAGTAAAATTATTTTATCTTTTTTAGAAAATTTTATCATAAGAATTAAATATCACCTTTTTTGCACACTTATCACAATGGGTTTGTTTTCTCCTTTGTTTAAAACAACTGCAACTGCTTTTTCTTTTATATATGTTTCCTCCACAGAAATAACATAAGCGCCCAAAGGAATATCCTTAAAAATAAAATTGCCATTATTATCCGTTCTTTCAACAAAAATTTTATTTGTATGCTTGCTTATTGCTTTTACTTTAACTCCTGAAGCAGGTCCATTTATAAACCATACCTTCCCTTTAAGGTCAGAAGTTAAAAGGTCTGGACCTTTTGTAGAAACAGGTTTTGGCTTTTGCTGTATTTTCTTTTTTACAGCTGCTTTCGTAGGCATTAAAGTAGCTGTGGGATAAGGTGTGCTTGTAAATACCAGAGTTGCCGTTGGTAAATAAGTGTGAGTTGAAGTTGCTGTTTGAGTTGCAGTCGGTAATGGCTTTTTTATTTCAAGGCGTAAAGGTTTTCCTTCAACTGAAATTTCATCTGTTATTTCATTTAAAAAAGGATCTATGACAGCAACTATACCTTTACTACTTTCTTCATTATAATTGGCAACATATATTTTATCACCACCTGATGTTTTTGCGTAGACAACATCATAACTTTGGCCATCAAGTCCCAAAGAAGCTGGTTTTTCAAATTTTATTGTCTCAAAAATATCAATTCCTGTTGCAACTCCTATATAGATCTGGTTATTAAATGCATCTATACCCCGTGGTAAATCAGAAGTTACGATTTCATTTAAAACCTTATAGTTTTTTAAATCAACAACAGATATACTCCCTATTCCTTCATTGGTAATGAATAATCTCCCCTGATAAATACACATGCTTTTCGGATCAATTCCTGTATCTATAAAGCCAATAACTTTATTTTTATCAAGGTCAACAACAGCAATACCTTTTCTTCCTTCAAGTGTTACAAATGCTTTTTTATTATCATCTGATACAATTATATTTTTGGGAACATAACTTATATTTATAATTTCTTCTGTCAATTCCATTTCCGGAATCCTAACTATTACAATATTTTTTGATCCCTTATTAACAATATAAATTTTTTTATTGTCTTTACTTATAGCAATTGCACACGGCGCTGCTCCAACATTAACAAAGTCCGTATCAATCACAAAATTTTTTGTCTGCATTCTGTATAAAGAATTGGTTTCTTCACTTATAAAATAAAGATATTTATCTTCATAATCAAGTTTTATATCATTTACAGAAAATTTTAATTTGATATCTTGTGTTATTTTATTTATCGCAGTGTCAAATATTGAAATTTTAGGAACATTTTCATAAGCAATGTATAGATTTGGTCTTGAAAAACTGCAAAGCGGTAATAATAAAAAAATAAAAACAAAAATTTTTTTCATTTTTTTCTCCTTTTTTTTCTTCCTTTAAGTAAAGAAGCAGCTTTTTTGGTTGTTCGTCTTATTCTATAACTCATAAATTTTAAAAGCGCACCATAAACTTTTAATGCGGTTTTTGTATAATCGCTTTTTAATTTGTTGAAATTTTCTGTTGAAAGTTTAACAACTTCCACATTTTCTCCTGCAACTACGGTTGCTGAACGGGGAGAACCATCTATCAAAGCCATTTCACCAAAAAATTCCCCAGCGCTTAATATTGTTATCAATTTTTTCCTTGTTTTTGTTTCTTTATAAACTTTTATAATTCCTTTTTTTATAATAAAAAGGGCATCACCTGGAGTTCCTTCTTTAAAAATTATTTCATTTTTCTTAAATTTTAACTCTTCGCAAATCTTTGAAAGAATATCAATGTCTTCTGGTTCAAAATCCCTGTAAATAGGATATTCCAATAAAAAATAAACATCTGCCATTTTTATTACTCCCTCCTTTAATTATTAAAATTTATCATAAACCTCCATAAAATTTTCTTCTGTATAAATCTTTATTCCTTTTCTTTTTAATGCAGCAGCTAAAACTCCATTGCCTTGTTTTAGTTCATTTTTAAATGTTCCATTAAAAATTTTACCATATCCACAGGTTGGACTTTTAGTTTTCAGTATAACCATTTTAACATTTAATCTTTCTATTGTTAATAGAAATTCTTTAACTCCTTCCAGTATTTCCTGTGTGACATCATTACCATTTTTATCTTTGACACACGCCTTCCCGTCAAGGACATCCTCTCCATCTCCATTTATTATTTCAACTGGTTCACGTGGAACTTTACGCCCGCCTAACATTTCAGGACAAAGAGGAATTGCTTTTCTCTGTGCAACAAGTTTAAGTATATTTTCATTTAATTTTGATGTTCCATCATAACGGCAAGCAACCCCTGCTATGCAAGCACTTACAACAATCATTTTTTCCCTCCGTTTTAATAAAAATATTTATTAACAATCGGCATTCTTCTGTCTTTACCAAATGCCTTGGGAGTTATTTTCACACCCGGTGGTGCCTGACGTCTTTTATACTCACTGGCATCTATCATACGTATAACCTTTTTTAAATTCGGATATTTATTCTTTAATTCGTTGTATGTTTTATCATTTTCTATATAATCTTCTATGATTTTATCAAGCAAAGGATAAGGTGGCAAAGTATCAGAATCTTTCTGGTTATATTTTAATTCTGCTGTTGGCTCTTTTTTTAAAATATTTTTAGGTATTAAATCAAACCCTGCTTTTTTATTTCTATATTTGGCGAGTTTATAAACCAATGTTTTAGGTATATCTTTAATAACAGCAAACCCACCTGCCATATCTCCATAAAGAGTTGCATAACCTGTGCTCATTTCACTTTTATTGCCGGTTGTTAAAACAATACTTTTGAATTTATTTGAAAAAGCCATTACTAAATTTCCTCTTATGCGTGATTGTAAATTTTCTTCTGTTATATCTTGTTTAAACCCTTTAAAAAAAGGATTTAAAATTTTTAAATAAATTTCAAAAATCGGCTGTATATTAATTATTTTTAATTTTATTCCTAAATTTTTGCTTAACTTTACAGCATCTTTATATGATTCTCTGGAAGTAAATTTTGTTGGCATAAAAATCAGTTCAACATTTTCTTTACCAAGGCAATCAACAGCAATTACAGAAACCAAAGCAGAATCAATCCCGCCGCTTACAGCCACAATCGCTTTTTTAAACCCGTTTTTTACTATATAATCTCTTGTGCCTGTAAGCAAGGCATTATAAACTTCTTCTTCATCTGTCATTGGTATAAATTTTTTCCTTGTATTTATTTTTATACTTTTTTCTTTTAATTTATAATTAATTTTTATTATTTTAATTCTATTATTTAACTTGACTTTATTTTTACTTTTTACTATTTTATCATAATAAATATCATCTTCACGAAATTGGCTGCCATGTATGATTATTTTACCTTTTTTATCAATGACAAGACTGTGCCCATCAAATACAAGTTCATCCTGACCACCGAATAAATTAACATAAATTATTTCACACCCAAATTCTTTTGCCCTTTTACTGAATATTTTATATCTTTCCTTCCATTTTCCTTTATGATAAGGCGATGAACTTAAATTAACAAAAAAATCTATCCTGCCTTTTAAGTTATATAAAATTGAAGGAACCCACAAATCTTCACAAATTGATATTCCTATGTTTATACCATCAATATTTAAAATTACAGGTTGTTCTCCGGATGCAAAATATCTTTTTTCATCAAATACACCGTAATTAGGCAAATTTATTTTATTATAAACTCCTAAGCATTTTCCTTTATATAAAACAGCTGCTGAATTATACGTTTGATTGCTTTTTCTATTTAAAAATCCAACTATAGCAATTATATCTCCTGTATTTTTCGCAATTATTTTCAACGCTTTTAAATTATCATCCACAAAACCTTTTTTTAAAATAAGATCTTCAGGCGGATAACCACATACGGAAAGTTCGGGGAAAATAATTATGTCAGTTTTTTCCATTTCTGCTTTTTTAATTTTTTCTAAAATTTTTTTACTATTCCCCTTTATATCGCCAACAGTTGTATTTATCTGGGATAAACAAAATCTTATTATTTTATTTTTTTTTTCTTTATTGTTCATTTATGATTCTTCTTATTTCTCTTTTTAAAATTTTCCCGGTCCCAGTTCTTGGCAATTCACTCCAGAATTCAAATTTATGCGGAACTTTAAAATTTGCAAGATGTTCTTTACAAAATTTCTTTAATTCACTTTCTAAAACATTCATCCCTTCTTTCAATTTAATTATACCAATCGGAATTTCTCCATGAATATCATTTTTTTTACCAACCACAACAGCATCTTCTACCGCAGGGTGCCTGTATAATACTTCTTCTACTTCCCGCGGATATAAATTCATACCATTTACTAAAATTAAATCTTTTTTCCTGTCAAGAATATAAATATAATTATCTTTATCTATTTTCCCTATATCACCTGTAAAAAGCCATCCATCTTTTATAATTTCATCTGTTTCCTGTGGACGGTTATAATAACCCTTCATGACATTCGGTCCTTTTACAACTATTTCACCTATTTTATCTATGCCAAGATCTTTACCTTCTTCATCTACTATTTTCACTGATACGCCAGGCAATGGTAAGCCAACTGACTTTGGCTTTCTTATACCATCTAACGGGTTAACTGAAACAACAGGTGAAGCTTCTGACAAACCATATCCTTCCAGTAAAGGTATTCTGAACTTTTTTTCAAATTTAATTAAAACTTCTTCAGCTAAAGGCGCTGCACCTGATATGCATAATCTTATAGGATTTAACCATAAAAAAATTTTGGGTATTTTTTTCCCTGATAACACGTTATAAACCTGTGGTATTGCAACAAAAATTGTTATCCTCTGAAAAAAAATCGCTTTAATAATTTTGCTGAAAGGTTTTATAGATTTTATTATTGTTAATCTGCATTTGCAATAAAGTGGAATCAAAACACATACCGTAAAGCTGAAAGAATGAAACATAGGTAAAAAAATTATAAATTTATCATTATCTTTTATTTTAATCGCTTTTATTGACGCTTCTACATTTGAAATTAAATTTTTATGTGTGAGCATTGCTCCTTTGGGATGCCCTGTTGTTCCTGAAGTATAAATTATTACCGCAACATCATCTTCTTTTATATCTATAAAATCCGTATCACCACTTTTTAATAAACTTTTATAATCCAGATATTTAATTTTATTTAAACTATTTATGCTTATTATATTTTCTAAAGAAGGAATCCTATTGGGATTTATTTCTATAAGTGTATCTTTAAAATCAGAAGAAGTTATTAAAATTTTTGCTTTACAATCATTTAAAATATAAATTATCTCTTCTTTATTTAAAAATGTATTTAAAGGCACACAGACAGCACCTAAATTTACAATTGCAAAATAAGAAACAATAAATTCAGGACAATTATTTAAAAGCAAAGCGATTTTATCATCTTTTTTTATCCCGAGTTTTTTTAACCCACAACTTAATTTTATAACTTCCTCATAGAACTGATTAAATGTCTTTTTCCCTTTTTCATAAATTAAAAATATTCTATTTCCTGCTTCTTCTTTTGACTTTTTTAAAACATCTATAAGGTTCATAATTTTACCTTTTTGCAATTTTTATAAATTATAATAACAAATTAAAAAGGTGTCAATAAAAGAAAATCCCAATGAAATTACCAATAGGAAATTGCAATTTTCAGAAAAAATATTGTTAAACAAATAAAATTTTTAAGACAAAACTTTTTTTATTTTAAATTTAAAGATAGGCAATTAAAAGCAATGTATTATAGTTTTTAAGTAAAAACGCGTTAGAAAACGCATTTTTACGGTTGTTTATGTGTATTTAATTCCTCTGCTGCAACCTTATAAAAAATCAAATGTTGTTTAAATTTTCAATTATTTTTTTTAAATATTCTTCATTACCGACAATTTCATTACATAATTCACACATAAATGTATATTTCTTTTCAGTATCTAAAATTATCTCATTCTTATTTAAAAATTCCCTCAACCCGGCAGGACCATAATTTGCAAGTATCTTAAAAATTTTATTTCCCCTGGCACGTTCAATTATTTCCTGTAATTTATCTTTTTTTAAGTCGCCTATAATATAATAATTCAAAAAAGTATTTCCATTGCACGAACATACTCTCACCTTTAAATCCGGCTCTATCCATAAATAACCAACTCCTTTTGGTCCTAAACAATGCATAGTGTTTTTAATCATCTTTAACTCTACCTCGTAATCCTCAAGTTCTTTCCATGAAGGTCTGGTTGGTTTCCAGATACCATATTTTATCTTTTGTCCGTTTATTATTATTTTTTTATCTTGTTTTTCTATTTTAACATCTTTAAAACCTTCTTTTTTTAATAAATTTATCAATTCGTTATATAATCCATAAATTTTATCTGTATCATAATAACACGACCCTATTGTAAGTGATGATAATTTAAAATATTTACTGTATTCTGCAATAAAATTTGAGACCCAGTTTATTGGAATTTTTTCCTGATGATAAGGATCAATGCTTAACCTGAAACCAGAAGTATAATCAATTTTTTTTAAATTAAAAAAAAATTCAGATGCTTTTTTTCTGTCATTTGCTATATATGCATTTGTTGGTGGTCTGCATACTCTGATTGCCAATTTTTTTGCATGTGGTATTAAAGAAAGAATAAACTCTGGATATTGTGTTATTTCTCCACCTGTTATCTGGATTGAATTTAAACCTGATTTTTTACCTTCATATAAAATTTTTATGGCTGTATTTATATCCATCTTTTTACTTAAATCGTGCTTATCAAAATTATTATTACAATGTTTGCAAAATGCCGTGCAATTGAATGTGGGGATAAATACAATACCGCGTGGAGTGTATTCTTCTTTTAATTCATACTTTTTCATATGGGTCAAAAAATTTTTTATACTCATCTAAAATTTCTCTATCGGTCATTCCGGCTATATAGTCGGCAATTACCCTTTTAATTGAATCCTTTTTTAATCTTTTTCTTATATTCGGTGGCAAAATAGATTCTACTCCAGACCCCCTTTTTATATATATGTTAAAAAGGTCTGTAATTATTCGCTGGGATTTTTCTTCCATTCTTATAACTTTATAATGTTTATACATGTTCACATAAAGGAAATTTTTTAAATCTTTATGCATATTTTTCATCTCAGGACTGAAATCAACTATATTTTTTTTGCTATTTCTTACTTTTTCAACTGAATCAATTTTTTTATCAATAATTGTCCTTATAGTATTATTTATTAAATCATTTATCTGTAAATTTATAATAGAACGGGTTATAGTATATTTTTTCATAACAGGAGATAAATTTTCAAAATCGTCTTTTTTAAAATTTTTTTCTATCTCCTGCCATATCATCGTTTTTTTTAAATCTTCTATTTTTAAAAGTCCGGATGTAATACCATCATCAACATCATGTGAATTATAAGCAATTTCATCTGCAATGTTAACAACCTGTGCTTCCAAGGTTGCTTTTTTTTCAAGTTCATATTCTTTATAATTTTTATAAACTGGAGAGTCATAAGAAGTTTTATGTTTTACCATACCTTCCCTTACTTCCCAGGATAAATTAAGTCCGGGGAAATCAGGGTATTTTTCTTCTAATTCTTCCAAAACCCTTAACCCCTGTATGTTGTGTTCAAAACCACCTTCTTTTTTACCAACAAGTTTGTTTAAAATAGTTTCGCCTGAATGGCCAAACGGAGTATGTCCTATATCATGAGCAAGAGCAATTGATTCTGTTAATTCTTCGTTTAACCTTAAAATTTTGGCTATACTCCTTGCAATCTGGGCAACTTCTTGAGTATGGGTTAAACGGGTTCTGTAATAATCTCCTTCGTGATTTACAAAAACCTGGGTTTTGTATTCTAATTTCCTGAAAGCAGTTGAATGAATTATTCTATCACGATCACGCTGGTAAACCGACCTGTATTTATGCTCTTTTTCTTTGTAACGCCTTCCTTTTGTATATTTACTTTTCATCGCATAAGATGCAAGAATTTGTTCTTCCACTTCTTCCAACTTTTCTCTTGTTAATATAAAAAATTTATTTTTCACGTTATTCACCTGGTTTTAAAGTTGTATCAGGAACAATTTGTCTTACAAAAAAATCAAAAAGTTCTTTTGTGTATTTACCTGTTTTTACAAGTTTTTCAAGACGCTGAAACATATCTGATATTATTGAATTTTTAATTTCCAATGAAGTTTTAAGTTCTATTCCTATAAAAAGTTCATCTATTATATCACGCAATGCTGAAATTAACTTTTTATTTTTAACCTCTGCTGCCCCTTGTAATGCATTATAATTAAATATGATTCTTTCCACATTAACCTTTCCAGCAGGTAAAATTTTATTATTATTATCCACAAAAACTTTTCCGAGAATATCAAAATGTTTTTTGGAAACTGAAAATGCTATTTTTAAAAAAATGTTCTGGGCTTCTTTTTCATCCAATCTTCCGGCGAGCAACACCATTATTATCTCCTGTGATTCATTAAATATTTGTAAAAACTTTTTTAATTCATCAGTGTTGAAAATTTTATTTTTTAATTCCTGCTGAAATTGTAAACTTTCCTGTTTTACTTTTTCTAATTTTTCCAGTAATTCCTGTTTTTTTCTTGTCCTTTCTTCTTCTATTTCTTTTTTTATTTTTTCTTTTAATTCTTCTTCATGCTTTTTTCTTATTTCTTCTTCGTAATCTTTTAATTCCCTTATTTTTTGCATAAATTCCTGTTTCTTTTTTTCTTCCTCAACTACTAATTCTTTTTTTAATTCTTCTCTTATTTTATTCCTTATTTCTTCTTCTTCCTCTAACTGTTTAAATGCTAATATTTTTTTTAATATTTCTTCTCTTTTTTGTTTCTCCTTTTCAATTATTTCCTTTTTTATTTTTTCCTCAAGTTCCTTTTTTGTCTGTTCAACCTTTTTTAAAGCTTCTTTTTCTATTTTTTCCCTTAATTCTGCTGTTATTTTTTCCTTTATCTCTGCTTCTATTTTCTGTCTTAACTCTTTTTCCATCTGTAATTTTGTTTCTGCATCTAACTTTTCCTGCACTTCTTTATCTATTATACCTGATGTTTGTCTTTCCATTGACGCTTTTACTTCATTTGCAAGTTCACTTTTTAACTCTTCTTTAATTTCCTTTTCCATTTTTTCTTTTGCTTTTCTTCTTTGCTCTTCAAATTCGCGTAGAAGTTGTTCTTCTTCTTCTGTTAATTTATTCTTATTTTCTTCCATTATTTTTATTCTCCCTGTTTTACAGTTGTGCTTGGCACAATTTTTTCTATAAAAATATCTTTTAATCTTTGTGGAAATTTTTTCATTTCAAAAACCTGGTCCATCTGCAAAAGTAATTTTGATATTATCTCATCTTTTGTTGCTATACCAACTGCTAGTTCAGTTGCAATAAGTCGTTCTTCAAAAACATCATGAAGCGCTTTAAAAAATTTTTCTTCTTTTTGTTTTTCAGGCATATTTATAGCATTTATATTAGCAGCAACCCTTCCTATTTCTATGGAACCATCTACCCTTATTTTATTATACTGATTGTGATCTGCTTTTCTTAAAACATCTGGGTATTTTAGCATTACTTTTTCCAGAGTTTTTAAAAACATCGTTTCCACAGGTGTCCTTTTTATTAATTTACTTAACAAATTTTTAAATATATTCTGTGACTGCTCAAAAATCTGTAAAAGTGATATTTTTTCAGAATAATTTGTAATAGTTTGTTCAAAAGTTGTCTTTTTTAATTCCGCTTCCGGTTCTTTTACACCTTCTAATTTTTTTAAAACTTCTTCTCTTTTTCTTGCTCTTTCTTCTTCCATTTCTTTACGCAATTTTTCTCTAACTTCTGATTCTATCTGCTGACGTAACTCTTCAATATTCACCTGCTTTACTTCTTCTTTTTTATCCTCTTTTACCTCGTTTTCATAGGATTGTAAAATTTTTTCTTCTTCTTCTGTCAATTTACCTATTTGGAGCGATTCAAGATCCTTATCTAAATATATTTTTTCTTCCTGTTTTAAAATTTCCTTTGCTTTACTTTCATCTATTTTTTCTATTTTTTCCCCAAATAACTCAGATACTATATCCTTTATATCATCCATGCTTATTTTAAAATCATCATCAAATGCCATTTAAATTCACCCCTTTGCTTTTTTATAAATTTAATTTATCATAATGATTTTGTTATGTCAATTTTTAGTTTTTTTTCATTTTTTACCTGAAAATAAATAGGAAATTGTGATTTCCAGAAAAAAATAAAAAGAATATCACTAAAGAAATAAAATATTTAATGCAACATGAAAGTCGCATTAAAAGATTGCGATTTTCAGGAGAAAAAAACACAAAAATAATATTATTTAAAAAATAAAGATATAATACTTTCTAATCCACAGTTTCAAATTTTGCATATTTTGCTGAAAGTGTTCTTTTACCTTTATTTCTGAAAATCACTGTTAATCTTATATCATCTCCATATGGCTCTACTTTTTCAATTTTTCCTATTCCCATTTTAATATGTTTTACTATCTGTCCTGGTTTATATTCACATTCAAAATCATTATAATTTGTATTTTCGGCATCATCTGTTTTTTCATATATAGTTTCCACTTCTTTATTTCTTATTAAAGACGGTGGGGTTTTCCCTTCCATTACTAAAATTTCCTGTGGAATTTCTTTTATGAATCTTGACACATTTGTAAATTTTTTTGTCCCATACTGTCTTCTTGTTACAGCGCTTAAAAGGAAGAGTTTTCTTTTTGCCCTTGTAATTCCAACATAACACAATCTTCTTTCTTCTTCAATTCCATTTTCTTCTTCTAAACAATTTTTATGTGGGAAAATATTTTCATCCATACCAATAATAAAAACAACATCAAATTCTAATCCTTTGGCACTATGTATTGTCATTAATGTAACTGCATTTGCTTCTTTATCCCACCTGTCAATTTCTGAAATTAAACTCGCCTGATTTAAAAAATCTTCTATTTTTTTATCTGGATTATTCATCTCATAATCTGCAATTGCTGATACTAACTCTTTTATATTTTCAACTCTTTCCTTTGAATTTGGATCTGTGTCACTTTCCCAGTAATTCAGATAACCTGTCCTATTAATAATCTCTTTAATCAAATCCTGCATTTTTATTTTATTTTTTATTTCATTCAATTCTTTTATAAATTCTCTTAAATTTTCAAGTGATTTTCTCTGGTTATCTTTGATTTCCCTGATCTCATCTATTTTAAATAAAACATCATACATCATTAAATTATTTTCAAATCCGAATTTTTCTAACCTATCAATTGTTGCATCGCCTATACCTCTTGGCGGAATATTTATTATTCTTTTAAAACTTAAAGTATCATAAGGGTTGGAAATTATACGTAAATAAGCAAGTAAATCTTTTATTTCCATCCTTCCATAAAATTGTATACCACCAACCAACCTATATGGAATACCGGCTCTTCTTAATTTATCTTCTATAACCCTTGACTGGGCATTCATTCTGTAAAAAACTGCTATATCTTTTAATTTTATATCTTCACTTCTTATTAAATTGAATATATTTTCTACAACATAATCCGCTTCGTCATTTTCATCATTTGCATTATAAAATTTTATTTTATCGCCTGTTTTATTTTCAGTCCACAATTCTTTTTCTTTTCTACTCATATTATTTTTTATGACACTATGAGCTGCTTTTAAAATTATTTTGGTTGACCTGTAATTTTGTTCAAGACGAATCACCTTGGCATTTGGATAATCATCCTCAAAACTAAGGATGTTTGTGATATCTGCTCCCCTAAATTTATAAATGCTCTGGTCATCATCACCAACCACACAGATATTTTTATACTTTTGCGCAATCATAGAAATAAGAACATACTGGGAATTATTAATATCCTGATATTCATCAATTAAAATATATCTGAATTTTTCTCTGTAAAACGAAAGAACTTCCGGAAATTTTTCAAAAATCTCAATCGGCTTTATAATAAGGTCATCAAAATCAACTGCATTGTTTCTTTTTAGTTTTTCTTCATAAAGCAAAAAAATATCAGCAAAAATTTTAGATTCCCAACCAACAGCATAATTTTTTTTATATTCATCTGCAGATATCAATTCATTTTTATTATCCTGAATTTTATCTATTATTATATATGGTTTTATCTGTTTTTCAGAAACTTTACAAATGGACATACAATTTTTAACGAGACGTTCCCTGTCATCTTCATCATATATGGTAAAATTTTTAGTATACCCTATTTTTTCTGCATGCTCTCTTAATATTCTGCATCCCATAGAATGAAAAGTACTTATCCATATTTTATCTGCTGCTTTTCCTACCACATTTTTAATTCTTGATTTCATTTCATCTGCTGCTTTATTAGTAAATGTGACTGCCAATATATTTTCCGGTGGAATTTTGTATTCTGAAATAAGATAAGCAACCCTGTATGTTATAACTCTTGTTTTTCCACTTCCTGCACCTGCTAAAATAAGCAAAGGACCATCTTTATGCATAACTGCTTCTTTTTGTTCTTTGTTTAAAAGAATATCTATATTTTTCAATTTATTTAATCCCTCATGATTTTTTTATTTTAAATTTTTACTTCCACGTTTTATAAGTGGAATATCTCTTTTACACAAAGGGCAATCTGATGGTTCATAAGTTTCAATTTCCATTTTTGCAAGATAAAATGTTTTTCCTGCTTTAAAATCAACTTCTTTACCGCTTCTATTTATCAAAAAACCAATACCTGCAATTTCACATTTATAATTTGTCTTTAATTCGTTTATTATTTCCTGGACAGAACCGCCTGTTGTTACAATATCTTCAACTATTAAAACCTTTTCATTTTCATTAACTGAAAATCCCCGCCTTAATTTTAATTTTCCTTCTTCTCTTTCCATAAAAATCCCACGACATTTTAATTGCCTTGCTGTCTCATAGGCAAGAATAATACCACCAACTGCTGCTCCAATAACAACATCAATTTTATCATTTCTAAATACCTTTGCAATTTCTCCACATAATTTTTCAGTATATCCAGGTCTTTGCAAAACAGCAAATTTTTCCAGGTATTTTTCGCTATGTTTTCCTGATGTCAAAAGAAAATGCCCTGTCAAAAGAGCGCCTGCTTTTTCAAAAATTTCTATTACTTCTTTTTCCTGCATTGTAACCCTGCCTTTATTTCATTAAAAATATTTTCTATGACATCAAGTTTGTTTTCCGCCTGCAAAACAGGCCTGCCAACGATAATATAATCAGCTCCGTCTTTTATCGCTTCTTTTGGAGTTAACACTCTTTTCTGATCATCTTTTTTTATCTTTCCTGTTCTTATCCCGGGTGTTACTATTGTAATTTCATCACCTAATTCTTTTCTTAATAATTTTAATTCATTGGGTGAACAAATTATTCCATCAGCACCTGCTTTAATTGCATTTTTAGCAAGAAATAAAACCATTTTTTTTATATCATAATTACATTTTAAATTTTCTTTTAAATCCCGGTTATCCATGCTGGTCAGAATAGTAACAGCAAGCAAAAGTGGTTTTTCTATCTGCAATTTATCAGATGCCTTTTCTATGGCATCTTTCGCATAACCAATCATCTTTGCGCCACCTAAGGAATGAACATTTATCATATTAACACCTAATCTTGTTGCTTCATAACATGCATTAAAAACTGTTTGTGGTATATCAAAAAATTTTGCATCATAAAAAATTTTTAATCCTTTTCTTTTAAGTGTCATAACCATCCTTGGTCCATCCTTGGTAATCATCTGCAAACCGACTTTGTAAAACTTAATATGCGGCGCCAATTTTTCTATGATGCTATATGCCATTGCAATATCGTCAACATCAAGTGCGAGTATTAATTTTTCCCTTATATCGTTTGATTTTCTTATGCAATCCATATCATCTCCTTTTTATTCTTCTGATAAATTTATTTTTAGAGGTCGTCCCACAATAAAAGACCACGCATATTCATAAAATTTACCATCTTTCCCGGTCGCTATAACTTTTGCATTATGTGTGCCAAATGAGAGCCGGCTTTTATTTTCTGTATAAGAATATGATAACATCTTTGTTTCTGTATTGTAAATAGAATCTTTTAAAATCACTCTACCCATTTTAAATTTTATTGTCACTGTATTTAAGTAGGAATCATCCAAAAGTTGTGCTTTTAATACAGGTCTTTGTTCTTCTATAATACTTCCATCTTCAGGATAAAATTCTTTTAATTTTAATTGTTTTTTTTCAAAAATTTCTTTAAATTCATCAATAGTTGTAGATGAGTAAATCATTGTTCTTTTCAATGAAAATTTATCAGTGTCCTTTGTATTATAAGAAGGCACAACAGAAAAAGCTAATTTATACCCTGCTTTTTTTATTATAAAGTGAACCTCTTTTGAATACGAGCCATAAGGATAAGCAAAAGTTTCAATTGGAATACCGAGTTTTTTTTCAAGATATTTTTTAGGTTCTATTATTTCTTTTTTTAAAAATTCTATATATTCTTCATCGCTTAATTTATTTTTTTTGGTAAGAACCGGGTGGGTATTTGAATGGCAACCAAAACTGAAATCATTTTTAATAAGATCCATGGTTTCATTTACATTCAATGCGCTTTTTCCACCAGGAAAAAAAACCTGATAAAGAAAAACAGTTGCCGGGAATTTATATTTTTTTAAAATTGGATATGCATAATCATAGATGCTTTTATACCCATCATCTATGGTTATTAAAACCGGTTTTTCCGGTATATCATCTTCTCCATACATATAATCAATAAATTTTTTCATACTTATGACATTATACCCATTTTCTTTAAGATACTGCATCTGTTCTTCAAATTGCTGTGGTGTAACAAAATATGAATCCATCTGCTTTTTATTTTTCTCAGTCCTTTGCTTAAATCTGTGATAACATAAAACATTGATAAGTTTTTCTTCGGCAAAAACCGAAACTAAAAAACAAAGATAAAATAAAATAAAAAAAATAAATTTAATTTTGCTTTTCACTTTTTTTATTCTCCGTATTTAATAAAATTTTTTTGAATTTATCAAAAATAATAAAAAATATCCATCCTAAAATTACTCCAGCTATTACATCCGACGGATAATGGCCACCTGTATAAACACAAAAAAAACAAATTGATAATAAAAGCAAAATCAAAAAAGTTCTGATGTCAGTATAGTCCTTCCATAAAATTAAAACAAAAAAAGTAAACATAGCAGAATGGGTAGAAGGAAAAGCATAACCTAATTTTTTTAATTCAGCTAAAAGTATCACATCAGAAAAAACAGCAGAAGGTCTTGGTCTTTTAAAAATAGGTTTTAAAATAAAGGTGTTTGTAAGGTTAACTAAAATTAAACCCCACAAAGCGAGCATCAAATTTATCTTATCTGCGTATTTAATCTTTTTTCTTAAAAAGAACACAACCAAACCAGAAAATACAACAATTAAAAGAAAAATATCATTTGAAGCAAATTTTATAATTTTTGCAATATATTCATTATAAAGTTTTATATTTATAAATTTTAAAATAGCAACGTCAAAAGATATAATCTGCTCTTTTATTTCAGAAAAAATTTTTAGCATTTTTAATAATTTATTTTATATAAAACAGCACCTTCATTTTGATAAACAGGTTGTCCTATTCTTTCAAACTTTTCTTGTGCTAACGGATACAAATTTTTTTCAATTGTTCCTAAATAAACATATTTTATATTTTTTTCTTTTAAAAGGTTTTTAGTTTCTTCGTCATCAGTAGATGTATAAATTTTATTTACAAAAAAATTCGCTTCATTAATTTCACTATGCCTGCCACTTTGCTGTCCTACCTGGTATGCCCAGCCAACAATTGTAGGCATGCCTGTAAAAATTGAAATCCGCGAAAGCCCTGTATACATCCTTTCTCCAGGTGCTTCAACTATAGGTTCTATTGTTTCCATATTTTCATTTATCCATTTTATTGCTCCGTAATCGTATTTATCAAAATCATAAATTGAGCCAGGTCTTTTCTCCATTTTTTCCATATATTTAATCCCATCTATTCTTATTTCCTGTTTAAAATTATTGCTGCACAGTTTCATTTTTGTAAACGCGGATAAAAAAGGATAAAGCAAAGCAGGTATCAATATAAAAATAAAACAACTCCAGAATATTATTTTCCCGATTTTATCTTTTAATACAAAAACAAACAAAGACGCAAAAAGAATCAATATAATATATAAACTTTGCATATAACCTGTTCCATTTTTCATGTCAATATATTGCAGATAATAAAAAATGAAAAGCAAACCGATGACAACCCCAATTATAATTTTTTTGTTCCCTTCAATTTCATTTGTTTTAAAAACAAAATATTTTTTATTTTCTTCTATGGTTTTAAACAAAATATAAGGGACAGCAATTGAAATAAAGGTCCATACGACCATATAAAATTTAAAAACCGTGTTCATTCTGCCATCACCCATAAAATAAATTTCGGTTCCCCAAATTATTCCAGCAGATATTAAAAGTAAGACCAGTGAAAAAATTTCATTTTTATCTTTGCTTTTTAAAATTCCAAAAAGAAAAATAATAATCATTATAAAAAGATATGCAAAGGTTGGTTGCCAAAATACTGCAATCAATATAGCAAGCAAAATCACTGTGAAAGTTAAAATAAATTTTACAGTTAAATCCCTGTTATTAAAAATTTTATCTGTTACTTTTAAAATATTTTTTTCAAATTTACCAATATCAACCCATTTAACTTTTGAAATACCGCTTTTTTTATAAAATACTTCAAATCCTTTATTTAAAACAAATAAAACATACACAAAAATTACAAAGAAAAATATTGAAAAATATTTAAACATAACAAATACAGAAACCCTTTCCATCTTTGAAATGAGTTTTGGTATTGCCTTATAAGGAGATAAAAAATTAAAATGGAAAGGCAAAAATAAGATGTATGCAACTGCTGTTAATAAAATACCTGTAATAAAAAACCAGATAATAACAGGTGTTGATTTTTTTATAACTTCTGCTGTTTTTACTTTCTTTTTAAACAAATTTTTCAATACAAAATAGACAAGTGTAAGTAATACAAACCAGGTTAAAATAAGTTGTGCTGGAAAATTCCATGTATTCATTGGCAGCATGGCACCAAGAATAATGGAGATAAAAAATAAATTCAAAAATTTTTCCTTTTTATTATCGCCTAAATAAGATGTTATATCCGAGGTTTTACTTTCTCTTTTTATTAAATTATAAAGAAAAGCAAGCCCCAAAACAGCAACCGGTATTACTATATTATGAGCGTGTAAATCACCGTATAAATAACTGAAAAATGGAACTTCTGTTATTACTGGACTTGGATATATTCTTGTAGGGTCCCAGATAAACTGAAATCTGAAAATCCCATCTAAAATTCTCTGGATATTTCCGCCTGAATTAATAATGTTTTCATAAATAAAATTGAGAGTATGAAAATTTCCGGCAAGTGCCAAAAGTGAACCTCCAAACAAAGCATATTTATATTTACCTGTCAAATTATAAACAAGGGTCCATGCTGAAACAAAAGCAAGTGCAAAAAGTAAGGCAAGAGAAAAATTATATGTGAGCGACGGTGCATAACCTAATAACTTTGAAATTGTTGCAAGCATTAACTGTCCCCAGTAATAATAATTCAGGGTAAAACCTGCCAACCAGGGATCATGTGGCGGAAATTTGACGTCATTATATATTGCGGATAAATAAGCCATACCCATGGGTTCTCCACCACCGTTATAACCATGGTCTTTTATATTGTGTATATCCGGGCAATAAAATTTAATAAAAATGAAAAATAAATAACAGGATAAAAATACTATTTCTGTAAAAAGTATATGTTTGCTGTTCTGTTTATAAAAATTAAAATACTCTTTTTTGTTTTTATAATAATAAAACAAACTCACTGCTGATAAAATAATTAATAAAACCAATAAATTAACCTGTGTAAATTTGATAATATTAAAAGAAACCAATATCCAGTTTATATAGGCAAATAAAAAAATACCTGTTATTTTTGAAAATCCATACCCTTTATCATTTATATTCTTTAAACTTAAATAATGCAAAGGAAAAACCAAAATAGAAAGTATCTGCACAAGCAAATACCACAAAAATATTGAAAAAGAAGGTAAAATTGCAATTACTTTATCTTTTTTAAGGCCTAAATTCGGATTGCCATACCCTTTTTTAACTGCAAATTTTTGCCTTACATTTTTTTCACCATTAATAATAATTTCCTTTAGTTGCTGGGAAGTTAAATAAAGTTCATTTTTAAATATATAAACATGTGGATGATCATATAACTGAAAACTTTCATCAGCATTATCATCTTTAATTTTTATTCCAAACAATGAAGGATACACAGCGCATTCATAAATTTTTTTAAATCCCAATTTTTCAGGTTCGGTAAGCATTGTTTTATAGTAAAAATAATTTATAGGATACCGTTCCGGTATTCTCTGATAAGTCCCGTATGCTCTTTTGTCTGCCATAATCACATAATCGGTTTGTGCAAGCGAAGAAGATAACTCATCTATTTTTCTTGGAGAGTCCGGTTCCTGTAAGTTCCATTTTATATTATTATAAATTCCTATGTGTTTACCATCAGCATAAACAGGCAAATCATCTCCCCACATTTCATTTAATATTGTTGTTCTCTGTGGTGGTGAAGAACCGGGCTTTATCTCAGGAATATTTGCATAAATCCATCTTGATGCCTGTATCCACGGATGTGAAGTAAAATAAACATTCATAAATGAAAAACTATAAAAAATTACACTCAAAATTATAATATACTTTAATAAAATCACATATTTTTTCTCTTTAACCCACCCATAAATGTCATATATTATTTTGGCAGTTATAATTGCTAAAAATGGTGTCAAAGGCAACATATACCTGTTGAATTTTCCAAAAGAAGCCCCAACTATAAGGAAATAAGGAAAAATAAATGAAAACACTATAATAAGTCCGGCATCAGGCATTTTTCCTTCTTTTATTTTTTTAAAAAGCAATATAAGATAAAACCCAAAAGCAAAAAAAGCAAGCAATCCATAAGGAATGCCCATTGTATAAAGAACAAGATTTTTTATATAATAAAGATACGGGGTTGTTTTTAAATACTGCCTGTTATAAGGAACATCTCCTTCACCTGTGACAAGAATACTTTTTTGATAATTCTGGTCACGCATAAACTGATTAAAATTTAAAATAGCATGTGGCATAAAAATAAAAAACGCAATTGCTGTTACTGTTATTGCTGAACCTAAATTTAAAAATGCCTGAACTCTTTTTTCTTTTGCCGTTTTAGTTTTTCCTTTTATTGAAAAAAAGTAAAGAAAATGCGCAGTTAATATAACAAGAAAAACCGGCAACGCAGCTGTTTTTGATGCGAGGGCAGCCCCATAAAAAACACCTGATAACACATAATCCTTTAAATCACCAAATTTATAAATTCTAGCTGAAAAATAAACACAGCCCGCTATAAAAAAAGTAACAAATGTATCCACAGTATAAAAATGTGCCGCATGAATATGAAGCACTGTAAAAGCAAGTAAAAATGAAGAAAGTAATGCAATACCAGAACCAAAAAGTAATCTTGCTATAAGAAATATAAAAATTATTGTCCCTGTATCTAAAAGCCCGGAAATCACCCTTGCTCCGCCAATTGTTGCAGCATTCATGTCCCTTATAGGTATATGTCTGTTTATCCAGAAAACAATACTCCTTTGAACATGCAATATATAAATAGGCAACGAACCATATTGAAGACCAATGGGTTTGTCTCCCCAGTGTTTAATCTGTGGCACAGCATGGCTTATTATCCATCTTTCATCAGGATGAAACTGCCTGTCATTATACCAATCCGGCTGATAAAGCCGCATAAACATTGCAACTAAAATTATAAGAAAAAGAAGAAAAAGTATTTTTGCATCATTTTTCTTTTTCACCATCTTTTAACTCCTTAAAAAATTTATTCTGCCTTTAATAAGGATGAGGCTTCTATTTCTTCAATACCTTCAGGTAAAACAAATTCAAAATTTTTATCGTTAAATTCATTTAATTTTAATATCTCATTTTTCCCATATATATTTATATCTGAAAATTCCACCTCAATTACAGTATTTGCAAATTTCATGCTCATACTTTCAGGCACAAGTGTTTTTTTATTTATTTTAGATATAATTTCATCAAAATCTATATTTTTATTTTTAAGCGGAACCATCTTTATAATATA
This sequence comes from Candidatus Goldiibacteriota bacterium, assembly GCA_938034975.1. Lineage (GTDB taxonomy): Bacteria > Oederibacteriota > PGYV01 > PGYV01 > DYJU01 > DYJU01. Next base: position 46,504 of record CALHNI010000007.1, on the reverse strand, counting down.
ATGCTCCGCGGTCTCAGTCAAAGTATTTTTACTATTTTTTGAAAAATAATCAATGGATGTTTCAAACTCAATATAAAAATGTGTATTTAAATTGGCTTGCTTTATATTTTGTTTTATAACCTGTTTTAAATCAGGGGTATATATCCATAAATTTTCTCCATTTGATATAAGTTTTTGTTCTGATGGTTCTTTATAGTGAACAAAAAATTTATCAGGTTTTTTTATAAGCATTGTGCCTTTTACTTCCTGTTTATTATTAACATCAATATATGACGTAGTAATTTTTAAATTTGCTTTCATTGCTATCCTTTCCTTTTGTGCTTGTTTTATTCTTTCAAGTAAATCTTTTAAACCATTGCTGTCTTTTTTTAGCGTTTGTTTTTTTAAAGAATTATCCTGATCTTTTTTTATCACAGATTTTTTTATGGATTTTTTTTCTTCTTTAACTTCTTTTGTTATTTTTTCCGGTTCTTCTATCTTTAATTCCTTATCAGATCTATTCACATCAGTATTTTTAATAATTATTTCTTCGTCTTTTGAACCATTATTATTATCAATAGTTATCGTTGAAAAACATGAAAAAACAAAAATAAAACAAATAAACATGCAAAGAAATATTTTTTTATTCATTATTTATCTTCTCCTATATATTTTCTTGGTTTATTACCGTCAGGTGCAGTTACAATCCCTTTTTCTTCCATTTCATCTATCAATCTTGCTGCTTTTGAATAACCTATACGTAATTTTCTCTGTAAATAAGAAGTTGATATCTCTCCTTTTTCTCTTGCTATCCTTACAGCTTTTTCAAAAATTTCAGCATCATCATCCAAACCATCAGAATCAATATTATTAAATTCTTCTTCTTCTTTAAAATCAAATTCCGGCGAATAATCAGGTTTTCTTTGTTTTTTTATAAACTGAACAACTTTTGATATTTCCGGTGCAGTTACAAGTGCTGCCTGCCCTCTTACCGGTTTATTTAAATCATACGGTGCATAAAGCATATCTCCTCTGCCAAGCAAAGTTTCTGCACCTTTTGTATCAAGTATTGTCCTTGAATCAACCTGCGACATAACCTGAAACGCAATTCTTGTTGGAAAATTTGCTTTTATAACTCCTGTTATTACATCAACCGAAGGTCTCTGTGTAGCAAGTATTAAATGAATTCCAACTGCTCTTGCTAACTGGGCTAATCTGCGAAGAGATTCTTCAACACTACCTTTTGATAAAATCATAAGATCGGCAAGTTCATCAATTATAAGAACGATATAAGGCATATGCTTTTTTAATTCTTCTTCTCTTACATCTTTTTCATTTTTTATTTCGTCATTATATTCTTTAACCATTTTATTATAAATTTCTATATTTTGAGCGCCTTCTTCTGCAAGTATTTCATATCTGTTGTCCATCTCACTTATTAACCTTTTTAATGCAACTGCTGCTATTTTGGCGTCTGTAATAACTGGGGTTAAAAGATGCGGAAGATCATTATAATGGATTAGTTCTACTCTTTTCGGGTCAACAAGAATAAATTTAACCTCATCAGGAGTTGCTTTAAAAAGCAAACTCATTATTATTGAGTTTACACATACACTTTTTCCGGAACCTGTTGCTCCTGCAATTAAAAGGTGTGGCATTTTAGAAAGGTCAGCAATTATTGCTTTACCGCCTAAATCCCTTCCTAATGCAATAGTTAAAACATTTTGCGAACTCTGAAATTCTTCATCTTCTATGAGTTCTTTTAAACATATAATTTTTCTTTCTCTTTTTGGAACCTCAATTCCAAGCAAAGCCTTATCAGGAACAGGCGCAATTCTTACATGCTCTACCTTCATTGCAAGCGCTATATCAGCTGATAAATTCTCAACATTGCTTACTTTAACTCCTGTTGCAAGTTCAACTTCAAACCTTGATATGACAGGTCCATCCACAACATTTACAACCTCACACTCAATACCAAAGTCATTTAATGTCTTTTTTAATTTTTCAGCATCTTCAACATAATTTACCTTTTGTGTCGTCCCTTCACTTTCTTTTAATAAGGAAGTTGGTGGCAAATCAAAATCGCCTTTTGTTAAAGTTCTTAAAACCGGCGTTCGCTTTTTTTCAGGAGATTCAGATGTTATTATATTTACTTTTTCTTTTTTTTCGGGTTCTCTTTTAAATTTTTCTTTTTCTAATTCTGATATATTTTGTTCCTTTAATTTTTCAACTGTTATTTTGGGTTTGGCTTCTGTTTTTATTATATTTATCTTTTTTTCATTTTTCTTTTTTAAATTCTCAAAAAGTTTAATAAAAAAATCTTTTAATATAAAAAATATGTCTTTAAATAATTTAAACAAAAATTTTAATATATTTACTATAAAATCCGCTATAAATTTCCATATATCTATTATAATTTTTTCTTTGCCAATAAGCACAATTGCAAACATAAAAATTATAAAATTTATTATATAAGCCCCAATTATATTTACCCAGGAAACAAGATGCTGGGTAATAAAACTGCCAATACTTCCACCATGGTAAAATTTATATTTATCCATTATCTGTAATTCTTTTGGAATTTTTTCCCAGAATTTTTTAAATCCTTTTGTGTAAAATTCATTTACTTTTCCTTTTTCAAACTGAGGAAAATTATAAAAAACAAGAGATATAAAAACACATATTGTAATAATAAGCACAATCAACCCAACTATTATTTTAGCATTATTATATTTATCATCCTTTCTAATTGCATTTATACCATAAAAGCCAAGTAAAAAAGGAATAATATATGCGCCTTCCCCAATTAAAAGATAAAGCAACCTTGAAATCAGTTCTCCGGCAGGACCTAACATATTTTTATTATTGATATAAATAAAAGAAAGTAATATCAATAATGCAACTATCAGCAGAAAAATTCCTATTAAAACATTTCTTTCCTGTTTTTTTTCTTTTTTTGCCATTTTATTTATATACCTTAAATATTTCCGTAAAAAGCGTTAGAAAACGCATTTTTTACAGAAAAATGAAATATTTATAATTCATTGCTTTTATTTTATTTACATTTTTTTAAATAAAACTCAAATGTTCTTTTAAATATTTTATCTCTTTAATAATATTTTTTATTTTTTCTCCTGAAAATCGCAATTTCCTATTACAATTTACAATTTTCAGGTATTTTCATACTTTAAAATTTATTTATATAAACTGCTATTTTTAGTTTATTATACATTTTAATTTAAATAAATAAAAGAAAAAAAACAACATAGTATCATTATTTAATAATACTATGTTGTTTCTTAAAAATTAAAAATCTAACTTATTTTTTCTTTTTTGCTTTTTTCTTTTTAGCCATATTGTCCCTCCTTTCTTTCTTTTAAATTCCCCTTTTGCAAAACCAAACACACATTATATTGTATATAGGGTTTTCTATTTATTCTATATATAGTATATATAATCATATAAATTTTGTCAAGTTTTTTTATAATCCGTAAAAACTCATTAAAAATTGCGTTTTTACGGTCTCATATCTGGCATTGCGGACTATGCCTTATTTTTTCGCTTTCAATCTGAATAGTAGAATGACAAATTTTAAATTCTTTTGACAAAATAGTATTTATCTGATTGATAATATAATCAGCTTTTAAAAGATCTTTCTTTTTTATAACAACATGCAAATCAAAAATGATTTCGCCTGGTGTTAATTCCCATACATGTAAATGATGTATATCCTGTATACCTAATTTTTTTTCAAACAATAATCTTTTTTTTATTTTTGTTAAATTAATTTCCCTGGGGGTTGATTGCATAAGTATATTTATTGTTTTAATTAATATTGAAAAACTTTCTTTTATAATATATAACGCTATCAGAATAGAAAAAACTGAATCTAACCAAAAATATGGTTTAAATAGCATAATAAGTGAGACAACAATTACAATTAAAGAAGAAATTGTATCCCCGAGCAAATGTAAAAAAGCAGATTTTATATTAAGATTTTTTTCTGAATCTTTAAATAGAATGAAAATTGAAATTCCGTTTCCTGCAAATCCAATTATAGCAATAATAAGAAGCACATGCGTGTTTATAATTTCTGGATTTTTAAATCTTTTTACTGCTTCTGTAATTATAAAAAAGCATGCAATAATAAGCAAAATTACATTGAAAAAAGCAGCAATTATTTCTGCTCTTTTATAACCGAATGTCTTTTTAAAATTTTTTTCTTTTTGCCCTATTAAAATTGCAAAATAAGAAATAATCAATGATACCACATCAGAAAAATTATGAAACGCATCCGATAAAAGGGCCAAAGAACCGCTTATTATTCCCCCTATAATTTCTAATATTGTAATAAAAATATTTATTATTATTGCTATAAATAAATTCTTCTCTTTACTTTTATGTTCACCCATTTAATATTTTCCTTTTTTTAATTTTAATATTGATATATTTATTTTTTTAAAAAGTCAAGAATAAATTTTAAACCGTATGTTAATAAGAAAACATAAGGTATATACCTGAAAGATTTAAAACAATAAATAGATTTTTCGTTTTAAAGCATTATTTATTATTCATCACAAAACTTATTCTCGCCAATAATGACTATAGCAATGAGCATTATTAAAGGAATTTAAAATTAATACTTGGAAATCGTAATAAAAGATTGCAATTTTCATAAGAAAAAACACAAAATAATATATTATTTTAAAAAATAAAATATTTATCTTTATTTTAAATAAAAAAGCAGGTGAATAAAAGTAATGCATTATAAAAATAAAAATTTATTAAATAAGAATAATAAAAAAATTTTGTTTTTTCGTAAAAACGCGTTTTCTAATGCATTTTTACTGTAAAATATATAAGTAATATACGAAAAGTTAAAAAACATATAAAATCAATGAATTTTTTTACAAATGCAGTAATTTGTTGCGGGTTAATATATAATAAAACTACGCTTATTTCAAAAATCAATTTTCTAAAATAAATTCTTTCCCTTGCTTTATAATCTGGTCAAGTATGGTTTCGTCTTTTGCCTCTGCATATAACCTTATTATTGGTTCTGTGCCGGAGAATCTTATCATTACCCAGTTGCCATTTTCCAGTATAAACTTATAACCATCAACTGTTATTAATTTTTCTATGTTAAACACGCCAAACTTTTTGCCATTAAAATTTTTTAATTTTTCCTGTAATTTTATTTTACCAATTTCAGTCAATTTAATATTTTCTCTTTTTGTTATAAATCTCCCTGTTTTTTTCTGCAAATCAAAAAGCAATTCTTTTATACTCTTTTTTTCCCTTGCTACCATCTCAACAACAAGTAAACACGCAAGAATCCCGTCTTTTTCCGGTATATGCCTGTGAACTGTCAAGCCATTGCTTTCTTCGCCGCCTATAATTATATCTTCTTTTGTCATAATTTCGCCTATATATTTAAATCCAACAGGTGTTTCAATAAGTTTTAACCCATATAGTTCTGCTACTTTATCAAGCATATGAGATGTAGCAACTGAACGGACAACAACACCATTCCACTTTCTCGTTTTCATAATATAATCAAGTAAAAGCGGCAAAATCTGATTTGCCTGAATATATGAACCATCCGAATCAATTATACCGTATCTGTCTGCATCTCCATCAGTTGCAATACCAATTATTGCTTTTTCTTTTTTTACAGTATCAATCATATCTTTTATATTTTTTTCAGCAGGTTCTGGCGGATAACCACCAAATAAGACATCCCTGTAATCATTTATTACTTTTATTTTTACTCCTTCATCTTTTAGTATCTTATCTAAATAACCCCTGCCCGTTGCATAAAGCGGATTAACTACAATTTTTGATTTTAATTTTTTTATAATTTTAAAATCTATTATTTCTTTTAATTTTTTTAAATAATAAGTTGATGGTTCAAAATATTTTATCATTCCTCTTTTTAAAGCATCATTTTTGGGCATTACTTTTACTACTTTTACTTTCTGTATATTTTTTTCTATCACATCAGTTTCTGCAGGTGTTGCTGGTCCACCCCAGGAAGGAGAAAATTTAAGACCGTTGTATTCAGGTGGATTATGTGAAGCGGTAAAATTTATAGCACCTGCGGCTTTTCTTCTTATTATTTCAAAAGAAATAACAGGCGTCGGGGTATCACGATTGCATAATAAAACTTCAATGCCATTACCTGCCATAACTTCTGCCGCAACCTCAGCAAATTTTTCAGATAAAAACCTTGCATCGCCGCCTATTATCACAGGTTTTCCTTTTTCTTTTTTAGATGATTTAATAAAATCTGCTATTGCCTGTGTTACTAATTTTACATTATCAAATGTAAAATCATCACTTATAATTCCACGCCAGCCGGATGTCCCAAATTTTATTTTATTTTTCCCTTCTGTTTTCAAGTCTTCTTTCACCTTTCCTTCTTTCATGATTTATCTTTTGAGGAAAAACATTTCCAAGCCATCTTCTTTCGCCCTGTCTGCGGTCAGTTTTACTTTTTCTTTTTTCTTTTTTAGAATCTTTTTCCATTTAATTCCTCCTTATCTAATCAAAAAAAATTCCCGACAAGAGCGAACCCCTGTCGGGAACTTTATGGCTACTGGTAAAACCAGTTTATTTTGCTGATCTTACTACGTTTGAAGCCTGTGGACCTTTCTGGCCTTCGACTATGTCAAAGGTTACGACTTCGCCTTCTTTTAAGGTCTTAAATCCGTCGCCCTGAATAGCCGCGTAATGCACAAAAACATCCTTTCCGCCTTCCTGTTCAATGAATCCGTAGCCTTTCTTTTCATTGAACCACTTCACCTTTCCTGTTGCCATAAAACGTAAAACCTCCTGAAACAAAAATCTAGTAAAGTAAAACTTTACTATAATGCATTAAATAATATCATCTTTTCAAAAAATGTCAATATTTTTTTTCTTGCCTTTTAAAATACTTTTATATATAATTTTTTCAAAAGTAAAAAAGGGTCAATATGAAAAGATTTATTTTATTTGTTTATTTTATCTTTTTTTTATCTCATAATATTTTTAGTGGTTCTGAACTTGTTGGAACCACAAGCATAAATTTTATCAAAATCCCGCCAATTGCCAGAGCATCAGGTATGGGCGAAGCATTTGTTGCTGTTTCTGACGGAACAAGCGGGCTTTATTATAATCCAACCGGAATATTATTAATACCCGGCTTTGAAATACAGGCAACACATATTGAATGGTTTCAGGGACTTAAATATGAATTTTTATCTTTTGTTTCTCCTTTTCCTTTTCTTGATATTGCAAAAATCGGAATTTCACTTTCATGGTTTCAGGTTGATAAGATAGCAAAAACCAGAGAGCTTCCTTCGTATGATAACTCTTATTTAAACAGCGGGATTGATTTTAATTCATTTATTGATAAATATTTTTATCCATTTGATTATTCCATAGGAACCGCATTTGCTTTTGATATTACAGAAAATTATTCAGCAGGAATTTTACTCAGATATTCATCCCAAAACATAGATAATTTAAATGGATCAAACATTACATCTGATATTGGTTTTATGTATAAAGCAACTTTTGGTGAAAGTTTTTTAAGATTAGGAGCAACTTTTTGTAACTTAGGTAATGAACTTAAAATAGATAAAACAGGTTTTGAAGCACCTAAAACTTTTAAAATTGGAATATCTGATAAAATACTGGTTTTTAACTGGGATTTTTTGGTCGCAGCCCAGGCAATTATTCAGCAGGATTACGAATCAATTTATAATTTAGGATTTGAATACTGGCTATATAACACAATTGCTTTAAGAGCAGGTTATAAAACCGGTGCTTTTGAACATCCTACTTTTGGTCTTGGAATTAAATACGCAGGTTTTGAATTTGATTATTCTTTTATTAAATATGAAGAATTAGGCAACACACACAGATTCTCACTTATTTATTCCTGGGGCGCACCGCCGGTTTCTTTGAAAGTATCTCCTTTTGTCTTTTCACCAAACAATGATAAATTTATTGATTTTACTTATTTTTTCCCCAATTTAAAATCCAAAACAGGTATTAAATCTGCAAAATTAAATATCTTTGACAGTTCAGGAAAAATTTTATTTACAACCCCGCTTTTAAAACTTCCTCTTGAAAAATCAATTGCTTTTAACGGAACTATAAATATGCAAGTATTAAAAGATGACGTTTATCAGGCATCTATTTCAGTAGAATATGAAAATGGCACATCAGAGTCAAATAAAGTATCCTTTGAAATAGATAATACACCTCCTGATATTTTCGTAGATGCCAACCCTAAATATTTAAAACCAGGAGAAAAAGAAGCGCTTATAATACCTGCAACTTTCAGTTTTTCCGCAATTGATAAAAATTCAATATTAAAATGGCAATTTATTATATGGGATGCAAACAAAAATATTTTTTATTCAACAGGTGGTAATGGTATACCACCTAAAACTTTTATGTGGGATGGTAAAGGAAATAACGGCGAATATGTTAAAACAGGAGAAATTTATTATTATAGTTTAATTGCCTATGACACTGTTGGGAATAAATCCCAATCTTCTCCCAAATCCCAGGTTGTTCTTTTAAAAGAAATAAAACTTACATTTTCATCTGATGCACTTTTTGACCTTGGCAAAGCAGATGTTAAAATCACAGCATACAATACATTAAAAACAATGAAAAAAGTTCTTGACCAATATCCTGAATCAGAAATAGTTGTTGCCGGACATACTGATAATATACCACCTTCTGGAACAAGATATTTGACAAATAAGGAATTATCAAAGGCAAGGGCTGATGCAGTTAAATTTTTTATGGTGAATTTACTTTCTGTTGATGAAAAAAGAATATCCACAGTTGGATATGGTGAAGATTTTCCTGTAGATACAAATGATACAGAAGAAGGCAGATCAAAAAACAGGCGTGTTGAAATTTCTATAAAAAGCACTATATATAAATAATTTTTCAACGCGTTTCAAAATAAAACAATCAGTATCAAATTTTTAAACAATTTAATTTTCCAAATAAATATATAACCTGCAAATAGCAATAGAAAATTGTGATTTTATTGAGAAAAATATACAATAAAAATGTTATTAAATAACAAAAATTTAAAACTACATGTATATTTTATTTTTTAATTAAAAAACATGCTAATCAAAGTAAAACAAAAATTTATTAAATAAAAATGATAAAAATATTTATCTTTTTATAAAAACGCATTTTCCAATGCTTTTTACGGTATAATTTCCATATTTTTTTATAAAAAAATTTCTGGCATAATTTATGCTTTTGTATTTTAATAAAAAAATCAAATGAAAGGAGGTTGGTTAAAATGAAACTAATAAGACATCAGGGCAGATCGGTTTCAAGAGACATTTTTTCGGACATTTTTGATGACTTTTTTGGCAGGGATTTTTTAACATCAAGCACCAGATTAGCACCAGCGGTTGACATTGTTGAAGAAAAAGACAAATACGTATTAAAAGCTGATCTTCCAGGGTTAAAACAAGATGATATTAAGATTGAGCTTACCGATAATATTCTAAGTATTTCTGGTGAAAGAAAGCATGAAAGAAACGAAGAAGACAAAGACAAAAAATATTATTATTATGAAAGAAGTTATGGTGCTTTTGAAAGAAAATTTGTCCTGCCAAACGATGCTGACATTGAAAAAATAAAAGCCAAGTATGAAAATGGAGTTTTATCAATTGACATTCAGAAAAAAGAATCTAAAAAACCAAAAGAAATAAAGATTGAATAAGAATATCCCGGCGAATTTTTGCCGGGATATTTTTTATTAATGATATTTGTTTATCAAATAAAAATCATTACCTTTTATATCGTTTATTACAACAGCATAAAAATCTTCTACCGTCAATTTATAAACGGCTTCTGGTCCAAGTTCCGGAAATGCCACAATCTCTGACGAAATCACATAACCTGCGTATTCTGCTCCTAACCCACCTAATGCAGAAAAGTAAATTGCATTATATTTTTTCAATGCCTGTTTTACCTCTTCTGATCTTTCGCCTTTGCCTATTAAACCCTTAACTCCATATTTTAAAAGTATAGGTGTATATTTATCCATTCGTGAAGAAGTAGTTGGTCCACAAGCACCTATTTTTTTCCCTTTTTTTGCAGGTGTAGGTCCACAATAATAAATAATCTGATTTTTTATATCAAAAGGCAAAGTTTCATTTTTTTCCAATATTTCTGTAATTTTTTTATGAGCCATATCACGCATCGTATAAATTGGTCCTGATATTAAAACTTCATCTCCTGCTTCCAAATCAAATATAATATCATCAGTCAATGGCGTTATTATTTCTTTCATAAAAACTCCTTTCTTTAAATATTTATAACTTTATGTCTTGCAGAATGACATTGTATATTTACTGCAACAGGTAAACTCGCTATATGGCATGGTTGCATTTCTATTTTAACCGCAAGCGCCGTTGTATCACCACCAAAACCAAATGCACCGATTTTTAAACTATTTATTTTTTTTAATAAAACTTTTTCCAACAAAGACAACTCTCTGTCTCTATTTGTATCATTTATTTTTCTCAACAATGCCTTTTTGGCAAGATAAGGTGCAATTTCAAGATTCCCGCCTATTCCAACACCTATTATATATGGCGGACAGGCAGATGCGCCTGCTTTTTTTACCGTGTCAATAACAAATTCAATTATGCCTTCTTTTCCATCTGCTGGAGTTAACATTTTAACAGCTGATTTATTTTCTGAACCAGCACCTTTGATAAGCAATGAAATTTTTAATAAAGAACCTTTTGCTATATCATAATGAATAATTGCAGGTGTATTGGTATTTAAATTCTGCCGTGTTAGTGGATCCGCTGTTGATTTTCTTAAAAAACCTTCACTGTATCCTTCTTTTATACCTTCATTTATAGCTGCATAAATATCACCGTTTATTTTTACATTATCTCCTTGTTCAATAAAAACTACGACAAGTCCTGTGTCCTGACACAAAGGGAAAATTCCCTTTTTTGCTTTTTTGGCATTCTCAATTATTTTATATAAACAAGTCTTTGCTAACTTATTTTTCTCTTTATTAGCCGCCTTTTTAATTGCTGAAATAACATCATAAGGTAAAAAATGATTTGCATCAATAACTGCTTTTTTTATTTTTGCAGTAATTTCTTTTTGATTAATTACACGCATTTTTATCTTTTCAAATTTTATTATTTATTTTATTTATTTGTTCTTTTATTGAATTTGCTGAATTTAAAAGTTTATTCTTTTCATCCTGTGAAATATCTAAAATTTCAACTCTTTCAAACCCGTTTTTGTTTAATAATGCTGGCAAACCTATAAAAATATCATTTATTCCATATTCGCCTTCAGCATACACAGAACACGGCAACACTATATTTTCATCATTTACAATCGCATCAATCATTCTTACAACTGCTGCAGCCGGCGCATAGTAAGCACTGCCAGATTTAAGCAAATTAACAATTTCTGCTCCGCCGTTTTTCGTTTTTTCTTCTATTTCCTTTATTTTTTCCGGTAAAATTTTACTGATTAATAATTCTCCATCAACCCTCACCTTTGAAGTTAAAGGCACCATCGTATCACCATGAGACCCCAGAGTCATTGCTTCAATTTTGGTTGTTTTAGTTTCAAATGTATTCTGGATAAAATGCATGAATCTGTATGAATCCAGGACACCTGCCATTCCAAGTATTTTAGATTTTGAAAAACCAAGTATTTTATATGCTGTATAAGCCATTATATCAAGCGGATTTGAAACAACTATTATAAACGGTTCTTTTTTAAATTCTTTTATTTTAATACATATATCTTTTAAAATTTCAAAATTTTTAAAAAGCAAATCATCACGGGACATCCCGGGTTTTCTTGCAAGTCCAGCTGTTATAATAATAAAATCCGCATCTTTGATTTCTAAATAATCATTACCGCCTTTAACTGAATATTCTGAATTAAAAAGAAACTTTGACTGGTTAAGATCTATGGCTTTTCCTTTTGCAATATCTTCTGCAATATCAAGAAGATAAATATCACCATAATTTTTAAAAAGCAAAATGTGGGCAATAGTTGCTCCGACATTACCAGCACCTATTATTCCAAATTTCATAAATTTTTCTCCTTTATTAATTTATGGTGATTTTTATAATTTATAAAAGATATTTAAACCATATTCTGAATTATTCTATCTGCAAACTCCGAACATTTTACTTCTTTGGCATCCTGCATCTGCCTTGCAAGATCATACGTCACATATTTTTCCTGTATTGTCTTTTCCAAAGATTTAATTATCAAATCAGCGGCTTCATTTAAGGATAAGAATTCAAACATCATAACACCTGATAATATAAGAGATGAAGGATTTACTTTATCCAAGCCTGCATATTTAGGCGCTGTCCCATGAGTTGCTTCAAAAAGTGCATATTTCCCTATATTTGCACCTGGCGCCATACCAAGCCCTCCAACCTGGGCTGCTGCTGCATCTGATAAATAATCACCGTTTAAATTAGGGGTAACTATTATATCATATTCATCAGGCCTTAACAAAATCTGCTGAAACATTGAATCTGCAAGTCGGTCTTTTATTATAATTTTACCATCAGGGTTTTTCCCTTCTGCAATTTCTGACTCTTTTATTATTACATCCCTGAAATTTTCTTCTGCTTCTTTTATTGCCCATTTTACAAATGCACCTTCTGTAAACTTCATTATATTTCCTTTATGCATAATTGTTATACTTTTTCTTTTATTTTTTATTGCATAATTTATTGCCATACGCATTAAACGTCTTGTGCAAAACTCACTCATCGGTTTTATACCTATACCGCTTTCTATGAGCAAAGTTTTATTAAAAGAATCATTTATAAAATTAATAATTTCTTTTGCATCTGAAGTTCCTGCTTCCCATTCTATTCCAGCATAAACATCTTCCGTATTTTCCCTGAAAATAACTATATTTAATTTTTCCGGGTTTTTAACTGGTGAAGGAACTCCTTGAAAATACCTTACAGGCCTTACACAGGCAAAAAGGTCAAGTCGTTGTCTCAATGTCACATTTAAACTCCTTATCCCTCCACCTATTGGCGTAGTTAAAGGACCCTTTATCGCAACTATATGTTCTTTTATTGCCTCTATTGTTTCTTCCGGTAAATAATTACCTGTTTTTTCTTTTGCCTTTTCTCCTGCAAGAATCTGTTTCCAATCTATTTTTTTTGTTCCATTATAAGCCTTTTCAATAGCAGCATCAAAAACCCTTCTGGAAGCAGACCAGATATCTGGTCCTGTTCCATCACCCTCTATAAAACAAATAATGGGATTATCAGGAACAACCAGTTCATCTTTTTCATTATAAAAAATCTTTTCTGACATTTTTACTCCTTGTTGTATTTTTTATAAATATCATAAAGAAATTTTTTCGTATACTCTATCATCTCTTCTTTTGAAATGCTTATAACTCTTCCTTTTTCAAACTCTTTATCAATTTCTTCTTTTATCTTTTTAACACCTTCACTATCTTTACTTACCTTTTCATTATCAGGTAATTTAAAATAATCGTTTATCCAGAAAGCAATCCCGGCAAGTCCTGATTTATCTGTTATTTCAACTCCAATAGACCTGTTTAATATTTTCTTTGTATTAAAGATATTATATATTTCTTCGTTTTTCATAACACCGTCAGCATGAATGCCTGCCTTAGTTACATTAAAATTTTTTCCAACAAACGGTTGTTTACCCGGAATTTCAATACCCATATTTTTTTCCATATATTCTGCTATTTCTGTGATTACGGTTGTATCAACTTTTTCTTTTCCTTCTCTTCCACGAAAAGCAAAATATTCTATTATCAATGCTTCTATAGGTGTATTTCCGGTTCTTTCACCAATACCAAGCCATGCGCCATTGGCTGCAGAACCACCATAAAGCCAGGCATGCACAGCATTAGTAACTCCACGATAAAAATCATTGTGACCATGCCATTCAAGCCATTCACACGGAACACCGGCGTGCTTATTTAACCCATACATTATTCCATGCACATTTCTTGGCAAAGCAGCCCCTGTTAAAGCAATACCATAACCCATTGTATCGCAGGCACGTATTTTTACAGGCATTTTATAACTCTGGGATAATTTCATAAGTTCTGAAGCAAACGGAATTACAAATCCATAAATATCAGCCCTTGTTATATCTTCAAAATGGCAGCGTGGGATAATTCCATTATCAAGAGCAGCTTTTACAACTTTTAAATAATTTTCAAGCGCCTGACGTCTTGTCCACTTTAATTTTAAAAATATATGATAATCAGAAACCGATGTTAAAATCCCTGTTTCTTTTAAACCCATTTCTTTTACCAATTTAAAATCAGATTCTGTTGCCCTTATCCATCCTGTAACTTCAGGATATTTATAACCACGTGCCAGACATTTTTCAACAGCTTCTCTGTCCTTTTTTGTATAAAGAAAAAATTCTGTCTGACGGATTAAACCATTATCATTATCAAGTTTATGCATCAAATCATAAAGATGAACAATATCTTCTACTTTAAAAGGTGGTAATGATTGTTGCCCATCACGAAAAGTTGTATCAGTGATCCATATTTCATCAGGCACATTTAACGGAACTACTCTCTGGTTAAAAATAACCCGCGGGACATCATCATAAGGGAACATATCCCTGAATAGTTGTGGCTCACTGACATCCTGCAACTGATAATTATAAAACTCTTCTTCAAACAGATTTGTTTTTTTATTAAAGATAAGCATAATATCCTCCTTTTTTCAAAATATTTTGTAAAAAATATAGCATATATAAATATTTTAGTCAAATTAAAACGAAATAATGAAAAAACCAATAATTACAATCTATACTTAATAAATTTTTTAAAATGAAAATTATTTTAAAAGACCATTTATTATCAAATCAACTGCTTCATCTTCTGAAAGACCACGCGAAAGCAATGTTTCCAGTTGTTTTGAATCAACAGAACCGATTGCAGCCTCATGTGTCACATGTGCTTTGGGGTTATTTACCTGCACAATCGGCACTGCTCTTGCAACAGCTTTTCCCTGAACAATTTCTTTGCAATCAACATGCCCCCTCGCAAAAGCAGCATCTGCTATTATTTCATTTTCAACTATAGCGTTGGCTTCATCTTTTAATGCTATGTGACTTGTTAAAACACCAACAGAATTTTCTCCTTTTAAGTGTGCTGATTCTTTTATATATATTTTATCTTTTAATCTTCCAAAAATTCTTGCTTTCATATCAACAATCCCATGCCTTTCAACTTTGGCTTTATAATCAAGTTTTATAACACCCGCGGCACCCTTTATTAATTCAAATTCAGTTGAATACCTTGCATTTTCCTTTACAAAAACTTCTGTTACCGGAACAATAAGCACTCCACCTTCCGGACCGTGAATATGGCGTTCAAAATATTTGAGAGAAGCGTTTTTTTCAATTATTATATTTGCGTTCATAATATGCTGAATATTTTTTGCATTCGGGAAAGTGCATGTTGCAAAAAATTCAGCAGATGCGTTTTCTTTTATAACTGTATCTATGTTTATTTTTTGTATGCCATTTTCAGGTATCAACCCGAAACAAAACCTTACCGGATTTTTAATTTCTTTTACAACTTCTATTTTTATATTTACTCCCTCAGAAAAACTTTCTGATTTAACTATCAAACCTTCAACTAAATTTGCACCTAAAACTTTATTTCCATGTATTTCTACATGAGCAATATCAGGTGAAGTTTTATGTAATCCTGAATAAAAAAGGAGTTCCTGTAAAATTTTGTTTTCGCTCATATTGTTTTTCCGTCTTCTATTTCCGGATTGCCCACATGATTACACGGAGCACATTTCCCTGTAAAATAATCAAACATTTTGTCTACTTCTCCTTTACAGATAAGTTTCCCGGCACATATTAAAAAAGCATGATCGCTCTGTTTTAAAACTTCAGGGCTATGTGTTACTAAAATAACAGTTGTTCCCTGTTTTTTAAAATCTTTTATTATCTCAAAAATGAATTTTACAGAATCAATATCAACCCCACTATCCGGTTCATCTAAAAAAACAAGTTTTGGTTTCATCGCATAAATTGAAGCAATCTCAATTCGTTTTCTTTCACCACCAGACAATGTTTTGTCAACAGCCCTTTTCCGATATTTTAAAGGGTCAAGACCAACCTTTAAAAGCGCCTCATCAATTAAATTTTCTTTTTTTTCTTTTACACCAGCCAGTATAAAATCGTCAACTGCTAAACCTTCAAACCTGGCTGGTTCCTGAAAAACCATGGTAATACCAAGCCGTGCTCTTTCATCAATTGATAAGTTTTTTATTGATTTACCTTCAAATAAAATATCTCCGACAAAATTTCTGTAACCATGAAGTCCCATTATTGTATTTGCAAGAGTTGATTTTCCTGCACCATTTGGTCCGACTATAGCATGAACATATCCTGCCCAAATTTCTATATTTATGTTTGAAAGCAATATCTTTCCATCTTTTACAAGTGTTAAATTTTTTAATTCAAGTATACTCATCTTTTTTTTTTACCTTTTTTACTTTTTAAATCATTTTAAAATTAAACCATTAATTGTCAATATTAAATATATTCCGTAAAAATGCGTTAGAAAACGCGTTTTTACGGAAAAACAAAATTTTTTTATCATTTTTATTTAATAAATTTTTATTTTTATAATGCATTTCTTTTATTCACCCGTTTTTTTATTTAAAATAAAAAACAAGCGTTGTTTTAAATATTTTATTTTTTTTCTCCTGAATATCGTAATCTTCTAATAATACAATTTTCAGATCAAAATTTTTCATTTTTCAATTGATTTACTTTTTATAATACAATATAATAAAATAAAAAAATCAATATGGGATATAGTTTATGGAAGAAAAAAAAGAAGATAATCTTGATTTTATAAATTTAATACTTATGTTGAACCAGAATGCACTCATATCACTAGGAGAAATACCAAGATTTGTAAGCGGAAAAAAAATACAGAATTTACCTTTGGCTCGCCAGACAATCAATATGCTTAAATCAATAAAAGATAAAACTGTTGGGAAATTAACACCTGGCGAAGCAAAACTTTTATTCAGAGTTCTTGGAGAATTGCAGGCAAAATATGTAAAAGCTGCAGGACTTGACAAAGTTGGCGCTCCCCCTACTCACCAACCAACAAAAATGGACCGCTTAACAAAAGCACTTGACAGACTAAGCACTTCGGATCTTGCAAAATTACTTGAAGAACTTCAAAAAAAACAAGATGATAAAACTGAATAATGTAAAAAAAGCAGGGGTTATTTCCGATACCCATATACCAACCCGTAAAAAAAATATGTCTGAAAAAATTTTTTATAATTTTAAGGATACTGATTTTATTATTCATTGCGGAGATATTGTAAATGAAAATGTGATAAAATTTCTAAGCAAAATTTCAAAAACCTATGCTGTAAAAGGTAATATGGATCCATCTGATATAAATTATCCTGACGAATTGATATTAAAAATAAACAATAAATTTATTTTATGCGTGACTCATGGCAATGGCGCTCCTTTTGATTTAAAACAAAGAATGTATAAAAAATTTATCACACAAAAACCAGATATCATAATATTCGGACATACCCATTGCGCAACATATGAAGAATACCTTGGTGTAAAATTTTTCAATCCTGGCAGTGCAACTTGTGGTATATCATCCAACACTATCGGTATAATAAATTTTTCTCCTGATAAAATTATTTGCGAAATCGTAATAATTTAATTTTTCTTTTCAACCCCCAAAAGTGTTTCAGGTTTAATAAGGGTTATTACTTTTTCTCCGTCTTTTATAAGGCCGGATATAAATTTTTTATCATGTTCAAAAGTATATTTATTTATATCGGCAAAATCTGTTGTCTGATAATTTTTAACTGAAATAACCCTGTCAACAAGTATGCCTGCATTTTCCCCTTTAGCATCAACAACAATAATTTTGTTTTCTTCTGAAATTATATCTTTTTTACCAAAAATCTTATTATTTAAACTGATAACCGGTATTATTTCTTCACGCAAACTAACTATACCAAGAACATAATCAGACACAGCAGGAAGTTGTGTTATTTTTTTTATTGTTAGAATTTCTTTTACAAATATAACTTCAATAGCAAAAAATTCATTATTAAGTTCAAAAATAATAACGAGCAATCCCTGAAGTGCATTTATTATATCTGCTTCTTTTGCAAATCCCATTTTTACTATGATTTTACCTAACGGCGTTTTGGTTTGTTTTTGTTCTAAGAGTGCTTTTTCCAGTTGTTCTTTAGTTATTATTTTTGATTCTATTAAAAGTTCTCCCAAACTTTTTTCCTGCTTTTTAAAAAGTTCCATAATTTTATAAATTTTCGCCGGTTAATAATTTCAAATTTTTCTTTATTATTTCATTATCCGGATTTATTTCAAGTGCCTTTTTCCAGTATTCTTTTGCTTTTTCTGCATTATTTTCTTTCATTGCTATATTGCCGAGTTTATAGTAAATATCTGCGTTTGCTTTGCCTTTTTCTACACACTGCAAAAAATAATCTTTTGCTTCTTTGTATTTTATTTTTTTATAGTATATATGTCCTAAATTTTCAATTATGCTTAAATCATCTTTCTTATGCTCTAATGCTTTTTTATATTCTTCTATTGCTTCATCAAGTTGTCCTTCCTCAGCATAAACAAACCCTAATGCCTTATGCGTTTCAGCATCAGCAACGCCTAACTCAACTGCTTTTTTATATTCTGCAATTGCTTCTTTTTTCTTTCCTAATTTAGAATATGCTTCACCGCATAATATATATACGTCTGTATTTTTGAATTTATCCTGCTTTGCTTTTTCCAGACACTCTATTGCTTTTTGATAATTACCCTGTTCAAAGTATAAAACTCCAAGATTATAAGCAACACCTGATTCTTTTGAATTTATCTTCATCGCTCTATCATAGCACTCTATTGCTTTGTTATAATTTTTAAGATTCCTGTAAATATTTCCTAAAATTGCATTTAATCCTGCATTTTCCGGTGTATGATTTATAATTTTTTCATATTCTTTTATTGCGTCTTCATATTTTTTTTGCATTTCATGGATATAGGCAAGCTTAAATCTTGCCTCATAACAATTTGGATCTTTTCCTAAAATAAATGAATATTCATCCTTTGCTTTTTCATAATCACCAACCTTAAAGAAAAGGTCACCGGAATAATGTCTTATAAGCAAATCATCCGGCTTTATTTCAAGTGCTTTTTTATATTCTTCCCGTGCTTTTTCAAATTTGCCAATATTATAATAAAGTTTACCGAGTTTTGTAATTGCATTTATATTAACAGGATTTAATTTTATTGTTTTTTCATATTCACTGATCGCCTTTTCATAATCACCTTTTGACATATATGCATTGGCAAGATTAAAATGCACCTCTGCATCATCGGGGTTTATTGAAAGCGCCTTTTCAAATTCTTTTATTGCCTGCTCATATCTTTTGCTTAACATAAAAGCAAGGCCTAAATTTATATAATCCTGAACTGTCTCCATAAATTAATCTTTCTCCTTCTTAAAAATTCTTTCCCTTAAATTTATACACTTGAATTTATCTCTGAAACTTAACAGCATAGTCTCTGTTTTTCCAAGAATCAAGATACCTTCATCTTTTAAACTGTCATAAAAATATTGTAGTACTTTTTTTTGTAAATCTTTAATAAAGTATATAATAACATTCCTGCAAAATACAATATCAAAAAAATTAATTTTAAATGGCTCCATAAGATTGGCTTTTATAAATTTAATGTTTTTTTTTATTTTTTCAGAAATTAAATATGTCGTATCATTTATTTTTTCAAAATATTTATTTCTTCTTAAAGTTGCAATATTTTCCATTGTTTTTATATTGTACTTTCCTTTAATAGCACTTGACAAAGCATCATCATCTATATCTGTTCCATATATTTCATATTTTAAATCTTTTAAACCTATTTTCTCTTTCGCTTCTTCAATTGACATTGCAATTGAATATGGTTCTTCGCCGGAAGAACATCCCGCGCTCCATACTCTTATTTCCTTTTTTTCATTCTTAGTTAAAATATCAGGCAAGATTTCGTTTTCAAAAGCAACGAACACTTCCGGATCTCTGAAAAATTGGGTTACATTTATTGTGAGTTTATCAAATAATGATATATATTCTTTTTTATCTTTTGTTAAAACTTCTATATATTCTGAATAACTATTAAGCTGTAATGCTCTCATTCTTACTGCTATTCTTCTTTTTAAATAATTTTCCTTATATTGATTTACGTCCAAACCCCTGTCGCGTAATATTTTTTCTTTTAAATCAAGAAATGCTTTTTCTTCATCCATTATAAACATCTTTATTATTTTATCGTTCTTACTATATCTCCGATTTTTACTGTGTCTTTTTGCGAAATAATAACCGCAGTTGAATTATTTTTCATTGAATTTATAACAACTATCTGTCCTATAATATTTATCCCTTCATTTTCACTTCTTTTTTTATCATCTCTTATAATATTCATTTTTATACCAGGAAATATGCCTTTTTCCAATCCTTTATCAATATAAATAATATCTTTCTTATGTAAAATAGAATCTTTATTTTTATTTTTTGCTTTAATTATAAATCCTTCAACTTCTGTTAATTTTTTTGTTTCTTTTCTTGTAATTTTACTATGATAATCAGAAATTTCTTTTCTTAATTTTACTTTATTGCCATCTTTTATTAACCCATAACTTTTTATAATTTTTGCATTATAAGTATTGTCTTTTACTTTTTTAGTTATCTTAATAACACCTAATATATTTATCATTTTACCGACATATTCATCGGTTACGGGGTTAAAAACTTCTTCACTGTCATCATATACTATTAACCTATCACCTTTTTTTATTGGTTTCCCCACAGTAATATTTACATTTACAAACTTTCCTGGCAACAAAGAAATATTTTCAAATACATTAAAAATTATTCCATCTTCAACAAAATTCTGACTTATAAAACCTGCTTTTTCAACAAGCAAAAATCCTGCCTTTTCAATTTTTTCTTTTGGTTTTCCTTCTATTAAAACAACCTCAGCCTCTGCTTCCTTATATTCAAATGTTATTTCCTGTTCTGCTTCTCCCATTTCAGTTTCTTTTTTTAATATTTTAGTTTCTTCTTCAACATCAACTTTTTCTTTTGCCGGTTTTTCATATTTTATATATTTTTCAAGTATTTCCGGCTCAACTTCACCTGGTGATAATATAACTATGCCTTCTGTATCTTTGGATTCAGTATCTAACTCTACTTTTTCATCATAAGTTGAAGCTGGTGTTGCCTCTGATCTTTGACCAACCTGGGTTTGGGTTGGAATTTGTTCCTGTGTTTGAATTACTTCACTTTTAGTTGACACAATTTCATTTGAAACTGGCTTGTTGGCGTCAGTTGCCAGTCCTGTATCTATCAGATCTGTTTCCTCACCAAAGATAAAATTAAAAAATAAAATCAAAAACAAAAGAATTATTTTGTTTTTTACCATTTTTTTCCTTTCTTAATAAAAATCTAATAGTTCTCTGCATCTTCTTTCTGCTGCGTTTTTATATTTACCTTCAGGATAATCATCTATATATTTTTTATATTCTTCTATGGCAGTTCTCGTTTGTAACATTTTATCATAGGTTTTTGCTTTTAAAAATAATATC
Organism: Candidatus Goldiibacteriota bacterium; assembly: GCA_938034975.1. Classification (GTDB taxonomy): domain Bacteria; phylum Oederibacteriota; class PGYV01; order PGYV01; family DYJU01; genus DYJU01. The sequence goes on along the minus strand of CALHNI010000007.1, from coordinate 24,789 downwards.
CTTTCAACATATTGGGAACGGTTATATTTATTAATAAATTTGTCAATTAATTCCAGAGTTCTTTTATATTTTGCCATAAAATAAACATAATTTATATTATAATATGCTATTTTTTCTATTAATGGTTCCTGATATTTTTCTTCTGAGTATTTTTCAATAAAAATACTTATTTTTTCAGCACCACCCACTATATAGGTTGCAAAAAGTAATAATATAAGGAATATGGCAATTAATTGCTTAAAACCCATATTTCCTCCTTTGAAAATATATTTATTATTATAAAAATCTTATCACTTAATTTTTTATTTGTCAAATTTTTTAAAGTGACGGTAAAAACTAGTTAGAACACGCGTTTTTATGGAAAAACAAAATTTTTTTATTATTCTTATATTGCATTATTTTTATTTAGCCGTTTTTTTAAAATAAAACTCAATTGTTGTTATAAATTTTTTACTTTTTTTAACTAATATATTATTTTGTATTTTTTCTCCTGTGAAAATCGCACTAATAATGCAATTTCCATGAAGTGATTTTGTTTTTATTTTAACCGGGGGCGGACGTAAGGGGGTATTGGGGAGGGTTAAGTTAGGGATGCCCGCCCCCGGACTTTTTTTTTGTTTAAATTTTGCTACATATATATAATATAACCTTTTCTTTGTCAAGATATTTTTATTTTAATAATTCATTTTGTAAAATGCATTATAAAGAACCAAAAATTATATAATAAATCCACTTCCAATTATATAATCATTTTTATAAATTACTGCCAGTTGTCCTGGCGTTATTGCAAATTGCGGTTTATCAAACACAATTTCCATTTTATCTTTATCTATTTTCTTTATTAAAGCGCTTGCTTTTTTATGTAAATATCTAATCTTTACTTTTGCCCTGAATAATTTTTGGGGAATATTTATAAAAAATTTTGTATTATCAATTTTACAATAATTATTATACAACATTTTTTCTTCACTTACAACAACTTTTTTTTCTTTTGCGTCTATTTTATAAACATAAAATGGTGTTCCACCACCAATACCTAATCCTTTTCTCTGCCCAATTGTAAATTTAAAATAGGGCTGTGTAATTTCTTTTAATTTTACACCCTGCAAATTATATATAGAACAATTTGCGTATTCTTTTAAATTAACAAATTTCTCAATGAATTTATATGGTGGCTCTTTATCTTTTAAAAAGCAAATTTCCTGACTTTCTTTTTCTGGTATAAAAAATTTCTGGTCATATGCTATTTTTTTTACTTCATCTTTGGTAAAATCAGATAATGGAAATATTATATATTTTAATATATCTTTGTCAAGCCGGGCAAGAAAATATTCCTGGGTTTTATTTTTATCTTTAGCACTGCATAAAAAATAATTGGTTTTAACCTTTTTTATTTTTGCATAATGACCTGTTGCTATAAAATCAAAATTTATTTCCTTCATTTTTTTAAATAATGCAAAAAATTTTATCTTTTCGTTGCAAATAACACACGGGTTTGGTGTTAGACCATTAATATAATCTTGAATAAAATAGTTTATTACTTCTTTTTTAAAATAATTTTTTAAATTTAAGACATAATGCTTTATTCCTATTTTAAAACATAAATTTTTTGCCCGCTGTATATCTTCATAATTACAACAACGGGATGCATCATTCCATAATTTGAGTGTTATTCCTATAACTTCATATCCTGATTTTTTTAATAAAAAAGCAGCAACCGAAGAATCAACCCCCCCGCTTAAACCAACTAAAACTTTTTTCATTTGCCGGCTTTTTTATTTTTATAATCTTCTATTGCCTTTTTTATTCCTTCTTCTGCTAAAACTGAACAATGAAATTTTTCCTTAGGTAAACCACCTAACAATTCAACAATTCTTTTATTTGTGATATCTTTTGCTTCATCTATTTTTTTACCTTTTACAAGTTCAGTAGCAAGCGATGAAGTTGCAATTGCAGCAACACATCCGAAGGTTTCAAATTTACAGTCAGTTATAACTTCATTTTCATCTACTTTTATATATATCCACATAACATCTCCACAAACAGGGTTGCCAACTTTTCCAATACCATCGGCATTTTCTATCCTGCCTGCATTTTTCATACTTTTAAACTGTTCCATTACTTTATCAGAATACTGTAACATTTTTCCTCCTTTAAGATAAATTCAGCATTCTTTCTATAGGTAAAATTGCTTTTGTTATGATATCATCCGGCAAAATTATCTCATATTTTTCATTCAAAAGCGAATCATATACATCTTTTAATTTTATCAATTTCATATTAAAACATATCTGGGCATTTCCAAGTGAATAAAATTCAGCATCTGGTCTTTCCTTTTTTAAACGATGTATGTGTCCTTCTTCTGTTCCTATAATAAATTTTTTTGCTGAACTTTCTTTGACATATTTTATCATTCCAGAAGTTGAAGCAACTTCATCTGCTAATTCCGTTACTTCAGATAAGCATTCAGGATGAACTACAATTTTAGCATCCGGATGGGCAACTCTCGCATTAATTACATCTTCCTTTGTAAATTTATGATGAACATAACATCTGCCATTATGAATTATAATTTCTTTATCTTTTACATTTTTTTGAACCCATAACCCGAGATTTTTATCAGGTAAGAAAATTATTTCCTTGTTGGGTATTTTTTTTACAATATTAACTGCATTTGCCGAAGTTACACAATAATCAAGTTTTGCCTTGGTTGCCGCCGAAGTATTTACATAACCAACAACAGCGGCATTTGGATATTTTTCTCTATATTCATCAACTTCTTCTGGTTTTATAGAATCTGCAAGCTGACATCCTGCATTTTCTTTTGGTATTAAAACTTTTTTTTCAGGAGATAAAATTTTAGCAGTTTCTGCCATAAATTTCACACCACAAAATACAATTATTTTTTCTTTAACTCCTTTGCATTTTTTTGAAAGTTCCAGGGAATCTCCTGTAAAATCAGCAATATCCTGAACTTCTGGTATCTGATAATTATGAGCAACTATTACTGCATTTTTTTTCTTTTTTAATTCGTTAATTTCTTCTATTAAGTTTTTATTTGCCACTTTTACTTTCCTTTCTTCCAAAACGGAGATAAATTTCTTAATTTCTGAACTATAACTGGTAATATTTCTAAAACTTTATCTATTTCTTTTTCTTTAGTATATTTACTCAGACTAAATCTTAAACTACCATGCGCTATTTCATGTGGCAATCCAAGCGCTAACAAGACATGTGATGGTTCCAATGAACCTGACGTGCATGCAGATCCGGACGATGCACAAATTCCTTCCAAATCCAGATTAATTAAAATACTTTCTCCTTCTATATATTTTATACAAATATTAAGTGTATTGTCTATTCTTTTTTCAGGATGACCATTTACAATAATTTTAGGTATTTTTTCTAAAATTCCTTTTTCAAGTTTATCTCTCAACCTTTTTATCTCGCTTTTCATTTTTATATTTTTTAAATCTTCATCTGCTATCTCGCATGCTTTACCCAATCCAATTATACCAGCTACATTTTCTGTGCCTGCTCTTAAATTATTTTCCTGATGACCACCATGTAATAAAGCATCAATTTTTATTCCTTTTCTTATATATAATGCACCTGCTCCTTTTGGACCGTGGAATTTATGCCCTGAAATTGAAAGTAAATCAATGTTCTGCTCTTTCACATCAATTTTGATTTTCCCTGCTGCCTGAACAGCATCAGTATGGAAATACACACCTTTTTCCCTTGCAATTTTTCCTATTTCAGCAACTGGTTCTATAGTTCCAATTTCATTATTTACATACATTATTGAAATTAAAATTGTATCATTTTTTATTGATTTTTTTATTAAATCTACATCAACTATACCATATTTATCAACAGGTATATAGGTAATTTCAAATCCATGTTTTTCAAGGTATTTACAGGTATTTATTACTGCATGATGTTCAATTGATGAAGTGATTATATGTTTGCCTTTTTTTTCATTTGCAAAAGCAATTCCTTTAATTGCCATGTTATCTGCCTCTGTGCCGCCAGATGTAAAAATAATTTCTGATGGTTCGGCATTTAATAATCTTGCTGCTTTTTCTCTGGCTGTCTCTATATGCTTTTTTATGTTCTGGGCCAAATAATAAATACTTGAAGGATTTGCATAATTTTCTTTTAAAAACAAAAGCATCTCTTCAACAACTTCCGGGGCAATTTTTGTCGTAGCATTATTATCAAGATAAATTACATCTTCAATCATTTTTATCTCCTTTCAAGGTAATCAGTATTGTAAAAAGTTTTAACGCCATCTATTTAATTTAATAATCCTTTTATTCGTATACTTTGGTTGCCTTTGTTCTCCCTTTAGCAAAGGGAGATTTAATGGATTTACATACATCCATTCTCTTTTTCTAGCTCTCTTTTAATTTAAAATCTCCCCTAACCCCTCTTTATTAAAGAGGGGAATTTTTTATTCTTATTCTTATTTTTTTTCTCCCCCTTTGCAAAAGGGGGACTAAGGGGGATTTGTTTCATTATTTTTAAATCTCTCCTACCTCCTCTTTTTAAAAGAGGGGAAATGTATATTATTTTCAATACTTTTAGTATATATTTTAAACTCTGCCTTCTTTCTTTTCATAGAACTTTTCACATTCTCAGGTAATCTTTTGCTATTTGTTTTAAATTAACATTTTTCAAAAATTTATTTATATGCTCATTAAATTTTATCCATATTGTCCGCATACCACAGTTTTTAAATCTATAACAAAAATTTTTGTCCATCACACACTCAGCTGGTTCCATTAAATTTTCTACTGCTTTTAATATTTCATACATGGTTATTTTTTCAGGTTCTTTTACCAGAAAAAAACCTCCTTTTTCGCCTTTATAACTGTTAACAATTCTTGCTTTTCTTAATTTAACAAATATATTTTCAAGGTATCTGTTTGAAATATTTTCAAGTTTTGATAATTCTTTTATGGTTAGCGGTTCTTTTTTATTATATGCTTTTGCAAGATGGGTTAATGCCCTTATCGCGTATCTGCCTTTTGTTGATATTTTCATATTCCCTCCTTTTTATTTTAAATTTATCACTTTTTAAGTGATATTATATATTAAATATAATTTTATGTCAACTATAAAAATAATAAAAAAATTTTGTTTTCAGTAAAAACGCATTTTCTAACGCTTTTTTAGTGATAATTAATTATTTATTTGACTTTTATCGTGTTCTAAATAAAATATAACTATGAATAAATTAATTTTTTTTGTATTTATAGTTTTATTATCCTGTGCAGGTTTAAAAACTGACCCGCAAACAGGAACAGAAATTTTCACAACTGGGTTTGATGGTATAAAAAATGTAGAAAGTATTAAGGTATGGAAAAAGCCATTTGAAAAAGGTGAAAAACCATTTACAAAAATTAAACCTGGCACCAAAGTAAAAATTATAGAAATTAAAGGTCCAATGGCTCTTATTGAACTGCCTGATGGCGAACGTGGTTGGATACAAAAAATATTCATAAAATAAACCATTTTATTTTTTATCCTAAAAATATAACATTATATCAATTTTTAAAATTTTTTATTTTATTTTGTCTTTAATATATGCTAAAATAATTTACAAAATGATAATGTGAAAAGTTCTATGAAAAAGAAAGAAGGCAGAGATTAAAATATATACTAAAATATTGAAAATAATATACATTTTTCCTCTTTTAAAAAGAGGAGGTAGGGGAGATTTAAAAATAATGAAACAAATCCCACTTAGTCCCCCTTTGCAAAGGGGGAGAAAAAAAATAAGAATAAGAATAAAAAATTCCCCTCTTTAATAAAGAGGGGTTAGGGGAGATTTTAAATTAAAAGAGAGCTAGAAAAAGAGAATGGATGTATATAAATCCCCCTAAATCTCCCTTTGATAAAGGGAGAACAAAGGCAACCAAAGTATACGAATAAAAGGATTTTTAAGTAAAAAGCGTTAAAACTTTTCACACTACCTATAAAATTTACAGGAGGACTTTATGAAATTTCGCGAATTAACTGTTATACCAAATTTGCCGGAAAAATTAAAACCATTACTTGATATAGCACATAATTTATGGCTTGTCTGGGATTCTGAAGCATTTGCACTTTTCAGAGATATAGACCCGGATATATGGTCAGCAACTTCACATAACCCTATTAAACTATTATACGAAGTTCCTCAAGAAAGGTTAAATACCCTTGCAAATGATGAAGGTTTTTTGTTCAGAGTAGATGGAATATTAAAAAAACTTAATCAGTATCTTACAAGACCAACGTGGTATGAAAAAGTCAAAAATAATTTACCTGATAATTTTTTAGTTGCATATTTTAGTGCAGAGTATGGTATTGCCGAATGTCTTCCTATATATTCTGGCGGCTTGGGAGTATTAGCAGGTGATCATTTAAAATCTGCATCTGACCTAGGCATACCTTTTGTTGCTATCGGTCTTTTATATGCACAGGGATATTTTCAGCAATATCTTACAAATGACGGCTGGCAACAGGAAAAATATATAACCTACAATTACCACATATCACCTGCCAGTTTGGTAAAAACAAAAAATAATCAACCACTTATCCTTGAAATTAAATATCCTCATTCAAATGTAAAATTTCAAATCTGGAAACTTTTAGTAGGAAGAATTAATCTCTTTCTTCTTGATACCAACATCCCGGAAAATTCTCCTGCTGATAGAGAAATCACTTATAAACTTTATGGTGGAGATCTGGAAATGCGTATCAAACAGGAAATTTTACTTGGTATAGGCGGAATGATGGCATTAGATGCTCTTGGATTAAATCCTACTGTTACACATATGAATGAAGGTCATTCTGCTTTCCTGATTCTGGAAAGAGTAAGGTTACTTATGAAAAAATATAATATTTCATTTAAAGAAGCCAGAGAAATAGTTTTTGCCACATCAGTTTTTACAACTCATACTCCTGTCCCTGCTGGAAATGACAGATTCCCGCAAGAACTTATAGAAAAGTATTTAAAAGAATACGTTGAATCAAATTTAAAAATACCCTTCAACGAATTTATCAAATTAGGGAAAATAAATCCCGATGATAATAATGAATGGTTTTGTATGACTGTTCTTGCTTTAAAGTTGACTAATTTTTGCAATGGTGTAAGTAAACTGCATGGTTTTGTCAGCAGGAAAATGTGGCAGGGCATTTGGCCCAATATACTACTTGATGAGATTCCAATCACTCATATAACAAACGGTATTCATGCCAATTCCTGGATTTCAAGGGAAATGGCTGAATTATTTTTCAGATATTTAGGAACACGCTGGGTTGATTGTCCGGAAGATAACGAGGTCTGGAAAAAAATAGAAGAAATACCCGATACTGAACTATGGCGAACACACGAAAGAAGGAAAGAGCGTTTGGTTGCTTTTATTCGAAGAAAATTAAAACAACAATTAAAAGAAAAAGGTGCATCTAAGGAAAAAATAGATTCGGCAAACGAAGTTTTATCTCCAGAAGTTTTAACAATAGGTTTTGCAAGAAGGTTTGCAACCTATAAACGTGCTTTACTTTTATTTAAAGATATTGAACGTTTGAAAAAAATACTTACCAATAAAGAAATGCCTGTCCAGATTATTTTTGCAGGCAAAGCACATCCAAAAGATGAAGAAGGCAAACAATTTATTAAAACATTGTATCATTATGCAGAAGATGAAGTATTAAAAAATCATATCGTGTTTATAGAAAATTATAATTTAAACACAACTCATTACCTTGTTCAGGGAGTTGATGTCTGGCTAAACACTCCCAGAAGACCTTTGGAAGCCAGTGGAACTTCAGGGATGAAAGTAACATTTAATGGTGGACTTAATCTATCCACAGTAGACGGCTGGTGGGCTGAAAAACCAAACAATGACTGTGGCTGGGATATAGGAAAAGGAGAAGAATATGAAAATCCGGAATATCAGGACAGGGTAGAAGCTAATGCTCTCTATGAACTTTTAGAAAATGAAATAATACCTCTTTATTATAAGCGTGGCAAAGATAATCTTCCGCATGAGTGGATAAAAAAAATGAAAACATCTATGATGACATTATGCCCTATTTTTAATACAAATAGAATGGTTATGGAATATACTGAAAAATTCTATAAACCTGCCGGTAAAAATTATGTTAATCTTGTAAATAATTCTGCTGATAAAGCTAAAAAAATCACAAAATACAAAGAAAAAATAACAGAAAAATGGAAAAATATCAAAATAATAAATATTTCCGCAGAACATTATGAGAGCATCAAACTCGGAGAAAAAATAAAAATTACAGCAGAAATATATGCCGGCGGTTTGTCAAATAATGATTTACTTGTTGAAATATATTATGGATATGACAGGGGTGATACCCTTGCTGATACACAAACAGTAAAAGCTGAATACAAAGGCAATAAGGATAACAATTTTATATATGAAGGCGTCATTGAACCTTCTTCTTCTGGAAAAATTAATTATACAGTAAGAATTTTACCAGGAAATGAAGATTTAACTTGCAAATTTATTCCTGAATATATAATATGGAATAATGAATAGTTTTTATTTTTTAAAGGGAGGTTTTATATATGTCAATGTCTCCGAGAACCCCACAAAATCAGAGACTCCATGATACTTTAATTGAAACTTTAAAATCTGTTTATCTTCATAAAAAAGATGCTGATGAAGTTTTTATAAATCCAGGGGATAGTAAAAACACAAATGTAAAAGGATTATTTCCTGATGTTATTGTTAAATCACGTTCAAAAGGAGTTATCATCTTTGAGATAGAAACCGAAGATTCTATAAATGAAGCTGAAACATTACAGTGGAAACAATTCTTTGAAGCATTTGGTTCTTTTTACCTTTTAATTCCTGATTATACTGAACAGAACACAAAAAATCTTCTGGAAAAAAATCACCTTAATAAAATAATCATGATCACATATAAATGGGTTGAAAACAAAATTGTTTTCAGTCAGAAATTACCCTAACCCCCAAAAAAAGTTAATTCTTTTTCAATCTCTTTAAACAAATTATCAATATTTTTTACACTTTCATATTTTATAATTAATCTGTTTTTTGCAAGTATAAATATATCTTTATGCTTTTCAAAAAAAATTTTTGATTTTAAAGCAAATTCTTTTTTTTCATTCCATATAAATTCTATTTTTTTATCTTTATGATTTATTTCTTCTGCACTCAATTTTCTTCCGAGTATTTTTAACTTAGCAACCAAAAGTATATTTTTTACTTCCTTGGGCATTTCACCCCATATATCCCTTAATGCTTTTTCCACTGATAGCACGTCATCTACATTTTTTGAAATAAAAAGTTGCCTGTATATCCTGGTTTTTTCCGAAGAATCCCAGATATAAGATTCAGGGATATATGCTTTATAATCCACTGTTATTTTTGTATCAACTTCTTTTTCAACTTCTTTTTGGGTTAATTTACTTATCTCTTCTTCAAGCATCCTGCAATATAATTCAAAACCAAGTTTTTCCATATTACCATGCTGTTTTGTTCCGAGTAATGTTCCTGCTCCGCGCAATTTCAAATCTTTCATCGCTATATTAAATCCTGCCCCTGGATCTATATAGCTTTCTATTGCTCTTAACCTTTCTTTTGCTATATCTGACAGTATCACTTTGTCTTTTATTAACAAATAAGCATATGCCTGTTTATCCCTTCTTCCGACTCTTCCACGTAATTGGTATAACTGGGATAAACCAAATTTTTCCGCATTACTGATTATTATTGTATTTACATCCGGCAAATCAAGTCCGGATTCTATTATGGTCGTTGTGATAAGAACATCAAATTTTTTATCTAAAAAGTCCAGCATGATATTTTCTAATTCTGTTTTCTTCATTTTTCCATGTGCCACATTAAATTTAACTTCTTTTAGATTTTCACTTAAAATCTCTTTTAGTTTATAAATTGTTTTTATATCATTATGCACATAAAAAACCTGTCCTTTTCTTAAAATTTCTCTTAATATAATTTCTTTTACCAATTTTAATTTTTCTTCCACAATAAATGTTTCAATTGGTTTTTTATTTTGCGGTGGAGTATTTATAACACTTATATCTCTTATCCCGGACAATGAAAGATAAAGAGTTCTTGGTATCGGCGTTGCTGTTAATGTTAAAAAATCTGCCGTGCTGTATTTTTTTCTTAAATGTTCTTTGGCTTTTACTCCAAAATGTTGTTCCTCATCTATAATTACAAGCCCAACATTTTTAATTTCTATTTTTGGATTTAAAATTGTATGTGTCCCTATAAGAATATCTATGGTCCCGGCTTGAATTCTGTTAAATATTTCTTTTTTCTTTTTTTTTGAAACCAACCTTGATAACATTTCAATTTTTACAGGATAATCTGCAAATCTTTCACTGAATGTTCTGAAATGCTGTAACGCAAGTAAGGTTGTAGATGTTAAAACCAAAACTTTTTTATGAAAGTTTACAGCTTTAAAAGCAGCCCTCATTGCAACCTCTGTTTTACCAAAACCAGCATCCCCGCATATCAATCTATCCATAGGCGTTTCTCTTTCCATATCAGCTAAAACATCCTTAATTGCTTTTTCCTGATCTTTTGTTTCTTCATACAAAAAGGCATCTGCAAATTCTTTTTCAAATTCATCCATTGGTGGATACCTGATGCCTTTTTCAATTTTTCTTTTTGCATAAACTTTCAATAATTCTTCTGCAATTTCTTTAAGTTCCCTTCTAATTTGCTCCTTTGTTTTTTTAAAGACAGGTGAGCCAAGCCTGGAAAGGCCAGGTATCTTGTCAGAACCGATATATTTATCAATTAAATCAATTTTATATACAGGTAAATATAATTTATCCTGTTTGTCATATTGTATTAAAATAAAATCCGCAAGGTTATCATCAACCTTAATTGTTTTTATACCATTGAAAATACCTATTCCATATTCTCTGTGCACCACATAATCTTTTTCTTTTAATTCTAAAATGCTTTTAACAGGTTTTAAATTTTTATCTTTTATTCTTTTGGACAATTTTCCCTTATATCTTTCAAAAATTTCCCTGTTTGAAATTAAACAAAATTTCATATCTGGTATGGAAAAACCGGCATCAATTTCAGCATTATAAAATTCAACCCCGTTTATTCCCTGTTTTTTCAAAAGTTCTTTTATATGATTGGTCTCTCCTTCATTATCCGAAGCAATAATTACTTTATAAGAGTTATTAATAAAATTTTTTAAATATTCAAACAAAACAGCGGTATTTCTTTTAAAAACAGGATTTACCCTTATATTAATTTTTATTCCCCGCCCGGTGAAAAATCCGGTTTTTATTTTCTGGAATACAGAAACTTTTTTAAAAATATTTTTTAATGAAAAAATTTTATTTTCAAATTTCATATCAGACAAATATTTTATTATTTTATTAATTTTTTCAAAAATTTCTGCCTTTATTAAATTGCTTTCATCCATTACCAATAATGTTTTTTTGGGATTAAAAAAGTCAAGAATTGAATTTTGAGCAAAGTCATCTTTTTTAAATTTAAACAAAAAAATTTCTATTTCATCTACACATTTTTCTGTCTGATATGTCTCAACTGAAAAAAATCTTATTGATTCTATTTTGTCATCAGAAAATTCTATCCTGACAGGATAAAAATTATCAGGTGTAAATATATCCATGATATTGCCACGCACAGAATATTCAAATATATCCTCAACCTTGGTTACCCTTTCGTAATTGTTATCTTCAAGAATTTTCAATATCAAATCAGGTTTAATTTTCATATCTTTTTTAATTTTTAAAAAATTTTTTATTATTTTATCTGCTGATGATATTTTTTCTATCAACGCATTTATGTTTGTTATAAAAATTCTTTTTTCTGTTGTAAATAATTCTTTTATTGCCTTTATTCTCATTCTGCTTATTTCTTTTGATGGCTTTATATCTTTATATAAAAACGAGTCATCTTCGGGATATAATATTATTTTATGTTCTGTTTTAAAAAATTTGGAAAACTCCATTATTTCCGAACAGATATTAAATAGTTTATTAGAATGCGTAATAATAAAAATATCTTTATTAATTAAGTTTGCCAAATACAGATAAAATATTGAATTAAAACTGGTTTCGGGTATATTAACAAATATATTTTTATTTTCTGATTTTACAGATTTTATTATAAAATTTAAGACATTATAATCTTTAAAATAATTCAGCATAAAAATTTTTTTTTAAAGTACTTTAAAAAAAATAAGTATCCACAATAAAATATTCCCATAAATCCCTGAAACAGCATCATCTACCATAATTCCATTCCCTGCCTTTAGGATTTCCAGTTGTCTTGCTGGATATGGTTTTATAATATCAAGAATTCTTGCTATAAAAAAACCTGCTATAAGTCTTTCTGTTGTAAATTGTATGAACAGCATAGTTATCAAAAACCCTACCACTTCATCAATTACAACCTTTCCTGGGTCTTTTTTGTTAAAAATCACAGAAGCATACCCTGAACTCCATACCCCAATAAAATATAAAATTATAGTAAATATTAAATATAAGACAGGATTTAATTTACTGAAAAAAAAGTAATAAAAAGGTATAAAGCATAAAGTTGCAAAAGTCCCGGGAGCAAAAGGAAAATATCCGGAGTAAAAAAAAGTTGAAATAACAATTATTAAATTTCTCATTTTAAATTTCATTTTCAAATAATTTACTGTTTTTAAAATAATATTCAAGTCCTGAAATTAAGGCAGTTACAGCAACAATAAACATCAACCAGTAAGGTATTAATTTTAATAAAACAATTCTTATCTGGAAATCAAGTATTGAAATTTTCTCTGTTGAAATACTCAAATATTCAAGCGTATTTACAATTGCAAGTAATACAAGAATTGCAATAATGGCTATTATTTCGGTTATTGTTTTTGCTTTTCCCCATTTAGATGCAACAATTATATCGCCATCTTTGGCAGCCATAATCCTGATACCAGATATTAAAAACTCTCTTGCAATTATTATAATTACCATCCAGGCAGGAACAACGTTCAATTGCACAAAACATAAAAGAGCAGAAATCACCATAATTTTATCAGCAAGCGGATCCATCACTTTACCAAAATTACTTATTATATTATATTTTCTTGCCAAATATCCGTCAAGATAATCGCTGATTGCTGCTATTATAAAAAGGAAAAGTGCAATATAACTTGAAATCATTTTATCCATTAAAACCGTTGGTATAAAAATAATAATCACAAGAATTCTGAACATTGTCAGTCTATTAGGAATTTTTTTCAAATTTTCAAATTTCAAACCTGTTCCTTTCTTTAAATTTTATTTTATTTTTATTTTATAAAAATTTCCTTTTGCAATATTATTATTATTTAATACAATATAATCATCTATATCCGGAGCATTATACTGGGTTCTACCCAGAAAAAAATTTTTATTTTTGTTTCCTACAATTAAACAATTCACTATTTTATTTTTTAATTTCTTATTATTATAATAACAAATATTCTTTGCGACAACCGTTAATTTTTTATATCGCTTTTTTATTTCCTTTAAATCATTTTTGTTTTCCAAATTAAATGCATCTGTACCTGGTTCATCAGAATACAAAAAAAATCCCGGTTTATCAATCAATCCCTGTTTAATAAAACAAAGTAATTCATTATATTCTTTTTCCCCTTCTCCCGGAAATCCGACAATAAAACTACTCCTTATTACTGCATCTTTTATTTCTTTTTTTATGTATTTAATTATTTTTAACAAATATTCTTTATTATGACCTCTTTTCATATTATGTAAAATTTTATTATTTATATGTTGAAAAGGCATATCAAAATATCTGCACAACCTTTTATCAATTTTCATTATTTTAACTAAATCTTTTACTATAGAAAAATCAGGATAAAGATACATAATTCTTAACCAAAAATATTCTTTTATTTCCTTTAATATTTTTTTTATTAAATCTATCAATTTTTTCTTCCCGTAAATATCAACTCCATAATAAGAACTATCCTGACTTATTAAATTTATCTCTTTTACGCCTGCTGCAATTAAATTTTTTATCTCTTTAATTATATCATCAATAGTTCTGCTTCTATAAGAACCTTTAATCTGTGGAATTACGCAAAATGAACATTTTCTGTTACAACCATCTGCAATTTTCACATAAGTTGATATTTCATTTAAAAGAATTTTTCGTTCATTTGAATTATAGATATACGGCTTTGAATCTAAATATTCCCCGCCATATTTTATTGACCTTAAAATTTTATTTAAGTCATTAACCCCTATAAAAGAATGAATGTAATTTTTATATTTTTTTATGAGTTTTTCTTTTTCTTTTTCAACATAACATCCCGCAATAATAATTTTTAATTTTTTATTTTCCTTTTTATACTTCAACATGTCCTTTATTGCTTTTTCTGATTCTAAACGTGCTTTTTTCAAAAAACCACATGTATTTATTATAATAACATCTGCCTTATTGGGTTCTTTTGTTATTGTAAAATTTTTTAATGAAGAAAGCATACATTCCATATCAACAGTATTTTTAGGACAGCCAAGATTAATAACACCGATGTTTAAATTATTTTTTTGCAAAAAATAAATCCTTATAAATTAATTATTCTGTATCGGCGTTTGTTGTTTTATCCATTACAGGATTTTCTTTTATTTCAGAAGAAGGGGTTGGTATCTTTTCCTGAATCAAAGGTTTGCTTTCTCTTTTAAATCCCTGATTCCTGTCTATGTACCAGTTTTTCCCAACTTCAAATACAAGTCCATTTATAACTTCTCCTTCTTCTCCTATTGTTCCCATACTTTCCCCGTTCACGACAAATTCAACACCACCTGCATTTCCAACCAAAAATACAATTTTTGTAATGTCTGAAAACTTTTTTTCCTGACCGTTTTTCAATAAAAAATCTTCTTCTTTTCCATCATATCTTGCTTTCATCCACACATCTGATTTTGCTTTTGCTGTTATTTTTAAAGTTTGAGGAGTCTGGACAACATAAATGTTTTTTCCTTCTTCAATCTTTGCCTTATTCTTTTGTTCATTTAACATTTTTAATAATAAAACAAATGCTGCTATTAAAAAAACAACTACCCCGGCTATTACAAAATAAGTTGTTTTATTATTTAAATTAATAATAAAAGGTAACGGTTGTTTTAATTCTTTTGCTTCTGTTTCTTTCATAATTTCTTTTTTTGCTTCAATCTTTGAATTTAATTTTTCATCTTTTAAAATTTCCTGTATCTGTGGAGATGCTGAAAACAATTCATTTATTTTTTCTAAATCCAGTTTTAAAAATCTCGCATATGTATTTAAAAATAATTTCATATAAACAGGCCTTTCAAATGCATTGAAATCTTCTTCTTCTAATGCTTTTATATATTTTTCGTCTATTTTTAAAATTTTATGTATATCGGAATATTTAAAACCTTTTTTTTCTCTTGCTTCTTTTAATAAATCACCAAATCCATTTTTCATTTATTTCTCCTTTCATTATAAAAAATCAACCAAATTTATAATACTTACGAATTTTTTGAGAAATTTCCCACACACAGGATAAACCAGCAGGAAAAATAACTAAATCACCTGCACCAAATTCTACTGTTTCTTTTTCTGTTGAAACTTTTACTTTGCCTTCAATTATATAGCATGTTTCCTTTTCATCATAATACCAGTCAAATTTAGAAGGTTCCTTTTCCCAGATTGGCCAGGATTTCACATTTAATTTTTCCAGTTCTTTATTATCAGGTTTTCTTATTTCAATTTTCATTTTATTATTCCCCCTTTAATAAATTATTATCATCTCTTGCTTCTCTCATATTTTAAAGTTTTTGTTATTCTATCAACTATTTTTGCAGGACCAAAATACTGAATAGGTCCAGGTGATATATATTTATCTTCTATTTTTAATTCATCCCTAAGCGCAGAAAACACCTTAAATGGCTTAGCATTAAGGTCAACCAGTGCTTTTTTTATAACCGGTTTATCTTCTCCTTTTCTTCTCTCAATATTCATCATCATAGTTAGCGGGATACCACCTGCATTCCACTTTTTTGGCTGTTCTGTTAAATTTTTTATTGCTGACATGTATGATGTAAACCCGTTTAATATAAGCAAAACCGCATTATATCCCAGCGCATAAGTATAATTGGCATCAAAATTACTTGGAAAACCACATCTGCCTTCATACCCGAAAAAATGTGAAATTGCAGCAAATTTACCTTTATATATACCCTGTTTTTTCATTTCTTTTAATTTTTTTTGAACCATTTCTATTAATAATTTTTCAGTTTCTATTTGAGACACTACAACATTACCATGCGGATCCCTGTCTAAAATTAACTGGCTTGAAATTTCATCAGGCAATGATTTCATTAAATTAACAAGTGATTCATTTAACTTTGAATAAATAAATTCTTTTTTATCTTTTGTATTTTCAATTTTATTAAGTTCATCTTCGTTTTTTGCCATTATTTCATTTAAATTTTTAATAAGTTCTTTAAACTCTGGAATAAATTCAATTAATCCTTCTGGAACTAAAATAACTCCATAATTTTTTCCAAGTTCTGCTCTTTTTATTATTGCATCACAAATATAATCAACAATTTTTGATAATGTCCAGTTATTCTGTAACACTTCTTCTCCGATTAAAGCAATATTAGGATTGGTTTGTAAAGCAACTTCCAATGTGATATGGGATGCGCTTCTTCCCATGAGTCGTATAAAATGCCAGTATTTTTTTGCAGACAAAACGTCCCTGCATATATTTCCTGTAAGTTCAGAATAAATTTTTACAGCAGTATCAAAACCAAATGAAGTTTCTATTTCTTCATTTTTTAAATCCCCATCTATTGTTTTAGGTATACCAATGACCTGTGTGTTCATTTTTTCTTTTGCAAAATATTCTGCCAAAAGAGCTGCATTTGTATTTGAATCATCGCCCCCGATTATAACCAGCGCATCTATTTTGTTTTTAATAACATTTATTTTTGTTTTTTCAAATTGTTCTTCTGTTTCAATTTTTGTTCTACCTGAACCAATCATATCAAAACCACCTGTATTTCTGTATTTATCAATAATATCTTTGGTTAATTCTTTTAATTTATTTTCAATTATACCTGATGGTCCGCCTAAAAAACCGATTAACTTACTTTTTTTATTTGCCTTTTTTAAAGCGTCAAAAATTCCGCATATTACATTGTGTCCACCTGCTGCCTGGCCACCTGATAAAACAACCCCAACATTTATCGGATTTTTGTTTATATTGTTATTCTTTCCTTTTATAAAAGTTATGATTGGTTTTCCAAAAGTATTTTTAAAAATCTCCTGTAATTTTTTTTCATCACTTTTGCTGCCTGTTTTTTTACCTGTTTTAGGTTTAATTAAAGAAAATTTATTTTTCAAAATTGCAGGTAATTGCGGTTTATGTTTTAATCTTTCCTGCTGAAGTTCTGAGAGTTCTACCATAAAATAAACCTCCATAATATAGTTTTTTTTGCATATTATATATTAAAACCAATAAAATTCAACAGTTTTTAATTTTATTTTGCTATATTATTCATCTTAAAAAGCCAGTGTATAAATTTTGGCATCAAAATTTTTAATTTATCAAACAAATGAAATTTCTGTGTTTATTTAAACTTTTCTCTTTGTTTTTTAAGCAAATCAATAATATAAGCAAAATCCTGCGGTGGTTCTGCATTAAAAATCATTTTTTTATTATTAAAAGGGTGTATAAATTCAATTGCATATGCATGTAACATCTGCCTCGGCAGTAATTGTCTCCAATTTGTATTATTAAAGCCTAAACTTTTTACGAGTTCTATATCTTTATTTTTATTTCCATAAATAAAATCACCTAAAACCTCATTACCTATAAAATTCATATGAACTCTTATCTGATGAGTTCTGCCTGTTAATATCCTAACATTTAAAAGTGTGACATTATCAAATATCTCCAAAGGATTATAAATCGTCTGTGCATCTTTACCACCCAAAATACGTGCGGTGAATTTTTTTCTATTTTTAAAATCCCTGCCAATATTTGTATTTACAAAACCTTGCTCATGAATTATACCATGAACCAAACAATGATATATTTTTGTTATTTCTTTGTTTTTAAAAATATTTATAAATTTTTCCCTGGCAAGCATGTTTTTGGCAATTATCATAACCCCTGATGTATCTTTATCCAATCTGTGAATAATACCAAGGCGTGTTCCTTTATCAAGAAAATCCTCTTTTTTTATATATTTACCGATTAAAGCATTTACAAGAGTATCATCAATATGCGAAGGAGCCGGATGAACAACAAGCCCTGGTTGTTTATTTATAACCAAAATATTTTCATCTTCATAAATAACATTTATTGGTATATCTGCTTTTTTAATTTCTATTCCTGATTGCATTTCTTCATAATATTCAATCATATCTCCGTTTTTTACTTTTGTATGGCGAACAAATACTTTTTTTCCGTTTAAAAAAACTTTACCGTATTTTATCAACCTGTGAATACAAGAACGCGTAAGATTGGTATTTTCTCTCATAAAAATATCTATTCTTTTTTGTTCAGGAATATCAACTTTTAAAATTTTCTTTTCCATACCAAAAATCAGGTATTTTTCTTTTTGAAAATATATATCATCCCGGTTATTCCTGCAATTAACAATACAATACTAATAAAAGTGGAAGTTGATAAAAATAAAATTTTTCCGCGTTCTTCATCTCCACGAAAAAATTCAATTATAATTCTTATAATGGCGTAATTGATAAAGTATAGATAAAAAATAAATCCCTGCTTTTTTTTAAAATACCTGAATAAAAAAATCAAAATAACAAAATTTATAAAATTTAAAATTGACTCATAAATTTGCGTTGGCAAATGTGGTTTTCCATCTTCTAACACAGGAAAAACAATCCCGCATTTTTCATCCACTTTCCCGAAACAGCATCCATTATAAAAACAACCTAGTCTGCCTATGGAGTGGGCAAGGGCAACAAATGGCATACATAAATCACCCAATTTCAAAAAAGATAATTTCTTTATTTTAACATATAAAATACTGCCAACTAATGCTCCCAATAACCCTCCATAAAATACCATCCCGCCTTTCCAGATCATAAATATTTCAGGAAAATTTTTAAAATAATATTTATGCCAAACAACCACATAAAGCAAACGCGCACCTATTATGCTTGATAGAATTATTACAAATCCCAAATCATATATAATATATTTTTTAATGCCTTGTTTTTCAGCCAGAAATGCAGCAAAATAAATTGCAGTAAAAAAACCAATTGCAACTAAAACTCCATATGTTCTTATTTCTAATGGTCCTAAATTAAGTAAAACAGGGTGCATTTTTAAATTTTCTCCTTTCTTATAAAAAATAAATAAAACAATAAAACACCAATACCTGTTGATATAAATGTATCTGCTATATTAAAAACAGGCCATCTGAAATTTTTATAACCAATATCTATGAAATCAATAACTTTTCCTATGAATAACCTGTCAAAAAAATTTCCTAATGCACCACCTAAAATCATACCACAACCCATATTATAAAATAAATTTTCACTTTTATGAGTAAACCAATAATATGCTATTAAAACTATTGCACTCCCTATAATAACTACAAGCAACCATCTTTTTAATTCGCTTTCTATATTACCCAACATACCAAAAGAGATACCTGAATTTTTAACATAAGTAATATAAAAAATATCTTTTATAATTTCTATTGATTGATGTAAATGCATAGAATTTTTTATAATGCTTTTTGATATCTGGTCAAGTATTAAAACTAAAATTGAAATTGATATAAGTATTCTCACGTCAAATTGCCCTTTTAATTTTATCAAAAGTTAATTTAATAGTGCAAAGATAACCAATTATATTCTGCGAATTATCTCTGATAAAAGCAGTATTTATTAACAAAATTTTTTCTATACCATCTACTTTTATAATTACTTCTTTATCAATTGATATTATCTTTTTAAATCTCAAATTAAAAAGAGCCTCTTTTACTCCCTGTAAAAAATCTATTTCAGAAATTGAAAAATTTATAACTTTACTTCTTCTCCTGTTAAATATTATCTCACATTCCCTGTTAAAAAAACGAACTATTCCATTAATATCCAATATAATAATACCTTCTGTAAAACTATCATAAACTCTTGAAGTAAAATTTATTATACTTTCTACTTCTTCGTTTAATTGCTTTATATCTTTTGATAGCAAAAGATTTGATTTTTTCAGTTTTTCTTTTTCCAAAAGATCTTCATTTGCTTTTTCTGCAAGATAACTGCCATGAAGTGAAATTATAAATATAAAAGGGATATTTAAAAGAACATTTACACTATGTGTTATATCAAAATTTTCATCTGCAAAAGAATATATTAAAAATAAATATAAAATATTGACAACAACCGCTATGACCAGACTTAACTTTACTGATTTACTTAAAGCACATATAAAAACAGTTAAAAACATCATCATAAAAAATTTAAAATCCATATTGCCAAGCCAATAAGCAGCAAGTGAAATTATTATTATATCAAGTAAAAAAATCACATAGTGAAGATTTATACCTTCATATTTTTCTTCAGGCAAGTAAATAAAAATAAAATTTGAAGCTATAACAATGCATATATAAAAAATTATATAGAGCCGGCCATCTATAATATCTGCATAATTATATATACTTAAAAGCAAAATTATCAGGGTTAGTATAGAACGTATATAAATAATATATTTTTTTCTTAATTGAGTTTCTGATAAAATTTGTTCCATATCATAGGTTTCCTATGCATCTTTCACATAATTCAGGATATTCACTGTTTTTTCCGACACTTTCCTGATAACGCCAGCATCTTTCACATTTTTTTTCGTTTGATTTTTCTACTTTAACTTCTAATTTAAAATCCCAGGGGGCTTTTTGAATATTATCAGGGAAATATTTAATTTTAGATACAATAAATATTGTTTCCAATTCATCTTTAATTTTATTAATCACTTTTTCAAGTTCATCTGAAGTATAATATATATAAACTTCGCTTTCATAAGGATGGGCAATAATTTTTTCATTTCTTTTTTCTTCTATCTTTTTTAAAACAACTTCCCTTAATTTTAAAATAATATCCCAGTCATTTAATTCATCTTCTGATAATAATTTTTCTTTTTCAAAATCCCACAAAGTTAAATGAATGAAAGGTTCATCTTTTAATTTTTCTGGTATGAATTGCCATACTTCATCGGCTGTATAGACCAGTATTGGTGCTATTATCTTTGCCAATTTAAAAAGCATTTTATATAAAACTGTCTGTGCTGCTTTTCGGCTTAAACTATTTTTATTATATGTGTATAACCTGTCTTTTATAATATCAAAATAAAAAGAAGACAAAAAGGATGAACAGAATTTTGTATATTCCCTGTATACTTTATAAAACTCAAAATTTTCATAATATTTTTCTATATCGCTGACAAGAATCTCCAATTTATGTAAAGCAAATTTATCAAGTTTTGTTAATTTATCATAAGAAACTATTTCTTTTTTATCAAAATCAAAAATATTACCAAGTATGTACCTAAACGTATTTCTTATCCTGCGATAAGAATCTGTTATCCTTGACATTATTTCATCTGATACTGGCAAATCATTTTTAAAATCTTCTGATGCAACCCATAACCTTAATATATCAGCACCGCTTTTTTCTATCAAAGTCAAAGGGTCAATAACATTGCCTAATGATTTATGCATTGCTCTTCCTTGTCCGTCTACAACCCAGCCAGTGCTTATTACTGACTTATACGGAGCTTTTTCTTTAAAAGCAACCGAAGTTAAAAGTGATGATTGAAACCAACCACGGTATTGGTCAGATCCTTCCAGATACAAATCAGCAGGCCAGGATAATTCCTGATAATTTTCCAAAACTGCAAAACTACTTGCGCCTGAATCATACCACACATCAAATATATCTGATTCCTTTTCTAAATTATCACTGCCACAAAAAGGACATTTGTAATCTAAAAGTATTTCTTTTGTTGAATATTTATACCATCCATCACTGCCTTCTTTTTCTAAAAGTTTTCTTATTAAATTTATTGTATTTTCATTTACTATTGTCTTGCCGCAATTATTACAATAAAATACAAATATCGGAACTCCCCATGAACGTTGTCTTGATATACACCAGTCTGGTCTTGTTTCAACCATTTTAGTTATTCTATCTAAACCCCATTCATTTAACCATTTTACATTTTTTATTTCCTGAATTACTTTTTGTCTGAAATTGTTTTTTTCCATTGATATAAACCATTGATTAGTTGCTCTGAAAATAATAGGTTTTTTACAACGCCAGCAATGCGGATAAGAATGTTGAATATTTGAAGTAAAAATAAGAGAATCATTTTCTTTTAATATTTTAATTATTTCCTGATTGGCATCAAAAACAAAAACCCCTTTTAAGGCAGAAAACTCTTCTGTAAATCTTCCTTTATTATCCACTGGATTTAAAACCGGGAGTTTATATTGCAATCCAACAACATAGTCTTCCAATCCATGACCAGGTGCTATATGAACACATCCGGTTCCTGTATCTTTTGTAACATAATTGGCAAGTATAACCACAGAATCTCTTTTTATAAATGGATGTTCGCATATTATATTTTCTAAGTTTTTACCTGAAAATTCATTTTCAATTTGTAAGTAATTTAATCCGGTTTCCTTTAAAAAATTTTCAAGTAAATCTTTTGCAATTATTAATTTTTCACCTTTTGCATCTAAAAGCACATATTCAAAATCAGGATGAACTGCAATTGCAACATTAGCAGGCAAAGTCCATGGCGTTGTTGTCCATATTATAATAAATGTATTGTCAGGCAGTTTTACTTTACTTTTTGAAAAATCTTTTATTTTAAACTTTACATATATAGATGGAGTTTCGTGGTCTTTATATTCTACCTCCGCATCTGCAAGTGCTGTTTCACATTTAGGACACCAATAAACTGGTTTTAACCCCTTATATATAAGCCCTTTTTTATATATTTCCCAGAATATTTCAAGCATTTTTATTTCATATTCTTTATTTAAAGTAAGGTATGGCTTTTCCCATTCTCCAATTATTCCTAATCTTTTAAATTGTTTTTTTTGAACATCAACATAATGCATTGCATATTCATAGCATTTTTTTCTTATTTCAATTTTTGCAAGTTTATCTTTATTAATGCCAAGTTCTTCTAATACTTTGTGTTCTATTGGCATACCATGACAATCCCATCCGGGTACAAAAGGCGCATAGTAATTTTTAAAAAATTTATATCTTACAACAATATCTTTTAAAACCTTGTTTAAAACATGGCCCATATGAATATTTCCATTTGCATAAGGTGGACCATCATGAAGTATATAAAAAGGACGCCCTTTTCTTTTTACTAATAATTTATGGTATAAATCAAAATCATCCCATTTTTTAGAAAATTCAGGTTCTCTTTTTGCAAGATTTCCTTTCATAGGAAAATCTGTCTGTGGTAAATTTATTTCTGTGTATTTTTTATCTTTTTTTTCCATAAATAAATATTTTTTCCTTTCTTATAATAAAATTATGATATTATAAGCATATTTTATAAAATTTTTCAAGAATGGAAATATCCATGAAAATCGTATCATTATAAGATTTTGACTTTAAAGAGAAAAAATATTATTAAACAAATTAAATCTTTGAAATAATACTTATGGTTATTTTAATTAAAAAACGGGTAAATAAAAGTAATGGATTCTAAAAATAATAAAGATAAAAATATTTTGTTTTTTCGTAATAATGCGTTTTCTTATGCGTTTTTACGGATTTATTTATAAAACTTTAGCACCTTCTCCACAGTCAAAGGATTAGGATCGTCTATGTCAACAGAACTCCATGCATCCATCATGTATTTTTCTATGTATTCATAAGGAAGATATCCATAACCATTATCTCCCCAGTTTGCACCCCATGAATTTTTAAATTTTATAAACCCTGTCTTATCATCATATCCCACAGGACATATTGCATGTCCGCCATAAGTTCTTTCTCCATTTTTAGGCATTTTTATTTTACCGTCTTTTGTTTCCATCATAGATGAAAAAACATAAACACCTATTACACATGGTCCTTTTGTTGCAAGTGTATTTTGAAGTTCTTGTAAATCAAGTATTCTTGCATAAGTTTTTATTTTAAATTTTTCTGCATCTTTTTTTGCATCTTTTTCAGGCTTATCCTTTTGGTGTGGCTTATATTTCCAGTATTTTTCTCTGCATACCCCTATTTTTTGCAGGACCTTTACTGCTACTCTTATACTCGTTCCTTCTGTATCCGGCATTCCATCTATTTTTTTACATTCCGCATATAAAAATCTTGGGGATAATTCAACGAGTTTACCATAGTCAATTTTTTCCTGATATTCTTTCATACCAACTGCTGTTGCAAAACCAACGCATGTTCCTTCATCTCCCTGATCGCGAACAGGAGACATTTTTTTTGTATAATCAATTTTTGAAGGAAGTTTAATAACAGGCAAATATGCCCGCATAAGATAATCACGACTGTCTTTTTTGTCCTTCACACAACCTAATTTAAATCTCATATAAAAAAACCCCTCCATAAATTAATTTTTTAATGTGTCCATATATAATAACGATTCTGAATCTCCTGCTCTGAGCGTATTATATTTGAAATTATTAACTCATCAATCATAATTTCTCCACCTGAAATCCCCCAT
>CALHNI010000006.1 GCA_938034975.1 Candidatus Goldiibacteriota bacterium | reverse complement strand
CGTTTTTCAGGGGAAAAGAGAAAATATAAAAAAAGGTTTATAAACAAATAAGAATTTTAAAAGTGTATTTATTTTTAAAATTAAAAAACAGGTGAATTAAAGTAATGTGCTATAAAAATAAAAAATTATTAAACAAAAAAGACAAAAATATTTTATATTTCAGTAAAAACGCATTTTCTAATGCGTTTTTACGGAGAAAATATTTTTATTGAACGAATTTCCAAATGATAGTAAAATAATAATTGTTTAATAATATAAGAATGGGCTGGTAACTCAGTTTGGTTAGAGTGCCATCTTCACAGGATGGAAGTCGCTGGTTCAAGTCCAGTCCAGCCCACCATATAAATTAAAAGGAGGCAATAAAAAATGTGTAAAACCTGCGGATGTGGACTTAAGAAAAAAAAGAAAAAATAGGAATACTATATGCACGAAGTTTCCATAGCAGAAGAAATAAAAGAAATTGTAATAGAAAAATTAAAAGAGCATAAAGCCAAAAAAATAAAAAAAATTGCGCTTAAGATAGGCAAACTAACTTCTGTGGTTCCAGATGCATTGCTTTTTGCTTTTGAAATTATTTCAAAGAATACACCGCTTGAAAATGCAAAAATTGATATTGATATTATTGAAATAAAAGCAAAATGTCAAAACTGTAAAAAAACTTTTTCTCTAAATGATATTGAATATTTATGCCCTTTTTGTAATAAAACAAATCTTGAAATGATATCTGGGAGGGAACTTATTATTCAATCTATTGAAATGGAGGAATAGTTAACTTATGTCTGAAATAGAAATTTTTGAAAATATATTAAAACGTAATGATGAGATTGCCGGGGAAAATAAAAAATTGCTCAAAAACACTCTTTGTATAAATATAATGAGTTCTCCTGGAGCAGGAAAAACCACGCTTCTTGAAAATACCCTTAAAAGTATTAATAATAAATATAAAGTCGGTGTAATAGAGGGCGATGTTACAACATCAAATGATGCCAAAAGAATTAAAAAATATATAAAAGATGTTATTCAGATAAAAACAGAAGTTTTTGGCGGTGGGTGTCATTTAGATGCCAGGATGATAAATTTTGCTTTAAAAAAATTAAAAGTAAATAAAAAAAAATATGATATAATTATTATAGAAAATGTTGGGAATTTAATCTGTCCGGCTGATTTTTATCTCGGCGAAGATAAAAAAGTTCTTTTACTTTCTTTAACAGAAGGAGAAGATAAACCACTAAAATATCCTTTGATGTTTCAGGTTGCAGATTTGCTTTTGATAAATAAAATTGACCTTTTACCTTTTCTTAATATAAATACAGTAAATCTAAAAAATAATGTAAAAAAAATAAAACCGAATTTAAAAATGATGGAAATATCCGCGATTAAAGAAAAAAATCTTGAAAGATGGCTTAAAGTCCTTTTTAACTGGTTAAAAAGGAAAAAACAATGGCAGAAATAATACAATCAAAAACAAACTCAACAATAGATTATGCTCATGTATTTAACATTAAATTCTGGGAAGGAATACAATATAAACTTGCCAAAGTGTTAGGGATAGCAATAAAGGTTATAAGTGAAGACGGAAAAATTAATACCGAAGAAAGCAATTTTAGCGAATTTTATAAAATCTTAACCTCAACTGAAAATGGTAAAAAACTCTGCTCTGTAAAGGAAATCACAGTAAATAAAGATAATTTTGTTACTCTTTATGGAGATTTTGATTATTATTGCGCAAATACATATTTTTACGGAAGAAAATTTTACATTCTTGTCGGAATAAAAGAAAAAAAATTAAATGAACAGATAATAAAAGAATTAAGCGAAAAAGCAGGTGTTAATTATAACGAATTATTACAGGCATATCAAAACATTCCATTTTTTACCGCAGACAAACTTAAAAATCTTGGGGATCTTATTGTTGACCTTTTTAATATGGTAATAGAGCTTTCTGTTCAGGAATACATAACACAACTTGCCAACAAGCAAAAAGAAGAAGAAATTGCAAAGATGAGTGCGCTTATGGAAGCAAGTATTATTATTAATTCAACCCGTGTATTAAAACAACTTTTAAAAATAATTATGCAATCCGCAGAAAAAGTTATGCAGGCAGAAGCATCTTCCGTATTTTTAATTGATAATGAAAAAAATGAACTATATTTTGAAATTGCAACAGGTCCAAAAGAAGAAGAAGTAAAAAAAATAAGGTTAAAAATGGGGGAAGGAGTTGCAGGTTGGGTAGCATATACCGGAGAATCACTTTTGGTCCCGGATGTTTCCAAAGACCCGCGATTTGCAAAAAGAGTTGATGAACAAACACATTTTATTACACGTTCAATTATCTGTGTGCCGTTAAAAGTAAGAAATCAGACAATAGGTGTTGTTCAGGTTTTAAATAAAATAGGCGGCGGAACATTTTCAAAATCAGAAATAAAATTTTTGGAAGCCCTTGCTTCCCAGGCAGCAATTGCTATTGAAAACACAAACCTTTATGAACATTTGGAAGAAAGGGCTGAACAACTCAACAAAGAATTAAAAGAAGCAATGATAAACCTTTCAATTGAAAAAGGGCGAATTGAATCCATATTACAGTCAATGGAAGATGCAGTTCTTGCCGTTGATAAAGAAAAAAATATTGTTATGACTAACAGGGTTGCAGAAAAATTGTTCACACTTAAAACAGAATACGCTATTGGCAAATCAATAGAAAGTTATATCAAAACAAAAGAATTCATAGATAATTTCAACATAGTCCTTGAAACAAAAAACATAACAAAAAGTGAAATTAAATTAACCCTTGGAAATAAAGAGCATGTTTTTGCCGCTGTTTTTGCTCCTATCCTTGATGAAAAAAAAGAAATACAGGGTTCAGTTGCGGTTTTTAGGGACATCACAGATATAAAAGAATTAGACAAAATGAAATCAGAATTTTTGAATATGGTTTCCCATGAGTTACGAACACCTCTAACCCCTATTCAGGTGTATAGCGAACTTATGATGACAAGAAAATTAAGTGAAGAAAAAATAAAAACCTTTTCTACTATAATTAATAAAGAAACGCAGCGTCTCGGTTCTTTAATCGGTGATTTGCTGGATCTATCAAGAATAGAATCAGGTAAAGGTTTAAGTTTATCGCTTGAAGAAACTGACTTTACCGAAATAATAAAAAACGTTGCTGAAACTTTTAAAAGTGCTTCTGAAAAACATACAATTGTTCTTAATATTCCTGAAACTTCAGAAAAAATTTTTGTTGATAAAAATAAAATGATACAGGTTATGACAAATCTTTTATCAAATGCTGTTAAATATTCTCCTAACGGCGGAAAAATTTATATTGCATTAGAAGAAAAAAATGATAAAATTTATGTAAGTGTAAAAGACGAAGGTTTAGGTATCCCAAAAGATGATCTTCCTCATATATTTGAAAAATTTTACAGAGCAAAAACAGAAGATATAAAAAAAATAGGTGGAACAGGTATCGGATTGCCAATAGTAAAATATATTCTTGAATTACATAACGGCGGTATAGAAGTTGAAAGCGAATATGGAAAAGGGAGCACATTTACTTTTTATGTGCCAAAGTCAAAAATTATTTAAAGGAGGGTTTTATGTCAGAAAAAAAGAAAATAGTTGTTGCTGATGATGAGCCATTTATTCTATCTGCTTTACAGGAAACTTTATCCGAAGATTATGCTGTTTATACTGCTTCAAATGGTAAAGAAGCCATAAAAACTGTTGAAAAAGTGCAGCCAGATTTAATTATACTTGATGTCATGATGCCTGAAATGGACGGATTAGAAGCATGTAAACAACTAAAAAAATCAAAAGAAACATCTTCTATTCCGGTCATTATTTTGACTGCAAAAGGACAGATTACCGACATTGAAAAAGGTTTTAAATCAGGGGCAGATGCATATGTCGTAAAACCTTTTTCTCCTGCCCGACTCATAGAAAAAGTAGAGGAAATCTTTGAAAAAGTAGAAATGAGAAAAAAAATTATAGAAGAAAAAAAGAAAAATTAATATTTTCATATTTTTATTTTCCTAAATTTATTTCAAAAAATTTTTATGATTTCACTTTTATTTTAAAGGAGAATTTTAAATGTTTAAAGCCGGAATTTTAGGAACTGGCTATTATGTTCCTAAAAAAATAATTACAAATTTTGATCTTGAAAAAATGGTTGATACAACAGATGAATGGATAAAAACAAGAACCGGTATTGAACAAAGGCGTCTGGCAGAAAAGGATGAGTATACTTCGGATATGGGTGTAAAAGCCGCAGAAAACGCAATTAAAAACGCCAATTTAAAAAAAGAAGACATAGACCTTATAATAACAGCAACTATAACAGGTGATTATCCCTGGCCTTCTACTGCAACAATAATTGCTAATAAATTAAAACTTTCAGATGTCCCTGCTTTTGATATTTCAGCTGCCTGTTCAGGTTTTATTTATGGATTAAAATTATCTGCTTCTTTGATAAAATCAGGGGATTTTAAAAATATACTTTTAGTTGCTTCAGAAAAATTATCTGCAATAACTGACTGGACAGACAGAAATACCTGCGTTTTACTTGGTGATGGAGCTGGTGCCGTTATTATAGGAAGATCAGAAGATAGTGAAATCTTATCAACAGTTATTCATTCGGATGGTTCAAAACTTGAACTTTTATATCAACCAGGTGGCGGTTGCGTGAATCCCGCATCAGAAGATACTGTAAAAAAAAGATTGCATTATTTAAAAATGAACGGCGCTGATATTTTTAAACTGGCTGTTGAAAAAATGCCGGAAGTTCTTGAAAAAGCTTTAAATCTTGCAAATATTCCTTCTGAGAAAATTGATTTTGTTATTTTTCATCAGGCAAATATAAGAATCATAAATAATATAGCAAAAAGATTTGGTTGGCCCGATGAAAAAAATATTGTAAATATTCAAAAATATGGTAATACATCTGCAGCAACAATACCAATTGCCCTTGCAGAAGCAATTGAACAGGGAAGAATAAAAAAAGGAAATTTGATTGCTTTATCTGCTTTTGGAGCCGGGCTTACCTGGGCTGGTGCTGTTTTAAGATTATAAAAATTTTTAGATAATGTGAAAAGTTCTATGAAAAAGAAAGAAGTCAGAGATTAAAATATATACTAAAAGTATAGAAAATAATATACATTTCCCCCTCTTTTTAAAAAGAGGGGGCAGGGGAGATTTAAAAATAATGAATCAAATCCCCCATAAATCTCCTTTTTACAAAGGGGTAGAAAAAAAGAAAGAGGAGGAAAATCGCCCTTTGTCCCCCTTTTGCAAAGTGGAAGAAAAAAAATAAGAATAAGAATAAAAAATTCCACTCTTTAAAAAAGAGGGGTTAGGGGAGATTTTAAATTAAAAGAAAGCGAGAAAAAGATAATGGATGTATGTAAATCCGCCTAAAATTCCCATTTGATAAAGGTGGAACAAAAGGCAACCAAAGTATATGAATAAAAGGATTTTTAAGTGAAAAAAATAAAAAACTTTTCACAATACTAATTTTTAAAGGAGGGGTTTTTAAATGAAAAAACTTTTATTTGCATTTTCGTTTGTTGTTTTGTCTGCTCTTTGTTTTTCACTTGAAAGTTTTATTTCTGTCGGAGTTACAGGTAGTAATTTCAAAAACAGTTCATTGATTGCCGAAGTTGAACAAGTTGCTTATGATTTCAGCGAAATTCCTTCTAAATTTTATTTTAAAATTTATTATAAAAATGGAAAACAGGTTTTTATTGGTAATTTTATGCATCCTTATTTTGAAAAAGATGATCTTAAAAATGCAGGCGCTGATGAAAAAAAATATGTTCCAAAAGATAAATTAAAACAAAATAAAATGTATTTTGATGGAGTAAATTTATATATGGACATAAATGAAAAAGAAGGGGTGGTTATTAATATTACTACTGTTGCCAAAGTAACTCAATTATGTCCTGAAGAAATTTACAAAAAAGTAACAACTAAAATGTATGAAAAATATATATGTGACATTTATGAAGCAAACTGTCAGGTAAGGGGAAAAAACTATAATATGAAAACATATATAAATAATCAAAATATCAAAATAAAAACTATCGCCCAAGAAAATGACAAAATATTCATGGAGACCAAAGTTCTAAATTATAAAATAAATGCAAAAGTTGATGAAAATATGTTCAAGCCAACAGAAGGAATTCAATATATGGATATAACTGGCACTTACGCTCTTTTTGCAAATCTTGATAGAGAATTAACCAAGAATTATTATGCAACCGGAAGCACTGAAACAGCACAAAATTTAATGACAGATTTGATTAATAAATCTGTTCAAAAAAGCGTTGAAGATCAAATTAAAAATTCAGTTCCACAAAAACCAGAAGATATTCTAAAAAAAGCAATTTTTGGCTGGTAAATTATACCCTGAAAAGCTCAATTTACATCGCGATTTTCAGTAAAAAAATATGTATTGACTTTTTTAAAAATTTTTGTTATATTTTAAAAAATAATTAATCAATTTTTAACAAAAATTGTTCTAAGACAATTTTATATAAATAATCCTTAATGAATATGAAAGGAGGTGGGAAAAAGTTAAAAACTGGGGAAAAGATTTCCCCATAATTATTTATTAAGTAAAAATTTTTCAGGAGGAAAAAGAATGAAGAAATTATTGGCAATTTTAGCAGTTTTTGCGTTTGTTTTGAGCGGGATGACTTTTGCAACAGATTCAGCAGGTCTTGGTGTTCCTGTTTGGATGACTCTTGATGATGATTCAGTTGTTTTTTCTTATGTCGGCCAGTTAAATAGTTTTAAAAATCTTGCTTTGCTTGAATTAACTGGACCAGGATTTGGTTTTGGCGGTGCAACTTTTGATTTATCAGGTAATGCTCTTGGTATTTATGCTGGTAAAGATATTGTTAATTCTGGTTTATATAGTGATTTGAATTCTTTTATATTTAGTTTACCTGGTGTATTAAAATCAACGGCTTCAATTGGAGCAACAAGTTACAATTTAAATAATACAGTTGATACTCCTGATAATCAACTGTTAGCATTATATGGCCTTGGATTAGAAGGAATGGATATTGGCATTGGATTAGGTTATTCTGCTTCTGGTTTAAATATAGCAAGCAAAACAACGTATGAAGCAAAAGATGAAATTTCTGGTTCACAATCACAGATTAATGCTTTACTCGGCGTTTCTTTAAAAGGTGATATGCCGATAGATGTTGCTCTTTCTCTTGGATTACCTTCATCTACCAATAAAGTTGTTGACCAAAGATGGGATGGAACAGAAAATGCAAGCAAAGAAGATAATGAAGATAAAGTAGAAGCATCAGGTATGGATCTTGGAATTTCTGCAAGAGGTGTTATAGGTGGAGATTTAATTGCAAATCTTGGCTTTGCAATGTCATCAGGGAAAATAACTGCAAATTTTAAAAAAGATGGTAATGACGATGGTGATTGGGAAGACCAGACAACTGACACAAAAATTGAAATATCTGGTGAAAAATCTTTAATGGGAATTGATTTAGGGGTTGCCAAATTATTAAAAGTAAATAATATTAACATAATATCAGGATTAACTTTTAATTATTCAAGTTCAACAGAAAAAGGTAGAATTTTAAAAGATAAGCTTGATTCTGCCAATGACACAAAAGGGACAGAAGATTCTTCAACTAGCATTAATTTGGGTATTAATGTTGCAGCAGAAGCCAAATTAAATGATACCTGGTCAGCAAGAGTTGGTGCACAAAAAGGAATATTTGGGACTTCTTCAACAACATCTAAAAATCTTGATACTTTAACAGAAACAACTTCTTCTTCTGACACAACTTCTAATCCTGTTATTTCCATGGGTGCTTCATGTGTTATTGGTAATTTAACAATTGATGGTGTTATTAACCATGCGCTTTTATTTGATGGTCCATATTTTATTGGTGGCAAAACAACAGGTATGGCATCTCAGATTTCTGTAAAATATAGCTGGTAATTTTTTACCGCTATTTAATTAAAACCCTGAATGGTAAAAAAACCATTCAGGGTTTTTTTGTTTTATTTTATTATTAATCCATATAAAAATTATAAAAACTAAATTAATTTATTTACCTGAAAATCGCATTCTTCTAAAGCGATTATACGGTTTTAAATTAATGTTGAAAGTAAATTTATTTTTGTTATAATATGATACAAAAATGGAAGATTATTTGTATTTTTTAGCGTGTAATATTAAATTTTATTTAATAAACAAATCATTGTGAATAATATGTGGATATTTTTGATAAAAATAAATATTTTTATTGTTTTTAAGTATATTTTATTATATCTTTTTTGTGGATAACTTTAGGATTATTTTGTAATTTTTGTTGATAAAGTAATTTTTTTGGAGGTAATTTATTTTATATGGCCACAAATACAAATGAGTGGGATAGTTTTATTTATCAAATTAAAAATAATTTCCCTAACATACATATATGGCTTGAAAATGCAAATGGGTTTTATGATAAAACTGAAAATAAGTTTGTTATAGAAGTGCCGGATGCATTTCATAAAAAAACTCTTGATGAAAAATATAAATATGATATTCTTTCTGTGCTTCGTAAAATTTTAAATAATGAAGAAATTTCTCTCATAACAAATGTAAAACCAGATCCACTTTTGCAGGTTAAAAAATTTAATGTTCCCAAAATTACAATCAAAGAAAAACAAATTACTTTACCTCTGGAAACAAAAATAAATTATATTCCTAATTTAAATTCTGCTTTTAAATTTGATAATTTTATTGTTGGGAACAGTAATAAATTTACACACGCTGCCTGTAAAGCAGTTGCAGAATCACCAGGTCAGACATATAATCCGCTTTTTATTTATGGCGGAGTAGGGCTTGGTAAAACGCATTTGTTACACGCCATAGGCAATTTTGTTTATGAACATAATCCTTCAATGCGTATAATAATAATAACAGCTGAAATGTTTTTATCTGAAGTTGTCCGCCATATAAATGAAAAAAGAATGGACGAATTTAAAGAAAAATACAGAAACGTTGATCTTTTGCTGGTTGATGATATACAATATTTAAAAGGAGAATCAACAACAGAAGAATTTTTTCACACCTTTAATGAACTCCATTTACGCAATAAACAAATAGTTGCAACGTCTGATTCTCCACCTTCTGAACTCAAATTAGAAGAAAGATTAAAATCCCGCTTTTCATCTGGTATTATTGCTGATATACAACCACCTGATTTTGAATTAAGAGTTGCAATATTAAAACAAAAAGCAAAAGAAATAAACAGGGTTATCCCGGATAATATAATTGCTTATATTGCTGAATATGTTGATACAAATGTAAGAGCATTAGGAAGCACTTTTAAAACTTTAATTTCGCTTTCAGATCTGAATAAGGTTGAAATAAGTATGGATTTGGCAAAACAAGCTGTTAAAATGACTAATCCTGTTAAAGATTTTTCAAAAAAAATAGGAATTGACCTTATACAACAGGTTGTTGCTGATTATTTTAATATAAAAGTTCAGGATTTATCATCAAAAAAACGACCTGAAAATATTGCTCTTGCTAGACAATTTGCAATGTATATAACACGATCATTAACAGAATATTCCCTTGTTCAAATCGGGCAATATTTTGGTGGAAAAGATCATACAACTGTTATGCATGCTATAGATAAAATAGAAAAATTAATAAAAAAGGATGAAAAATATAAAATTTTATTAAATGAATTGATTGCAAGAATACAAAAATAAATACCTGAAAACGCAATTTAAAATTTAATTTTTCAAAAGAAAAATTACTAAAAATATTATTTGAAAAATGGTAAATAAAGGTGATGCGTTATAAAAATAAAAATTTATTTAATAAAAAAGATAAAAATATTTGTTTTTTAGGTAAAAAAATGTTTTCTTATTATGCTTTTTTATTGTTAACATATTTTTATTAATAACATGTATATAATTAGTTAATAATTTTTTTTTAAAATATTTTTGTGGATAATTTTGCTTAAATATAATAAAATAGGTTAATTATTCACAGTAATAATTTTAGAAAATAATAATAAAATATTTATAATTTTGTTTATTAACAATATTAACAATACAACAACATAAACATATACTTAAATTTGATAATTGATATTTGATGTTTATATTGTTATATTGTGGATAAAAAATGAATTGATAATGTAATGTTAAAAGTTCTATGAAAAAGGAATGCAGAGATTAAAATATATACTAAAAGTATTAAAAATAATATACATTTCCACCTCTTTAATAAAGAGGGGTTAGGGGAGTTTTTAAATTAAAAGAAAGCGAGAAAAAGAGAATGGATGTATGTAAATCCCCCTAACCTTTGATAAAGGGAGAACAAAAGGCAACAGAAGTATATTAATAAAAGGATTTTTGAGTGAAAAGCGTTAAAACTTTTCACACTACAAATAAATTAAAAAGGAGGAATTTATGAAATTTATAGCAAAAAAAAGTGAGATTTCAGAACCATTGTCTATTTCAAGTTATTTTATAGCATCCGGAACAACAATACCTGCTTTATCAAACATATTATTTGATGTAAAAAAAGACATAGTTAACATCATATCCACAGATCTTGACATAAGTGCTAAAATAAAATGCAAAGTAGAAAAAATAGAAGAAGAAGGCAGGGTTGCTGTTAATAAAAAAATTGTTTCCTTGATAAAAAAGTTTCCAGAAGCAGAAATTGTTTTTCAAAATGTTAAAAATGATAATATAAATCTTACCTGTTTAAAATCAAAATATACAATACCAGGTTTCCCAGCAGAAGAATTTACAACCCTTCAGCCTGAAGAAAAAAAATTAGAAACAATAAAATTATCACAAAAATTACTATTAAATATTTTTAATTCTGTATCTTATGCTGCTTTAAAAGAAAGTTCAAAAAGAAATTTAAATGGTGTTTTTATGAAACTTGAAGGTAAAAACCTTGAAATTGTTGCAACTGATGCACATAGACTGGCTTTTTATAAAACAGAAATAAAAGAAACGGTAAAAGCAAAATTTGAATATATTATACCATTAAAAACAGTAAACGAAATTGTTAAAATAATAAAAGAAGATGAAGAAAAATTTGTTGAAATAAATTTGTATGATAAATTAATAGAATTTAAAACAGAAAATATAGAAATAATTTCAAGAATAATAGATGAAAATTATCCAAATTATAAGCAGGTAATACCAAAAGATTTTATTACAAAAGCAATTATCAACAGAGAAGAAATATTATCTGCTATAGAAAGGATAATAACAATTACATCGGAGAAATCAAAAATAGTTTCATTAAAATTTGAAAAAAATAAATTATTAATAAGTTCTTCTGTTCAGGATGAAGGAGAAGCACTGGAAGAAATTGACAGTAAATACGATGGTGATTCTATGGAAGTATCCTATAATGCAATGTATTTGATAGATTTTTTAAAGACAATTAAAGATGAAGAAATAGAAATAAACCTTGTAAGCTCTATGAATCCTGGATTAATAAAAATTCCGGAAAGAGACGACTTTATTTATATAATTATGCCAATAAGAAAATAATTTGTAAAATTTACGGAGGATAATTTTGGAAAAGGAAATAGAAAAAAAAGAAGAACAGGAAAATAAAAAAACATCACAAATTCTTCAAACAACAATAGAAGAAGAAATGAAAGTTTCTTATCTTGATTATTCAATGAGTGTTATTGTTGGCAGAGCATTGCCTGATATCAGGGATGGCTTAAAACCTGTTCAAAGAAGAATTATTTATTCTATGTATGAAATGGGATTACATTACGGTAAACCATATAGAAAATCAGCTAAAATTGTCGGTGAAGTAATGGGAAATTATCATCCGCATGGAGATATGGCAATTTATGATACAATGGTAAGAATGGCACAGGATTTTTCTTTTAGAATGCCTTTGATTGATGGACAGGGAAATTTTGGCTCCATTGATGGTGACCCACCTGCAGCTATGCGTTATACAGAAGCAAGAATGGCAAAAATCACAGAAGAATTAATAGCAGATATTGATAAAGATACTGTTGATTTTATTCCAAATTATGATGAATCGCGAAAAGAACCAATTGTATTTCCTGTTAAATTTCCACATCTTTTAATTAATGGTTCTTCAGGTATTGCTGTTGGTATGGCAACAAATATACCTCCACACAATTTATCTGAAGTTATAGATGCAGTCATCTATATAATTGAAAATAAATCAGAAAATGTAAAAATTGAAGAACTTATGAAGATTATTCAGGGGCCGGATTTTCCAACAGGAGGATTCATTATAGGAAAAGATGGTATTAAAAAGGCTTATTTAGAAGGAAAAGGCTCTATTACAATGCAGGCAAAAGCAAAGATAGAAGAAACCAAAAAAGGAAAACAGCAAATTGTTGTTACTGAAATTCCGTTTCTTGTAAATAAATCAAATCTTTTAGAAAATATTTCTAACCTTGTAAGATTAAAAAAAATTGAAGGAATAACGGATTTAAGGGATGAATCTGATAAAGAAGGTATAAGAATAGTAATTGAAATAGGGAGAAATGAAAATGCAGAAATAATATTAAATCAGTTATATAAGCATACCGCTTTAAAATCAAATTTTGGAATTATATTTTTAGCGCTTGTAAATGGAAGACCAAAAATACTTAATATAAAAGAAATACTAGAAAATTTTATAGATTACAGAAAAGAAGTAATTATAAGACGAACAAAATTTGAACTGGATAAAGCAGAAAAGCGGGCACATATTTTAGAAGGATTAAAAATTGCAGTTAAATATTTAGATAAAATAATAAAACTTATCAGATCATCAGCAAATGT
Source organism: Candidatus Goldiibacteriota bacterium (assembly GCA_938034975.1). Lineage (GTDB taxonomy): Bacteria > Oederibacteriota > PGYV01 > PGYV01 > DYJU01 > DYJU01. The sequence continues at coordinate 94,192 of CALHNI010000006.1, read as the reverse complement.
TGAGGCAGCAAAAGATGCCCTTATTAAAAATTTTAAATTAACACCTATTCAGGCTCAGGCAATACTGGATATGCGGTTACAGCAGTTAACAGCACTTGAAATAGAAAAAATTAATGAAGAATATAAAGAATTGATAAAATTAATAGAAGAGTTAAAATCACTTTTGGCAAGCGAAAGAAAAATTCTAGATTTGATAGTTAAAGAATTAAAAGAAGTTAAAGAAAAATTCGGGGAACCGAGAAAAACACAGATAATTGCAAGAGAAAAAGAAGTTTCAATTGAAGATTTAATAAAAGAAGAAGATATGGTTGTAACTATAACACATAAAGGATTAATTAAAAGGACCCCAGTTTCTATTTACAAAGCACAAAAAAGGGGAGGCAGGGGTATAATTGCACTAACAACAAAAGATGATGATTTTGTTGAAAATATGTTTGTCTCTAATACTCATAATTATATTCTGTTTTTTACAAATTTAGGAAGATGTTATTGGTTAAAAGTATATGAAATACCAGAAGAATCAAGGCAATCAAGAGGTAAAGCAATAACAAATTTAATAAAATTATCAGAAGGCGAAAAAATTGCTGCTTATGCTTCTGTTGAAAAATTCAGCGAAGACCAGTATATAATAATGGTAACTGAAAAAGGACTTATTAAAAGAACCGGGCTCTCTTTATTTTCAAAACCAAGAAGTTCGGGGATAGCAGCAATCAAACTTAACAAAGATGATACTTTGATAGATGTAAAAATAACAGATAAAAAAGATGAAGTTTTTCTTGCTACAAAAGAAGGAATGGCAATAAGATTTGATTCAAAGCAGATAAGAGAAATTGGCAGAACCGGTATGGGGGTAAGAGGAATAAAATTAGGCAAAGATGATAAAGTAATAGGTTGCGCGATATTAAAAGATGGTGAAAAGAACTCAACTTTACTTTCTGTTACAGAAAATGGTTTTGGTAAAAGAACAAAAATAACCGAATACAGAAAGCAAAGCAGAGGAGGCAAGGGACTTAAAAATATAAAAGTAACCCCCAAAGTGGGTAAAATAGTAGATATAAAATTAACAACGGATAAAGATGAACTTATGCTTATTACAACAAAAGGGACTTTAATTCGGACAAAAGTTGCTGATATAAAAGTTATAGGAAGGAATACACAGGGAGTCAGACTGATAAGAATTAAAGATGAAACTGAGAAAGTCAGTGCTGTTGCAAGGATCATAGATGAAGAAGAATAAAAATTTTATTTAAGGAGTAAGCGCTGATGAATAAATCAACCATAATGACAAATATTTTTATAATAATTATTTTATCACTTGGAATACCACTAGGTCTTCTTTATTATTATGATAATTTAAGAGTTACACAGTTAAACAATATGCAATCAAAAATATTATGGGCTGAAAATCAGAAAGAAATAGGTGTAATTAAAGAGCAAGTCACTGAAAAATTGAAAAATATAAATGTTAAAATAGCAAATTTTTCTGACGAAAAAGTAAGTAACAAATATTCTGTGATTTTACAGAACAGAATTATCAAGGATTCAAGTTATTCTCAAAAATCAGGTAAAAAAAGAATAATAGATGAATTTTTAAAACAGGTAAAAAGGTTTGATACAGATATAGTTCTTTTATACACAAATGGTAATCCATTAATAGCAAATAAGCCAGAATTAAATACATTATCTTTTAACAGAAATAATAAATTTTTACAAACCCTGCCTTCAAAAAAAATATCAAGGGATATTAATTTTTCTGCTGGATATGCGGAATTTTTTATTCCAATTTTAGATACTAAAGAAAGATTAGTCTCTGTGTTATATGTCAAAGAAAATATATCAGAATTGGCAGAATATATAAGAAAAGAAACACAGTCGGTTCACGGCCGCAATTTAATTTTTGATATGGCAGGTAAGACAATATTAAATACAGATAAAACAAAAGAAAACACAGAAAATATTTTTATTTATCCTGATTTAAAAAGTATAATCACAGATGAAGTAAAAGACGAAAATGTAAAAGAAGCAACATACAATAATTTCAAAGGCATTTTAGGTTATAAAAAAGTTGAGCCATTTGAATTTATAATCGGGGTATTTACTCCGTATGTGGACTATGGTTTTATGCGTAAAACATCCAGAAAATACGAATCAGTATTTTTTGATAAATCATTTTATGTTCCTGTTTATGTAATACTTATAGTGGCATTTTTTATTATTTTATTATATGCAAATTTTGTAAGTAATTTACCATTTACAACCTTGCGTAAAATAATCAGGGCTTTATCGCGAATAGATGATGAATCTTTTGAAGAATTTTTACCCAAAGTTAAAAAAGGTTTTTACAAAAAAATAATTGATTCAATTTTAATTTTGCGTAGCAGGGTAAAAGCAGCAGAAGAAAAAGCAGTTAAACTATCACAGATGGCAAAGGAATTGGAAGAAGAAATGGCAAGGGAAGCAGCAAAATTTGACACAGAAATTTCACAGATGAGGGATGCAATAAAAATAATTGAAAACACAAAGGTAAGTTTAGAAGAAGAAAATATAAAATTAAAAAAAGAAGTAGAAAAACAAAAGATTGAATTTGATAAAAAGTTGGCAGATGAAAAGGCGGTTTTAAACCAGAAAATCTCAGATTTGACAAAGGAATTGGAAAAATTTAAAAGCGAACTTAAAAAATCACAGGAATCAGCAATTCCTGCTGAAAAAGAAAATATGCGAATGGAAGCAATATTAATGATGAATACTGAATTAAAAGGGGTCTTATCTGTTATTAAAACCTATATATCATCTGTTTTGGGTGGAGAAGGAAAAATAACCGATGCACAACAGCAATTTTTAGGAGTTGTTATAAATAAGTCAGCAAGATTAGAAAGATTAATAAATGATTTAACAGAACTTGCACGACTTGAAAAAGGAGAAATAAAACTATTAAGACAACCAGTTGATGTTAATACAATAATACAGGATGTTTTATTTGCCATACAACCGCAAGCAGATATTAAAAAAATTGAGTTAAAAGTAAATTTTTCTCCGACTTTAACAAATTGCCTTGGTGATTCTGGCAGACTTTCAAATGTGATAACCCAGCTTTTAAACCAGGCATTAAAAGTATCACCACGTGGAAGTAAAATAATAATAGAAACAAAAGAAGAAAAAGAAAGAGTTTTTATAAAATTTACTGATTTTGGAATGAGTATGCCACAAACAAAAGCCAATAGTTTATTTATTAATTTTCATGGACCTGAATCTTCAGCTGGCCCGGAGTTTGCAAATACTGGTTTGCGTTTTCCAATAATAAAAGCAATTATAAATAATATGGGCGGTGATATATGGGTAGAATCCGAAATAGGTAAAGGAAAAACTTTTGTCATTTCATTAATAAAAAGCGCGGAAAAGACCACAGGACAGCCAACAATAGAAATAAAAAAACAAGTGACTGAACAACAGGCACAACAGCAAACTGGTATAAAAATTCAAAGAAATATAATGCAGGATATAACAACCGAAGCGCCAAAACAAAATACAGTAAAAAAAGAAACATTATCTGTAAATGATTTGCTATCCTTTAAAGAAAGTGATATAACACCAAAAATAGATTTGCCCGGTAAAGATGTTGTTGTTCCAAAAGAACTTTTGAATAAAGAAGAAAAAATCAAGGAAAAAGAACAAAAAATACCTGATGAATTACCACCACTACCTGATCTTAACAATGAGAAAGGTATTCTTTAAGTTTTTTGTATGAGTAATGAAAAAGAAGTAGTTAAAATAATAAAATATTGTATTTTTTTTATTTTTTTAACTTTTTATTCCTATGCTGATACAACAATTTCAGGTGTTATAGATAAGAAAGAAAACTGGACTCAGGCAAATTCACCTTATATTATCTCTGGAAATGTCAGCATAGAAAAAAACGGGATTGTCATTGTTAATCCAGGAACTGTAATAAAATTTAAAAAAGACGGTAAAATAACTGTAAAGGGTGTTTTTTATGTTAAAGGGAATATAAATAACCCAATAAGATTTTTACCGGAAGATGGAGAAAGTTTTTATGAAGGGATTAAATATGAAAGCAAATATAAAAATATAATGGAATTTGCAATTTTTATACGGGGGACAATAGCTGTTGAAGGCAGCACAGTTGAGATATCCAATAATTATATTTTGAATTCCACAGGAATAGAATTATTTCATTTTGCCAATGCTGTGATAAAAGATAATTATTTTTATAATAACACTTATGGAGTTTATGTTGATGGTGAGAAAACACAGTATAGTATAATTCAAAACACCTTTAACAAGAACAGGTTTGCCGTATATATTAAAAAGTCAGATACAGAACTTATAACTAAAAATAATTTTTTTAATAACACTGTTAATATAACAAATTATGGAATAAAAGATATTCAATGCAAAGAAAATTTTTGGGGTGTAATAGATGAGAAAAGCATATCAAATTCAATTTTTGACAAAAAAAACAACCCTAAAGTTGGGAATGTAAATTACATCCCTTTTTTTAAAGAAAAAATTAATTTGCCTGATCCGCCGCCTTCTTTTATTTCTCTTGTTAAAATTTATTTAAGTTTAAAAAGACCTGATGAGCAGCCAGGCAGGTTTGGTTTTTCCGCAGGAGCATCTGGTTTTAAACCATTTACACCAGATCTCCTTAAAAATCAGGCTGATTATGGTATCGCTATGGAAACTGAATTTTTATTAAATTTAACAGGTGCTTTTGCACTGGGACTTGAAGGTAAAATTTTAAAAATGACAAACAAGGATAAAACAGAATATGATTATAATTATAATTCAACATCATTTTTTTTAAATTGTTACGGTTATTTAGGGTATCATCCAAATGTTTTTTTTGTTCCATATATTAAAGTTGGAAATGGCATTTCTTTATTATCCGAACAGTATAAATATGTAACAGAAGAAACAAAAAAGTTTAACGAAAGCAATTATACAATTCTTGCTGCTTTGGGATGTGAATTATATATATTAAAATTTTTTACTATTAGAATAGAACCATCATATAATTATATAATAAGCCCGAGAGGAAATATATCCAAAATAATAATTTCTGCAAAAGGGACCATTTATTTTAGCAGTCCGTTTATTCTTAATAATTAATAATGGAACATATTAAAGATTTACTTGAAAAATATTTTAAAAAAAATAAAATTGGAAAGTTTTTTTCGCAGGAAAGAATGAAAGGGTATGAGATTTTTTCAAATTGGCAGGAAATAATAGGTGAAAGATATGATAAATTCACAAAGCCATATAAAATTTTAAATAACAAATTGTTTATTTATGTTGACAATAGTGTTATAATATCTGAATTAATATATATGAAAAAGGAAATAATGGATAAAATAAATAAAAAGTTTTCAACAAAATTAAAAGATATAATTTTTAAAATAAAACAGTAGCGATTTAAGAAGTAAAGGAGGAGTTATGCCCAGAAAGGTAAAAAAAACAGAAGAAAAAATAAATAAAAAAGAAAATCTTTTACTTTTTGGTGAAAAAGAAATATCTAAAGAAGAAAAAGAGTCAATAGATAAAACTCATCAGGTTGATGAAGAGCAGACTTTAAAAGATAGTTCATACACAGCTGATAAAATAACGGTTTTAGAAGGACTTGAAGCAGTTAGAAAAAGGCCGGCTATGTATATAGGAAGCACAGGAATAGATGGCTTACACCACCTTGTTTATGAAGTTGTTGATAATTCAATAGACGAAGCAATGGCAGGGTATTGTGATGATATAAGCGTGATAATACATTCTGATAATAGTATAACTGTTAATGATAATGGCAGAGGGATACCTGTAGAAATTCATAAGCAAAAGAAAAAGTCAGCACTTGAAGTTGTAATGACAACATTACATGCAGGTGGAAAATTTGACCATAAAGCATATAAAGTGTCAGGTGGACTTCATGGTGTTGGAGTATCTGTTGTTAATGCACTTTCAGAATGGATGGAAGTAGAAGTAAGAAGGCATGGAAAAGTTTATTATCAAAGATATGAAAGGGGTGTTCCGGAAGAAAATGTAAAAGTAATCGGAGAAGCAAAAAAGACCGGGACAAAGGTAATATTCAAGCCTGATAAAAAAATTTTTGAGACTTTGGAGTTTAATTATGATGTTTTATCTGCTAGAATGCGGGAGCTTGCTTTTTTAAATAAAGGAATAAGAATAAAAATACGTGATGAAAGAAGCGATGAGCCAAAAGAAGAAGTTTTTCAATTTAATGGTGGTTTAATTGAATTTGTAAAACAAATAAATAAAAACAAAAATGTATTAAATAGTAAACCAATATATATAACAGGTGAAAAAGATAATATTCAGGTAGAAGTTGGAATTCAGTATAATGATGGATATTCTGATAACATACTATCTTTTGTAAATAATATAAAAACAATAGAAGGCGGGACACATCTTTCCGGATTTAAAACAGCTCTTACAAAAGCAATAAGTTTTTTCGCAAGAAAAAACAATATGATAAAAAATTCTGAATTTGATATACAGGGAGATGATGCGAGGGAAGGGCTTGTTGCCATAATAAGCGTTAAAGTTCCTGACCCGCAATTTGAAGGTCAGACAAAGGCAAAACTTGGCAATTCAGAAGTTGAAGGAATTGTAAATTCTCTTGTTTATGAAAAATTGATTTCTCATTTTGAAGAAAATCCGACAGAAGCAAAAAGAATAATAAATAAGGCAATTGATGCAGCACAGGCAAGAGAAGCAGCTAAAAAGGCAAGGGACCTTGCAAGAAGAAAAAATGCTTTAGATGCTGGTGGTTTGCCGGGTAAATTAGCTGACTGTTCAGAAAACGATCCTGCCCTTTCTGAAATTTTTCTTGTTGAAGGAGATTCGGCAGGAGGCTCTGCCAAACAGGCAAGGGACAGAAGGTATCAGGCAATTTTGCCACTTAAAGGAAAAATTTTAAATGTTGAAAAGGCAAGAATTGATAAAGTATTAAGCAACGATGAAATAAAAACAATAATAACAGCAATCGGTGGTGGAATTGGTGTTGATAATTTTGATATTTCAAAGGTGAGATATCATAAAATAATTATAATGACAGATGCCGATGTTGATGGTGCTCATATAAGGACTTTACTTTTGACTTTTCTTTTCAGGCAGATGCGGCCTTTGATTGAGAATGGTTTTGTTTATATTGCCCAGCCACCGCTTTATAAAATAAAAAAAGGAAAAACAGAAAAATATATAAAAGATGATAAAGAAATGAATAAGTTTTTAATTGAAGAAGGAATAAAGGATTTTAAATTGTATCAATTAACAAAAAAAGGAACTTCATCTAAAGAAATATCAGAAAAAGCAATAAGGGAACTGTTAAATGACATAATAGACCTTGAACATTTGATTAAAAAGATACAAAAAACAGGGGTGGATATAGTAAACTATATAAAAACAAGAAAAAAATATAAAAAAATACCATTTTTTGAAATAAAATATAAAAATAAAATAGAATATGCTTTTACAGAAAACGAACTTGCAGAGATTTTAAGAAAATATTCTGTAAAAATAAAAAAGAAAAGCACTTTTGAGGAGATGACAGAGGTTTTGTCAAAAAGTAAAAGTGAAATAAAAATAACTGATTTAAGAGAGATAACTGAAATTAAAGTAATGGATGGAATGATAAAAGAATTAGAATCTGAAAATATAGATGTGGATGAACTTTTTGAAGAAGAACTTGAAATTCTGCAAAAAGTAGAAAAAGGAGAAGAAAAACAGGAAAATTTAAAGCCGATTTTTAAAATTAAAACAGATGAAGATGAAAAATTAATCTTTTCTTTGCGCGAATTATTGGAAACAATTAAGGAAATAGGAAAAAAAGGTTGCAGTATCCAAAGGTATAAAGGTTTGGGAGAGATGAATCCTCAACAGTTATGGGAGACAACTATGGATTCGCAAACACGAACACTGGTTAAGGTAAATATAGAAGATGCAGTAAAAGCCGATGAGATTTTTACGATTTTGATGGGTGATGAAGTAGAACCCAGGAAAAATTTCATTGAAAAACATGCCTTGGAAGTTAAAAATCTTGATATATAGAAAAATGCTTACCGGACAACAAAAAATAAATTTTTTAAAATTGGTTTTTTTATTTAAAGAAATGTCTGAAAAAGGACTTTCCATTCTTTCTGCTCATACAAAAGAAAATAATTATAAAAAAGGAGAAGTAATTTTTAACGAAGGAGAAACAGGGAATAATTTGCATATTATTGTATCAGGTAAAGTCAAAATATTAAAATTAGATAAAAATGGGAAGGAAAAAAATATTGCTATACTTAAAGAAAAAGATAGTTTTGGCGAAATGGCTTTACTTACAAAAGAGCAACGTTCCGCAACTGTCCAAGCAATGACCGATGTTGTTACTTTAAGCATTGATGCATATGATTTTGAATACTTAATCAGAAAAGAACCATCAATACCATTAAATATTATTAAAACACTATCAGAAAGACTGGTAAAATGTGATAAACAAATAAAAAATCTTGCCTTTGGCAGTGCTGATGAAAAAATTGCAAATGTGCTCCATGATATAATTGAAGACAATAAAGCAGAGATTTCTCATCAGGAAATTGCAAATCTGGCAGGATTAACAAGAGAAACGGTTACGCGTGTGCTTAATAAATTTAAAAAGCAAGGGATTGTTGATACAAAAAAAAATAAAATTTTTATTAAAGACTTTAAAAAATTTAAAGAATTTATTTCATAGGTAAAATAAATGAAATTTAAAGGCGCTGTTTTTGATATAGATGGTGTAGTTATAGCAACAGCAAAACTTCACTATAAAGCTTGGGAAAAAGTTTTTAAAGAATATGGAAAAAAATTTACATTTGATGAGTTTAAAAAAACAATTGACGGTATGCCAAGGGATAAAGGAGCAGCTTTTATATTCCCTGAATTTTCAAGAGAAAAAATCAATGATATTTGCAGAAAAAAGCAGTTTTATTTTAATAAAATTATAAAAAAGGAAAAAGCCAAATTATATACAGATGCATTGAGATTTTTAAAAGAAATAAAAAAACAAAATATTAAAACCGCAATTGCAACATCAAGTAAAAACGCAGGAGTAATTTTGAAAAAAATGGGAATTTATAAATATTTTGATGTTGATGCAAACGGGGCATTTTTAAAAAGGGGAAAACCAGCCCCCGATATATTTTTAAGAGCGGCAAAAAAGTTAAAATTAAAACCGGAAGAATGCGTTGTTTTTGAAGATTCCTTAAATGGTATAATTTCAGCTAAAAGAGCAAAAATGAAATGTGTAGCTATAAGCAGAGAAAACAGAAAAATAAAAGGCGCAGATATTGTTATAAAAAAGTTTGATAATAACACATTGAATAAGATAAATAAATTATTTTCAAAAGGAAAATAAATTTGAAAAAAATAAAAATACCCGTTGGAATAATTTTTATATTTAGTTTGTTTTTAGGGATTTTAATTTCTATGGGTTTTATCCCTTTTTCTGATTTTATTGCTAATAATTTAAAGAAAAATTTGGTCTTAACACCATACGAAGAAATCATAGCTTTATTAATTTCCGGAGTTATTATTGGATTTATAATTTACTTTTTTATTGATTTTTTTCTTACATTTTTTGCCAAAAAGTTATTACGATATTTAATTTCTGAATTGAGAAAAAAAGAGATTTTGCCAGTAAAATATTCTTTAAAGATAAAAACAGGTAAATTATATGAAGATATTGCGCATATATTTGACTCTTTTTTGCATTTATTTTCTTCTTTAAAACAGGACAAAGACAAATTTTCAAAAGTGATACAGATATATATGGACCCATCTTTAAAAACAGAAATAGAAAACAGGGGGATACATGAAATTTATGTTGGGGGTAAAAAAAAGACAGTAACTATTCTTTTTTCTGATTTGAGGGGATTTACGTCATTAACAGAAAAGTATAATGCAAAAGATGTTGTTGAAATATTAAATGATTATTTTGATATTTCAACTAAAACAATAAATAAAAACAGAGGAAGAGTAAATAAATATATAGGTGATGCAATTATGGCTATTTTTGAAGAAGCACCTAAATATGCTGATTATGTAGATTGCGATAAAGCAATAATTGCCGCTCTTGATATGCAGACAAATTTTAAAATGCTGCAAAAAAAATGGAAAGATAAAATAGATTCTGATTTATCAGTAGGACTTGGTATCGGACTTGCAAGAGGAGAGGTAATTATGGGAAATATTGGTTCAGAAGAAAGGATGGAATATACGGTAATTGGTGATACAGTTAATATTGCAAGCAGATTATGCGATATTGCAAAAGACGGGCAGGTTATAATTACAGAGGATATTTATCATATTGTAGAAAATTATATTGTTGTTGAATTATTGCCACCGATTCAATTAAAAGGTAAAACAGGGCTTCATAATATATATTCCGTTATAACAAGAAAAATGATAGTATGAAAAAAATTATATATTTTTTATTTGGTTTATATTTACTTTATTTATTTTGTATTCTGTTTTTTTTAAATAAAAAATATTATATTGAAAATGAAAATATACCATTCAAAATAATATCTAAAAAAACCAACGATATCCAGCAGGGATGGAAAATATGGGTAAGAGAAGGCAGACATGGCTATAAAAAAATAGTAAAGAAAGAATATAAAATATTGGGTAAAAAAATATATGAAAAAAATATTTTTAAATCAGATATACTAAAAAAACCCGAAGATGCTTTATTGATAATTGGCGCTTCTGAAAAAAAACACCCAATAACTGTGCCACAGGAAACATACGTTCATTATAAATATAATATGGAAGCGACGGCATACGATCCTTCACCCGAATCAAACAATATAGAATGGGCAGGAATTACAAAACTTGGATGGAGAACAAGATATGGCATAGCAGCAGTTGACCCTAAGATAATTGCTTTAAGGTCGCTTTTATATATAGAAGGCTATGGGTTTGCCTGGGCAGGTGATACAGGCAGTGCAATAAAAGGAAAAAGAATAGACCTTTGTTATAATACAACAGAAGAAGCACTTAAATGGGGTAGAAGAAAAACAAATGTTTATGTCCTTGGAAGAAAACCATTGAATCATTATAGAAAAAAGGATTAATATGAAAAATCAAGAGCCTAAAGGAATTTTTTTAAAATCAATTTTTATAAGTTTATCAGGTGGTTTATCAGGTATATTATTTTTTTTAATTATATCACAGGCAGGCGATAGAAATTTATCAATATTCAAAATCAACTATTTTTTACTTGCGTTTTTAATGATTTTTTTTAGTGTGTTTTATACTGTTTTTTATATGATAATTTCAATTTTTTCAGCAAAACTAAATAGAATTGATGTTAAAACTGAATTAAATAAAAATTTTATAATTTTTTGTCTTCCATTATCGCTTTTATTTATTTTGCCGTTGTATTTTTTTATCTATGAAAAATTAAAAATGATTAATTTAAAAATGGTTGGTTTTGTTTATTTGCCTTTTGGAAAATTTGTTCATTTTTTATTTCCAGGATATTTTTTAATAATGATTTTTGGATTTTATCTGATATCAATTGCATTTTTCTTTATGCTGAGATTCATATTCAATGAATATAATGATACGATAAATGTTTTTTTAAAAGACAGATTAAAAAAATATTTCTTATTACTATTTTTGTTTTATGTAATAACAACCACATATATAACAACAATATACCCGCCAACAGGAGATGAACCACATTATTTACTTATAGCCAAAAGTTTAATTTATGACAGGGATTTTAATCTTGAAAATAATTATACAGATACAAAATTTTATATGGATTTTTATCCGGCTTTTTTAGAATATGAAAATATTCATAATACAAAAGATAAAACTGGAAAAGGAATTTATTCAATTCACTCACCAGGGCTTCCATTTTTAATATCCCTGCCTTATTTTCTTGGAAAAAGAATAGGTGTTCAGATTTTTATGAATTTTTTAACTGCTCTGTTCATAATTGTTTTATTTCTTTATTTGCAGGCAGCTGGTATTTCAAAGAAAATTGCATTTTTAACAGTTTTTATAACAGCATTAACAGTTCCTTTTTTAATAAATTCTTCACTCGTTTTAACTGAAATTCCTGCAGTGTTAATTATAACTTATGCATTATTGATTTTAACAAAGTTTAATTCAGAAAAAGATCATATATTATTTTTTATTGGTATATCCTTTCTGCCTTTCATACATTCTAAACTTGCTTTATTTTCAGTAATTTTTTATCTTTATTATTATTTTTTATTATTAAAATCAAAAAAATTAAAAATAAAGAATGAATTACTAAACAACATTTTGGTTTTAATAACAGCATTTTTATTTATGTTATACTATTATAGTATATATGGAAAAACTGCAACAGGTGCACTTACAAGCATTTATACTTCTGAATCCTTTTATTTTATATTCAGTATAAAACATTTTATAAAAGCATTTTTAGCAACTCTATTTGACAGAGATTATGGTTTATTCATTTATAACCCTTTTTGTATTATATTTATATGGGGTATATTGCTTGTTATTTTTAAAAAAGAAAAGGAAAAGTTATTACAACTTTTATTTATTTTGCCATATTATATACTTTTTCTTTTATGGAAAGACTGGGGGGGCTCAATGACTCCTGCAAGGCAGTTAATCCCGGTTTTGCCGGTTTTTATTTATTATACAGCTTATTTTCTTGAACGCACAGAATTCATAAAAACAAAAATTTTTAAGATATTAATTTCTTTTTCATTTTTTATATCTTATTTTTTAATGATAATTCCTGCAATTAGATATTTTAGCGGCAAAGAAAAAATTTATGCTGTTTTACAAAATTCTTTTTTTAAAAAAATTTTATATTTTTTTCCATCTTTTTATGATAATATAATATACAATTATTTTTTGGTTATAATTTATTTTACTATTATTATTTTATTATTCCTGAAATTAAACTCAAAAAAGGTTTAAATAAGATGAAAAAAGTTAAAATCTTGACAATTATAATTCCAGTTTTTAATGAGAAAAACACAATAAAGCAAATTATTGATAAAGTAATAAAAGTAAAAATAAATAAAGTAAAAAAACAGATTATCATTGTTGATGATTGTTCAACAGATGGAACAAGGGATATACTTAAAAAAATAATTAAAAATAAAAAAAATATAACAGTAATTTTTAAAGAAAAAAACGAGGGAAAAGGATCCGCAATAAAAACAGCAATTCCTTACATAAAAGGAGAAGTTTCTGTGATTCAGGATGCAGATTTAGAGTATGATCCACAGGATTTACCAAAACTTTTAAAACCAATTATTGAAGAAAAAGCAGATGTCACTTATGGGTCAAGATTTTTAGGAACCCACAGGGCTTTTTTGTTCTGGAATTATATTGCAAATAAAATTCTTAACTTTATTACAAATTTACTTTTTAATACCATCCTTACTGATATGGAAACCTGTTATAAGATGTTCAGAACCGAAGTTATAAGTAAAATAAATTTAAAGTCAAAGGGGTTTGATTTTGAACCGGAAATTACAGCAAAAATTTTAAAAAATAAATATAAAATATATGAAGTGCCTATAAATTATTATGGAAGAAGTTATGAAGAAGGAAAAAAGATAAGAACAAAAGATGGTTTTATTGCTTTTTTTAAAATAATATGGTATAGATTTTTTGATTGATTTGGATCTTATTAAAAAAAAGAAGTGCCATACCTTAAAGCGGGGCGTTAGCGGTGCCCTGTAACCGGAAACCCGCTTTATGCCGGGCTGAAAAACTTATCCGCGGATATGCTTAAGTATTTTTAAAATATTTTTATTCCGGTGAAGGTCGGGTCTTATACATTCTTTTGGTTTTCAAACCCCGCCAGGTCCGGAAGGAAGCAACGGTAGAAAATTTTTAAAGAGATGATATAAGGATGCCTGACCAGAGGAATAAAAAATGTTTTATATACTGAAAGCATATACAAGGATAAGACAGGTATGGCATATAAGAAAATTTTTAAAATTAAATAAAAAAGAAGGTAAAAATGAAACAGGATTATCTTGTATTTACAAGAAAGTGGCGGCCAAAAGTATTTGAAGAAATTATAGGACAGGACCATGTAGTAATACCTTTAAAAAGGGCAATACAGCTAAATAGAATTATGCATGCTTATTTATTTTCTGGACCACGTGGGGTTGGAAAAACAACAACAGCAAGAATTTTTGCCAAAGCATTAAATTGTGAAAAAGGTCCAACAGAAAATCCTTGTAATAAATGTAGTGCATGCAGGGAAATTACAGATGGTTCGTCTTTAGATGTTATTGAAATAGATGGCGCATCAAATCGCGGTATAGATGAAATAAGAGAGTTACGTGAACATGTTGCTTTTGGAACAGCAAAAGGAAAATATAAAATTTATATAATAGATGAAGTTCACATGCTTACAAAAGAAGCATTCAACGCTCTTTTAAAAACATTGGAAGAACCACCAAGTCATGTTATTTTTATTTTTGCCACAACAGATCCGCAGCAGATTCCACAGACAATACTTTCAAGATGTCAGCAGTTTAAATTTAAAAGATTATCTGCCAATTTAATTTTTGATAATTTAAAGTTAATATTAAAAAGTGAAAAAATAGATGCGGATGAAAAAGCTCTATTTGCTATTGCCAGATATGCAGATGGTGCTTTACGTGATGCTCAAAGGATAGTGGATCAGGCAATAACTTATTCAAAAGGCGAAAAAATTACAGAAGAAATTGTGGGAGATTTACTTGGAATTATAAAAGGAGATATGTTGAAAAGAATAATATCCGCTATATTAATAAAAGATATAAAATTGCTTATAGAAAATATAGAAAAAATTTTTGAAGAAGGATATGACTTGAAACATTTTGTAAGAGAATTAACAGATGCCTTTCGTAATATTTTACTTATAAAAATTGATGAAAAAGAGTTTGGTAAAAATATCCCAGCAGATGACCTGGATTTTTTAAAGAAAGCAGCAGCAGATATAGATAAAAAACAACTATTAATTTATTTGCAAAAATTTTTTGAAATGGAACAGATGTTGGCAAAATCACATATAGCAGGGCTAACTTTGGAAATATCATTACTTGATATTATTTTTAAAACAGCAATTAGTGAAGGAAAAATAAAAGAAAACGAATTGAATGTTGAAGGTAAAAAAGAGGTAGAAAATAAAACAATAAATGAAAATAATAAACACAAAACTGATATAAAAGAAGAAAGAATAGACGAAGATGAAAAAAAATTTATTGTTGAAGATATAGAAGAAGATGAAGAAGTAAAAGAATTAACAAAAGAAATTATAAATAAAAGATGGCAAAATATCATTGAAAGAGCTGTTTCATTAAAAGAAGAAGATGATTTTGTCCAGGCGTTGCAAAAATGTGCAATAATTAATTTTGAAGATAACATTTTATTTCTTTTGGTTGACAATTCATTTTTATATGGAAGAATATTAAAAAAAACAGATATTTTACAGAAAATTTTAGAAGATGAATTTAAAAGAAAAATAAAAATTAATATTATAGAAAAAGAAAGTTATTTAAAAAGAATGCAAATCCAGAAAGATGTAATTATTGAAGAAGTGAAAAATCATCCGGTTGTAAAAAAATTAGAAGAAATATTCGGTGAATTTTCAGAAATAAAAATAAAAAAAACGAACTAAAGAGGTTAAAAAATGAGAGGTTTTGGAGATATAAATAATTTTTTAAAAAAGGCTCAGGAACTTCAGGAAAAATTTCAAAAAATACAGGAGGAGTTAAAACAAAAAACTGTTGAGATAACAGTAGGTGGCGGAGCTGTGAAAGTTGTTGCCAACGGGGCAAAACAGATAGTTAAGGTAGAGATAAGCAAAGAATTAATAGAAAGTGGAGATATAGATATGCTTCAGGATTTAATTGTCGCTGGTATTAATGAAGCTATAAATAAATCACAGGAAATGCTGGAAGAAGAAACAAAAAAAATAACAGGTGGGCTTGGAATAAATTTCCCCGGAATTTTTTAAAAATGTATAGTTATCCAAATCAGATTAAAAAACTTATAAATGAAATATCAAAATTCCCCGGTGTTGGTCCAAAAATGGCAGAACGTATTACTCTTTATTTAATGAAAAATTATCAAAACGCAGCAGATGAACTTAAAAATGCCATTGATGGTATTAAAGATATAAAAATTTGCAAGATTTGTTTTAACATAAGTGAAGAAGATATTTGTTTAATATGTAGTGATAAAACAAGAAATAAAAATATTGTATGCATAGTAGAATCACCGGAAGATGTTGTAACCATTGAAAAAACAGAAAAATTCAACGGTGTATATCATATTTTATACGGTCTTATAAATCCTATAAATGAAATTATGCCTGAAGATTTAAAAATAAGAGAGTTAATTGAAAGATTAAACGCAGATGATGAAATTCATGAAGCAATACTTGCCCTGAATCATACCGTAGAAGGAGACACAACATCTTTATATATTTACAAAGAAATAAAAAAAATAAAAAACAATATAAAAATAACACGATTAGCAAAGGGGTTGCCAACAGGTGCTGATATAAAATATGCTGATGAAATAACACTTGGGCAGGCAATATTGGAGAGGAAAGAGATTTAATAAATAATGATTTATAATTGCTGGCAGTAGGATGAAATAAACAAATTTATAATTTTTTTATATTAAAATCCAATACCTGGTTTACTTTTAAAGGATAAAACCGTAAAATCGCATTTTAAAAAACGTTTTTAAGGGAAAACCAAATATTTTTATATATTTTATTTAATAAATTTTTATTTTTATTATGTATTACTTTTATTCCACTTATTATTTAAAATAAATTTTATTTGATTGATAATATTTTTTTCTACTTAAAAATTGTAATTTTCTATTGCAATTTTCAGGTAAAATACTGGACTTTTAATATGTAGTGATGTAAAATAAAATATGTTATAATATATAAAAATTCAGGAGGATATAAATGGCTAAAAAAATATTACTTGCTGATGATGCATCATTTATGAGGATGATGCTGAAAAATATATTAGTTCCAGCAGGTTATGAAATTGTTGGAGAAGCCAATAACGGTAAAGAAGCTATTCAGATGTTTAAGGAATTAAAGCCTGATTTATTGATCATGGATATGATAATGCCGGAAATGGGCGGGATTGAAGCTATAAAACAAATTATTTCAGAAATTCCAGATGCTAATATTATAATATGCAGTGCAATAGGACAACAAACGCTTGTAATAGAAGCAATACAGGCAGGTGCAAAAGATTATATAGTAAAACCTTTTGATCAGGATAATGTTTTGGAAACAATCGGAAAAATTATAGGTAAATAAAATGAGTAAAAAAGAATTTTCTGATTTTCAAAAAGATGCATTAATTGAACTTGCAAATATTGGTTCCGGGAATGCGGCAACAGCATTATCCCAGCTTATTGGAAAAAATATTAAATTAAGTGTTCCTTCCATAAATTTTATTCCTGTTGTAAAAATAACAGAAAATGCAAAAAACAAAAACGAAATTGTTGCAGCGGTTTATTTAAGAATTTACGGTGAAATAACTGCAAAGGCGTTGATAATTTTTCCGAAGGAAAAAATTTTTCCCATACTTGATTTGGTTATGAAAAGAAAAACCAGGGAAACAAAAGAACTTGGAGAAAATGAGCAATCAGCTTTAAAAGAAATAGGAAATATAATTGTATCAGCCTATCTTAATGCAATAGCAAAGTTTATTGGTTTAAATTCTGTGCCTTCTGTTCCGGCTCTTGCCATTGATATGATAGAAGCCATTTTTCAGACTATATCATCAGAAATTGCAGAGATAGACGAAGAAGCTCTTTTAATAGAAAATGATATGATAGAAGAAACATCACAAATTTCAACAACATTGATTATTATCCCTGATAAAGATGCTATGATAAAAATTATGGATGCATTGGATGCAACGATAAAAGGTTCATAAGTTGTAAATGGCGGATAACATAAGAGTAAACATTGGAGAATTAAAAGTTGCAAAAGGATATTTTAAATTTTCTGCATATGGTATTGGTTCATGTGTTGTTGTTGTTTGTTATGATAAATACGCACCGATTGCAGGCATGCTTCATGCAATACTTCCACAAAAGAAAAAAGGTGTATCGGAAAACAGGTTCGTAGATGCAGGTATTGAAAATTTAATAAAAGAACTTATAAACCTTGATGTGAGTATTAATAATATTGAAGCAAAAATTTTCGGTGGAGCAACGATGTTTGATATAAAATCAGGTTCTGAAAGCATTGGAGAAAAAAATATAAAAATGGCAAAAGAAATACTTTCAAAAAAAGGAATTAAAATATCAGGCGAAGACACAGGCAGTAATTATGGCAGAACAATAGAGTTTGATGTTGTGACAAAAAAGGCAATTGTAAAAAGTTATGCAAAAGGTGAAAAAATTATATGAAAATATATGATAGAAAAGATATAATACAAAGATTAATACATATGGGTATCATTTATGGACTTATAGTTTTTTTATTTTTTATGTTAATTTTGATTTTTTTTAAGATTGAATTAAAAAGTTTTTCTTTTTTTGTTTTATGTTTCAGTACAATTTTAGTTTTATTAGCCGGAAATATAATTTTATCTTTAAATATAATCAATAAAATGCTTGAAAATCTTGCTGTTCATTTTAAGCAGATTTCAGAGGGAAATTTAACTGTAAAAATAGAAGAAAAACAATATTTAAAAAATCTTAGCGATACTATAAATAAAATGGTTGATGGCTTAAAAAGTATAATAGAACAGGTAAACGATGTAACTGTAAAAATTCTTTCTCTTTCTGAAAATTTATCTGCATCAACAGAAGAAATAAATGCTTCATCAGAAGAAATATCATCAACTGTTCAACAGATAGCACGCGGTGTTGAACAGCAGGCAGAAAGAACTTTGGAAACATCACGTATTATGGAAAATATGTCTAATTCAATACAGAATGTTGCAAGGCGTTCAGAAGAAGTTTTAGAGGTAGCTAAAAAAGCAAAAGAGGCAACAGATAACGGAATACAGGCAGTGAAAGAAACAATAAAAAAAATGGATGATATAGTTTCAGTTACAGATAATACCAAAAAGGCAATAGATGATTTAAGGACCTATTCTGAAAAAATAGAAGAGATAGTAAACATAATTACAGAGATAGCGGATGAAACAAACTTACTTGCTTTAAATGCGGCAATTGAAGCTGCAAGAGCAGGTGAGGCTGGTCGTGGTTTTGCTGTTGTTGCTGATGAAGTTAGAAAACTTGCAGAAGGATCAGCAGGTGCTGCAAAAGAGATCTTCGGACTCGTATATGAAATTCACGAAAAAATAAGCGGGGTTGAAAAAACTATTTTAAATGCTGTTGATGAAACAGAAGAAGGGAAAAAAGCAGTAAAATTAAGCGAAGATGCTTTGAAAGCAATAAATGATGTTGTAGAAAAGGTGGTAACCTTAGCAAACGAAATATTTAATTTAACAAAAGCACAAGCACAGGATACTGATAAAGTTGTTAAAGCAGTTGAAGAAATATCAGCAGTTGCAGAACAAACCGCAGCAGGAACGCAGGAAGCATCAGCATCTACTGAACAGCAAACAGCATCAATGCAGGAAATAGCAGCTCAGGCGCAGGAACTTGCTCAGGCTGTTGAAACCCTTAAAAATATTGTAAACAGATTTATATTATGAGGTTATTTGGTGGAAAAAAAGGTTGTCAGTTTTAAAATAAAAGATGAAGAGTTTGCTTTTGATATTATGAGAATAGTTGAGGTAATAAAGATAAAGGAAATAACAGAGGTTCCTACAGCACCTTTATTCATGGAAGGAATAATAAATTTACGCGGTAAAATAATACCTATAATTGATTTAAGAAAAAGATTTAATCTTGAATCAAAAGAAAAAACAAAAGAAAGCAGAATAATAATAATTGAATTGCAGAAAAATCAGCTTGCAGGAGTTATAGTTGATGAAATTCAAAAAGTGTTAAATGTTAAAAAAGAAGAAATTTTACCACCACCATCAACGCTTATAAGCGCAGGTGGTAAATACATAGAAGCAATAATAAAAATTGAAGAAAGAATTATAGTCCTTTTAAATATTGAAAAAATATTTACAGAAGAAGAAAAAGACGATATGGCTCAAATAATTAAAATGGAGGAAGAAAAGATTGAAAACCGCACTGATAGTTGATGACACAAAATTTATGAGAAACATGTTAAAGAGTATACTTACAAAAAAAGGTATTAATATAATTGCCGAAGCAAGCAATGGCAGGGAAGCAGTAGAAAAATATAAGGAATTTAATCCTGATCTGGTTACGATGGATATAATAATGCCGGAAGTTGACGGCATACAGGCAGTAAAAGAAATTATAAAAATCAATCCGGATGCAAAAATAATTATGTGCAGTGCCATGGGACAGCAGGCGCTGGTTATTGAGGCAATACAATCAGGAGCCAAAGATTTTGTCATAAAACCTTTTCAGGCGGCAAGGGTTTGGGAAGCAATTGACAGAACATTTCAGGAGTAATAAAATTTTTATGGAAAAAATAAAAGTTCTTGTTGTTGATGATTCTGCTTTTATGCGGAAAATAATATCAGAAATGCTAAAAGAAGATAACGAAATAGAAATAATAGGAACAGCAAAGGACGGCAAAGAAGCTTTAAAATATATTTTAGAAAACTCTCCTGATGTAATTACCATGGATCTTGAAATGCCAGGGCTTAATGGACTTCAAACTTTAAAATATATAATGAATGAAAAACCAACTCCGATTATTATGCTTTCAGCTTATACACAAAAAGGAACAGATATAACAATGCAGGCACTTGAAGCAGGCGCTTTTGATTTTGTATGTAAACCATCTGGTGAAATTTCTATTGATATAAAAAAAATTCAAAAGGAATTAATCGAAAAGATAAAATTAGCCAAAACTGTTGACATAAAAAAAATAAAATTTTATGAAACAGAAAAAGTAAAAGATACTTTAAAAGAAAAAAAAACAGAATTAAAAAATGAAGTTTTAATCATTATTGTGGCATCAACCGGTGGTCCAAAAGCATTAAGCGATGTTATTCCCCAATTGACCCGTGATTTAAATGCCGGATTTTTGGTTATACAACACATGGCTCAGGGGTTTACTACTTCTCTTGCTAATCGGCTTAACTCTCTTTCATTAATAGAGGTAAAGGAAGCAGCAGATGGAGATGAAATAAAACCAGGTCGTGCTTTGGTTGCACCCGGGAATTTTCATATGGAAGTTAAAAAAGAAGGGATGACTTATAAAGTTGAATTAAATCAAAAACCACCTAAATTAGGAGTAAGGCCTTGTGCCGATATTACTATACTATCTGCTGTTAAAAATTTTGATGGCAAAATTATTTGTGTTATTTTAACCGGAATGGGAAAAGATGGCACAGCTGGTGCTGAAAAAGTAAAAGAAAAAAATGGCATTGTTATTGCACAGGATAAAGACACTTCGGTTATTTTCGGTATGCCCAAATCAGCTATTGAAAGAGGCGTTGTTGACAGGATAGTTTCCATAAATGATATGGCAGCGGTTATAATTGAAGAAATAAAAAATTTAACAAATAAATAAACCATGGATATTAATAATTACAGGGAAATTTTTATAGAAGAAGCAAAGGATAATATAAAAATTTTTAATTCTGCTTTGTTAAAATTCGAAAAAGACCCTTTTGATTTAACGCCTGTTAATGATATATTCAGAGCGGCGCATACATTAAAAGGTATGGCAGCAACAATGGGTTATGACAAAATGACCGAGTTTACCCATTCTCTTGAAGATATACTTGATAATATCAGGAATGGAACATTAAAAGCAGATAAAGAAATTATAGGACTTTTATTTAAAGGTGTAGATATAATAGAAAAATTTTTAGAAAATATAGCACAGAATAATTTGGATACAGCCGAAGGATACGAAATACTGATAAATAAATACAAAGAATATACAAAATCAGGTGCTATTAAATTACCTGACGAAATAAACACAAAAGAGTCTTTAAAAGAAGAAGAGCAGGAATTAAAAATTGAAGAAATAATTTTAAATGAAGCTCAAAAGCAAAATTTAAATGTTTTTACTATAAAAATAATTCTTGCTGAAGATTGTGTGTTTAAAAATGTTCGGGTTTTTATGGTAAACAGGAATTTAAGTGAAAAAGGAGAAGTTATTAAGTCCTTTCCCAGTGCAAAGGATTTAGAAGAAGGAAAATTTGGTAATACTTTTTATATTGCCTATATTACAAAACTAAAAGCAGAAGAAGTGGAAAAACTTATTTATAAAATTGCCGAGATTAAAAAAGTTGAAATAAATGAGATAAAAAAAGATAGTAAGGAAAAAAATAAAACAGAAGAAAAACAGATTGATACTCTTAATTTAAATTTAGAAAAGCAAAAAATATTAAGCCAGAGTGTAAGGGTGAATATTGAAAAATTGGATATTTTACTTAATCTGGTTGGCGAACTTGTGATAACAAAGATACGGCTTGATCAGATTTCCAAAGATAAACAATTTGAAATATTAAAAGATACTGTAAATGAATTTGACAGAATAATAAATGAACTTCAAGCAGAAGTAACACAGGTCAGGATGTTACCGGTTAATAATATATTTGAAAGATTTCCACGGATTGCAAGGGACCTTGCAGTTGAAGAAGGAAAAGAAGTAGAAACAGAAATAATAGGCGGTGACATTGAAATAGATAGAACTGTATTAGAAGAAATAAATGAGCCGCTTTTACACCTTATAAGGAATTCTGTTGCACATGGTATAGAAAAGCCGGAAGAAAGAATTTCAAAAGGCAAAGGGAAAAAAGGGATAATAAAACTTTCAGCTAAAAGAGAGAGAAATTCGATAATTATTGAAGTATCTGATGACGGAAAAGGGATTGATGTTTTAAAGGTCAGAAAAAAGGCATTGGAAATGAAAATATTAAGTGAAGAAAAAATAAAAAATATGACAGATGAGGAAATTGTTAATATTATTGCATTGCCAGGGTTTTCTACAATGGATAAGGCAGATAAAATTGCAGGAAGAGGAGTTGGGGTTGATGTTGTAAAAACAAAAATTGAAGCTTTAGGTGGTATTTTTAAAATAGAGAATTATCCTGGCGAAGGAGTAAAGTTTATTTTAAAATTACCTTTAACTCTGGCTATTATTCAGGCATTGCTTGTAAAAGCATCCGGTAATATTTATGCATTGCCTGTTATTCATACACTTGAGACTCTTGAAATAAATATTAAATCAATAAAATTAATTCAGGGGAAAAAAGTTATTGTTTTAAGAGATGAAGTTATTGCTGTTTTTTCCTTATCTGAACTTCTTAAAAAAAAGAGAGAGGAAAAAGATATAATACAAATAGTTATTGTAGAGGTAAGAGACAAAAAAATAGCATTGGAAGTTGATGAAGTTATTGGGCAGCAGGAGATAGCAATTAAAAGTTTAGGAGAATTTTTAAAATATGCAAAAGGATTTTCCGGTGTTACAATATTAGGAGATGGCAAAATAAGTTTAATACTTGACTTACAGGCGCTTTTAGATGAGCAGAATAAATTTTAAAATTAAAAGGAGAAAATATGGAATCTTCGTTGTTAAGTTTGTCTGAAGCACAACTTGATGCTTTAAAAGAAGTAGGCAATATTGGTGCCGGGCATGCAGCCACTGCACTTTCACAGCTTATTAAAAAAAAGATAATGATAACCGTTCCTGAAGTAAAAGTGATAAAAACTGATGATGTTGCAACTTTGATCGGAGATTCAAATAGTCTGGTTGCCGGTATAATCATGAATATTTTAGGTGATATTACAGCTAAAATATTATTTTTACTCACAAGAGACAGTGCCCTGTCGTTAGTTGATATGCTTTTACAAAAACCCCGAGGCACGACAAAAGTTCTTTCGGAATTTGGAAATTCAGCAATTAAAGAAACAGGCAATATTTTATCAGGTGCGTATATGAATGCATTAAATGAATTTTTAGGGCTTATGCTTTTGCCTTCTGTTCCCAATTTGGTTTTTGATATAGCAAGTGCAATTTTAATAACAGTATCTGAGGGTTTTGAAAAAATGTCAACTCATATTTTGTCCATTGAGACAGAATTTTTAGAAGCAAATGAAAAAGTTATAAAAGGGTATATGCTTTTAATACCTGATATTCCTTCTGTGAAAGTAATATTGGATACAATAAAGGTATCATAAAAATGCAGGTATTTTCAATAGATATAGGGACAAGAAAAGTAGCAGGAATTCTAGGAGAACTTATCTTTAATAAAATTATAATCAAAGATGCGGTTTTAAAAGAACATAAAAAAAGAGCAATGCTTGATGGTCAGATACATAATATAGAATATGTAACTGAGATAGTAAAAGAAGTTGTAGAAGAAATAGAAAAAAAGAACAATATAAAAATAGAAAAAGCAACAACAGCACTTGCAGGCAGAAATTTAATCACAGAAAAAGTTGATATAAAAAAAGAAAAAAAGGGGGAAATTCTAAAAGAAGATATTGTCCAGATGGAAATGGAAAGTGTCAAAAAAGCTTATGAGATAATTTTAAATAAAAATAATAAAGAATACTACTGCGTTGGTTTCAGTCCGGTTTTATTTAAAATAGATGGTGAAGAAATAAAAAATCCATTACAGCAATTTTGCAGGGATACTTTGGAAATACAATCAATTGTGACTTTTTTACCTAAAATTGTGTTTAACAGCATTGTATCGGTTTTTAAAAATTGCGGCATATCAATAGACAGTATAACTTTAGAACCAATTGCTGCTTTACAGGTTACAATACCAGAAGATATGCGTCTTTTGAATCTTGCCCTCGTTGATATTGGAGCAGGGACATCAGATATAGCAATAACCGATAAGGGAAAAATAATTGCTTATGGTATGATCCCTAAAGCAGGTGATGAAATAACCGAGGAAATTTGCAAAAGTTTTATTATTGATTTTAATGAAGCAGAAAAATTAAAAAGACAGATAGAAACAGAAAAAGAAGTTGAAGTAAAAAATATTTTTGGAGAATATATTAAAATAAATTATGAAGAATTTATAAAGGCAATAATTGACAAAACAGAAGAAATAGCAACTGATATAGCGGATAAAATTTTAGACCTTAATTTTAAGCAACCCCAGGCAGTTGTTTTAGTCGGGGGAGGAAGCAGTTTAAAAATAATAAAAGAAAAAATTGCTACAAAACTTGGAATTTCAGTTACAAGGGTAGGTAATCGTTTGCCTAAGGATATAGTAAATATTGAAAATATACCAGAAATTTTACAAGGACCAGAAGGTATAACTCCGATTGGTATATTAGAAACAGCCATTTATAAAAGAGGGCTTGGGTTTATAGAAATAAGTATAAATGGTGAAAAAGAGTATATATTAAATCTTGAACAGGATATCAAACTTATTGATGTATTACTTGCAAAAGGTTATGAACTGAAAAAGTTATATGGAAAACCCGGAAATGCATTAACATATAATTTAAATGGAGAATTGAAAATTTTAAGAGGCGGTAGAGCAGAACATGCAAAAATTTATATAAACGGAATTCAGAAAAATCTTGATGATTATGTAAAAAGCGGAGATAAAATATTCATAACAGAAGCAATTGATGGTAAAGATGCAAAAGCTTTGATAAAAGATATTTTACCACAGGATTTGTTTTTAACTGTTGAACTTAATGGAAATGTTTTAAATATATCTCCGCGGGTTTTTTGTAATGGAAAAGAAATATCAGTAGATGAGCCATTAAAAGACAGGGCAGATATAACTTATTATGCGGTAAATACATTGACAGAAATTCTTGCTCAGCATGGCATTAACCCTGACAACACCAATGAAAGAGATATTATAATAACATTAAATGGCGAGCCTGTTATTTTAAAACAAAGAAATTACCAGTTAAAGGTTAATGGCAGAGAAGTATCAGGAGATTATAAAGTAAAAAATTTTGATAAAATTTCTTTCAGAGAAATTCCTTCATATTACAGAATAAAGGATATTTTAAAATCTCCACAAAAAGATAAAATAAAAGTTAAAATAAATGGTAAAAGTTATGATATTGAAAAAGAAAATTATGAAATTTATATGAATGGGAAAAGGGTAAGCGAGGATGAATTTTTAATAAATGGTGCGAATATAGAAATTAAATCAACTGAAACAAATTTAATACTTTCAAATATTTTTAAGATTTATCCAGTTGATTTTCAGCAGTTAAGAGGAAAAATAATTGAATTTTATGTTGATGGGCAAAAGGCGGGTTATACAACACCGATCAAAGAAGGTTCGGAAATTGAAATAAAATTTATTTAATAAAACATATAAAATTTTTTATAAAAGAAAATTAAAATCATTTGACAAGAAAAATATCAGATTGTAAAATCGTAAAAATCCATAAAAAGTAAAGTTAAAAAGGAGTTTTATTTTGACAGATAGAGAAGCAATAATTGCTTTAAATATGATAGACGGTTTAGGGAGCGTTAAAATAAACAGGTTAACGGGACATTTTAAATCTGCTGTAAATATTTTTTTGGCATCTATGGATGAATTATTGGATATAGATGGCATCGGAGAAAATATCGCTATTCAGATAAAAAAGTTTAATTTTGAAAATCTTGAAAATGAATTAAAAGATGCAGAACAAAAAAATATAAAAATTCTTACAATTTTTGATAATGAATATCCAAAAATATTAAAAAACATCTATGACCCGCCACCTGTTTTATATGTGGCTGGGAAGGAATTAATAAATACCGATTTGAATCTCGGTATAGTTGGAACACGGGCAGCCGATGATTATGCCCAGAAAACTTTAGAAAAAATAATTGATGAAGCAGCAAAATCAGGAATAAACATGGCAATAATAAGCGGAATGGCGCGTGGTGTTGATGCAATTGCACATATAAATGCTATCAAAAATAATATTTTCACAGTTGCAGTTTTGGGATATGGACTGAACACAATATTTCCTTTTAAAAAAAACCCGCTTGCTTATGAAATTTTTTTAAATGGTGCTTTGATTTCGGAGTTCCCTTTAAATGCAATTGCTACAAAACAAAATTTTCCGAGAAGAAACAGGGTGATAAGCGGGCTTTCAAATTGTGTGCTTATAGTTGAAGCAGGAGAAAAAAGCGGTGCATTAATTACAGCGGATTATGCTTTAGAGCAGGGCAGAGATGTTTTTGCAGTGCCAGGCAGTATTTTTTCTGAAAAATCAAAAGGAACAAATAACCTTATAAAACAGGGAGCAAAACTTGTTGATTCTTTTTATGATATTTTAGAAGAATATGAGATAAAATATGAAATGGCAGATGTAGTTGATAATAAAAAAGAAGTCTCATTAACAGATGACGAAAAAATAATTTTTAATTTGCTAAGCTATGATAAAAAACATATTGACAATATCTTAATTGAAAGTAATATTGATATAACCAAACTAAACAGTATTTTAACAGTTCTTGAAATGAAAGGGCTTATAAAACAGTTAAGTGGAAAAAATTTTATTAAAATTTGAGATTATCCTGGAGACAAAATGAGTGATAAAAAAAAGAAAATATTACTTGTTGAATCGCCAACAAAAGTAAATACAATAAAAAAATTTTTAGATAATAATTTTAAAGTAATGGCAACAAAAGGGCATATTAAAGACCTTCCCAAAAGTAAACTTGGTGTTGATATAGAAAATAATTTTACCCCAACTTATATTGTAATGAAGGATAAGAAAAAAATTTTATCTGAAATAAAAAAAGAAGCAGAAAAAGCAGAAGCAATTTATATAGGGACAGACCCGGACAGGGAAGGGGAAGCAATTGGATATCATATTGCAGATGAGATATGTAAAAAAGAAGAAAAAAAAGTTTACAGGGTTCTTTTTAATGAGATAACACAGAATGCGGTATTAAATGCCATTAAATCTCCCAAGGAGATAAACAAAAATCTTGTTTATGCCCAGCAGGCAAGGCGTATTTTAGACAGGTTAGTGGGATATAAAATAAGTCCTATGCTATGGAAAGTAATAAGGCGTGGTTTGTCAGCAGGAAGGGTGCAATCAGTTGCTTTAAAACTCATAGTTGAAAGGCAAAGGGAAATAGATAATTTTAAACCAGAAGAATACTGGCAGATAAAAGCACGCCTCAAAGGGAGTTCTGATTCTGAATTTGAAGCAATGCTTACAGAAAAAAATAATGAAAAAATCAAAATTAAAACAAAGGAAGAATCAGAAAATATAATCAACGAATTAAAAACACAGGATTTTATAGTTACGGAAGTTATTAAAAAGGAAAGAATAAGAAAAGCCTTGCCGCCATTTATTACAAGCACATTGCAGCAGGAAGCATCAAGAAAATTTAAATATACAGCACAAAAAACAATGATGATTGCCCAGCAATTATATGAAGGTATAGATATAAAAGGAGAAGGGCAGATTGGTTTAATAACTTATATGCGAACTGATTCGTTGAGGGTTTCATCTGATGCTCAAAAAAGCACATTGGAATTTATCAGAACAAAGTATGGGGAAAAATATGTGCCTGATACTCCTAATTTTTATAAAAGTAAAAAATCAGCACAGGATGCTCATGAAGCAATACGACCAACATCAATCAACCGCGAACCGGAAAAAATAAAGGATAGTTTAACTCCTGAACAATATAAGATATATTCTTTAATATATAAGAGATTTTTGGCGTCACAGATGACTCCGGCTATTTATGATGATACAAAGGTTAAAATAGCAGCTGGTATTTATGGATTTTCAGCTACAGGTTCTATTTTAAAGTTTGATGGATTTTTAAAAGTTTATGATATTATAGTTGAAAATGAAGAAAATAAAGAAGACAGTGATATTGAAAAAAAAGAAAACGGAAAACAAAAAAATTTACCGGAACTTTATAAGGGCGAAAAATTAATTTTGCTTGAACTTATAAACACCCAGCATTTTACCCAGCCACCGCCTTTTTATACAGATGCTTCGTTAGTAAAAATTCTTGAAGAAAAAGATATAGGGCGGCCAAGCACATACGCTCCTATAATAGCAACTTTGATTTACAGAAAATATGTTATAAGGGAAAACGGTAAATTTATTCCAACCGAACTTGGTATTTTGGTAAATGATATACTGGAAAAACATTTTCCGGAAATAATAAATGTTGAGTTTACAGCAAAGATGGAGGATAATCTTGATGCTGTTGAAGAAGGAATGGTTGAATGGCATCAATTGCTTAAAGATTTTTATACAGAATTTGAAAAAACACTTGAAAAGGCAAAACCGTTTATGGAAGATATAAAGAAAAATTTAGAAGGTGAAACAGGAGAAAAGTGTGAATTATGTGGGGGAAAAATGATAGTAAAATGGGGAAGGCATGGTAAATTTATATCCTGTGAAAATTATCCAAAATGTAAAAATGCCAAATCATTAAATCCGGAAAAAAGGGAAGAAGAAAAAATAGATGAAAAATGTCCAAAGTGTGGAAGTGATCTTGTAGTTAAGTTCGGACCTTTTGGAAAATTTATTGCCTGTTCAAAATATCCAGAATGTAAATATACAAAAAACGTGATAAATAAAATAGGGATACAATGTCCGGAATGCGGTGGTGATATTATAGAAAGAACAACCAAAAAAAGAAGGAAATTTTATGGTTGCAGCAATTATCCAAAATGTAAATTTATGGTATGGGATAAACCTGTTAATGAAAAGTGTCCTGAATGTGGAGCCGCTTTACTTTTTGAAAAAAGGAAAAAAGACTCGGTTATAATTTATTGCAATAAATGTAATTATAAAAAGCAGGTGGATGATAATAAACAAAATGAAAAATGAAGATATAGAAATTTTAGAACAATATAAAAAACACCTCGCATTTGAAAAAAATTATTCACCCCATACAATATCAAATTATGAAAGGGATATAAAACAGTTTATTTTATATACTAAAAATTCGGTTGAAGTTAATGAAAAAATAGTTGGGAATTATCTGGAATTTATGTTCAAAAAAAAATACAATAAAAATTCAATAACAAGAAAAATAATTGCTTTAAGGAATTTTTATCGTTATCTTGTTAAAATAAAAAAAATAAGGCAAAACCCTTTTGAATATATTTTAACACCAAAAAAAGAAAAAAAAATACCAGGCGTTTTAACTGAAAAAGAAGTTGAATCAATACTTGAAAGTATTGATTGTAATAATTTTTTTAATTTAAGAGACAGGGTGATTTTAGAGTTGCTTTATTCAAGTGGAATAAGGGTAAACGAACTTGTAAACATGAATATTAACAATATAGATTTTATAAACGAAGAAATAAAAATTTTGGGAAAAGGAAATAAAGAAAGAATAGTTCCAATAGGTTCTGTTGCAATAAACTGGCTTAGTAAATATTTAAAGGAATTAAAAAAAATATCCCAGGATAAGATACTATTCATAAATAAAAATAAAAAGAGATTAACAGCCCGCAGTATAGAAATGATCATAAAAAAATATGCACAAAAAGCCGGGATTTTAAAAAAGGTAACTCCGCATACTTTGAGGCATTCATTTGCAACACATTTACTTGACAGAGGAGCGGATTTAAGGTCAGTTCAGGAACTATTAGGTCATTCTAATTTATCAACCACACAAATTTATACACATCTTTCAATACAAAAATTAAAAAAAGAGTATGAAAAGGCACATCCAAGAGCAAAAAACAGGTAAATTTTTTTATCTTTTCATTTTGAAAATTAATACAAATATAATATAATAAATAATAAAGAGGGATATTAGTAATTTATATCTTAAAAGTTTTAGAAAGGAAAAATGTTGGTAATTATGTATGTTTGCAGGGTTGAAAAATTATATTAAAAAAAAGAAAAATAATAAATCTGAAAATCGTATTATTTAAAGATTGCGATTTTCAGGTGAAAAAAACAAAAAATATATTATTGAAAACAATAAATATTTAAAACAATACTTGTTCTTTATTTTAAATAAAAAAAACGGGTGAATAAAAGTAATGCTTTATAAAAATAAAAATTTATTAAATAAAAACAATAAAAAAATTTTGTTTTTCCCTAAAAACGCGTTTTCTAATGCATTTTTACGGATAAAAATAAGTGTTTTTTTATTTTTTTTAGGATTTATAGCCATAGAAAATTTGTATGCAATAACTGACACGGCAACGCAAACAATAACAGAGACAGAAACAGAAACAGAAACGATAACGCAGACAATAACTCCGACCATTACCACAACAATAACAGAAACTATTTCTGAGACATTTACAGGCACTATAACTAATACAATAACAGAGACAATAACACAAACTATAACAGAAACAGCAACGCAGACAGCAACTAAGACGATGACTGATACCATAACTGCAACTATAACGCAAACAGTAACGCTGACAGTAACACAGACAATTACTCAGACCGTGACGCAGACAGCAACGCAAACAATAACTGAGACAGTAACACAGACTATAACAGAAACAATAACTACAACGGTAACACTGACAATAACCAATACAATAACACAAACCATAACGCAGACAGCAACGCAAACAATAACTCAAACAATAACGCAAACAATAACAGAAACAATAACACAGACCATAACAGCAACGATAACAGTAACAAATACATATACGCCAGCAGCAAATGGGTATATAGAGCCTGTAAGTGCTGTAAGTGGAGAAGAAAAGCAATATACATATAGAGTAACAGCAGCAGGGATAGGAGACATAACAAAGGTAATAATAAATATACCATCAGGGGTAGTAATAACCGGTGGATTAAGCACAAATTTAGGGACAGGAATAAACCAGGTTAGCGATAGGATAGAAGTTATTTATAATCCATGGAATGTATTTTCAGGGACAAATTTTGACATAATAAAATTTAATGCAATAGGAGATATAGGAGAGAAGCATTATAGAAGTTATTTAAATGATTTAACAGATGCAAAGATAACAACACCAAATGGATATACACAGATAGTTATAATAATAACACCGACAGTTACTCCAAGCATAACAGCAACAATAACATCATCAATTACATTAACAATAACGCAAACAACAACTACAACAATAACTGAAACTATAACTGCAACGATAACACAGACGATAACTCAAACAGCAACGCAAACCATAACGCAGACAGCAACGCAGACAATAACAGAAACAATAACGCAAACAGTAACACAGACAATAACAGAAACAATAACTGCAACGGTAACACCGACAATAACCAATACAATAACACAAACGATAACACAGACAGCAACACAAACAATAACTGAGACAGTAACAAAGACGATAACTGAAACTATAACTGTAACGATAACACAAACAATAACTCTAACCAAAACACAGACAATTACGCAAACCGTGACGCAAACAGCAACAGAAACAACAACGCAAACCATAACCCGGACAATAACGCAGACAATAACACCGACAATTACCCAGACAGTTACAAATACGGTAACAAATACAATAACCCAGACAATCACACAGACAGCAACTAATACAATAACAGCAACAATAACGCAAACATCAACTCTGACAATAACTGCAACTATTACACCATCAATTACTTTTACAATAACATCAACAATAACGCCAACAATAACCCAGACAGTAACCCAGACAATAACCCCTACAAACACACCATTGATAAGTTTAATTTTATTAGCGCCAGGGCAAACCCCAATTTATGCGTATCCTGGCTTTATAGGGACACCTGTTCCACAGGAAGCAGGGCAGATAATACCACTTTATGTTCGTTGTGTTGATGAAATAACCTGGCAGGATTATACACCTGCAACAAATAAAATTGGCATAGAAGCAACACCGTCAATAGATGTTATTTATGATTTAGATAAAAATTTGATATCAGGGACACAGATTTTTTATATAAGAATATTAAGACCAGGAGTATATGAATTAAATGCAATTGACAGGTATAATATTCTTTCAACTGCTTCGGTTGTGGTTCCTGTAACAGTTACTGCTTATGGAAACTCAGCCAAAACAGATTATATTAAATACGATTTTGATACAATCAGTGCCGGTGCAAAAAATATAAATGTCATTGACCTTAAAATAGAAAATCCAAATGGCGGTGGACCACTTTATAATGCAGAAGGAGTAACATTAACTATAAGTGATGATTATAATTTGAAAATTGAAAAAGTTATTATCAGAGAAGGGCCAAATATATTAAGTGAAACACAATGGAATAATTCAAAAACAATTTATTGCCCGATAAACAGTATTATTAATTTTAATGAAGAAAAAACTTTTAAATTTTATATTGACATAAGAGATAATGCCCAGGAAGGAACTTTTAATATATCAATAGAAAAATCACTTGATATAGTTTTACAAAAATTAAATGGTGCAATTGTATATATTGAATCAAAAGATAATAAGTTTCCTTATGTTTCAGATATTATAAATATTGTAAAAAGAGATATAAAATCAAGTTTTTATAATTTTCCGAATCCTTTTTCGCCATATTCTGGTGGAACAACAATTCAATATTATTTGCCAGAAAATTCTAAAGTGTCTCTTATTATTTACGATATTATAGGAAGAAAAGTAAAAGAAATATTACGCAGAGAAGATCAAACAGGCGGAATGTTATATAAGTATATGTGGGATGGAAAAAATGATTCGGGCAGAGAAGTTTTAAGCGGTGTATATTACGGATTATTGAAAGTAGATGATGAAAAATATTTTACAAAAATAGTTGTGATAAAATAAAATATGGCTGGTAATATAATAACAACAAACAGAAAAGCATTGCATGATTATTTTATTTTAGAAAAATACGAGGCAGGTATTGCTTTAAAAGGCACAGAAATAAAAGCAATAAGGCAGGGTAAAGTAAATATAAAAGAAAGTTTTGCAAGAATTATTAAAGGAGAAGTTTATTTAATAAATATGCATATAGGACATTATTCCCATGGTAATATATATAACCATGAGCCATTACGTGATAGAAAATTACTTATGCATAAAAAAGAAATAGCAAAATTAATAGGTAAATTAAGCCAGAAAGGATTGACTTTAATACCACTATCTTTATATTTTAAAAAAAATTTAGTAAAAGTAGAATTAGCACTGGTAAAGGGTAAAAAATTATATGACAGGCGCGAAGACATAAAAAAAAGGGACTTGCAAAGAGAAGAAAAGAAATATAAAATAGATATGTAAATGATAAAAAAGGTCTTTAAAAGTAAAATAAGTTTTAAAAAAAAAGAAGGGGGCGTTTTGGATTCGACGGGTCTCGTGTAGGCAAAAGGTGCATGCCAGGTTCCGATTCCCTGTAAAAAGTCGGGTTAAATTAATCGCTGAAAATTACGCAATCGCTGCTTAAAAGCAGCACCTCTTTGTTTTCTTAACCTGCGAGGAAGCAAAGGGGACCAAAAGCAGGTTGCTCGGATTTAGTTTTACTCTGGACTAATCCGAAAAGATTTACAGAGAGTAGTATTATAAAATCCTGTCTGGAGGAGTTTATAATACGAAATCAAAATCCAGAATAAGCATGTAGAGCCTTTGCTAAAGCAGGTTCGGACGTGGGTTCAACTCCCACCGCCTCCACCAATTTTTTTGAAAAATTAAGAATGAAATATATTAATTATACAAATTAAAATTTTAAAAAAATACTTATGTTTTATCCATAAAAACGCATTTTCTAAATAGTTTTTTATATTTTTATAAAAACTAATACTAATAAAAATCCATAAAATAAATAAATTACCATTCAAATGACACATAGTAAATTTTTACGTAAAAACAATTATGACAATAAATGTTCAATTTTATTTTACTAAATAAAGGCAAAATAAAACCCAATTTATGGAAAATATTTTCATATTAAAAAACATTTGACAAAATTTAAATTATATTTTAAAATTAAAATGATATTTAAAAAAATATATGATAATTGACAAAAAAAATGACATAGATGTCGCCGCCTACTTTTCTTAGATATACCCCCTTATATCATTTGCCATGAAAATGGCTCACGCCTAAAAAATATGGCGGCGACACTTATTATAATATTGGCACTTCTTTGTAGTATAATTGAATTTTAAAAATCTATTATACATTTTTTAAAATTAAAATTATACCTGAAAACTGTGCAATTGAAAATTGTAATTTAAAATAATATTAAACAAAAAAATTTAAAACAACCCACATGTTTTATTTTAAATTAAAAAAACTAGTGAATAAAAGTAATGCATTTTAAAATTAAATAAAAATAATAAAAAAATTTTGTTTTTCCGTAAAAACGCGTTTTTAGGGTAGTAATTTTTCCTTGACCTTAAATTTATGCTATTATAAAATAATGCAAATTTTTTAGGAGAAAAATTTTGGAAAATAAAAGAACTCCTTTATATAATTTGCATCTAAAACTTAATGCGGAGATGATAGAATTTGCTGGATGGGATATGCCAGTTCATTATGGGAGTATTTTAGCAGAAACAAAACATACAAGAGAAAAAGTTTCCATCTTTGATATTTTTCATATGGGCGAATTTTTAATAAAAGAAAATCCTGAAAATTCTTCATTTGATAAAGTAACAACAGTTCCTGTTATTAAAATGAAAGAAAAAACATGTAAATACGGGTTTCTCTTAAATGAGAACGGTGGAATTATTGATGACCTTATAGTTTATAAAATAAAAAAAGATGAATGGATGATTGTTGTAAATGCTTCTAATGAAAAAAGAGATGAAGAGATTATAAAAAAAAGAATTTCAAAAGAAACTTTTTTTGAAAATATTTCAGAAAAAACAATGAAAATAGATGTTCAGGGACCGCTTTCAAGGAATATAGTAAAAAAAATTGCAGGTGAAAAAATTAATAATTTAAAGTATTATACCTTTGATGAATTTAACTTTTTAAACGGTTCATATATCATAAGCAGGACAGGATACACAGGAGAACTTGGGTATGAAATTTATATTGATTCCAAAAAATCAGAAGAAATATGGAATCTTTTATTGGATTTTGCTGATGTAAAACCAGCTGGTTTGGGAGCAAGAGATGTTTTGCGTTTAGAAATGGGTTATCCGTTGTATGGCGACGAATTAACAGAAGAAATAACTCCTCTTGATGCTGGTCTGGAAAGATTTATTGATTTTGAAAAAGAATTTGCAGGCAAAGAAAAATTACTCAATCATAAAGTAAATTACCTATTATGCGGTTTTGTAGTTAATGGAAGAAAAACTATGAGACATAATAGCAAAGTATTTATTGATGAAAAAGAAGTAGGATATGTAACGAGTGGTGTTTTTTCTCCACATTTAAATTGTGGAATCGGAATGGCTTATGTTTTAAAAAAATATGCAAAAGAAAATAATGAAATTTTTTTAGGAAAAGAAAAACCAGAAATAATAGGCAGGATTGTAAAACCACCTTTTATAAAAAACACATCACTAAAAAATTAAGGAGGGAAAAAAATGAATGTTAAACAGGGATATTTTTATACAAAAGATCATGAATGGGTAAAAATAGATGCAATGACAGGGAAAATAGGAATAACCGATTATGCACAGCATAAATTGGGAGATTTAACATATGTTGAATTGCCAAAAATCGGGAAGATCGTTAAGCAGGGAGAAGTTTTAAACGGGTTAGAATCTGTAAAAGCAGCATCAGATGTTTATGCTCCGCTATCAGGCAGGGTGATAAAAATAAATACCCAGCTTGAAAATGAACCGGGACTTATTAATAAATCACCCTATGATGACGGCTGGATTGCAGAGATAGAAATAGCAGATGAAAATGAAATTAAAAATTTAATGACAGCGGATGAATATATAAAATTTTTAGGCGAAAGTAAATAATAATGTCTGATTTTATACCACATACAAAAGAAGAAATAAATCAGATGTTAAAAATAATTGGGGTAAATAGTATTGACGATTTATTTTCTGATATACCGCAAAATTTAAGAACAAAAAAATTTAATATTCCAGAGGGTTTAAATGAAATAGAAGTAGAAAGAAAAATAACAAAATTAGCAAACAAAAACAAATCAGATTTAATTTGTTTTACCGGCGGGGGTTATTATGACCATTTTATTCCTGCGGCAGTTGATACAATAAGTGCAAGGTCTGAGTTTTATACGGCATATACCCCTTATCAGCCAGAAGCGTCCCAGGGAACTTTACAGGCAATTTTTGAATACCAGACAATGATAACACAACTCACCGGACTTGATTACTCAAATGCATCACTTTATGATGGTGGAACCGCGCTTTATGAAGCAATTGCGATTGCTGTAAGAACAAATAATAAAGAAAAAATTATAATTGATAAAGGGGTTAATCCGTTATTCAGGAAAATTGTAAAAACTTATTCAATAAATTTACCAATTAAAATTACAGAGGTTGAATTAAAAGATATTTATACCGATAAAGATAAAATTAAAAAACTACTGGATGATGAAACAGCAGCAATAGTTACACAAAATCCAAATTTTTTCGGTGTTATTGAAGATTATGAGGATTTGTTTTCATATGCCCGGGAAAAAGGAATTTCTGCAATTTTGGTGTTTTATCCTGTTTCATTGGGTATATTAAAAACCCCGAAAGAGATGAAAGCGGATATTGCAGTTGCAGAAGGACAATCCCTTGGGCTTCCGCTTTGTTTTGGCGGACCTTATTTAGGCATTATTGCAGTTGATAAAAAATATTTAAGAAAAATGCCTGGTAGAATAGTTGGTGAAACGAAAGATAAAGAAGGTAAAAAGGCATATGTTTTAACATTGCAGGCAAGAGAACAGCATATAAGAAGAGAAAAGGCAATGTCAAATATTTGCTCAAATCAGGCATTATGCGCTTTAAGAGCAACAGTTTTTCTTTCACTTTTAGGTAAAAAAGGTTTTGAAGAACTTGCATTATTAAATCTGGAAAAAACAGAATATCTGAAAGAAAAATTATCAAAAATTAATAATTTAAAAATAAAAGAAGGTGATACCTTTAATGAATTTACAGCAGAAGTCAAAAAAGACGCTTTTGCTTTAGTTAAAGAAACAATAAACAGAGGTTTTTCAGGTGGATTACCTGCTGGCTTTTTTTATGAGGATAAAAAAAATTATCTGATAATTTCTGTAACAGAAAAACGAACAAAAGAAGAAATAGATGCTTTTTGTGATATTTTAAAAGAGATTTTATAAGGTTAAATAATGAAAACAATATTTGAAAAAAGCATACAGGGTAAAAGAGCAGTTCAATTTGGAAAAATAAATAATAAAATAATTAAAAAAATAGATGAAAAATTTTTAAGAAAAACTGAAATTAAATTACCGGAAGTTTCTGAATTAGATATTATCAGACATTACATAAATCTTTCAAAACTTAATTTTTCTGTTGATACAGAGTTTTATCCGCTTGGTTCTTGCACTATGAAATATAATCCTAAAATATGTGAAAAATTGGCAATGCAAAAAGAATTTTTAAATTTACATCCTTTTCTTTCTTATATTGATGAAAATACTGTCCAGGGCGCATTAGAAATTATATACGAAATATCTGATTTACTCTGTGAAATAACAGGTATGGAAAAAATAACCACACAACCATATGCAGGTGCACATGGTGAATTAACAGGCGTTTTATTAATGGCTGCTTATCATAAAAATAAAGGGAATAATAAAAAATTTGTAATAATTCCAGATTCTGCGCATGGAACAAATCCTGCATCCGCTGCAATGGCTGGATATTCAATAATTTCAATACCTGTTGATAAAGACGGTAATATGGATATAAATATTTTAAAAGAAAAAATAAATGATGAAGTTGCAGGTATAATGATGACAGTTCCGAGTACCTTGGGACTTTTTGAAAACAATATAAAAGAAATAATAGAAATTGCTCATAAATATGATGCTTTAATGTATTATGATGGAGCAAATTTAAATGCGATTTTAGGTAAATTAAAACCAGGAGAAATAGGATTTGATATTATTCATATAAATTTACACAAGACATTTTCAACTCCGCACGGTGGTGGTGGACCCGGTTCCGGTGTTATTGGTGTTTCTAAAAAGTTAGTTGATTTTTTACCAGTCCCCATAGTTATAAAAGAAAATGAAAAATTCAAATTAGATTTTAATGTAAAAAACACTATTGGCTCAGTTGCTTCATTTTTTGGAAATTTTCAGGTATTGTTAAAGGCATTTATTTACATAATTTTGCTTGGGAAAGAGGGATTAATTGCTGTATCCGAAATTGCAGTTTTAAACGCAAATTATATTTTAGCAAAACTTAAAAATTTTTATGACCTACCGTATAACAGAAAATGTATGCATGAATTTGTTATATCCGCTAAAAAACAATTAAAAAATGACATTCGTGCAATTGATATTGCAAAATATCTTATTGATAATAAAATACATCCGCCAACGATATATTTCCCATTGGTTGTTGAAGAAGCAATTATGATAGAACCAACTGAAACTGAATCCAAACAAACTCTTGATGAATTCATAGAAATTATGGTAAAAATAGCGGAACTTTCAGAAAAAGATCCTGATAAAATAAAACAAGCTCCGGAAAAAACACCAATTTTAAGACCGGATGAAACTAAAGCAGCAAGGGAGTTAAAATTAAAATGCGATATTTAAAAGATTGGCGTTTAATACCATTTCAAAAACTTTCTGGTATTGAAAACATGGCAATTGATGAGTTTATGATCTATTATTATGAAAAATATAAAATACCAGTTTTAAGATTATATACATGGGACTGCCCGTCTATCTCTGTTGGTAAATACCAGAATGTAATGAATGATATAAATATAGAATTCTGTTCAGAAGAAGATGTGTATATTGTAAGAAGAATAACAGGTGGAGGTGCTATTTTACACAATAACGAACTTACCTATTCATTTGTTTGTTCTGAAAAGGATATAAATGCAAATAAATTATCGGTAAAAGAAATTTTTGAAAAAATAAATGAGTTTTTACTTGAATTTTATAAGGCTTTTAATTTGAAACCTAATTTTGCAAAAAACGTTTTTAAACAGAAAAAATTTGGTTGTCGTTCTTCTTTCTGTTTTGCCGATAATGAAGAATATGATATTGTAATTAAAAATAAAAAAATAGGTGGAAATGCACAGTTTAGAAAAAAAAATATAATATTCCAACATGGTTCTATCCCATTTGATATAAGTGAAGAAAAAATAAAAAAGTATTTTTATTATAAAGTCAATTTTGATAACTTTACCTGTCTTAATAGATTATTGAAAAGACAAATTGAAATAAAAGAAGCAGAAAAAATTTTTATAAAAGCTTTTAAAAAGATTTTAAAAGCAAATTTAAAAGAAGAAGCCATTACTTACGCTGAAAAAGATAAAATTGAAAAGTTAATTTTAAAAAAATATGGTTCGGATGAATGGAATTTAAAAGGCGAAATAAATGAAAATAAAAGTTAAACCCGTATGGCTGAGGAAAAAAATAGATTTTAAAAAATTAAACAGTGTTCAGAAAATATTAAATAAGTTTGATATAAATACTGTATGCGAAAGTGCAAGATGCCCTAATATATCAGAGTGTTTTTCAAATAATACGGCGACTTTTATGATACTTGGCGATATTTGTACGCGTGGATGCAGATTCTGTAATGTGAAAAAAGGCGTTCCACGTAAAATTGAAATAAAAGAAAGTGAAAAAATTTTAAAGGCGTTAAAGCTATTAAAGTTAAAATATGTTGTTATAACATCGGTAACAAGAGATGATTTGGATGATGGTGGTGCATTTATATTTGCAGATTGCATAAGCAAAATAAAAAAATACAACAATAAAATAAAAGTAGAAGTACTTGTGCCGGATTTTAAAGGAGATGAAAAATCCATTTTAAAAGTTATAAAGGAGGAACCTGATATTTTTGGGCATAATATTGAAACAGTTCCTGAATTATATAATATAAGGAAAGGTGCTGATTATAAAAGGAGTCTGAAAGTTCTTGAATTTGCAAAGAAAAACGGGGTAATGACAAAGACCGCTTTACTTTTGGGAATGGGGGAAAAGAAAAAGCAGGTTTTAAATGTTTTCAGAGATTTAAGAGAAGTAAATTGTGATTTTTTAAGTATAGGCCAGTATTTACAACCAAATAAAAATTTATTACCAGTAAAAAGATATGTTAAACCAGAAGAATTTGAATTTTATAAAAAAATAGCGTTTGCTATGGGGTTTTTACATGTTGAAAGCGGATCTTATGTGAGAAGTTCATATATGGCAGATAAATATTTGAGTTAAACAGGAGATTAAATTAAATATGAAATATCGCAAAATAGGAAAAACAGATTTAGAAGTTTCTGAGATATCATTAGGTTGCTGGACTTTAGGTGGTTTAAACTGGGTAAATGGAATTCCAAATGGCTGGCCGGATGTTGATGAAAAAGAAGTAATAGATGCAATAAATTACGCTATAGATAAAGGAGTAAATCATTTTGATAATGCTGATGTTTATGGTAATGGTAGGGCAGAAAGATTGCTTGCAAAGGCATTGGGTAATAAAAGCAACAAAGTTATTATTTCAAGCAAGGTTGGCTGGTTCCCTGGAACAGCAGAACATGCTTATGAACCTGCCCATATAAAACACCAATGCGAACAATCCTTGATTAATTTAAAAAGGGATTATATTGATATTTATTATTTTCATCATGGTGATTTTGGACAAAACGATAAATATTTATCTGATGCAATTTCAGTATTTACAAAATTAAAACAAGAAGGAAAAATAAGGGCAATTGGCTTGTCAGCATATTCTGAAAGTGATTTTTTACGGCTTATACCCAAAATACAACCAGATTGTATTCAGAGTTGGGCAAATATAATTGATGATAAGTTTATCACAGAAAATTCCCCTGTTTATAAAATTATGAAAGAATATAATATAACATTTATTGCATTTTCTCCGCTTGCCCAGGGTATTTTGCTCGGAAAATTTTCTTCTAAAAATCCACCTAAATTTGAACCAGGAGACCACAGACAAAACGATAAAAGATTTACAAAAGAAGAGCTGGAAAAAATTGAACCTAAAATAGAAATGTTAAAACAAAAATTTGGTAGTGATATAAAAGACCTTGCAAGAATTGCTTTGCAATATGTGCTTTTTTCGGATGTTGTAAGCTGTGTTATACCCGGATTCAGAAATAAAAAACAGGTTGAAATAAATTTAAGCGGAAGTGATATGCCTTTAAACAGCAGTGAAATACAGATGATAAAAGAGATTTTCAGGTAATATAAAATTATGTTTTATTATGACCTGATTATTATTGGTTCAGGCCCAGCTGGTATAAGTGCTGCTTTTTTAGCAGCAAAAAATAATGTAAAAACACTTCTTATTGAAAAAAAACCTGATAATTTAGGCGGAGTTTGTTTAAATGCGGGTTGTATTCCATTAAAGGGTTTTATTTATTATTCAAAATTTGAAAAGGATTATAGTTTAATTAAAGAAAAAATTTTCAATAAAATAAAAATTTTAAGGGATGGTTTAAAATCGCGTCTTTTAAATTATGGAATTCAAATAATAAACGCGGAAGCTAAATTTATTTCCGCAAACGAAGTGGCAGCAGATGGCAAAATATTTAAAGCAAAAAATATAATTATTGCAACCGGTTCAGATATAAAAAGAGTTTTTAATGATGAAAATGTTTTTTCCTTTGAAAAATTATATAATCTACAAGACGATTTTAAAAGAATTCTTATTATAGGAGCAGGACCCGCAGGACTAGAATTCGCCAGTTTTTTTAATAATTTAAATAAAGATGTAACATTAATTGAAATTATGCCATTTGTTTTACCTTGGATGGATAAAGAAAGTGTGAATTATTATGTGCGTAAATTAAAAGAAAAGAATATTAAATTACTTTTAGAAAGTAAAATTGAAAAAATTTCAAAAGATAAAGAAGTTTTGATTACAACCGGAGAAAACAAAATAAAAGAAAAATTTGACGTTATAATTGAAGCAGCAGGAAGAAAACCGGAAACAGAAAAACTTTTTTTAAAAAATGCAGGGATAAAAACTGATGAAAAAGGATTTATAATAGTTAATGAAAATTATCAAACAGCCGCTGAAAATATTTATGCTGTTGGAGATTGCATAAATACACCTATGCTTGCTTATATTGCATCAAAAGAAGGCGAAATTGCGATGCAATATATTTTAACAGGAGAAAAAAATAAAATAGAGTATGATAAAATTCCAAAAATAGTTTTTTCAACCCCACAGGCAGGAAGTGTAGGCGAAATTATCACAGATGAAAATACAAAAACATATAAATATTTTTTTAAAGCCAATGGAAAGGCATTTATAGAAGGTAATGATGCCGGATTTTTAAAAATATTTGTTGATAAGAAAAAAAACATAATAAAAGGAGCGTGTATTATCGGAGATGAAATAGCAGAAATATTAAATGCATTATCAATAATAATAAAAAATGAGATAAGTACAAAAAGTATAAAAAATACAATTTTTTTACATCCGTCTTATGGTGAAATTATTTTAGAAACTTTGGAAAATGGAATTTAATAATAAACAAAAAACAGAATTTATATGCGATACAATGTTTGGAAAACTTGCAAGATGGATAAGAATGGCTGGGTATTCGGCAATTTATATAAAAAATAGTGAGAGACAAAAATTTTTAAAAAATTTTAATTTGCGGAAAAATCAGAT
This sequence comes from Candidatus Goldiibacteriota bacterium, assembly GCA_938034975.1. Classification (GTDB taxonomy): domain Bacteria; phylum Oederibacteriota; class PGYV01; order PGYV01; family DYJU01; genus DYJU01. The sequence goes on along the minus strand of CALHNI010000006.1, from coordinate 50,454 downwards.
TTTTATAACATCTGATTCAAAAATTTTAAAAATGGATATCAAAATTTTTTATTTAACAGAAGAAAATATATTTCTACAGTTTAAAATTTTAAAAGAAAAATTTCATCTGTCATTTGATAATGCATTTACAATATGCATGGAATGTAATTATCCGTTAAAAAGCATAAATAAGGAAAAAGTTAAAGACAAAATACCAGAATATGTTTTTAAAAATTTTAATGATTTTTATGAATGTGAACAATGTAAAAGATTATATTGGAAAGGAACTCATTTTATAGAAATGCAAAAGAAGTTAAATGAAATATGAATTATCTTGAATTGTTTAATTTATCTGAATTAAATGAAAGAGTTAAAAAAGCAATACATTATCTTGAATCATGCGAAATCTGCCCTAATAAATGCAAAGTAAACAGATTAAAAAATGAAAAGGGGTTATGCAAAACAGGAAGATTAGCAGTTGTTGCAAGTTTTTCACCACATTTTGGGGAAGAAAAACCTTTGGTTGGTATTTATGGTTCGGGAACCATATTTTTTTCTAATTGTAATTTAAAATGTGTATTTTGTCAGAATTATGATATTTCTCATTTGGGTTATGGAAAAGTTGTAAAACCAGAGGAATTATCACAAATGATGATTGAATTACAAAATATGGGTTGTCATAATATAAATTTAGTATCACCAACGCATGTTGTTCCACAAATTATTGAAGCATTACCATGTGCAATTAATAAAGGACTTAAAATACCACTTGTTTATAATTCAAATGGTTATGACAATGTTGAAATATTAAAATTATTGGAAGGAATGATTGATATTTATATGCCTGATTTTAAATATGGAGATAATAAAATAGCAGAAAAATATTCTGGTATAAAAAATTATTTTGAAATTGCAGCATCAGCAATTAAAGAGATGTATAGACAGGTGGGAGATCTTATTATAGAAAAAGGGATTGCTAAAAAAGGGTTGATTATAAGACATCTTGTTTTACCAGAAAATATTGCCCAAAGTGAAAGGGTAATTAAATTTATTGCAGAAAATATTTCTAAAAATGTTTATTTAAATATAATGTATCAATATAGACCTGAATATAAAGCAAAAAACTATCCTGAATTGAATAAGCAAATCAACATTTATAAGTATGAGGAAATAATTGAATTCTCAAAAAAAGCAGGGTTAAAAAGGATAGTAAAAAATAATTAAAAGGTTTTATTTTAACTTTACAAGTCCAAGTGCATTCATTTTTTCAATCCATTCTTTTGCCAGCTGGTAATCAGGTGCATATTCTAAAATTTTTTTTAATTCAAGGTAAGCCCTGTCATATTGTTTTAAGCGAAAATAACTTGCACTTAAATTAAATCTTGTATCCGGGTTATCCGGTTTTATTTCAAGTGCTTTTTTATACATCAACATTGCTTTTTCAAACTCATTTTTGGCAAAATAAATATTTGCCAGGTTATTCATTGCGTTTATGAATTTTGGGTTTAAGGCAAGGACTTTTTCATATTCTTCAACTGCCTTTTCTATCATATTGTTATTCATATAGACATTACCTATATTATAATGCGCTTCTATAAAATTTGGAAACATTTTTAACCCTTCATTATAATAAAAAATCGCTTTGTCAATCTGATTTAAGGAATTGTATGCATTGCCTGCATAAAGCACAAGTTCAATTTTATCAGTCCCACGTGGATTTGCTGATAAAGCTTTTTCAAAATATTGCCTTGCTTCTTCATATCTGCCATTTGCAAAAAGAGATTGCCCTGTTTTTATACATATATTGGCAAAAAAAGAATTTAACTGTGATACAGAAAATACAAGACACATGGCAAATAATAAAAGTATTATTGGTTTGGGATTAAAATTAATTTTTAAATTTATTATTTTCTTATTTTCAAAAATAGAAAAAATTGAAAATAAAATCCAGAGTAAAATCAGTGTTGGAACAACTCTCCATGGAAAATTCAAAAAACCATTTATCAAAAAGGCAATAACTGCACCGGTTATTCCGAGCAATATACTTTTATATAAAAAATATTCTTCTTTTATTGCTTTATAAATTGATATTATCAGGATTGTAAAAAACAACCATAGATAAATCCCTAATCCTGAAAAGCCAGTTTCAGCAAGAGTTTGTAAAAAGTCGTTGTGTGTATATAATTCAACATGTGGTGCAACCCTTTGGGCAAGGGAAGGATATTTTTTAAGCCACCTATCATATACTTTTTTTTGATAAAAAGGAGTATTAAGTGAAAATCCGCCAACTCCGACTCCTGAAAGAGGATTATCTTTTGCCATTTGTAATGCTGATTCCCAGTAAAAAAGCCTAATAACAACAGAATCGCTTGTTAATTTTAAACCATCTTTTATTCTGTTTGTTATTGGATTTTTATTAAGCGGATTAGGAAATGAAAAAATTAAAATAAGAAAAACAATAAAAGCAAAGATCAAAACAAAGAACAGTTTATATCTTATAAAAAATTGTTTACCGTAAAGAAAAGCATACATGATAAACATATAAAAAAGCGAACCTAAAAATCCAAGCCAGGCACCCCGGCCATGAGATACAATTATTAAAAAAAGCATTAAAATAAGGAAAGCAAAAAGCATATATCTGTATTTATTTTTTAAAGGAGATAAAATAAGGGTGATTATCAGTGGTATTAAAATACTGAATTGGGCTGCCATATAATCAGGATTTCCCATTGTGGAATAAACTCTTCCTTCGCCAAAGGAGATCCATCTTATAAAATCAATTCCAAAATATTGTAAAATTCCATAAAAAACAACAATAAAATGTGAAAAAATTAAAAAACAAATAAATTTAATTATATCTTTACGGTTAAAAATATTTATTATTATTAAATATAAAATAATATTAAATAAAATAAGTTTTAAAAATTGCCAGTTAATAGAAGATGCATATTTATTTATAATAATACTTTTAATAAAAGAAAGTGAAAATATAAAAAGTAGAGCAAAAACAGGAATTGAAAAAGATGCAGAAACAAAAAATTTTTTTGATATTAAAATTTTTATAATAAAAAAAGTTAAAAAAAAGAAAGTAAATACATAAAAAACCGTACTTTTAGGCATTTCAAAACTTTCATGACAGGGTAAAAAAAATGCAAGTGGAATTAAAAAAATAATACAGCATATTATTAAATTTAAAAATTTATCTATGAATTTTTGCTGCATTTAACCAGACACCTTTTAATTTAATTAATTTTATATTTTATCATCTAATAAAATTTAAGTAAACTTTAAAAAATACTCCGGTAAAAACGCATAAGAAACGCGTTTTTACGGAAAAGTAAAATGTTTTTATTATTTTTATTCACCATTTTTTATTTAAGATAAAATCACAAGTGTTGTTTTAAATATTTTTTTATCCTGAAGATTGCAATACCCTGTTGCAATTTTCAGAAAATAATTGAACTTTTATTAAATATATATTAAAATTTGAGACAAAAAAGGAAAAAAATATGAAATTATTAAAAAAATGGAAATTTATCATAGATACAGGCAATATCCCCAGTGGAGAAAATATTGATTTTGTAAGTAAATGGCTTATTGCTACGAGGGCTTGTGTGTTTTCTATGACTTTAACTTCTATATTAATAGGTGCTTTGATCGCTGCTACCAATAACCATTTTAATTTATTTTATCTTTTTTTAATTTGTATTGCTCTGATTTTAGCGCATGCTTCAAATAATTTAATAAATGATTTTTTTGATTATAAATCAGGGCTTGATACAAAAGATTATCCACGGGTTCAATATTCACCACATCCACTGGTATCAGGTTTAATCAGCGAAAAAGAATTATTGTCAGCCTTTTTAATTTTTGGTTTTATAGAACTTATGATTGCTATTTATCTAACATTGAAAATTGGTATCTATGTCATTGTTCTGGCAGTTATTGGTTTTTTGCTGAGTGTTTTTTATGTTGCTCCGCCGTTAAAATTAAAATATAAAGGACTTGGAGAATTTGCCATTTTTTTAATATGGGGCCCTTTAATTACAGCCGGGACATATTATGTTATGTCAAAAAGTATTAATCTAAATATAATTTTGGCATCAATACCTTATGGGCTTGTTGTTATGAATGTTCTTTTAGGTAAGCATCTTGATAAATATAAAAACGACGAGGAAAAGGGTGTAAAAACTCTGCCAGTTTTACTTGGTTTTGAAAACGCAATAAAATTTACAAAAATTAACGCTGCTATGTTTTATATAATTACAATTATACTGGTTTTTTTTAAAATAATAACTCCTTTTACACTTTTATGTTTTTTTTCAATTAAAAGATTTAAAACTTTTTTAAATATTTTAGATACACAGAAACCGGAAAAAAAGCCGGATTCTTTTCCTGATATTTGGCCTTTATGGTATGTTGTTTGGGCTTTCTGGTTTAACAAATTGGCAGGCGGATTGTTTATAACAGGATTATTAATTGGGATATTTATTAAAATATAACAAAAATTTATAAAACTAAAAATATTTTTATTTAATAAATTTTTATTTTTATAATGTATTCTTTTATTCACCTGTTTTTTAATTTAAAATAAAGTTCAAGTATTGTTTTAAATATTTTATTTTTTTAAATAATATATTATTTTTGTATTTTTTCTTCTGAAAATCGCAATCTTTCAATAAATGCGATTTCCAGAAGAAAAGAGAAAATATAAAAAAGGTTTATAAACAAATAAAACAAATAAGAATTTTAAGAGTGTCCTTGTTTTTAAAATTAAAAAACAGGTGAATTAAAGTAATGTGCTATAAAAATAAAAAATTATTAAACAAAAAAAAGATAAAAATATTTTATATTCCAGTAAAAACGAATTTTCTAACGCGTTTTTATGGATGTAATTCACTATTGCGATTTTCAGGGATGTATATTATAATTAATTTAAAATATGTAAATATTTTGAAAGGTATTTTGAATTATGGCTGAAAATAAAAAAGACATTCTTAAAATGGCAATGATTTATACGCAGGAAGGGAAATGGGATAAAGCAATTATGGAATACAAAAAATTAATAATACTGGACCCTACTGATTATAACATACATAATATGCTTGGTGATGTATATGCCAAAAAAGGAGAAGATGCACTTGCATATCAGTCATATATTTTAACAGCAGAAGCATATATCAAACAGGGACTTTCTGATAAAGCAAATATCATTTACAAAAAAATTGCAAAACTGGATTCTAATAAATTACCTGAAGCAGACAGAAAAAAGCAGATACTGATAAAGAAAAATGCAGAAGCTGAAAAATTCATAGAAAACGGTGAAATTGATAAAGCAATTGATGTATATAAAGAAATATTGCAAATAAATCCGGATAGTTTTGATACGTATCAGAAAATTGGTGAATTATATGCGGAAAAAGGAATGAAAGAAGAGGCATTAAAGTTTTTATATAAGGTTGCAGAAATATATCATAAAAACAGAATTTATAAAAAAGCACTTCCTGTTTATCAGAAGATTATTGAACTGCAACCAGACAATATTGAAATGAGAGAAAAAATCGCAGAAGTTTATGAAAGAGAAGGACGTGAATCTGATACAAAACGGGAATATATTTTTTTATGTGAGTATTACTGGGCTAAAAAAAACATAGAAAAGGTAGATTTTTTTGCCCAGAAAGCAATTGAAGCCAAAAGTATAGAGGCTCATTTTTTTAAAGGAGCTGTGCTTTTTGTAAAAAAGGAATTTGATGAAGCCAAAAAAGAATTGGATGTTTTAATAAAATTTAAAGCAAATCATACAGAGGGTTTGCTCTTATCCGCCAAAATAAATAAAGAAAAAGGACAGTTAGACCAGGCAATATCTATTTTAACAAAAGTCGTTAAATTAGATGAAGAGAATACTGAAGCCCAGGAACTTTTAGGTGATATATATCTTCAAAAAGGATTAATAAAAGAAGCAAATGCCAAATTTATGGTTGCTGTAAATATTTATTCAAAAAAGAAAGAATTTGACAAAGCAGAATACATTTTAAATAAAATTTTAAGCAAAGAACCGGAAAATATTGATATTTTACAAAAACTTGCAGAGGTTTTGGCTTTGCAAAATAAAAAAAGACAGGCAGCGGATGTTTATATAAAAATATCAGAAATTTATAGTAAAGAAAAGATGGAAAATAAAGAACGCGAATTTTTAAAAATGGCAGAAGAATTGGAACCCGCTCATCCCAAGATAGTAGAAAGGGCTAAAAAACTTACTATAGAATCAAAAGCAGAACCAGTAAAAGAAAAGCAAGTTTTTGAATTAAAAAAAGATATTAAAATAAAACCAGAAAAAATTGAATCAGTAAAATTACCACAAATTCAGGATAATATTTTTGATGCTAAAAAACATCAAACTATAAAAGATGAACCTTTTAAAACAGAAGAATTCAAATTACCTGATTTACCACATGACAAAATAATATTGGAAAGCCCAGTTGAAATAAAAGAAACAGTAATATCATCTGCTCCTGTTTCTCAATCAGATGTTCAGGAAGATGTTCCTGCATTAATTGCTATGGCAGAGGGTTTTGTAAAAACAGGAGATTTTGAACAGGCAATAGAAATGTATCAAAAAGCCCTTGCAATAGAACCTTTAAATGAATCAATAAAAACAAAACTTAATAAAGTTTATTCTCAATATGCAGGGATTTCATCTGTGGATTCTCAGGTAAAGAAACAACAGGAAGAGGAAAAGAAAAAACAGGAAGAGGAAAGAAAAAAGCAGGAAGAAGAAAAGAAAAAACAGGAAGAGGAAAGGAAAAAACAGGAAGAAGAAAAGAAAAAGCAGGAAGAGGAAAGGAAAAAGCAGGAAGAGGAAAAGAAAAAACAGGAAGAGGAAAAGAAAAAGCAGGAAGAAGAAAGGAAAAAACAGGAAGTAAAATCAGAAGAAAAAAATATAAAAGTAATTTTTTCAACTGTTATATCAGCAGAAATATTTATGAAACAGGGATTATTTTATGAAGCCGAACAAATACTTAATAAGATAATTTCTGAAGATGCAGATAATATAGAAGCAAAAGCTAAATTAGATGAACTTAAAAAATTAAAAGGCAACGGAAAAGAAGAAATTAAAGAAGATAAAAAGAAAACAACTGACAGGGTTTCTTATATATAATCCTGAAAAGTGCAATAGAAAATATTTACTTTTCAGAAAAAAAATATTATTAAACAAATTAAAATAATACTTATATTTTATTTAAATAGAAAAACTGGTGAATAAAAAGAATGCATTATAAAAATATATTAAATAAAAAGGATAAAGATATTTTATTTTTCCATAAAAACTCGTTTTTTTACGCGTTTTTACGGATAATTGTAATAACAGAAATTTTTTTAACAAAAGATAAAAGGTAGAATTATGAGCTACGAGCAGTATTTTAATTTACAGGAACAACCATTTTCCAATGCTCCGGATTCTAGATTTTATTATGATAGCGAACAGCATAAAGAAGCAATGATGCGTATTTTGCACGCAGCAGAGACAATGAAAGGACTTGTTGTAATGCTTGGTGATATTGGCACAGGAAAGACACTCCTGGCAAGAAAAGTATTAGAAAAATTGGAAGAAGATGAACAATATGTTGAATCTTTACTTGTTATGGTGCACTCTGAGATAACAGCATCATGGTTATTAAAAAGGATAGCTGTGCAAATAGGTATTGAAAATCCGGCAGATGAAAAACAAAAACTATTACCGCAATTTTATGAAAAATTGATGCAATTATACGAACAGGGGAAAAAGGCAATAATTCTTATTGATGAGGCAAATATGTTAAAGTCAAAAGAGATTTTTGAAGAATTCAGAGGGCTTTTAAACCTGGAAGTTCCAGGACAAAAATTGTTAACTATGATTTTAATAGGTATGCCAGAACTTGAAGAAAATATTAAACTTGATCCACCTTTAGAACAAAGAATAGCAGTTAAATTTAAATTGAAAAAGTTAGACAGGCAATCTACTATAAATTATATAAATCATAGATTAAAAGTGGCAGGAGGGGTAGGAGAAATTTTTTCTGAAATGGCAATTGATGCAATTTATAAATATTCCGGTGGCACACCCCGATTGATAAATACAATTTGTGATAATGCACTTTTAGAAGCGTTTCTTATGAAAAAATCCAAAGTTGATATTGAAATTATTGATAATGTTGTATCAGATTTGGGTTTAAAAAAGTAAATTTAAAGGAGAAAAAAAAATGAGGATAGGTTATGCGCTTAGCGGAGGTGTAGGATATGGATATGCACATATTGGAGTACTTAAAGTTCTGGAAAAAAATAATATAATACCGGATATAATTGTCGGAACAAGCGTTGGGAGTCTTATTGGAGCATTTTTAGCTGATGGCAAAAAAGCAGAAGAAATAGAAAATATTGCATTAAAGATTGATTGGAATAAAATCTTAAAGTTTACTTTACCAAAAGAAGGTTTACTATCAATTGATGGAATTTATGAAATTTTAAATAATAATGTTAAAATAAAAAATATTGAAGATTCTGTAATAAAATTTGCTGTTTTAGCAACTGATCTATGTGATGGAAGTGAAAAAGTATTTCTTTCAGGTTCTGTTGCAGATGCTGTCAGAGCGAGTTGTAGTTTGCCTGGAATTTTCAGCCCTTTCAGGCAGGGAGAACACATTTATGTTGATGGTGGAATTTTAAATAATTTACCTGTTAAAACCGCTTTTGATTTAGGTGCTGATTTTGTAATAGGAGTTGATTTAATAGCAAAGGCATTTGGGTTAAATATTCACCATGTTGATATTTTTAGTATAGTATGGAAAAGTTTGCAGCTTATGATTCAAAGAAATACCAAATTAGAAAATATAGAAAAAAAATTGGTAGTAATACAACCGGATATAGGAAAATATAATCCTTTTGATCTTTCTAAAAAAATAGAAATTATAAAAAAAGGCGAAGAAGCTGCTGAAGAAAAAATTAAGTTGATTGTTGATAAAATAAATGAAAAAACATCAATTGCTGGAAAAATTAAAGAGTTTTTTACAAAATAATTTTAAAAATTAAATTGGAGGCAAGTTATGAAAAAATTTTTCATTTTGTTTTTTATTGTTGTTTTAACTTTTAGTGTAAACATAATGGCAGATGAAGAAAAAAAAGAAGAGAGTTTCAAAATGAAAGTGATTGCCGCATTATCAAATGATGTTTCTTTTACAAATAATAAGGATGCCGGATTCTGGGGTTTTGTTGACGAAAATGCTGAAAAACAATATTTTGGTGGTTATATGTTTGGTATGATTATGGCTTTACGTTTTTCAGAAAATTTAGAATTATTTATGGATATAACAATTTTAAGATCAAATCTTTTAATGGGCAAAGCAGGGAGTTATTTAAAAGGTATTGCTGTCTGGGATGCAAATCCCAATCATAGTTCTTCAATTTCACCAATACTAGATAATGATATTTACTATATATCAAAAGCAACTATGGGAAGGGTTGGAGGAAGATTTATTTATCCCATAAATGATATTGTTGAGCCATATATCGGATTAGCAGCAGGACTTGTGCCTTTTGAAATTGGTTTTGGTAATCAGGACGGTAGCCGTGCATATAGCGATATTATAAATGAAATTGCAGTTACTTATGCTTTGATTTTTGGGTCAGATTTTAATTTAATAGCAGATAATAAAAAGATTTTAACCATTGGTTTATTTTTAGAATTTGGTGGCTCTGCAACAGAACCAGGAACAGAAATTACAAACTGGATATGGCAAAACTGGACTTATCATGCGCAATTTCCGGTTATTCCTGCTTATAGATTGGGATTTACTTTAAGTTTTAATATTTAAAGATATTCCGTAAAAACGTGTTAGAAAAAGCATTTTTATTTAATAATTTTTGAATTTATAATGCGTTATTTTTATTCACAATTTTTTTTGATAAAAAAAAAGTGTTGTTTTAAAAATTTATAAGTTTTTAATAATATTTTAATTATTTTTTTATCCTGAAGATCACAATTTTCTAATAACGAGATTCTCAGGTATTATATATATATTTATATATTTTGAAATGCGATTAAAGATAATAAATCAATTAATATTAGATAAAAAATTATTTAATTTTAAATTGACAATATTAAATAAAGTTATTATAATTTAAATACTTTATTATAAAGTATAAAGCGGGAATAGCTCAGTGGTAGAGCGTCTCCTTGCCAAGGAGAAAGTCGCGGGTTCAAGTCCCGTTTCCCGCTCCAAAATTAGGTTTTAAATTTTAGAATAAAAATATTTTGATAATGTAAAAGTTCTATGAAAAAGAAAGAAGGCAGAGATTAAAATATATACTAAAAGTATTGAAAATAATATACATTTCCCCATCTTTAATAAAGAGGGGTTAGGGGAGATTTTAAATTAAAAGAAAGCGAGAAAAAGAAAATGGATGTATGTAAATCCCCCTAAATCCCACTTTGACAAAAAGGGAACAAAAGGCAACCAAAGTATATGAATAAAAGGATTTTTAAGTGAAAAGGATAAAAAACTTTTCACAATACTAATATTTTAAAAAGGAGGTATAAATGAAAAAAAATATATGCTTGGTGTTATCGGTAGTTGTATTTTTATTTACTTTTGGTGCAAATTTAGTTATTGCTCAGGATGATTTTGCTTTACCACCACCACCAGATGCTGACGAATCTTTTGGCGCACCAGATGATATTGGTGAATTACCGCCACCGCCAGCAGAAGAAGGAGTATCAGAATTACCACCACCGCCTTCAGAAGAAAGTTCATCAGAATTACCGCCTCCACCAGAAGAAGAGAGTGCATCAGAATTGCCACCGCCGGTTGAGGAATTAGCCGAAGAATCTGCTCCTCCACCGCCTGTTGAAGAGGAAGAAGAAGCACCTAAAACAGCAGTATCTAAATATAAAGTTGTTAAAGGAGACAGTTTGTGGAAAATATCCGGCAAAAAAAATATATACGCTAATAGTTTTAAATGGCCATTGATATATAAAGCAAATAAAGCAATTATAGAAGATCCTGATTTAATTTATCCAAGACAAAATTTAAAGATAAAAAAAGATTTTTCACGTGATGAAGTTGAGGATGCAATTCGAAAGGCAAAAGAAACACCGCCTTATGAACCACATTCAACCCCACGTAAAAAATTACCAATTAAATATTAAAAAGATAAATAAAATGACCCTGTCTTTTAAAAAAAAGATAGGGGCTATTTTTTTAAGATATAAAAAAAATTTTTTTTTAATATCATTAATAATTTTAACATTTTTTCAGAATAATAATTTAATCGGATTTTTTGATAAAAGACAGGAAAACCAAATCAGAATTTATGATATTGGAAAAGAATTTTATGAAGATGAAAAGTATAAATTTTCAGAGACATTATTGGAAAATTATATAAACGAGGAAAAAAAATATTTATTTAATAATGAAGCAATTTTTTTTAATGCGGAAAATAAAAATAATCTTGGTGAATACAAAAAATCAATCAACCTTTATCTTTCAATTCTTGAACAATATCCTGATACAAAAACCAAATACAAAGAAAAGATTTATTACATGCTTGCAGATAATTATTTTCAATTAAAAAATTATACTGAGAGTTTAAGGTATCTGGATAATATGATAGAACAATTTCCAAATGGTTATTTGATAAAAAATGCTTATCTTTTAAAGGCAGAAAATCTTTTTCTTCTTGATAAATTTGATGATGCGCTTAATATGCTTAATAAATTGGAACAGGTGGATAATTATGAATTTCTTGATTATGTATATTATCTTTCAGGCAGAATATATTATGAAAAAATTTTTACAACAGAAAAAAAAGACAGGAAAGACCTTGCTGAAAAAAGTATTTCTTATTTTAATAAAATAAAAAAAGAATTTCCACAGAGTAGGATTTTAAATTATGTATATTTCAGAGAAGCAAATGTTTATTATGCGCTGGAAGATTACAACAAGGCAATTTTTTTAATAAATAATTTATTAAAAACAGAAAATAATATAAAAATAAAAAATATTCTCAAGTATTATCTTGCATGGAATTATTTTATGATGGAAGATTATAATAAATCCATGCAGATTTATGATGAAATTATAAAGGATTTTACAGATGAAATTCTTGGGATATGGTCAAAATATAAAAAGGGGCTATGTTTTGAAGCATTAAATAAAAATGATAAAGCAGTAGAGCAATTTAAAAATGTATTAAATGAAAATCCGGATACAATTCCGGCTGCATATTCTGAATATGCCCTTGCCTTTTATTATTTTAAAATCGGAGAATATTCGGAAAGTATAAATATGCTTAAGGAAATTATTGAAAAATATGAAATAGAAGATTTAAAAAAGGCAGCGTATTATATGCTTGGAGAAATAAATATTAAAATGCAACGTTATATAGCAGCAAGGGAAATTTATGAAGAAATAAAAAATAAATTTTTATCAGAAGAATATAATGCGCAGTATTTAATTGCCTGGTGTCTATCAAAAGAAGGTGAATATAAAAAAGCAATAGATATTTATAGTGATTTGCTTACCAAAGATGTTTCCTATGAGTTTAAATTAAAAACCAAATTAAAAATTGCTGATAATTATTATGAGTTAAATATGTTGGATGAAGCAGATAATATTTATAATGAAATTATTAAAGAAAAGAAAAATTATCCTGATATTACAGCAGAAGCATATTATGCAAAGGGGTGGATTTTTTATAAAAAAGAAGATTATAAAAATGCTATCAACATGTTTGAATACGCAAGACAGATTGCAACACAAAATGATATGAAATTAAATTCAAAATTCATGATTGCCAATATGCTTTATTGCGATTACAAATTTAATGATGCTTTGAATATATATCAAAATATCCTGACAGAAAGTAATATAGATGAAAAAATAAAACTTGAATCAATTTTTTATTCTGCCCTTTGTTATTACAGGAAAGAAGAGTTTGAAAACGCAATAAAACTATGGAAAGAATTTGAGATTAAAGCAAAGGATAGGGTAAGAAAAGCAGAAAGTTTATTCAGAATTGGCTGGGCATATTTTAGAATGAATCGGTTTTCTCAGGCGAAAGACGCATTTGACAGAATAATCAGAGATTATAAAGATACTCATTATTATCAGGAAGCTTTATTAAAAACCGGGGATTGTTATTATAATTCAGGGGAATATGAAAATGCAATTACACAATATAAAAATTTAGTAGAAAAATATCCTGACCATTACGCTGTCTCTGATGCTTTATATGGAGTGCAATGGAGTTATTATCAACTTGGGGAATTTGATAAAGCGGTGGAACTTTCCAGGGAATTTATTGAAAAATATAAGGGAAGTAGTTTTGCTCCAGAAATAAAATACAGAATTGCAGAGCATTATTATAATGTCGGAAAATATGATACAGCAATAAAGGAATTTACGGAATTCATTGAAAAATACCCTGAGAATAATTTAAGCGCTAATGCATATTATTGGCTTGGAATATCATATTATAATTTATCAAAATATTATGAAGCAGTAAATATCTGGAAAGAGTTATTAAAAAAATATCAGAATACTGATTTTTATGATAAAACTGTTTTTAAACTCGGAACTGCTTATTATAAATTAAGAGAGTATAATGCAGCCATTGAAAATTTTAAAGTTATAGTAGAAAAGTTTAACGATTCCAAATATATAGATGATGCATATTTTAATATTGCGATTTCCAATAAAAGATTAGGAAATATTGATGAAGCAAAAAACTGGTATAATAAACTCATTGAAAAAGGAAAGAATTTAAAACTTGTTGAGCGGAGTCTTATGAATCTGGGTTATATTTTTCAGGATGAAAAAAATTATGATGAAGCAATCAAATATTTCAGAAAAGTGGTTGCAATGAAAATGGCAAAAGCCGCTGAAGCCCAATTCTGGATAGGAGATTCTTATTATTTGAAAGGAGAGTCTGATAAAGCGGCAGATGAGTATTTAACTCTTTATAAAAATTTTAAAAATGAGGAAATGTGGGTTATAACAGCCCTTGATTCGGCAGGAAAAATTTATGAAGCACAGGGTAATTTAACAAAGGCAATATCAACCTATAAAAAAATTCCGGAAATTACAAAAAATAAAAAGTATATTGATTATGCAAAGAAAAAGATTGAATTATTACAGGAGCAACATAAAATTTTAAATCCAGTAAAGGAACAAGGAAAAGTAAAAAGCAAAGAGAAAAGCAAAGGTAAAGAAAAATGAAGAGGATAATTTTTTTTATAATTGTTTTTGTGTTAATAATTTTACCAGTTTTTTCCAGGGAAGAAGATGAAGGTATTTCAGATATTTTAGAGACAAAGCATTATGAAAAAGGGAAATTTGTAACGGATAAAGAGGGAAATACTCTTGAAATAAAAAAAGGCGAAGGATTTGATTTTAAAGTTCCGGAAATTGTTATAAAGGGACAGATAGATACTAAAATTATGTTAAACCGGGAAATGCGGCTTTTAGAGAACCTTCAGGAGGTAAAAAATATACTATATGAAAAAGAAAAAATATTTTTACCAGAACAATATGTAAAAGAAGAAAAAATTATGCCACATAAAAAAGAAATAAATATAGAAAAGTCTTTAAGCGGTAAATTAAAAATAGCAATAGGCACTTATGGAAATATTTTTGCAGAAGGAATTTTAGGCAGTATACTTGATGAAAATTCAGATATAGTTCTTGATGTTTTACATAATAGTTATAAAAACGAAATAATAAATGACAGAATAACGGCAGTAAATACAAACGAAATTTTTACTTTGTTTAAAACCAAATATGATTTTTTAAATGCTATTTATGGGTTAAAAATTAATTTTTTAAGGTTTGAGAATCCATATCCGGATAACTTTTTTAAAAATTTATATTTATTAGATGATATTAATGCAAATGCCGATTTTTCAACAGAAATAATGGATTATGTGTTATCTTTTAAATTAAAATATAATTATTTTTCACAAAGCAAAGGGGATAACACATATATATATAAAGAAAACAGGTTTACAAACAATATAGATTTTTCAAAAGATTTTTTATTTAAAGAAGGAAATAAAGTTAAATTCGTATCTGAAATTTTTTATTTTATATCAAATATTTTCCTTTTTGATAAAGAAATTATAGGTAGTTATAATATAGATGTTTTATTAAAGGGAATTTTTTGTTTTGAAAAAATAGTTTTTCATGGCGGAATAAGATTGCAAAATTTTAATTTTAAAACAAACTACTTCAGAGCAAGTCCTTTTTTTAGTATAAATTATGATATTTTTCCAGTTTTTTCAATATATGGTATTTTTAAACCACAGATGGATGTTCCGGATTATATAAAAAATGCTAATAAACCATTTCTGGTTCCTGATGAAAATTTAAAACCATCATTTGACAGTGTAAATATTGAAACAGGTATAAACTTAAATATTTTAAACTTAAATAGCAAAATATATTATGGATATAAAAATATCAGGGATTTTATAGTTCTTGATGAAATTGAAAAAACTCATATATTTTCTTTTTATAACAGGGATGTTGCTTTCTGGTTTTCAGGTATAAAGATTGAAACTATAAGCAACCCATACATTAATTTTTTTACAATTTATGAATTTAATGATATAATTAAAAAAGGTGCCTGTATAACTTATTTGCCGAAAAGTTCACTTAAATTTTCACTTAATTTAAAATTATCTGACTGGGAATTTGATATACATACTTATGGAGCAACGGTTCAATACGGAACAACGGATAATTTAATTTTACCTTATTTAAAAACAGATTTACTCCTTACCAAAAATATAAATAAAAATTTTTCTTTATTTGGTTATATAAATAATTTATTGAATAATACAAATTATCTGTTATATTATTACAAGGAAAAAAATTTAAATTTAGGTATAGGTTCTATAATAAAATTTTAAGGAGGTAATTTTAAATGTTTTCAGAATTGAATTTCTGGCAGATGTTATTAAAAGGAGGAATAACAGTAATAGTGCTTTTAATAATATCAATAATTTCCTGGTGGATAATAATAGAAAGGGCAATAAGATTTTCCAAAATACGCATTGATACTAAAGAGTTTATGAACAAGATAAGAAAATTGCTGCTTAAAAAAGACAAGGAAGGTGCTTTAAGTTTATGTCAGTTAACTCCAGGTCCTGTTAGTTCTGTTATAAGAGAAGGATTAATATGTGAAAGCAAAGAAAAAGAAAAAATAGAAAATGCTATGCAGCGGGCATTAAATTATGAATCAGAAAGAATGCAAAGATATCTGGGTGTTTTAGGCTCAATAGGAAATGTGTCTCCATTTATAGGTTTATTTGGAACTGTTTTGGGTATAATAAGGGCATTTAAAGATCTTGCTTTATCATCAGGTGGTGGTCCTTCTGTTGTTGCAAATGGTATTGCAGAGGCGCTTGTTGCAACAGCGGTTGGGCTTTTTGTAGCAGTGCCAGCTGTTATTGCATATAACTTTTTTGTAAGGACAATTGACAACATAGAAACAGAAGCAATAAATGCAGCATCAGAATTAATAGATATTTTGGATGAGGTTTGAAAAATAATGATTAAAAAAAGGGAAAGAGAAAAGATAATAACAGACATAAATATAACACCACTTACTGATGTTATGCTTGTTCTTTTGATAATTTTTATGGTAACAACCCCATTTATAATGCAGGGAAATATAAAAATAAATCTTCCATCTGCCAATGCTCCATCAGATCAGAATCCTGAGAAATTAATCATAATAGGAATAACGGCTGACGGAAAAACATATTTAAATGGGAAAGAAATTTTTGATGAAAATGTTCTTTCTGAAGAGTTAAAAAAGTTATTGTTATTATCCAATGAAAAAAAAGTTATTATTGAAGCAGACAAATCAACTTTTCATGGGACAGTGGTAAAAGTCATGGGTATAGCCAAAAATGCAGGTGCTGAAAAACTCGCAATAAGCACAATTCCAGAAGAAATGAAAGAAGAAATTAAAAAATAATTATGGCAGATAAAATAGATATAACTTCTTTTTTATTTTCTGTTTTATTTCATTCTTTATTGATCTTTATTTTATCACTTGGCGTTTTTAAAACTGAACCAAAGAGAGTTGCATTAATTACAGATATAACTTTAATTGAAGCAAAAGAATATTTAGGACAAAAAGGCGAAGAAGAAAAAACAATTGGCATTGAAAAAAAACAAAAAACAATTGCAGAAACAGTAAAAAAGAAACAGGAACGAGCAAAAAAATCTGACAATCAGATAGTTGATACAAAAAGTTTACTTGAAAAGATTGAAAGAGAAAAGTTAAAGTTAAATTTAGGTATTACAAGGGAAAATTTAAAGGATTTATCTGATGGAGAAAAAGAAGAAGTAGTTGAAGATTTTGCAGAAGAAACAGGTGGAGAGGTAATTGCCGGTAGTCAGCCGTCAATTTCAGGTGATCTTGCAACTAGAAAGTATAAAAAAATCCAGTGGAAGTTTCCGCCTAAACTGCCGGAAGAAACTGAACTTGCAATTGAAATTTCTGTTTTACCAAATGGTATTATTAAATATGTAAAATTGGTAAGAACATCAGGTTATCCTGAACTTGATAACATGGCGGTAACCCAGGCGAGAAGTCTTCAATTTGAAGCATTGCCACCTGATGCTGAACAAAAGGAAAATATAGGAATTTTACTATTTAAATTTGGAGCGGCAAAATGAAAGTAAATAAAAAAGTTCAAAAAATTCTTAAAGTTTTATCAGACAAAAAAGCACATGATATAAAAATTTTTAATGTGAAAGAAAATTCAGATATATGGGATTATTTTATCATAGCCACTGCACTTTCTGAACCTCATTTGCGTTCACTTTATAATTACATGGATGAAGAAATGGCAAAGTATGGTTTTAAAATATTTTATAAAGATACAGGAGAGTTTAAGAACTGGATTGTTCTTGATTTTGGCGAGATTCTTGTCCATATTTTTGACAAGGAAACGCGTTTATTTTATTCCATAGAAAAATTATGGGGGGAAAAAGAAGAAAAATTAAAAAAATTTTTAACGCCAAAAAAAGGAGTAAAAAATGCTAATAAAAATGATGCTAAGAAATGAAACTTATAAAAAACTTGAAAAATTTTGTAAAGAACAAAATATAGAGATAAATGAATTTGTTGAAAAAACAATTTTAGAAAAAATTGAAATTGAATTGATTAAAAAAAGTATTAAATCAAAGAATCAGTTTGAAATTACGGATAATGATTCATTGTATGATAATAACTATTTGATGGAAGATTATTATACAGATAAAAAGGATAAAATTAAGCATTAAAAATAATTATGAATGATTTTTATTCTCTTTATGAATTTGATAAAAGATTCGGCAATGTAATTGTCGGAGTTGATGAAGCAGGCAGGGGACCATGGGCAGGACCAGTTGTTGCCGCAGCTGTTATTTTAGATTTTTCAAAGGTTGATTTATATAAAGATATTCGCGATTCAAAAAAAATTTCAGAAGTAAAAAGAGAAAAATTATATGATGTAATAATAAATAACTGTCATACATATTCAATTGCCGAAGTTTCACATAATTTGATTGATGAAATTAATATATTGCAGGCAACAATGCTTGCTATGAAAAAATGCATAGAAAAATTAAAAGAACCATTTGATATTGTTCTGATTGATGGGACAAATAAACCTGATATTAAAGATAAAATTATAAAATGCATTAAAGACGGCGATGCAAAGAGTTTATCAATAGCAGCTGCTTCTATAATAGCAAAAGTTCACAGAGATAAACTTATGCGGTTTTATGATAAGATATATCCTCACTATGATTTTGGTAAACACAAAGGATATGGAACAAAAGATCATGTTCAAGCACTTTTAAAATTTGGAATATGCCCCATACATAGAAAAACATATAAGCCTGTAAAGAAAATAATTGAAAAAGGTATGTGAATGCAAAATAGAAGAAAAACAGGAAATTTTTATGAAGCCGCTGTTACTGATTTTTTAAAAAAAAACAAATATAAGATTTTAAAGAGAAATTATTTTACAAAAGCTGGTGAAGTTGATATAATAGGTAAAGATGGCGAAGTAATTACTTTTATTGAAGTAAAAGCAAGAGAAGCAAAATCAAATATAAATCCATTTGAAGCTGTTGACATATATAAACAAAAAAAAATTATAAATGCTGCAAAGAGTTTTCTTTTTAAAAAAAATCTGTTTAATTCTTTTATAAGGTTTGATGTTGTTGGTGTAATTGTTGATAATGGTAAAATAAAAAAAATAGAGATAATAAAAGATGCGTTTCAGGATGATACATGATGAAAAATGTTGTTATCATAAAAAAGTGTGATGAATATTCAAGTGAAAAAATTCAAAGTGTAATAGAAAATGGTTTATCTTTATCCGGCGGAATAGAGAAATTTATTAAAAAAAATGAAAAAGTTCTGATCAAAGTTAATTCGCTTTCTTCTTCTGCGCCGGAGACTGGCATTAATACCCATCCGGAATTTTTAAGAGCAATTATAAAATTAATAAAAAAAGTAACAGATAAAATATATATTGGAGACAGTCCCGCACCGGGAAATAGCTTTAAATCAGCAGCTTTTAAAAATGGTATGTTGTCTGTAATAAATGAAGAAAAAGTAAATTTGGTGGAATTTAAGGAGGAAATTGAAATAGAAAGCAAAACAAAATTTATTTTAAGGAAAATTAAGGTTGATTCTATTATAAAACAGGTAGATAAAATTATTAATTTACCTAAATTAAAAACACATACTCTTATGTATTTAACATTATGTGTAAAAAATATGTTTGGTATTTTGCCTGGTATGAGAAAACCTGAATTTCATTTAAAAGCCGGGCGAGACAAAGAACTATTTGCCAAAATGCTCGTTGATGTTTATTCAGCAAGAGAACCGGATCTTAATATCGTTGATGGAATTTTAGGTGTTGAAGGGAATGGCCCCGGGACAGGTGGAATACCTGTTAAGTTGGGTGTAATATTAATAGGCATAAATGGTTTTGAAGTTGACGATATAGCAGCAAAAATAACAGGGCTTAATCAGGATTTGTTATATACGAATAATGTTTATAAAAAGTTTATTTTAAAAAATAAAAATATAAAATATGAAGTAAAAGGTGAAAATATAGAAAATGTATATATAAAAATAAAAGAGCCTGCTACTGATCTAAAATCAAATATACCTGCTTTTTTATATAAATTGGCAAAAAATATAGGTGTTAATAAGCCTGTTTTTAATAAAAAGAAATGCATAGGATGTTTGAAATGCATAAAAGCATGTCCGGCAAAAACATTAAAATATGAAAAAAATAAAGGTGTAAAATGTAATTATGATAATTGTATAAGATGTTTTGTTTGTCATGAAATTTGTCCTGAAAAAGCAATTGATATAAAAAAATCAATTTTATCATTTATTTTTGAATAAAATTTCATATTTTTTAAAGTGTAAAGAGGTGTTTATGAATAAAAATGCCTATTTTTTAAAAAATATAGTTGTTGGTTATTATCCGGTATGGTTTTATCCCAATATATTAAAAGTAGATGATATAGATTTTTCAGCATTAACACATATTGCAGTTGCTTTTATTTCTACATATAGAAAGGATTTAAATAAATATTCCCAGATTATAAAGCAAATTATAGATAAAACATATTTAACTAATGTCAGAGTAATTGCATCTGTTGGTGGCGGAAATAAAAAAGAAACCCAAAATATAAGAAACATTGTATCAGATAAAAATAACAGGCAACAGTTTATTAAATGGCTTTCTGATTATGTGGTTGAAAATAATATAGATGGTCTTGATATTGACTGGGAGTTTCCAGAGTCAAAAAAAGATAGTGAAAATTATGTAAAATTAATAAGAGAATTAAGATGTATTTTGAATAAAAAAGGGAAAAATAAATTTAATGAGCCATATTATTTAAGTATTGCATGTCCAGGAATAGATTTTTTTGGTAGATGGTTTGATATAAAAAAAATGTATCAATATCTTGATTATTTGCATATTATGACTTATGATTATTATGGTTTTTATTCTGATTTGGCTGGGCATAACTCTCCATTGTTTTTTGGGTTTGATGGGTTAAGTAAAGATTATATTGACTGGTCAATGAAATACTGGGAAAAAGAAAAAGGAGTTGATAAAAGCAAACTTTTATCCGGACTTTCTTTTTATGGCAGAAGATTTGATAAAGTAAAAAAATTGTATGATAAAAATACACCTTCAGATAAAGAAAATGCAGTTTCATACAGGGATATAAAAAAATTTTACAATAAAAACGGGTGGCAAGAAATTTTTGATAAAAAAAGATACGTACCTTATAAAATAAACAGGAAAAAACAAATTATAATAACTTTTGATAACAAATTATCTATATCAAAAAAATGTGATTACGTAATAAAAAATAATTATAAAGGGGTAATAATATGGGCATTGGGGCAGGATAAAATAAATGGAAAACAGGAACTATTATCTATAGTAAAGAATAAATTTAAAGGGGAAAAAATTGCCATTGGATAATATAATTCAGGGATTGTTTTTGGCTTTATTGGCAGGATTTGCGACTGCCTTAGGCAGTGTTATTGCTTTTTTCTTTGGTAGCAGGGGAAATAAATTTCTTTCTTTTGGCATGGGTTTTTCTGCTGGTGTTATGATATATATTTCATTAGTAGAAATAATACCACGCTCAAATCAATTGTCAGGGAAAATAGCAACATTTATTTCTTTTTTAGCAGGAATTGCATTATCTGCATTAATTGATAAATTAATTCCACAGGCACAAAATCCACATGAAGCAAGAAAAAAAGAAGACATATTAAAATTAAAATTTAATACTGAAATTGATAAACATAAAAAATTATTAAGGACAGGAATATTTACGGCATTTGCAATAACGCTTCATAATTTCCCTGAAGGTTTTGCCACATTTGTTTTTGCATCTTCTGATTTAAGACTTGGTTTAACAATAGCAATGGCAGTTGCAATTCATAATATTCCAGAAGGGATATCGGTTTCAGTTCCTATATATAATTCCACAGGCGATAAAAAAAAGGCATTTTTATATTCTGCTTTATCCGGACTTGCAGAACCAGCAGGTGCACTTTTCGGTTTTATAATTCTATATCCTTTTTTGAACCAAAATTTATTTGGTGTTGTAATGGCTTTTGTTTCAGGAATTATGATTTATATATCTTTTGACGAATTATTACCAACAGCAAGAGAATATGGAGAAGGGCATACAGAAATATTAGGTGTTATATCTGGAATGTCTATAATGGCTTTAAGTCTTATTATTATATGAAATTATTTTTATATAAATTAAATATTATAACCTGAAAAACGCATTAGCGTTTTTAAGGGAAAAAGAGAAAATATAAAAAGGTTTATAAACAAATAAGAATTTTAAGAGTATACTTGCTTTTAAAGTTAAAA
Source organism: Candidatus Goldiibacteriota bacterium (assembly GCA_938034975.1). GTDB lineage: Bacteria > Oederibacteriota > PGYV01 > PGYV01 > DYJU01 > DYJU01. Next base: position 28,004 of record CALHNI010000006.1, on the reverse strand, counting down.
AACAGGTGAATCAAAGTAATGTGCTATAAAAATAAAAAATTATTAAACAAAAAAGCCAAAAATATTTTATATTTCCGTAAAAACGCATTTTATAATGTGTTTTTACGTTTATAAAAAAAATAATTGACATATATTATAAAATATGTAAAATTAAAAATCTGTGTATTAAGAAGGTGGGCCGTTAGCTCAGCTGGTAGAGCACTGCCCTTTTAAGGCAGGTGTCCCGAGTTCGAATCTCGGACGGCTCACCAAAAAGATTATATTTATCAGGAGGATTTTAAAATGTATGCAATAGTTGAAATAGCAGGGAAACAATATAAATTTTCAGAAGGTGATATATTAAATGTTGACAAATTAAATATTGATGGTAATGAAGCAACTTTTGATAAGGTCCTTTTGCTTGTAAAAGATAATGATATAAAGGTTGGAACACCTGTATTAAATAATGTGAAAATAACAGCTGAAATTTTAGATAAAGAAGTAAAAGGTGACAAAATTATTGTTTTTAAGTTTAAAAGAAGAAAAAATTTTAGACGCAAAAAAGGTCACAGACAAAAATTTACAAAAGTTAAAATAAAAAAGATAGAAGTTTTAAATTAAAGAGGTGATAAAATATGGCTCATACAAAAGCTCAAGGTTCATCAAGAAACGGGCGTGATAGCGCAGGCAAACGACTTGGTGTTAAAAGATACGATAACTGTGTAGTTACAGGTGGAAGTATAATAGTAAGACAAAGGGGGACGAAGATTTATCCCGGAGAAAATGTTGGTATGGGACGTGACCATACTTTATTTGCCAAAATAAACGGTGTTGTTAAATTTAAAACATCCGCAAATAAAAAAGTTGTAGATGTTTTACCTTTAGTAACACAATAAATTTAAAAGATAATATCCCCAAGCAGGTTTTTTAAAAAAATTATATTTACCAAATCCATATAAGAAAATACTACTAAAAACAAAAATATTCGTTTTTATTTTTAAGGGAATGAAATTTTGTTATAATAAATCGTAAAAATGTATTAGAAAACGCATTTTTACGGAATAAAATATTTTTATCATTTTAATTTAAAATAAAACACAAGTGTTATTTTAAAAATTTATTTGAATAATATTTTTTTATAAAATATTTCTGAGGTATATTATTTATGTTTATTGATTTTGCAAAAATAAAAGTTAAATCAGGTAAAGGTGGAAATGGAGTTTGTTCTTTCAGACGTGAAAAATATGTGCCAAAAGGCGGACCTGATGGAGGAGATGGTGGCAGGGGGGGAAATATTTATATTGTTGGGGATGAAAATCTTTCAACCCTTGTAGATTACTATTATAAAAAATATTATAAAGCAGAAGATGGAGAAAACGGTAGTGGTAAAAATATGCATGGTAAAAATGGAGAAGACCTTTTCATAAAAGTGCCGCTTGGCACTATAATAAAGGATGCTAAAACCCAAGCTATAATAAAAGATATAACTAAAAACAAAGAATGTGTTTTAATAGCAAAAGGTGGCAGGGGTGGAAAAGGAAATGCACATTTTAAATCATCCACAAGGCAAACGCCGCGATTTTATGAAAAGGGAGAACCAGGAGAAGAAAAAGAAATAATTCTTGAATTAAAAATACTTGCAGATGCTGGAATTATAGGAATGGCAAATGCAGGGAAATCAACTTTGCTTTCAAAAATATCAAATGCTCATCCCAAAATTGCAGATTATCCTTTTACAACATTAAATCCTGTCCTTGGTATAGTAAGATACGGAGATGATGCTTCTTTTGTTGTTGCTGACATTCCTGGACTTATAGAAGGTGCTTCAGAGGGCAAAGGACTTGGAATTGATTTTTTAAAACATATTGAAAGGACGCGGGTTTATATACATTTGGTTGATCCCACCCAGGGAGATGCCTTAAAAAATTTTAAAATGATTAACAGAGAATTAAGCCAATATAATAAAAAACTTTTGAAAAAACCGCAGGTTGTTGCAGTAAATAAGATTGACCTGTTGACTCAAAAAGAAATAAATAAAATAAAACAAAATTTTAAAAAAATAAAAGTTGTTCCGGAATTTATTTCTGCCAAACAAAATATTGGCATAGAAAATATAGTAAAAAAGGTTTATAATATTTTAAAAGATTTACCAGTAGAAAGTGAAAAAATAACAGAAACAAAGATAATTGAAACTGAAAAACCAGAACTGATTACCTTGGAAAAAGGAGTGTATAAATTAAAATGTAAAAAAATAGAAAAATATGTTGAAATGCTTGATTTTGATAATATAGAGACATTGGAAGTTTTTAAAAAGTATCTGATAAAAGAAGGGATAGAAGATTTTTTTAAAAGCAATGGAGTAAAAGAAGGAGATTTAATAATAATTGGGAATAAAAATTTTACATATTATGAAGAAGGTTAAAGATGTATAAAAAAATACTTATTAAAGTCGGATCTAATTTGATTGTTGGGGATATAGGGATAAAAAAAATTTTTTTAGAAAATCTGGTAAACCAGATTGTTGATTTATATAAAACTGGCAAACAGATAATTTTAGTTAGTTCGGGAGCCATAGGTTCAGGGTTAAAACGCCTTAATTTACAAAAAAAAGTTTTTTCTTTATCAGAAAAGCAGGCAATTGCTGCTGTTGGCCAGATTGTTCTTATGCAGGAATATAAGAATTTTTTTAAGCAACATAAAATTCCTATTGCCCAGATATTATTAACCCATGAAGATGTCAGGGATAAAACAAGAAATACAAATGCGCGTAACACAATAAACACTTTACTCTCATGGGGAATAATACCTATAATAAATGAAAATGATACAGTGGCAACAGAGGAGATAAAATTTGGAGATAATGATTCTCTTGCAGGTATAGTTGGTAGTCTTTTAAATGTTGACATTGTTATTATTTTAACAAAAGTAGATGGTGTCTTTGATAAAAATCCTGAAAAAGAAAAAGATGCAAAGTTAATATCAGAAATAGATGATGTAGATAAAATTATATCAGATATTGAGATAAAAGGGAAATCAGAATTTGGCACAGGCGGGATGCTTTCAAAGTTAAAAGCAGCAGCATCTTTAAATAAAATTGGTATTCCACTTGTTATTGCAAATGGAAATAAAAAAGATGTAATAAAAAAAATTGTTGCCGGAGAAAAAGAAGGCACAATAATTTTAAAAAAAGATGTAAAAATTAATGCAAAAAAAAGATGGATATTTTTAAATTTAAAATCAAAAGGAAATATAAAAATAGATGATGGAGCAAAAAATGCATTGCTTGGTGCAGGGAAAAGTTTGCTCGCAGTTGGTATTATTGATATTGAAGGTAATTTTTCTTTTGGCGATGCAGTTGAAATTATTGATAAAAACGGGAATAAGATAGGTAAGGGAATAGTAAATTATTCATCTGATGATTTAAGAATTATAAAAGGGAAAAAAAACTTAGAAATTAAAAAAATTATGGCTGATTCTTTTTATGAAGAAGTCATTCATAGGGACAATTTATTTATAAATAAATTACAAGGGAATCTGTGACAAATAAACAAATCATAGAAATTTTATATCAGATAGCAGAACTTCTTGAAATAAAAGGAGAAAATAAATTTAAGATACGTGCATATTTAAAACTTGCCCAATTCTTAAGTTCGTTTAATAAAGAATTAAAAGATATTTATTCTGAAAGGGGAAAAGCAGGACTTCGGGAGATACCCAATATTGGCGAAGGCATTGCCAAAAAAATAGCAGAATTAATTGAAACAGGGAAGTTGACTTATCTTGATGAACTTAAAAAAGGATTACCCAAAGGAGTGGAAGTTTTCTTAAATATACCCGGTATCGGACCAAAGACAGCTTATAAAATCGCAGATAAATTTAATATTAATACCATTTCAGAATTAGAAAAATTATTAAAGGAACACAAGTTAAAAGATTTAAAAGGTTTTGGGGAAAAAACAGAAGAAAAAATTCTAAAAGGTATTCAGTTATTTAAAAATGGGCAGGAAAGAAAGTTGCTCGGATTTGTTTATCCTATTGCCAAAAAAGTAATTGATGAATTAAAGCAAAAACATAAGGGTATAGAAATTACAGCAGCCGGCAGTTTAAGGCGTATGAAAGAAACAGTAGGCGATATAGACATACTTGTTTCTTCATTTGATAAAAAAATTATTGATAGTTTTTGTTCGCTGGATATAGTAAGTACTGTAAATGCAAAAGGTGACACAAAAGCATCTGTTTATACCATCCATAATGTCCAGATTGATTTAAGGTTAGTTGATGAAAAAAGTTTCGGTGCTGCTTTACAGTATTTTACAGGGTGCAAAGAGCACAATGTCATATTAAGAGAAATCGCTTCTAAAAAAGGATATAAACTTAATGAATATGGTCTTTTTAAAGGAGGGACAAAAATAGCAGGAGAAAATGAAAAAGAAATTTATGAAAAACTTGGATTACAATTTATTCCACCTGAGTTAAGAGAGGCAAGTGATGAAATTGAACTTGCCATGAAAAATAAAATTCCCAAACTTGTTGAAGATAAAGACATAAAAGCAGATTTACATATACATTCTTCTTACTCTGATGGTTCTGACAAAATACTGGATATAGTTTCTGAATTAAAAAGACGTGGTTATAAATATGCAGCAATTACGGATCATTCAAAAAGTTTAAAAGTGGCAAAGGGTCTTACTGTTAATGATTTATTAAAACAGATAAAAGAAATTGATGAAATAAATGAAAAAGAAAAAGATTTTTATTTATTAAAAGGAATAGAAGTTGACATACTTGAGGACGGCTCACTTGATTATCCAGATGAGATACTTAAAAAATTAGATTTTGTAATAGGCTCTGTCCATACAAATTTTAAAATGTCAAAAAAGGAAATGACTGATCGGATTATAAAAGCATTGGAAAATAAATATTTACATGCAATAGGACATATAAGTGGCAGATTAATAAATTTCAGAGAACCTTATGAAATTGATTATGAAAGAATATTTAATGCTGCTATTTATTATAACAAAGCGATTGAGATAAATGCAAATCCAGAAAGGCTAGATTTAACAGATATTTATATAAAGGAAGCATTAAAAAAAGGGGTTAAACTATTTATAGGAACAGATGCACATAATTTATCTCAGTTAGATTATATGTTTTATGGTATTGGGTGCGCACGCCGTGGTTTTGCTAAAAAAGAAGATATATTAAATACTTATTATTTAGAAAAATTTTTAAAATGGATAAAAAAATAATTAAGCAAAATTTTTAATATTTAAAAAATTAAGGCTTGGATTATTCACAAGTTAAAATTTAAATTAATATTTGCTTATAAATGATGAAAAGTAATTTTTTTTATTGCTTATTATACTGACATCTACTGCAATTAAATCCTTTTTTATTTTTTTTATAATTAAAATAATTTTATTTCCTTTATAAAAAAATTCCTGTGTCAAAACATCATTAAAAGTAATATCGTCTAAGATATGTTTGGTAAGTGTAAGAGCCGAAATTTCAAGAAATTTAATTTTGGTTTTTTCAATGTATTTATCTGCTTTATAATTTTCCCAGAGCCCATATATAAAAACAGAAAAATTATTAGATATTATAATTAAAAAGATAATAATATAAAGTCTTTTCATTTAAAAAAACCTTTTATCATAAAAAGGAAGTCTGATAAATTGAGTATCAATGGAAAGGTCACATGAATAATAAATATTATTTATTAAAGCGGAAAATTCCAGGGTATTATTTAAATATTTAAAATTGAAGTTATGTATATTTTTAATATAAAAAGATTTAGGGATTCTTATACTTAAATTGGATGGTTGTAAATTAAAGAAAAGATAATCGTTATGATAAAGAATAACTACATAATCAAAAAAATCTTTTAAAATAAAAAATTTTTCATTTAATGAAGGTATTTTGAAAATTGCACATTTTGAATTTTTGGTTAAATCAGCAAAATTTTCATCAAATGAACAGGAAAAAGAAGTGATTTTTTCTATTTTTTGAAAAACAGAAAAAAATTGCATAAAAGAATTTAAATGTTTAAGTGTTTTTATAAGAAAAAAATACTGAATAATAAATAATAAAACAAAAAATAAAAAAAATAAAACCTGGATTTTTTTCATTTACGCAACCTTGCATCTATCAGACAGGAAAATTTTAAAAGTTCTTTTCCTTGATAATTTAAAATAAAATCAACATCATAAATAGAACTTTTATTGTTGAAATCTTTTACAGATGCTTTAAGATTAAATAACGGATTATTTTTTAATATCAAATTTTCATGTCCTATAGGAAGAGTATTTATTTTTTGTTTGTTAAGAAGAAATGGCATTTCTTTTAAAAAATTAATTTCGGAAATAACAGAAATAGTGCCTAATTTTTTATAGTAAGCATTATTTAATAAATACAAACCCAAAAAACTAATTAAAAAAGATAAAAAAAGAAGAAAAAAATATTTCCAATTAAGATTCATTTTATAAATACCAGTTGATTAATAAGGTCCTGTATTAATGTCGGAGAATAGCCATTATATAAAATTTTAATAATTCCATATCTGTCTATAAATAAAATAGATGGTAAAGTTTTAAAATGATAAACATCTGGAATTTTCTTAAAAAGAGTTCTATATTTTAAATTGGTATAATCAGTTTTTTCTTCTATGATGATAAAACTTCCTGATTTTTTCAGGAAAAAAAGCAAAATATCTTTTCTTTTTTTTAAATAATCATCATAAAATTTTTCAAGCATCAGTTCTGTTTTTTGGGAAAAAGGTGTTTCGTTTAAAAAAGCAAGGATAATGTTTGTTTTGCCTATAAAGTCATTTAAAGTTATATTTTTTGAATCATAAATACCTAATGTAAAATTTATTGCCTGGTCACCTGCTTTTATTAGTGAATATTTTTTTTTAACATTTGAAACTTCATTTTTAAATATTATTATTAAGATGATTACAATTAAAAAAAACGATGTTGTTATCAATGTTTTTTTCATATCATTTTCCTATGCAAAAATTTTTAAAAATACTATCAAGAATATGTTCATCAGTTATTTTGCCAATTATACCATCTATGAAATTAATAGCATTTTTTATATCAATTATTGCAACTTCAAACGCATTTAAATTTTTAATTGCTTTTTTTAATGATTGTGCTGCATTTTTTAAAGCTAGTTTATGTCTTAAATTTGAAATAACAATATCACCAGATAAAATAAAATTATCTTTATTTATTATAATATTTTTTATCATTTTTGTTAAGTTTTTTATGCCTTTGTTTTTTAAAGCAGAAATTGTTACTATTCTGTTTTTCTCTGTTTTAAATATATCGGAAATTTTTTCTTCTGTATATTTTAATTTCAGGTCATTTTTATTTATTACAATAATAAAATTTTTTCTTTTTACTTCTGAGAAAATATTAAAATCATTTTTATCTAATTTTCTTGAACCGTCTATTAAAAACAGAACAAGGTCTGAAGTTTTTATTGTTTTGATAGTTTTCTCAATGCCTTTTTTTTCAATTAATCCCTTTGCTTTTCTTATGCCGGCTGTATCATAAATTTTAAATGGAAGCCCTTCTATATTAACCGTATCTTCTATTATATCACGTGTGGTACCAGGAATATGTGTAACAATTGCCTTTTCCTTTTTTAATAAAGAATTTAATAAACTTGATTTGCCAACATTTGGTTTTCCGGTTATGACAAGTTTTATACCTTGTTTTAACATTATCCCTTTATCGGCAGAATGGATTAATTTGTTTATCGTTTCCAAAATATCATTTAAAAGATTTTTAATTTTGTTTTTTTCTATATTTTCAACACTGTCCGAAAAATCAAGGTCTGTTTCAATCAGAGAAATTACATTGATAATTTTTTCTCTTAAATTTAAAATTAAATTTTTTTCTTCGCCTAAAAGTTGTTTTAAGGCGAGATTTAATGAAATATCATTTTTTGAAGATACCATGTCTGCAACTGCTTCTGCTTCTGACAGTGAAATTTTGCCATTTAAGAATGCCCTTTTTGTAAATTCGCCGTGTTCTGCCATTTTACAACCATTTTTGATAAGGAGTTCTAAAATTTTATTAATTATAAATGGATTGCCATGACAGCTTATTTCTGCCATATCTTCTCCTGTATAGGATTTAGGAGATTTAAATACAATTAGTAAAACTTCGTCAATAATATTTTCTTTGTCTTTAATAAAACCAAGATGAGCGGAATGTGATTTTATATTATCAAAATTATTTTTAAAGAATTTAAATTTAAAGATTTTTTTTAATACTGGAAAAGTTTCAGGACCTGATATTCTTATAACTCCAATTGCACTTTCAGCAGGATAAGTGGCAGGAGCAACTATGGTTGAATTCATATTTTACAAAAGGGAAGTTATCACAACTTTTTTATAAGTGCCTTTTCCAACACTGAAAGTTTTTAAGGAATTATATTGGGCTATTTCTTCATGAATTATTTTTCGTTCGTTAGGAGGTAAAAGTTCGGTTATATATTCTGCTTTTTCATTTATCAACTTTTCGGCAATTTCTTTTATTCTATTTTTAAGATAGTTAATGTGTTTTTCATAATATGAATCAATATTAACTATAAGTGGGATATGCTTTTTAAGTTTTTTATCAATAATAATTGAAAGAAGATATTGAAGTGAACATATGTTTTGACCATTTTTGCCTATTAAAAGACCATCTTTTCCATTAGTGTTAATTTTTAAAAAGACATAATTATGCTCCTGATGGATATCTATGTTAAAATTATTAAAATACATTTCAGTTAGTATTTTTTCTGTCAAAGTTTTTAATGTTTGTTTGTCATTTTCAGTAAGAGAAGAAAAGCTATTAATAGATTGTCTTTTTATAATCTCAACTGTATATTGTTTTTTATTGGTGAAAATTTTTTCACTTATAAGATTTATGTTGATATCCTTTAAAGATACATTGTGTTCTTTTAAAAAATCTAAAACTGCTTCCGATATTGTATTTTTTGTCTTTCTTGCGGTTATCATAAATTATATTTTTGATTTATTCACAAAAAATTGTTGAAAAATAGAAAATATATTGGAAATAGACCAATAAAGTAAAAGTCCGGATGGCCAGCTGAAAGCAAGAAAAGTAAGAAAAACAGGAATTCCATAGGTCATTATTTTCTGTTGTGTTTCTGCTTCCGGACTTGGTGATGGAGTTGTTGTCATTTTTTGTTGTATAAGCATAGTTATACCCATTAATATAGGTAAAACAAAGAAAGGATCAGGAGCAGATAAATCTTTTAGCCATAATATAAAATAAGCACCTTTTAACTCTACCATATTAATAAGGGTTGTATATAAGGCAAAAAATATTGGCAATTGTAAAAGCATGGGCAAGCAACCACCGAAAGGGTTTATTTTATATTCGCGATATAATTTCATTGTTTCTTCGTTTAATTTCTGCGGGTCATCTTTATATACTTTTTTTAAAGTTTCCATACGCGGTTTTATTATATTCATTTTTTTTTGCATATCTTTCATATGTTTGTAACTGTTTTGTGATGGAATCCAAAGTAATCCGCGGATAATAAGAGTGAGTAAAATAATGGCAATACCATAATTTTTTGTAATTTTATATAAAAAATCTATTGAATAAAAAACAGCAACACTTATTGGCCTTAACCAGCTCCAACCTAAGTCAACAGCTTTTTCCATTTTTAATTTTTTTAATCTTTTGTATTCCTGTGGACCAATAAAAGAATTAATTGAAATTGTGTGTTCTGATTTTTTTTCCAAAAGGATATCTTTAAAATCAATACCGAATTCAACAAAACCACCTGCGGTTTCCTTAAAGAAAAATTTTTTTATTTCATCTGTTTTTTCAGGAATAAAAGAAGCAAGAAAATAAATATCTTTAAGAAGAATCCAGTGTAAAGGTTCTTCTATAAAAGTAATTTTACTTTCCTTTGATTTTAAATTTAAATTTAAATTTTTAAAATTTTTAGATGTTGTTTCATACAATATTTTATGATACTGATACCCCATTCCTGCTTTGTATTTATCCATATCATTTGATAAAAAATGTATATTGGGTCCCCAGGAAAAGCGTATGTCTTTTATTGCATAGGGGACGTCTTTCTTATTTTTAAATATTATTGTTGTTTTCAATTCATAAGAATTTTCTGGTAATAAAAATTCTTTGTATATAAATATACCTTTTTCAATTTCCCGGGAAAAAACTATTTTATTTTCAGTTCCTTGTTTTCGTATTTCTTTTAATTCCCATGGAATATTATTTATATTATCAGATAAAGATGGCTGGTGTAATAAAAGATATGAAAAAGAATATGGATTTGGAATGAGTTCAACAACTGTGTTTTCTTTATTGTTGCCTATTTTGTCAGAATATTTTTTTAAAACATAACTTTTTATAACAGCCCCAATAGTTGAAAAAGTTATTTTTACCAGATCGTTTTCAATTATATATTCTTTTTCCTGCCGTATGTCAGTTAAGAATTTTTCTTTTTTATTTTCTTGTTGAGAATTTTTATTTTCAATTGAAGAAATAGTAGGTGTCAATTGTGTTAAAGCAGATGTGTTTTCGGGTTTAGCATGTTTTACCGGTTTAGGCATAAACCACAGGTTATAAAAAAATAAAATTGCTCCTGATAATAAAAGAAAAACTATAAGTCTTTGTGTGTCATTTTGCATATCACTTATACTCCTTTTTAAAATTTATACCTTATCTATTCCGCCAGGGTGAAAAGGATTACATTTAAAAATTCTTTTTATTGATTTTAAAATACCTTTTATAATTCCATATTTTATTATAGATTCTTTTGCATACTGAGAGCAGGTGGGATAAAACCTGCAACTCTGTGGAAAAAACGGTGAAATAAATTTCTGGTAAAAATTTATTGCCGATATTATTAGATTTTTCATTTGGTTTTACAGTAATTTAATAAATCCATTAGATTTTTTTCAATTTTTTCATAAGTGTCTAATAAATTTATATTATATTTGGGCATTATCAATACTTCTTTACCAATAAATTCTTTTTTAATTTTATTGAATATGGCTTTTATCCTTCTTTTGTTAAGATTTCTAAGATAACTTTTTTTTATAGATTTTTTTGCTATATTGGTAACGTATAATTCAGGCATTTTTAAATATTCATTATGTAATATATAAATCTTAAAAAAGTTATTCTCAAATTTAGTTCCTTCTTTAATCAAATTTATAATTTTTTTTCTTTTGGATAAATTTTTTTTAATTATCAAAAATTAAACCCTGGTTAATTGTTTTCTTCCTTTTCTTCTGCGGTTATTTATTATTTTTCTTCCGCTTTTTGTTTGCATTCTTTTTAAAAAACCATGTTTTCTTTTGGCTTTTCTTTTGTGTGGCTGATAAGTTCTTTTTGGCATTTTTTCTCCTGGTTTAAAATATTGAAATTTTAGTTATTGAGATTTTAAATTTTAATAAATTATAAAAAAAAAAATAATTTGTGTCAATGAAAATTTAATTGCCTGAAAAACGCATTAAAAGATTGCGATTTTCAGGAGGAAAAATGATATATTATTTAAAAAAATAACATATTCAAAACAACACTTTAGTTTTATTTTAAATTTTAAAAACGGGTGAATAAAATAAATGCATTATAAAAATAAAAAATTATTAAATAAGATGAATAAAAAAAATTTGTTTTTCTGTAAAAACGCATTTTTACGGTATTATTTTTAAGTTGACATTTTTGAAATAATATATTATAAATCTAAAGAAAAGTGAAAAAAATCACAAAGGAGATTATAATTATGACAATGCAAAAAGAAGAAATAAAATTACCAAATGAAATTATTGAATATATAGAAAAGAACAGCAACAAAAAAGGATTTGAAATAATGATACTACATAAAATTCAAGAAATTTATGGATATGTCCCAAGAAAAATAGCAATGGAGTTGTCAAGAAAATTAAATATACCTCTTGCCAAAATTTATGGCATTATAACTTTTTATCATATTTTTAAATTGAACAAACCCGGTAAATACAGAATATCAGTATGTATGGGAACAGCTTGTTATTTAAAAGGGGGAGAAGATATTTTGGGTGAAATAGAAAATATTTTAGGGATTGGGGTAAATTCAACAACAGAAGATGGAATATTTTCGATAGAAATTGTAAGATGCATTGGTTGTTGCGGAATAGCTCCAGCAATTGTGATAAATAATAAAGTTTACGGAAATTTAAAAAAAGACCAATTGATTGAAATACTAAGTGAATATACCAAAATAGAAGGAAAGGAAATAAAAAATGACTAAATTAAAATATGAAGAATTGAAAAATATGAGAGATTTGATAAAAAAGTCAAATAAGAATGAGATATTGGTTAGTATGGGAACCTGTGGAATTGCAGCAGGTGGTGACAGAATCTATGAAATTTTGAAAAAAGAAATTTCAGAGAGAGATTTAGAAGATATAATAACTGTAAAAAAAACAGGTTGCCTTGGATTATGCTTTTGCGAACCAAATCTTATAATCAAAATACAAGGGTTACCAGAAGTAGGATATGGTTACTTAAATGAAGATATAGTTTATAAAATAATTACAGAGCATATAATGAAAAAGACAATAATTGATGATTATGTAATTTTTTTACCCACAATTGATTTATTTGCTAAAAATAATAAAAATGAATTTGAAAATGACATTAAATATATTTTTGTATGGGAACCAGATAAGAAAAAAAATATATATAATACTTTTATCAAAAAAATAACAAATAAAAATTTACAAGAAAAAATTAAAATATACTCAACAAAATATATAGGCATGTCAAATAAAAATCCAATAATTAAAATATTGCCCGAAAATATAATTTATTCAAACTTTACCGAACACCAGATTGAAAATATTATTGAGACACATTTTATAAAAAAAACAATAATTAATGAATTTTTATTATTTTCAGATAATCCAAATATAAAAATAAGAGAACATAATAAACAATACAATCAAATAAGGGTTGTTTTAAAAAATAGTGGTTATATTGATCCTGAAAATGTTAACGATTATATAAATAGAGATGGTTATATGGCATTAGAAAAAGTTTTACTTAATATGACGCCTGAAGCCGTAATAGAAGAAATAAAAAAATCAGGTTTAAGAGGAAGGGGAGGAGCGGGTTTCCCTACTGGAATTAAATGGGAGATAACAAAAAATACAGATTCTGATATTAAATACATAGTATGTAATGCCGATGAAGGAGATCCTGGGGCATATATGGACAGAAGTATTTTAGAAGGAGATCCATATAGTGTTATAGAAGGAATGACTATATGTGCATATGCAGTTGGAGCTAGAAACGGTTATATATATGTAAGAGCAGAATATCCACTTGCAATAAAAAGATTAGAGATGGCAATCAATAAAGCTAAAGAACTTGGATTATTAGGTGAAAATATTCTCGGGACCAATTTTTCATTTGATATTGAAATTAGACTTGGCGCTGGCGCATTTGTATGTGGCGAAGAAACAGCATTAATTGCATCTATAGAAGGGAAAAGAGGTATGCCAAAACCAAGACCTCCATTCCCTTCCAAAGAAGGCTTATGGGGAAAACCTACTGTTATAAATAATGTTGAAACTTGGGCAAACATACCAATTATTATTAATAAAGGCTATGAATGGTTTTCATCAATTGGAACAGAACAATCAAAAGGAACAAAAGTTTTTGCATTAACTGGTAAGGTTAAAAATCCAGGATTAATTGAAGTTGCGATGGGAACTACATTGAAAGAAATAATTTATAATATTGGCGGTGGTATATTTAATAATAAGAGATTCAAAGCTGCTCAGAGTGGCGGACCATCTGGCGGAGTAATTTCTGAAGATTTTATTGATTATCCGATAGAGTATGAAAGTTTGCAAAAAATTGGCTCAATGATGGGATCAGGAGGATTGATTGTCATGGATGAAGATGATTGCATGGTTGATGTTGCCAAGTTTTATCTTCAATTTACAGTTGATGAATCATGTGGAAAATGCGCTCCATGTAGAATTGGTGGTAAACAATTATTAGAGATATTAAAATCAATAAGCAGTGGTAAAGCAGAAGAAAATGACATAGAAAGATTAAAAAGAATTTCTTTGGCCATGAATAAAGCATCTTTATGTGGCTTAGGGCAAAGTTCTCCTAATCCTGTAATATCCACACTTAAATATTTTGAATATGAATATATAGAACACATAAGAGATAGAAAATGTAAAACAGGTAAGTGTAAAGAGTTAATAATATATGAAATAAATCCTGATAAATGTATAGGCTGTGGTGCTTGTGCTCTAAGATGTCCGGTGACTGCAATATCAGGAGAAAAAAGAAAACCACATGTCATAGATCAATTAAAATGTGTTAAATGCGGGGAATGTTATAATACCTGTAAATTTGGTGCAATAAATAAAAATTAAAAGGAGAAATTCATGACGGAAAAAGAAAAGAATAAAATAAAAATATTGATAAATAAAAAAGAAATTGAAGTAGATGAAAATTTGACAATATTAGATGCTGCAAAACATGCGCGTATAAAAATACCAACTTTATGTAAACATGAAGATTTACATGCAACTGGTGCGTGTGGAATATGTGTTGTTAAGGTAGAAGGTATGAAAAAATTAGTTCGTTCCTGCACTACTCCAATACAAGAAAATATGTCAATAATTACCCATGATGCAGAATTACATGAAGTAAGAAAAAATGTAATAGAACTTATTTTATCTAACCATCCAAATGAATGTTTAACTTGTTTAAGAAATGGAAGTTGCGAATTACAAAGATTTGCAGAGGAATTTGGGATTAGAGAGAAATTTTTTAAACCGCTAATTGTTGAAAAATCAAAAGATTTATCAACAAAAGCAATAGTCGTAGATGCAAAAAAATGTATTAAATGCGGGAGATGTGTAGATGTATGTCAAAAAATCCAGGAAGTATGGGCACTTGAATTTATAAATCGTGGTTTTGATATGAGAATTGCTCCTGCGGGTGATATATTATTAAGTGATAGTCCTTGTATAAAATGCGGACAGTGTTCAGCTCATTGTCCGGTTGGAGCATTAATTGAATATGAAGAAACAGATAAAGTATGGAATGCTTTAAGAGATGAAAATCTTTATCCTGTTGTTCAAATTGCACCCGCTGTAAGGGTAGCATTTGGCGAATCATTTGGATTGCTACCTGGAACTATAACAACGAAAAAAATCTATGCTTTGCTCAGAAAATTAGGTTTTAAAGCTGTTTTTGATACAAATTTTGGCGCAGATGTAACAATAATGGAAGAAGCTACGGAATTTTATGAAAGATATCAATTAAACAGGAATAAATTACCTTTGATTACATCTTGTTGTCCAAGCTGGGTTGATTATCTTGAAAAATACTATCCTGAACTAATTGAACATTTTTCAACAGTTAAATCACCACATCAAATTACAGGTGTTTTAACAAAAACTTATTTTGCACAAAAAAATAATATAGATCCGGGAAAAATATTTATGGTCTCAATAATGCCTTGCACAGCAAAAAAATATGAAATATCAAGAACAGATGAAATGTTTGCAAGTGGTTTTCAGGATGTGGATGTTTCTTTGACAACCCGCGAACTTGTAAGAATGGCATATTCGGGTGGTATAGATTTTGAAAGGTTAGAGGAAGAAGAACCAGATGAGATATTAGGTAATTACTCAGGTGCAGGAACAATTTTTGGAACAACAGGCGGAGTTATGGAAGCAGCATTAAGGACAGCGTATTATTTATTTACAGGAAAAAATTTAGAAAAAATAGAATTAAACGAGATCCGTGGACTTGACGGTATAAAAAAAGCAAATATAAAAGTTGATTCAAAGGAAATAAAGGTTTGTATTGCTCATGGTATAGGAAATATTAAAAAAGTGCTGGATGAAATAAAAGAGTCAAAGACAAAAAAAGTAAAACCACCATATGATTTTATAGAAGTTATGGCCTGTCCCGGAGGTTGTGTGGCAGGAGGTGGACAACCTTATCAGATAAGTGATAAATTACGTATTCAAAGAAGCAATGGAATTTACAACGATGACAAACAACAACAAGTAAGATTTTCTCATGAAAATCCTATGGTAAAAAAATTATATGAAGAATTTTTAGGTAAACCATTGAGTAAAAAATCACATCAACTGTTACACACTAAATATAAACCAAGGCCAATTTATTATAAATAAAAAGTATTCCTAAAATCTTATCCAAAGGAGGTAAATCAGATGGAGAGGAGATTAGGCGTAATCGCCATATTTATTTATGAAAAAACTAATATTGACAAATTGAATAAATTGCTTTCTGATTATTCTAATATTATACTGGGCAGGATGGGACTACCTTTAAAAGATAAAAAAATAAATTTTATTAATATTATTGTTGAATTAAATACAAATGAATTAGGAGCATTAACTGGTAAAATAGGGAATATTAAAGGTTTAAAAGTTAAATCAATAATATTTTAATTTTATGTATTAAGGATAAGGAGTTAATTTAGTGGCTAATTCAAAAAATAAAATAATTGAAAAAGAAAAGCTATATAATTTACTAAAACAAAAATCTCCAACAACAAATGAATTAAATGAGATTTTAAATAGATCTTTAAAACTTAAAGGTTTAGATATATATGATGTCGCAAAGTTATTGCTTGTTAACCAGAAAAAACAAGTAGAAAAAATACAAGAAACAGCGAAAATAATTAAAGAAAAAATATATGGAAACAGGCTGGTATTATTTGCACCATTATATTTGTCAAACCATTGTAGCAATAATTGTCTTTATTGTGGATTTAGGAAAGATAATAAATCAATAATCAGAAAAAAGTTGAATAATGAAGAAATAGAAAATGAAGTAAAAATATTATTAAAACAAGGACATAAAAGATTACTTGTTTTGACGGGAGAATCAGAAGTTACAGATATAAATTATATAATAGAAAGTATTCGCCTAATATATAAAATTAATTTTAATAACAACTATATAAGAAGAATTAATGTTGAAATTGCACCACTTGAAATAAAAGATTTTAAAAAATTAAAAAATGAAAAAATTGGGACTTATATTTGCTTTCAGGAAACATATGATGAAGAAAAATATAAAATTTATCATCCCGAAGGGAAAAAATCAGATTATTTATACAGATTATATGTAATGGACAGAGCAATGAGAGCAGGTATTAAAGATGTTGGAATAGGATCTTTATTTGGTCTTAATGATTATAAATTTGAAGTTCTTGCTTTAATTCAACATGCAAAATATTTAGAACAAAATTTTGACTGTGGCCCACATACAATAAGTATTCCAAGAATTGAGCCAGCTAAGGGTTCTTTATTATCAGTAAATCCCCCCGATCCTGTTAGTGATATTGATTTTAAGAAAATTGTCGCTATATTACGTATTTCTGTTCCATATACTGGTATTATATTGAGCACAAGAGAGACAGAAAAATTACGGGATGAATTATTTAAATACGGAGTTTCGCAAATTTCAGCAGGTTCCAGAACAAATCCTGGAGCATATTCAAAAAAAGCAGATAATAATTATACAAATGATGCACAATTTTCTCTGGGTGATCATAGAACTTTACAGGAGGTAATATCTGCTATAGTTGATATGGGACATATACCATCTTTTTGCACTGCTTGTTACAGAAAAAACAGAATAGGAAAGGATTTTATGGATTTAGCAAAACCAGGTTTAATACAAAAATTTTGTGAACCTAATGCATTAATTACTTTTTATGAATATATAAAAGATTTTGCAGATGTAAAATTAAAAGAAAAATCTTTAAATCTCATTTATAAAAAAATATCTAAAATGCAAAAAAATTTGGCAATTAAAATAAAATTAATAATAGATGAAATTAATAATGGTAAAAGAGATATATATTTATGATAAAAGTAAATTTAAATGTAAAAGAACTATATAATAGTGATTTTAATTTTTTAGCAAAAGAAGCCGAATATATTTGTTTAAAGAATTATGGGAAAAAAGTTTTCCTTCGTGCACTTTTGGAATTTTCAAATGAATGTAAAATGAATTGTTTATATTGCGGTTTAAGGAAGGACAACAGGAATATAAAGCGTTATTTTTTGAGCGTTCAGGAAATAAAAAAAATTATTAAAAAAAATTATTTGTCAGGTTTTAGAACATTTGTTTTGCAAAGTGGTGAATTTGTAAATTTTAAGTTTAATGAATTATGCGATATTATATATAAATTGAAAAAAGAATTTAAAAATATAACTATCACATTAAGTTGTGGTTATTTTACAAAAAGAAAATTAAAATTGTTAAAAGAATCCGGAGTAGACAGGTATTTAATAAGATTTGAAGTTGCTGATGAAAAAATTTATTCTTATTTAAAAAATGGCTTATCATTAAAGAAAAGAATTGAAATGTTATATAATTTAAAAGAATTAAATTTTGAAACTGGTTCTGGTTTTATGATTGGTTTGCCCGGAGAAAATGATGAAATTTTAATAAAAAATCTGGAATTATGTTATAAACTTAATCTGGATATGATAGGTATTGGACCTTTTATTCCACATCCGGATACGCCGCTTAATTATTTAAATAAACCTTCTTTTGAAAAAGTTTTAAAAATAACTGCTATATTGAGAATTTTATTGCCTTATTCTAATATTCCTGCAACAACCGCCTCCGGAACTTTGGAACCATATGGCAGAGAAAAATTATTAAAAGTTGGTGCAAATGTATTAATGCCAAATATAACACCTCCAAGATATAAAAAATATTATTTATTATATCCTGGTAAGATATGCATAAATGAAAATGCTGATACCTGTATTTTATGTCTGAAACAAAAATTAAAAAAAATAAATCGTGAATTATCATTTGACACAGGCTCTTCAATAAATTTTACAATGAAAAATAATAATTTGGAATTAAATTATGGGATTAATTAATACTCCTACAGCGGAACAAATTAGAATTGTTATAACCGGTTTAAGAAATTCAGGTAAATCAAGTTTATTTAACTCAATAATAGAAAATAATATTGCAATTGTCTCTGATATTCCTGGCACAACAACAGATCCTGTAATGAAATCTATGGAATTAGGTAATCTGGGACCAGTTGTTTTTGTAGATACTGCTGGATTTGATGATATTGGAGAATTAGGGAAAAAAAGAATTAATAGTACATTAAGTAATTTAGAGATTGCTGATATTATTATATTTGTTACTAAAATAAATGAGGAAATAACTCAAATTGAAAAAGATTTTTTAGATATTTTAAAACAAAAAGGGAAAAAATTAATTGTGGTTTTATCCTTTGCAGACAAAGAATTCAATAATAATAAAATAAAATTTTTTCAAAATTATGATTATATCACAGTTAATATAAATGATAAAAATGACATTGTTAAATTAAGGGAAAAAATAATTAAATTATCCAATTATATAGAAAAAGAAATAAATCCGCTTGATGGTTTAGTTAAAGAAGGAGATACATTATTTCTTATAGTCCCTATTGATTCAGCTGCTCCTAAAGGCAGATTGATTTTGCCTCAGGTTGAAACAATTCGCGATGCACTTGATAAAAATTGTTCTGTTGTAATAGCAAAAGAGAATCAGTTGAATATATATTATAATTTAAAAAAAAGACCAGAACTGGTTATTACTGACAGCCAGGCATTTTCCATAGCAAGTAAGAATTTACCCAAGGATCAGCCATTAACATCTTTTTCTATTTTATTTGCGAGAAAAAAGGGAGATTTGAATTTATTTGTTGAATCTATTAACAGATTAAAGGAAATAAAGCCGGGCTCGAAAATTTTGATTAATGAATCATGCACTCACCATAGACAACAAAATGATATTGGAACAGTTCAGATACCAGAATTATTTAAAAACAAAATATTAAGAGATGTAATTTTTGATTTTGCGAGAGAGTTACCAGCAAAACAGGAATTACAAAAATATAGTTTGGTGATAATGTGTGGTGGTTGTATGCTGCCAAGAAATAAAATTTTGTTCAGATTGAAAATTTTAAATGAATTAAATATACCTGTAATAAATTATGGAATATTTTTAGCTTATGTAAATAATCTTATTCCAAGAGCTATTTTGCCTTTTAAAAAGTATTTAAAATTCTGAAAGTCGTATCAGAAGGTTGAGATTTTCAGTATAAAAAATACAAGAAAAATATTATTAAAAAAAAATAAAATATTTCCCCTAAAAAACGCATTAGCGTTTTTCATGGGAAAAAAGAAAATATAAAAAAGGTTTATAAATAAATAAAAATTTTAAAAGTGTACTAATTTTTAAAATTAAAAAGGTGAATAAAAGTAATGCAATATAAAAATAAAAATTTATTAAATGAAGATAATAAAAAAATTTAGTTTTTCATTAAAAACGCGTTTTCTAACGCGTTGTATGGAAAATAAAAACACTTGACAAATTTTTTAAAAAATGCTTATATAGTTATACTTGTGATAAATTTCACACATAAAGGAGAGAACATGGGCAATACAATAAATGCAATAATAAAAAAATACAATGGTGATGAAACAAGATTAATGGATATTTTGCTTGATGTGCAGACAGAACTTGGGTTTATAAATGATTGGACTGTGGAGCAAATATCAAAATCCCTAGATATTCCGCAGGTAGAAATATTA
This sequence comes from Candidatus Goldiibacteriota bacterium, assembly GCA_938034975.1. Classification (GTDB taxonomy): domain Bacteria; phylum Oederibacteriota; class PGYV01; order PGYV01; family DYJU01; genus DYJU01. Next base: position 7,348 of record CALHNI010000006.1, on the reverse strand, counting down.
CAGACATTAAGTTTTTATCATTTTTTTCATAGAGAACCACGTGGAAAATACACAATATATTTAAATGATAGTGTTGTTTCTAATTTTTATGGTAAAGAGGAAATCAAAAAGGTTTTTGAAGAAGAACTTGGTATTAAAACAGGTCAGGTAACTCCTGACGGGTTAATAGGGTTATTTGAAACAGCATGTATTGGTATGAGTGATCAAGAACCAGCTGCTTTAATAAATGAACACCCATTTCCTTCACTCACACCAGATAAAGTAAAAAATATTGTTAAATTAATGAAGGAAAAAAAATCAATAGAAGATATAAAAGGAAATAAATATGGTGAAGGAAATAATTCTCACTATTTAATGCGGTCTTTGGTTAATAATAATATTAGGGAAAAAGGTGCTGTTATATTTTCAGATTATACCCCAGGGGAAGCTGTTAAAAAAATTGTTAAAGAATTAAGTTCTACTGATGTTATAGAAGAATTAAAAAAATCATATTTACGTGGCAGAGGCGGTGCCGGATTTCCAACCGGGTTGAAATGGGAAATAGCAAGAAAGGCAAAAGGTGACATTAAATATATTTTCTGTAATGCCGATGAAGGTGAACCAGGGACATTTAAGGACAGAGTAATTCTTACTGAATTACCCAAGTTAGTTTTTGAAGGTATGATTATAGCTGGATATGCTGTTGGTGCAAAATATGGCATACTTTATCTGAGAAATGAATATAGATATATGAAAAATTATTTAGAACATGTATTGCAAGAAATGAGAGAAGAAGGATTATTAGGTAGTTTTATAAATGGAAAAAAAGGATTTGATTTTGATATAAGAATACAATGTGGGGCAGGGGCTTATGTATGTGGTGAAGAATCAGCATTAATTGAATCTGCTGAGGGAAAACGGGGTGAACCCCGTGATAGGCCTCCATTCCCAGTAGAAAGTGGTTATTTAAATAAACCAACAGTAGTAAATAATGTAGAAACATTTTGTACTGCTGTTAAAATTATATTAAACGGAGCTGAGTGGTATAATAAAATGGGGACAAAAGAGTCCAAAGGCACAAAAGTTTTAAGTATTTCCGGTGATTGTGAAAGACCAGGTATTTATGAACTTGAATGGGGTTTTTCTGTGAATGATATATTAAAAAAAGCAGGAGCAAAAACTCAGGATGTTCTTGCGGTGCAGGTAGGCGGGCCATCGGGAAACTGTATTTCTGAAAAAGAATTTAACAGGATTTTAGCTTATGAAGATCTATCAACAGGTGGTTCATTAATTATAATCAGTAAAAAAAGGGATTTGATAAAAGATGTTGTTTTAAACTTTCAACATTTTTTTAAGGAAGAATCTTGTGGTTCATGTGTGCCTTGTCGCACATTAACAGTTATTTATGAAAAAATTATAAAAAAGATTGTTGATGGGAAAGGAACAAAAAGTGATATTGATAATTTATTAAGTTGGGCTGCTTTTATGAAAAACAACAGATGTGGTTTAGGCCAAACCGCAGCCAATCCTACGATAAGTACAATTAAAAATTTTAGACAACTCTATGAGGAAAAAGTCAAAGGTAATATTGAGTTGTTTAATCCTGATTTTGATGAAAACTCAGCTATAAAAGACTATATGGAAGTCGTAAATAAAAAATAAAGGAGAAAACAATGTCTATATTTGTAAAATTTACCATTGATGGACAAATATGTTTGGCAGAAGAGGGAAAGCAACTTATAGAAGCAGCAAAAGAAAATAATATTTATATTCCCACTTTATGTAATTTCTCTGGGATACCACCAAAAGGATCTTGCAGAATATGTACGGTTTTAATTAATGGAAAACCTGCAACTGCCTGCACAACAAAAGTTTCAGAAAACATGGATATAAAAACATCAACAGAAGAATTGGAAAATTTCAGAAAGGCGGTAATTGAATTATTATTTATAGAAGGTAATCATTTTTGTCCATCATGTGAAAAAAGTGGTAATTGCGAATTACAAGCACTTGCATATAGATATAAAATTATGGCTCCGCAATTTCCTTATTTGTTTCCTAAAAGATCCATTGAAGCATGGCATCCCAAATTAATAAAAGACCATAATCGTTGCATATTATGTAAAAGATGTATAAGAGGTATAAAAAATGAACAGGGAAAATCAATTTTTGCTTATGGAAAACGTGGGGAAAATTTGGAAATAAATATTGATAAGGAAACATCAAAAAATATTTCTGATGAACTTGCTCAAAAATGTATGGATATATGTCCTGTAGGTGCAATACTTGTAAAAGAAAAGGGATTTACGGTTCCAATAGGTAAAAGAAAATACGATTATAATCCAATTGGCAGTGATATTGAAAAAAAATAGAAAAGGAGATAATGAATATGCCTAATAAGAAAAAAATTATTGCAACAACATCTTTGGCCGGATGTTTTGGTTGTCATATGTCATTTCTTGATATAGATGAAAGAATTTTAGATCTCATTGAACTTGTAGAATTTAATAAATCGCCAATAAACGATATAAAGAAATTTACCAAACATTGTGATATTGGAATTATTGAAGGAGGATGTTGTAATGACGAGAATGTACATGTTTTAAAAGAATTCAGAAAAAATTGTGATATTTTAATTTCACTTGGTGAATGTGCAATAATGGGTGGACTTCCTGCGCTTCGTAATGGGATTCCTTTAAGCGAATGTTTAGAAGAAGCATATTTAAATGGTCCCACAGTAAAAGATGCAAATCCAAGAAAAATAATACCTAATGATCCTGATATACCAAAAATACTGAATAAAGTTTATCCTTGTCATGAGATAGTAAAAATAGATTATTTTTTACCAGGGTGTCCGCCAAGGGCTGATTTAATATGGAATGCTTTATATGCGCTCGTAGTAGGAAACGAAATGTTAATACCATATGAGGTATTAAAATATGATTAACACAAGGAGAGTACAATAAAATGGCAAAAAAAATAGTAATTGAACCAGTAACACGTGTTGAAGGACATGGTAAAGTTACAATACAAATAGATGATAATAATAATATCATTCAATCAAGACTCCATATTGTTGAATTCAGGGGATTTGAAAGGTTTGTTCTTGGCAGACCATATTGGGAGGCGCCAGTTTTGGTTCAAAGATTATGTGGTATATGTCCTGTTTCCCATCATCTTGCGGCAGCAAAAGCAATGGATGTTATAGTAGGAGCAGGCACAGGAGAAGGATTGACACCAGTCGCAGAAAAAATGCGGCGTCTTATGCATTATGGTCAGATTTTTCAGTCTCATTCGCTACATTTTTTTCATTTGGCTTCACCAGATTTACTATTTGGTTATGATGCTCTTCCAGAAAAAAGAAATGTAATTAATATTGCGATTGAAAATAAAGATCTTGCGGTCCAAGCTGTATTGATGAGAAAATTCGGGCAGGAAGTTATAGCAAGAACAGCAGGTAAAAAGATACATGGTACTGGTGCAATACCTGGTGGAATAAATAAAAATTTAAGCATAAAAGAGAGAGATGAACTGTTAAAAGGTCCAAATCCATTTAATGCAGATATGATGATAACATGGGCAAAGGCAGCCATTGATTTTTTTAAAAGTTATTATAAAAAAAATAAGGATTTTATAGATAATTTTTCAAAATTTCCATCAAACCATTTATCATTAGTAAGAAAAGATGGAGCTCTTGATTTATATCATGGCGTTTTACGCGCTGTTGATGAAAATGGGAAAAAGATACTAAACGATGTAGATTATCAGGATTATCTTGAATATATAAGAGAAGAAGTCCGTTCGTGGAGTTATATGAAATTTCCATATTTAAAACAACTAGGACCTGATAAAGGATGGTATAGAGTAGGACCTTTAGCGCGATTAAATACCGTTGATTTTATACCAACACCACTTGCACAAAAAGAGTTTGAAGAATACAAAAGTATAACAGGTAAAATCAGTAATATTTGTTTACATACTCATTGGGCCAGGTTAATAGAAACGCTTCATGCCGCTGAAATGATACGGGATTTATTAAATGATCCTGATTTGCAAAGCGAAAATCTTATTACAAAAGGAACAAAGGCAAAAAGGGGAATAGGTTTAATTGAAGCCCCACGCGGGACATTATTCCATGATTATGAAATAAATGATAATGATCAGATAATAAAATGCAATTTGATAGTTTCAACAACAAATAATAACCAGCCAATGAATGAATCTGTTAATTTTATTGCCAAATCGCTGATTAATGGAAAATCTAATATTAGTGAATCTATGTTGAATGCCATAGAGGTTGGAATCAGAGCTTATGATCCATGTTTATCCTGCGCAACCCATGCATTTGGAGAAATGCCATTGGAGATTACTCTTATTGATTCAAAGGGTAATATAATTGACAAAAAAAGCAAATAAAATTCTTATTTATGGATATGGCAATCCAGGAAGACAGGACGATGGATTAGGAATACTTGCCGTAGACAATTTGAGTTGTTGGGTTAAAAAAAATAGATTTTATAATATTGATTTTGATTCAAATTATCAGTTAAATATTGAGGATTCGCTGGAAATTTCCAAATATAATGTGGTCATTTTTATTGATTCGGGTAAAAGTATAATAAAAAGTTATAATTTAATTAAAATATCGCCTTTAAAAAAAGATTTTTATACTTCTCATAAAATGAGTCCTGAAAGTATCTTATTTCTTTCAAAAGAATTATACGGAAAAGAGCCAGAAACATATTTACTGTTAATAAAAGGATATAAATGGGATATTAATAAAAAACCAACAAAAAAAGCTATAAAAAATTTATATATGGCATTAAAACATATTAAAAAATTTATTGAAAAAATAATAAAATAGTTAAGAAAAAATGTAAAAAAGCATTAACGTTTGTCAGAGGGAAAAAATAAAAAAATGTTTATAAACAAATAAAAATTTTAAAGTTTTACTTATTTTTAAAATTAAAAAGCAGGCGAAAAAAAGTAATGTGCTATAAAAAAAATTATTAAATAAAAAATAGAAAAATATTTTATATTACCGTAAAAAAGCATTTTATAATGCGTTTTTATGGAAATATTAAAAATATTGACAAAATATTAAATTCTTTTATAATGTGATAAATAATTATGATAATGTGAAAAGTTCTATGAAAAAGAAAGAAGGCAGAGATTAAAATATATACTAAAAGTATTGAAAATAATATACATTTTCCCCTCTTTAATAAAAAGAGGGGTTAGGGGAGATTTTAAATTAAAAGAAAGCGAGAAAAAGAGAATGGATGTATGTAAATCTCCATAAATCCACCTTTGATAAAGTGGGGACAAAGGTAACAGAAGTATATGAATAAAAGGATTTATAAGTGAAGAGCGTTAAAACTTTTCACACTACCATAATTATTAATGGGAGGTTAAAATGAAAAAATTAATTATTTTCCTTTTGGCAGTAACAGATAATGGACAATTGTTAGCCACCGGATTAAATGATAAAGGACAATTAGGAACAAGTGATAACATAAATAGAAGTGAGTATATAGAAATATTTAAAAATAATATAATCGCTATAGCAGCAGGCAAAGGACATAGTTTAGCATTAGATAATAATGGAAAATTATGGGTAACAGGATTAAATGATATGGGGCAATTAGGAACTGGTAATAATTTAGATTTAAATAGATTTTCTCAGGTTTTAAGTGAAGTAAATATGATAGCATGTGGGAATTTTCATAGCATGGCTATAAAACATGACTATTCTTTATGGGTAACAGGGGCAAATGATTATGGGCAATTAGGAATAGGAAATAATACATCTGTTAATGTGTGGACACAAATCGGACAATAATTAATTTTTAAAATTTATAAAAAAGGATTTATTTATGAATGATGAACAGAACAATGATATTATAATATTTAATTCCGGGTGTAGTTTTATTTTGCAGGAAAATAAAAAAGAAATTTCAAAAGGGGAAGGCAAAATTCAATTAAAAGAAACAGAGTTTGTTATTTTTCCTGAATTTAACGAAGTTATAACTGCAACATACAGGGATGTTTTAAATTTCTTTTATGAAGATTACAAAGTATATATAAATTTATCTTCTTTTGAAACTCTTATCATTTTTGATCTTGGTTATAAATTTGAAGATTTTTTACGAATCTTTTGCCGTTTATATAATGAAGTTATGTTGAAAGATTTATTGATGCAGGAAACTTTAAGAAAATCAGGGGTTGAATGTGAATTGATTTTAAAAAATTCAAAAGGAGAAGAAAAAAAATATGAAAAATGTGAACCGCGATTATATGAAACAGGAATTGTTTTTATTCCTGAAAAAGGAGAATTAAAAAGATTACCATACAGTGACATTATTGATATAAAAAAGGAAGAATACAAATTAATAATAAATACAGAATTTAATGAAAAATTTATTTTATCAATGATGGGAAAGGATTTTGAACCGTTTGTAAAAACGTTATCTCAAATCATGAATGAACTTTCTGAAAAAGTCCAATTATCAATGAAAGAATTACTTCCTGGAGCAAATCCGGCTATTATAAGAAAAATAGGCAATTTAATGAAAGAAGGGAAAACTGCAAAAAGAGAAGATATAGAAAACATATCAAAAGAATTATGGGTACAACTTGAAAATAAAATAAAGGTTTCAGATATAAATGAAGAATATGAATTTTTAAAATCAAAATCAAAACAGGAAAAAATCTGTATAGGAATAAAACGTGGTTTACTCGGTGATTTAACAGGGGAGTATATTTGGTTTTTAATTCCAATATACGGGGATAATAAAAAATATGGAAATGCAGTTGCAATGGAAGCAATATCAGGTGAAGAAGGTGGTAAGGCAACCTATTTTTTCAAAATAGTAAGCAGAGATGAATATAGTGATTTAAATGGGATAGAAAAATTAAATGAAAAAGTTGATGATTTTATAAAATCAATAAACCGCTGTATGCTCGCCATAAATTTCAGAAGAGAGCCGATATATTTATCCGATGAAAAATTAAAAGAACCACAATATCAAAAATACCAGTATGCCATTGCCAAAATACCAGAATTACAAAAGTTAAGAGAATTATTCATTGGCAGAGTGATACACTCATCTTATGAGCAATGGGAAAAAGATGTTATGGATTTACTCTCATTTAATATAAATGAAAAAGCCGATAATAAAAAATGGCAAAAAAATAAAAACTGAGGGCAAATGTGAAACTGGGGGTTTATATAACAAAAATAAATGGTGATATTGAATTAATTTCAGATAACGATAAAATAAAGGTAGAAAAAGAAATAAAATTAGGCGTAAATACCAGATATTTTGTAAAAAGTGAAAAAAATTCATATGCATATATAACGCATAAT
>CALHNI010000005.1 GCA_938034975.1 Candidatus Goldiibacteriota bacterium | reverse complement strand
CCTTAATGTCGTTGTCTTTCCGCATCCTGATGGCCCTACTAATATTAAAAATTCTTTGTCCTCACATACTATATTTGCATTCTTTACTGCTAATACATTTCCATATTTCTTTACTACGTTTTTTAATACTACCCTTGCCATTTACTTGCCTCCTGAAATTATTATATAATTTTGCAATAGATCTTTCTTTTTCTTGGTCCATCAAATTCACAAAAATAAATACCCTGCCAGGTTCCAAGACATAATTTTTCATCCTTGATAAAAATAAATTTTTCGCATCCTGTAACTGTTGATTTTATGTGCGAATCAGAATTTCCTTCTGAATGAAAATAATCATCATCTTTTGGTATAATCTGATTCATTTTTTTTATTATATCTTTTTGGACTGATACATCTGCATTTTCATTTATAGTAAGTCCTGCTGTTGTATGTGGCACAAATAAAAAAATTATACCATCTTTTATCTTGCTTTTGCTTACAATGTCCTGAACTTTTGCAGTTATATCTATCATCTCAATTCTTTTTGTAGAACTTATTGTAAATTCAAACATATTATTTAAACTTTAGTGACAAACCAATCCTATGGGTGCTTTCAAGAACTCCATATTGTCTATATGCATAATCTATGCTATATATATCTATTTTTAAGCCAGCTCCAATGACAAATCCGGCAAGAATACTTGGTCCTGCTATGTTTTCATAATAATGATTTAAATCAAACATTCCCTGATATTGATAACCTAAACGTAATACAATAATGTCCCTATACCAGTATTCAATTCCAGCAGCAATCATTCCGAATGTTTCTATTGGTTGAACATAATCTAAATTTATCATTAAATTTCTTATCCCTGTATAACTTGCACCAATTCTTAACATTATTGGCAATAAAAATGCTTCACCAAAACCAAATTTAGGTCCTAAATTCTGTATATTTATACCTAACTGCAAGCCATTTATAGGCAACTTATAAATACCGCCCAAGTCAGCTGCAAAACCAAATGCGCCTTCGGTATCTATACTTTCATTAAATAATTTAACTGTAATTCCCAAAGATAATTCCTTATTTATGACAGTTCCATATGCAAGGTTTCCACCTATATTGCTTGCCGAAAAACTTCCCTGGTCATTACCCAATTCATCCCATTTTTTTATTTCACCTGAATTTAAATAAACTACACTTATACCGAATGTCCCTATTTCTCCTGCCGGATAAGCAAGTGCAAGATAATCATAAAAAATATCAGCAAACCAGATGGTATGAGAAAAAGTTGCCTCAAATCCGGACAATTGTGAAAGTCCTGCTGGATTCCACATTATTGCATTTACATCATCTGCAGCACCTGTAAAAGCACCACCCATAGCTATTGGTCTTACACCCTGTTCTAATTTTAAAAACACTGCTGCGGTTGTCCCCTGATCAGAAAATAAATTTGATGAAATTAAAAGAAAAGATAAAAATATTAAAAGAATTTTCTGCTTTATTGACATATTTTCACCTCTTAATTATTTCTTTAAATAAATATATCATTATTTTTAGTCCATGTCAAGAAAATTTGAAATATATATTAAAAACAAATTAAAAAATCGTTTTAAAGCAATACCTTTTTAGACAATTTAAAGAATTTTTAGTTTTTATATTTTTAAAATTTGAGTATTTTCCCATATAATTCCCATATATATTGATTGTTTTTCAATTTTTTAATTATTAAAAACACATACTCCTTATCACCATAATTTTCAATAAAAACCCGCATAATTTCACTGTTTTTTATATTATTTTTTACTTCATTTAAAGACATAATATTAATTATATCTTTTTTTTCTTTATCAAAATAAAAGATATTATCCCTGGTTACAAGAAACGCATTATTTTTAGTTTTTTTAAATAATAAAACATATTCTGTTATTTCCTTTATTTTTATTTTAGTTTTTTCATTTTTTGAAAAGTCATAAGATGAGATGTATGTTTTTTTTAAGTTCATATCAATATCAATAAAATATAACTTATCGTTTATAAAACATGGAAAAATCGCATTTTCAAGATCAATATATTTTTTTGAAATAATATCCATTAGCCTTATTAAACGTTTATTTAAATAATTAAAAACATCACAAGCTAAAAATTTGCTATCATCAGAAAAAACAGGATTTGTAAAAACATTTTCAAATGCCACAAATTCAAATTTTCGTCCCGGAACAGGTGGATGCTCTTTTAATACAAAACTATAAATTATTTTATTTAAAGTTGCATCTGCTATGCCAACTGTTGTATTCATTGAATTGCCAAGCCGCATAACAAAAGCAATATATTTACCATCAGGTGAATACTTTAGATCTTCGATACTTTGCGGAATTAATATTTTACCATCGCCTTTTTTAATAAATAACCCTTCTGGCTTAAATGAATTAAAAATTTCCAACTTATCCTGTGTTGTTGATAAATCCCTTTTTAAAATCAAAAAATCCTTCCATATAAGCAAAGCAGGTTTTTCTTTTGCAATAAAAAATTTATCATAATTTAGATAATCAATTTTACCAAGATAAATCAATTTTTTATCAGAAAGTTTTATTTCACCTGAACAGGAAAGAAAAAAAATGCATAATAAAACAAAAACTTCCGTCCTATGCATAATTATTTATATTTTTTTCTCCTCTGCAATGTTTCAAATGCTTTTAATTTTGAAATTTCTCTTAAAAGTTCTATTTGTATTTTATCATAATCAACATCTTTTTTATCTTTACTTTTTAATAATTTTTCTTTTTCTTCTTTTCTTCTCTTTATTGTCTCAATATCTGCCTCTTCTGGCCTTTGGGCTGTCTCAACCAGTAAAATAACCTTTTCTCTGTTAACTTCTATATAACCACCACTTACTGCCAGTAATTCTACTTTGCCATTTTCATAAGTTATTTCAACAACACCTGGTGCAAGTATAGTTGTAAAAGGAGCATGTTCTGGCAAAATCCCAAATTCCCCATTAATACCAGGCGCTGTAATTTCTTTTACTTTACCTGAAAAAATTTTTTTTTCAGGAGTCGCAATATCCAGATTTATCGTTTTCATATTACACCTGCCTGTATTTTATTATTTTATACATTATAAATTTAAAAAACTATTTCACCAATGCTTTTTGTCTTTCCAAAACTTCATCTATATTACCAGCCATGTAAAATGCCTGTTCAGGTATATCATCAAGTTCGCCGTTTACAATTCTTTTAAAACCATCAACAGTTTCTTTTACAGGTACATATTTCCCTTCTCTCCCTGTAAACTGCGATGCAACAAAAAACGGCTGGGATAAGAATTTCTGTATTCTTCTTGCCCTTGCAACTATTAATTTATCTTCTTCTGATAGTTCATCTATACCTAATATTGCTATAATATCCTGTAAATCTTTGTATCTTTGTAATATACTTTGGACCTTTCTTGCAACAATGTAATGGTCTTCTCCTACAATTGCCGGATCTAAAATTCTTGAAGTTGAATCAAGCGGATCAACCGCAGGATAAATTCCTATGTCAGTTAAAGCCCTGGAAAGAACCGTTGTTGCATCAAGATGACCAAAAGCAGTTGCCGGCGCCGGATCAGTTAAATCATCAGCCGGAACATAAATTGCCTGAACCGATGTTATTGAACCTTTTTTTGTAGATGTTATTCTTTCCTGTAATTCTGCCATTTCAGTTGCAAGGTTGGGCTGATAACCAACAGCAGAAGGCATTCTTCCTAATAATGCTGAAACTTCTGAACCTGCCTGTGTGAAACGGAATATATTATCAATGAATAAAAGCACATCCTTACCTTCTACATCCCTGAAATATTCTGCTTCTGTTAAAGCGGTCAAACCTACTCTTAAACGAACACCTGGCGGTTCGTTCATCTGCCCATAAACAAGAACTGTTTTATCAATAACACCTGATTCCTGCATTTCTTTTAATAAAGCAGTTCCTTCCCTTGTTCTTTCTCCAACGCCACCAAAAACAGAATAACCACCATGCTCCTGTGCTATATTTCTTATTAATTCCATGACAATTACTGTTTTGCCAACACCTGCCCCACCGAAAAGACCAACCTTTCCACCTTTGGGATACGGGCATAAAAGATCAATAACTTTTATTCCTGTCTCAAACATTTCTGTTTTTGTTGATTGTTCTTCAAAAGCAGGCGGTCTTTTTCTGATTATACTATAATGCTTTGATTTTATATCTCCTTTGTAATCAATCGGCTGTCCTAAAACGTTTATAAGCCTGCCTAAAACTTCCGGACCAATTGGAACTTTAATTGGTTCTCCTGTATCAACTGCTCTCATACCACGGGATAAACCATCGGTTGACCCCATTGCAACACATCTCACTGTATTATCACCAATATGGGTTGCAACCTCAACAGTAAGATCTATTTTATGAACTTTTCCAGACAACTCATATTCTCCGGAAATTTTAATGGCATTATAAATTGCAGGTAAATCTCCTTCTGAAAATTCTATATCAACAATAGGACCCATAATCTGAATTACTTTGCCTTCTTTCATATTTTTCCTCCTTAAAAATTTATAAGTATTGTGAAAGGTTTTTTATCCTTTTATTGCTTCAGCGCCACCTACTATCTCTAAAATTTCTTTGGTTATTGCTGCCTGTCGTGTCTTATTTGCAAGTAAAGTTAAATTCTTTATCATATCTCCTGCATTATTAGTTGCCATTTCCATGGATACCATTCTCACACCATGCTCTGCCGACTGGGATTCCAATATCGTTCTTAACAAAATACTTTTTATATACCTTTCCAAAAGAGCATTTAAAACTACTTTTTCATCCGGTTCATATATAAAATCACGTTTTACTATTTTTTCTTTCAGTAATTCTTCTGCTTTTACAGGCAAAAGAATTTCTTTTTTTATTTTTTGTTGTAAAGAACTCTGAAATTCACTGTATATTATATTTACTTTTTTATATTTCTTTTTAATATAACCATTTAATACCACATTTCCTATTTCTTCCACATCATACCAGTCAATTTTTTTATCATTGTATTTAAACATATCAATTTCTTTCCCAAATTTTTTTAAATAATCATAACCTTTTTTACCAATCAGGATAAAATTTAAATCTTCACATTGCCGTAATTTATAAATTGCTTCTTTTATCAAATTTGAATTAAAACTGCCGCATAAACCTTTATCAGATGTTATTAAGATAAGAGCTTCTTTTTTTATTTCAGTATTTTCACAGAGCAAAGGATATTCTTTTTCTTCAACATTTATAATTAATTCTGCAATAACTTCTTTTATTTTATCTGCGTAAGTTCTTGCGGATAAAATCCTTTCCTGTGCTTTTTTTAATTTAGCCGCAGCCACGAGTTTCATTGCTCTTGTTATCTGCTGAATATTTTTTGCACTTTTTATTCTTTTTCTTATCGCTCTTAAAGTTGCCATTTAATTGCTACCTTCCTTAAATTTATTTTTTCCAGTTCTGTTTGAAATCTTTAATGGCAGAATCTATTTTTGCCTTTAATTCTTCTGATAAAACCTTTTTCTCAATAATTTCATTTTTTATATCTTTATATTTTTCTTCCATAAAATTTAAGAATTTTTTTTCAAATTCCGCTATATCCGCAATATCAACATCATCAAGAAATCTGTTTATGCCTGCATATATTATTAAAATCTCATCAGCAATATTATAAGGCATATACTGTCCCTGCTTTAAAATTTCTTCCATCCTTTTACCTAACGCTAACTGGTCCTGAGACGCTTTATCAAGTTCTGTTCCAAATTGAGCAAAAGCAGCAAGTTCCCTGTATTGTGCCAGATCAAGTTTTAATTTGCCTGCAACCTGTTTCATTGCTTTTATCTGGGCATCACCACCAACCCTTGATACTGAAAGCCCCACATTAATTGCAGGCCTTATACCTGCAAAAAAAAGGTTTGATTCCAAATAAATCTGCCCGTCTGTAATTGATATAACATTAGTTGGAATATACGCTGATATATCTCCTGCCTGGGTTTCAATTATTGGAAGAGCAGTTAAAGAACCTCCACCTAATTTTTCATTAAGTTTTGCTGCTCTTTCCAAAAGGCGTGAATGAAGATAAAAAACATCTCCCGGATATGCTTCTCTTCCAGGCGGTCTTTTTAAAAGCAATGACATCTGCCTGTATGCTACAGCATGTTTTGAAAGGTCATCATATATACATAGAACATGTTTACCCTGCCACATAAATTCTTCACCCATGGCACATCCGGCATAAGGCGCTATATAAAGAAGCGGAGCAGGTTCAGACGAACTGGCAAGAACAACTGTTGTGTATTTCATCGCCCCGTATTCTTCAAGGGTTTTTACAACTTTTGCAACAGTTGATTGTTTTTGTCCTATTGCAACATATATGCAAATAACATCAGAGTCCTTCTGATTTATTATTGTGTCAATTGCAATTGCTGTTTTTCCTGTTTGCCTATCACCTATAATTAATTCCCTCTGCCCCCTACCAATTGGTATCATCGCATCTATAGCCTTTATACCTGTATATAATGGTTCTTTTACATTTTGCCTGTCTACAACACCAGGGGCTATAACTTCTATAGGTCTGAATTTTTTTGCATTTATTGGTCCTTTTCCATCAAGAGGTTGACCTAATGGATTTACAACTCTGCCTATCATTTCCTCACCAACAGGAACAGACATAATTCTTTTTGTCCTTTTTACAGTGTCCCCTTCTTTAATATTCCTGTCATCACCTAATAAAACCGCACCTACATTATCCCTTTCAAGATTTAAAGCAATACCATATAGTTCCCCGGGAAACTCAAGTAATTCCATTGACATTACATTATCAAGCCCATAGATTCTTGCTATACCATCACCAACCTGAATAACCCTGCCTATTTCAGAAAGTTCAATCTCGGGTTTGTATTTCTCAATCTGGGCTTTGATTATGTTTGTTATTTCTTCTGGTTTTATCTGCATTTTTTCCTCCTGTTTTTGCTTTTTTTATTTTTAATATCTTTTATTTTTTTCCTTTCTTTTTTTACTTTTGTGTCCTTTATGAAATTTTTTAAAGAAGTCAAAAAATGCTTCATGCTCGCATCTATCATTGTCATCTTATCTCTGATTATAATTCCGCCTAAAATTCCCTGATTAACTTTGGCATCAAGATAAATTTTTTTATTAAATATCTTTCCAAGTTCTCTTGAAAAATACTGTTTTTCCGCCCGACTCAATAAAGTTACTGTTTCAATAGTCAATTTTTTAATACCTTCATACTCATTTACTTTTTCTGTAAAAATCTCATATATCTTTGATAATAAATTTTCCCTGTTTTTTTCAATTAAAAGAAATAAAAGATTAAAAGAAACACTGTTGATTTTATCCATGAAAATCTCTTTTATCATTTGCTTTTTATTTTCTTTATTAATACCGGGATGATTTATAACTTTTTCAAATTCAGGATTTTCTTTAAAAATTTTAATTATAAACCCCAAGTCATTTTCTATTTGTTTTAACTTACCTGAATTTTTCGCCACTAAAAAAAGCGCATTTGCATATTTTAACGGCAAAACCTGATTTACCATATCAATTTATTCCTTTTCCTATTTCTTTGGAATAATTTTTAATAATTTCTAAATGTTGTTTTTTGCTTATCTTCTTTTTTATTATCTTTTCAGCGGTTAAAATTGAAAGTTCTGCTATTTTATCTTTCACATCCTCTATTGCCTTGTTTTTTTCAAGTTCTATTTCTTTTTTTGCTTCTTCAACCATTTTTGCCCCTTCTTTTTTTGCATCTTCTATCATCTGCTGCTTTACCCTTTCGCCTTCTGAAACTGCTGCGGATAAAGTTTCTTTTGAACGCTGTTCCAGTTCTTTTATACCTTTAAAGTGCTCTTCTTTTAGCCTTTCTATTTCTTTTCTTTCATTTTCAATTTTATCAACACTTTCTTTTATAAATTTTTCCCTTTCTTTAAGACGGTTAACAAGCGGTCTTAAAAGCCACATCCATATCAAAGGAAGGGCAATGACAAAAGTAATTATCTGTAACAATAAAATATCCCATTCTATTGATACCATACAATCCTCCTTATATTAAAAATTAATTTTATAAATCCGCCGGCAGATAGATAATAAACATCTGCCGGTATATATCAACCAATAAAAAATTTTGCAAATGGATTAACAAATATCAATATAAGCGCTATAACAAGAGCATAAATTGTCAATGATTCAATAAAAGCAAGCCCCAAAATCAAAAGCGTCTGTATTTTTCCAGATGCTTCCGGTTGTCTCGCAACACCTTCTGCTGCTTTTGCAGTTGCAATCCCCTGTCCTATACCGCCACCTAATGCTGCAATGCTTATTGCAATAGAAGCACCAAGAACTGTATAAACAAAATACCAGACACTGTCTCCTTTTGCTTTTTCTTCAACTTGCTTGCCTTCCTGTGTTTTTTCAGAAGATGCTAAAACAAATCCTGCAAAACCAAGAACCAAACAACAAATAAGAATTATGCTTAAAAACTTTTTCATACTTCACCTCCTTTTTCTTGACTAAGTATTGTGAAAAGTTTTTTATCCTTTTCATTTAAAAATCCTTTTATTCATATACTTTGGTTGCCTTTGTTTCCCCTTTATCAAAGGGGGATTTAGTGGGATTTACATCCATTCTTTTTTTCCATAACCCATCTTTATTAAAGAGGGGGAAATGTATATTATTTTTAATACTTTTAGTATATATTTTAATCTCTACCTTCTTTCTTTTTCATAGAACTTTTCACATTATCTATTTATTACTACTTCATTTCTTTCATAAAACTTTTAACCTTACCCTTGACTAATAATTTTATTTAATCAATGTTCATGGCTTTTTACTGCACCTGCAACATATATCATTGCAAGCATAGTAAAAACACCTGCCTGTATTAAACTCACCAGTGTGCCAAGAACAAGTATTAACGGTCTTAATACAAAAGGAACTATGGTTAAACTCTTTTGTATTACATTGTTTGATGGAAAAAATATTAAAATAAGCATGATAAGAACGCTTAATAAAATTTCTTTTGCAAGTATATTACCAAAAAGACGAAAAGAAAGAGAAAGCGGCCTTGCAAGTTCACTGATGATCTCTATGAAAAACATAAATGGTTTTACCCATCCGGGAATCCCTTCACCTGCAAAATGTTTAAAATAATTTATTACGCCTTTTTTCTTTATTCCTATATAATGTTCATAAAAAAACACTATTAAAGCAAGCCCGACAGTAACACTTAATTTACTCGTTGGTGAAAAAAGTCCGGGGATTAACCCCATAAGATTACCAATTAAAATATAAAAGAAAAACATTATAAATAAAGGATAAAAAGAAGGTGCCGAAGGGCCAATTATATCATCTGCAAGGTCACAAATAAATTTAACAGCATATTCAACAAGATTCTGGATTTTTCCCGGTTTTATCTTAATATTTATACACCCGAGAGTAACTATGGTAAATATTATCAGATAATCAATTAATATCATTATAATTACAGGATTTATAAAATGTATCTCTACCGATTCTCTCATTTCTTTATTTTCTCCTTTCTTGCAAGCAATAAATTTTCTATGACAATCGGTATTAAACTAAAAGTAAAGCCAACTAAAAAATAAATAAAATTAAAATTTATAAGATACCTTTTTACTATTAAAAAATAAATAAAAAGACCAATTATAATAATTTTAATAGTATATATAAAAATAGTCAAAACAATTTTTAAAAATTTTGACCTTATCTTGTCACTGCCAAATAAAATTTTTACATTTGTCACTATTAAAAAAAAATTAATAAAACCTGTAGAAAAACCAAGCAATGCGCTTATTGCTACTTTTTTATCAACCCAAAAAAACACAAGTAAAATGAAAAAAAAAATTAAACAGATTATTAAAAATCTTTTATAGTTTATCACTGTTTTTTTATTGTTTCTTTAAATATTTTAATAAAACCTGCCACAATACCAAATAATAATAAACTTATTGTAAATAAGGGTTTTAAACCTGTTAATTTATCCAGCCATATACCCAAAAAAAGTCCAGAAAAAGTTGAAAGCACGAGTGTGAATCCAAGAGCACCTAATGTTCCAAGAGATTTTAACATCTCGGAATTATTTTTATCCATAAATAACCCTTATCTTTTTTTTTCAGGTTTTTTACTGTTATTTAAAAATTCTTTCTCTTTATAAAACACTGTTTCAAAGAATATATAAAAAAATTTAATCTTTATAATTTGCAAAATCAGACGGTTTAATATTTTTTAAAAACTCTTTAAATTCTTTCATTTCTTTTTCATATTTATCCTTATCCATTATTGTTGCTTCTAATATGATATTTTCAGTAACAAATATGGGAGCATCAACGCGTAACGCAACTGCAATAGCATCAGAAGGACGGGAATCAATTTCATATTCTTTTTCATTAAACGTCAAATGAATTTTTGCAAAAAAAGTATTATTTTCTATTTTATAAATTACAACCCTTTGAACTTCTGCATTTAATGTATCTAAGATAATTTTTATCAAATCATGTGTCATTGGTCTTGGCACTTTTATGTGTTCAAGTGCAATCAAAATAGCATCCGCCTCATATATACCTATCCAGATAGGAAGAAATCTTTTTTCATCCATATCAGTAAGTATAACAACCGGTAATTTTGATTCACTATCTATTGCAAGTCCGTTTACCTTCATTTCTATCATTTCAATCACCTTAATTAAAATAAATTTGTTAATTATAATACTATATGCTTTATAATTTGGCAAGAAAAAAATCTGACTTAAAAAACGCATTAGCGTTTTTCAGGGGAAAAAAGGAAATATAAAAAAGGTTTATAAAAAAATATAATTTTTAAAAGAGAACTTATTTTTAAATTAAAAAACTGGTGAATAAAAGTAATGCACTTTAAAAATAAAAATTATTAAATACCTTAAAAACGCATTTTCTAATGCGTTTTTAAGGTTACTAAAAACATATTTTCTTAAATGGTGAATCATTTTACATTTTATGTCAATAGATGAGGAATATATAAAAAAATTAAAAAGCTTTACTTTGATATTTTATTTGTGTTCTTTAAAGATCCTGTAAAAACAATAAACTCCCAAACTTAAAATTGTTCCCCATGCAAGTATTAACATTATATAACCGCTTATTTTCATAAATATTTATGCTCCTTTTTTTCTTTTATCCCATGCGATTTTTACTAAAAAAACCAGACTTATAAAAAATAAAACGAGCATTATCCTTATTCCAATTATTACACCCTGATTTTCTGGTGGAACATTTTTCATTATTATCATTTGCCACCATTCCTTTACAAACCAGAAAACAAGTATGGCAATTAAAAATAACGGGGTAATATATTTTATTATAAACTTATAAAATTCAGGAACCTTCATCTGGGCACCATGATGTATTTCCTCCCATGCTTTATCAATACCAAATATCCAGGCAAATAAAATTGTTTCTATAAGGGCAAAAACAACAAGACAAAAATTAGCAGCCCAAAAATCAAGTTCATCTATTGCTCCCTGTTTTATAAAAAAAATGGCTGGTTGGCAAAGAATAAATGTTATTAAACCAACTATTAAAACTGTTTTTTTCCTGCTTAAATTAAATTCATCTTCACAAAAAGCAATTGCCGGTTGTAAGAGAGAAATAGATGATGTAATGCCGGCAAGAAACAAAAGTAAAAACCAAAAAAGAGCAAAAATTTCACCCAATGGGATTTTTCCGAATATAAGAGGCATTGTCATCAAGCCAAGTCCAAAAGTTCCTGATTTGGTTATTTCAACTATCTGTTGCGGACCGAAAAAAGCAAAGGCAACAGGAATGACAATGCTTCCTCCAAGAATAATTTCGGCAAATTCATTTGTTGTTGCGGATGTCAATCCTGATAATACAACATCGTCTTCTTTTTTTAAATAACTTGCATAGGTCAAAATAACCCCAATACCAACACTTAATGTAAAAAGAATCTGTCCCACTGCTGAAAGCCAGACCTTGGGGTCCCCTAATTTTGAAAAATCCGGATTCCACAAAAAACCAAACCCGTTATTTACATTCCAATCAGGTTTTGCCTGATCCGGCGTTCCAAGTGTTAACACTCTTATCATTAAAAAAATGCCAAGTATTAAAAGTAAAGGCATAGCAATTTTTGCAACCCTTTCAATACCTGCTTTTATACCAAAATAAATTATTATAAAATTCAAAGCAAAAGTAATTAAAAAGAAAATATACGCAATCCCTATCCCATTAAAATATTTATTGTTCGTAATATTCACATAACCATAAAAAAAATCCTTAACTTCTCCTGCCTTTACTGCACTTAAATATTTTTCTGTCAAAGAAAAAAATGTATAACCTAATAACCAGGATTCAATATAAACATAATAAATAAAAATAATTACAGGACCAAAAATTCCTATAACGCCAAAATATTTTATAAATCTTGTTTTTTGAGCCATTGAATGGAAAATACCAGGTGCTGTTCCGTGACCAAATCCGCCACCATATCTTCCAACTGTCCATTCAATCCACATAAGCGGTATTCCAACCAAAATAAGTGCAACAAAATAAGGTATTAAAAATGCTCCTCCGCCATTTAATACTGCCTGAACCGGAAATCTTAAAAAATTTCCTAGTCCAATTGCAGAACCAGCAACAGCTAAAATTATACCGATTTTAGTTCCCCAGGTCTGACGTTTCTTATTTATATTTTTATGAATACTCATCTATGCCTCCGGAAATTATAATTTTCATTATTTTAAATAAAAAAATTAAAAATGTAAATTGAAATATTTAACCGTAAAAACACATTAGAAAATGCGTTTTTACGGAAATATAAAATATTTTTGTCTTTTTTGTTTAATAATTTTTATTTTTAAAGTGCATTACTTTTATTCACCTGTTTTTTAATTTAAAAATAAGTTCTCTTTTAAAAATTATATTTGTTTATAAACCTTTTTTATATTTCCTTTTTTTCCCTGAAAAACGCTAATGCGTTTTTCAGGTTTAACCTTAAAAACGCATTAGAAATCGCGTTTTTACTGGAAAACAAACTGTTTTTATTATTTCTATTTAATAGTTTCCTTCATACATCATAACTGATATTTTATTATTATGTATTACATCCTGATATGCAACATATGGAATACCATTATATATAAAATATGATATATAATTTACTTCTCCTTCTGATATACCTATTCCTAAAGATTCCCAGGAAATACCATTATATTTTACCACAGAAAATTTATTTTCATGCGCTGAATCCTTATACGCCACAGATGGTTTGCCATTATAAATAAAAAGTGAAACATATTGTGCTTCTCCATCTGATATTCCTTCTCCTGAATAAACCCAGTTGTCTCCATCATATTTTATTAAACTTAGCTTATTAGATAAATTTTCATCTGCAAAAGCGACATAAGGTGTTCCGTCATCTACAAATAAAGATGTGTAATTTACTTTACCATTTGTAAATCCTTTATTCCCTATAGCCATCCAGCCGGCTCCACTGTTATGCATAACTGTTGCTTTGAAATTCTGCGTCCAATCCTGATATGAAAAATATGGAACATCATAATAAAGATAAAATGAAAAATCAGAAATTTGTCCATCTGAAAATCCGGGCGAGCCAACATATTGCCAGTTACCATCATAAACCATAACATTTGCTTTTAAAGACCCGTCTTTAAATCCAACATAAATTTTATCTGCATAGATGAATATTTTTGGATTATAAGCAGCACCACTTGTAAAACCAGGCGAACCAATATAAACCCAATTAGAACCATTGTATTTCATAACACTTAATCTGTTAGAGTGTGCAAAATCTCTGAATGCGACATAAGGTTGATTTGCGTAAACAAATATACTAGGTTCATAAGCAATGTCTGATGTAAATGCATGTAAACCCACATCTTCCCAATTTATTCCTGTAAATTTTTTAACTGTTGCTTTACCTGCATTTTTTAAATCTGTATACACAACATAAGGTATACCATTGTAAACAAAAATAGATGGATTTTCACCTGCTCCATCAGAAAATCCAGAATTCCCCACATAAGTCCAGTGAGGAGTTGGGGTAAAAGTAAAAGTTAAAGTTGGTGTAATTGTCTGAGTAATTGTTTGCGTTACTGTTTCTGTTATTGTATCAGATATTGTAAATGTAGGGCTTATTGTAAATGTATCAGATATGGTAAATGTAGGAGTTATAGTAAATGTTTCTGTTATTGTAGGTGTTATTGTAAAAGTGTTTGTTTCTGTAATTGTCGGCGTTATAGTTCCAGTTGGCGGTATTATCATAATAGTCGGAAGTAAATGCAATCTATAAGTTTCATCACCAGAAGGATTACTCTTTACCATTATTTCAATAACTCCGTTTCCTGTAATAAAAGCACCTGGACTCCCAAACCCTTTATAACCATAATAAATATTTATCTTTCCGGTTATTGCTGGTAAACCTTTCACATTTATTATCATATCCTGACCATCTACTGAAGTCCCTATCCATTCATTTCCTGTTGTAGTAACATAAAAATAACCTGCATTTGTAATTTGTGTGCTCGGTTGAGAAAAGCCAGGTGGTAAAGTTATACGTAATGTCCCATATTGCATTCCTGATGCCCATGTCGTAGGACCAGCAGTATAAATAAAATGCATTGTATTTCCGGTTGTGCCATCCACATAAATGTATGGATCAATTTCTATTATTCCTTCTCCCATTATAGGAGTTATTGTTGGGGTTATTGTCGGTGTTGCTGGAACAACATAAATCTGAGGACTTTGCTCTATCTCCTGGGTTTGATTTCCATCTTCATCAACTTCTACAACTATAACTATAAATCCATTACCATCAACAAAAGCACCTGGTCCAAAACTTTTGTCTCCATAATTAACTATTATTTTACCTGTAAATGGTTTTAGGTTACGAACACCAATTATTATTTCATTACCCTGGACCCACTGACCATACAAAGAACCATTTTCCACTGCAACGCTAAAATACCCTGCGTTTAAAGGATCTAAACTTGGTAAACTCCAGCCAGCCGGTATTTTTATTTTTAATGTCCCATATGACGGTGCCTCTGCCCAGTTTATATTTCCGTTTGTATAAGTTATTGTTATTGTATTACCTGATGTTTTTCCATAAACTGTTGTTGGCGAAATTAAAGCGCTTCCATGATACGGAGTTAAAGTTTCAGTAACTGTAAAAGTTGCTCCATAAGTAAAAGTTTCTGTAAAAGAAAATGTAATTGTTGGCGTTTCTGTGTTTGTAAAAGTAAAACTTTCTGTTAAAGTCATTGTGTCTGTAAAAGTAAAACTATTAGTTGGAGTTTCTGTCGGGGTAAAATATTGTGTATGAGTTTCTGTAAATGTTTCTGTATTTATGAAAATTTGTGTCACTGAGTATGTTGCAGAAAAAGTAGATGTTGCTGTAAATGTATCTGATGGGATTATAAATGTTTCGGTGTAAGTAAAAGTATTTGTTGTTGTATGAGTTAAAGTAAAAGTTTGTGTATGTGTATTTGTGAAAATTAATGTTGGAGTAATTGTTTGTGTATATGTTGGAACTATTATCTGGGTAGGTTCAGGGGTATATTCAGGTGCAGTTGGCATTCTTTTCCTGCAATCCAATGAAAATAACAAATTTATCAGCATAAGAACCAGAAATGTTTTCTTCATTTTTTACCTTAAATTTTTTACGGATTTTTTCTTTTATGTTTTAATTATATATGTATTTAAAATATATGTCAACGCCCCTTATTGAACCATAAAAACGCGTTAGAAAACTCGTTTTTACGAAAAAATAAATTTTTTTATTATTTTTATTTAAATAAATTTTTATTTTTATACTGCATTGTTTTATTCATCTTTTTTTTTTAATTTTAAATAAAGAACAAGTGTTGTTTTAAATATTTTAATTTTTTAATTTTTTAATTTTTTAATAATAATTATATTATTTTTGTTTTTTTGCTGAAAATAACAATCTTCTAATGATTTTCAGGTTGAATTAAATATTAGGGAATAATATTGTTTTTTTTTTAAGTTTTTATTAATTTTATAATTTTTAATTTAAAATATACTTGATTGATAATAAAAACAAAAAGAAATGCACTTTAAATTTAAAAAATTTTTTAATGTTTAAAATGTCTTATTCCTGTAAAAACCATTGCTATGTTATGTTCATCTGCGGCTTTTATGACCTCTTCGTCTTTTATAGAACCACCAGGCTGTATTATACACGATATCCCAAATTTCGCTGCCATATCAACACTATCCCTGAAAGGAAAAAATGCCTCTGATGCCAAAACAGCCCCATTTATTTTATCTTTGGCCTGATTTACAGCAATATTTACCGAACCAACCCTGTTTGTCTGTCCTGGTCCTATCCCTATTGCTATTTTATCTTTTGCAATTACTATTGCATTTGATTTAACATGCTTTACTACTTTCCAGGCAAAAATAAGGTCATCTAATTCTTTTTCAGTCGGAATTCTTTTTGTTACAAATTTTAATTCTTCTTTTTTTATATCTTTTATATCTAAATCCTGAATAAGCAATCCACCTGTTACTTTTCTTATATCTTTATAAGCTATTGTGTTTTCCATATATTTTTTTATAGCGCCTGTTTTTATTATTCTTAAATTTTTCTTTTGTTTTAAAATCTGAAGTGCCTTTTCTTCATAATCAGGTGCGATAACAACTTCCATGAAAATTTTATTTATCTCCTCTGCTATTTTTTCAGTGCATTTTCTGTTTAAAGCAGTTATTCCTCCAAATGCTGAAACCGTATCAACATTATACGCATTTATATATGCCTGGGTAATATCATTGTTCAAAGCAACACCACATGGGTTTGCATGTTTTACAATTACTGCTGCTGGTTCATCAAACTCTTTAACCAGATTAAATGCAGCATCCATATCATATATATTATTAAAGGAAAGTTCTTTGCCATGCAATTGTTCAGAAAGTGTCGGGCTTGTCTCTTTAAAATTAGAAAAAACATAAAAAGCTGCCTTTTGATGCGGATTTTCTCCATATCTTAAATCCTGTTTTTTATCAACACTTATTAAAACTTTATCCGGCAAATCTTCTTTTTTCAGCAAAATGTTTTCAAGATAATTTGATATATGTATGTCATAATCTGCTGTTGTTTTATATGCTTTTACTCTTAATTCCTGCAGTGTCTCATCTTTTATACCACCTGATTTTAATTCTAAAATTACTCTATCATAATCTCTTTTATCAGTTACAACAGCAACAGAATCTGCATTTTTGGCAGCTGACCTTATCATTGCTGGTCCACCAATATCAATATTTTCAATTATTTCCTCTAAACTCACATTTTCTTTTTTTATAACTTCTTTAAAAGGATATAAGTTTATTACAACCATATCAATAGGTATTATTTTATGTTTTTGAATTGTCTCCATGTGTTCTTTATTTTTCCTGACCGCAAGTAAAGCACCATGTATAAAAGGATGAAGGGTTTTTACCCTCCCATCTAACATTTCAGGAAAACCTGTCACATCAGACACATCCATAACATTTATACCTGCCTGTTTTAAAACTTTAGCAGTTCCACCTGTTGATATAATTTCTACTCCCAACTTTGAAAGTTCCATTGCTAAATTAACTATGCCTTCCTTATCTGATACACTTATCAAAGCCCTGTTTACCTTAAGCATTGCTACCTCCTTGAATTTGTATCTAAAAATTTTTAATAATCTCTTTTGCCTTTTCAAATTTTTCTTTATTTACGATTATTGTTGCATATTTTCTTTTTTCACCCATAACAACTCTGGTATGTGGTAAAAAGTTTTCCCTGACAAAATTCTCTATTTCATTTTCTTCAAGCAAAGATGTTATTAAATATGCTTGAAACTCATCTTCTACTTCACATAATTCCACTGTATCAAATTTTAAAATTTTATTTTCCGGTAATTTTTCAATAAGTTTTTCTCCACAATCAGGACAAATAAAAATGCCTTCTTTATACTCATATTTACAATTTGGACAAAACATTTCTTTTTCCCCCTATGATATTACTACTCTTTTACCAACTATTTTTAATCTGCCTTCGGTAAATAACTTTACTGCTTCGGGATATGCCTGATGTTCATACTTTAAAACTTTTTGTTGCAATGTCTCTGGTGTATCATTATCATCAACACTAACACATTTTTGAATTATAATCGGACCTGTATCAACTCCTTTATCAACGAAATGAACTGTGCATCCTGTAATTTTTACACCGGCTTCTATAACTGCTTTATGAACATTTAACCCATACATTCCTGGTCCACCAAAGGAAGGCAAAAGCGCAGGATGAATATTCATAATTTTTCCATGGAATTTATCTAAAAATTTTTCAGTGAGTATTTGCATATAACCAGCAAGGCATATCAGGTCAATATTCATTGAATTCATTTTGCCTGCCAAATATTCATCATATTCCTGTCTGCCTGAAAATTCCTTTGGGTCTAAAAACATTGTTTTTATTCCACTCTTTATTGCCCTTTCAAGGCCATATGCTTCTTTTTTATTGCTAAACACAATTTCAATGTATCCTTCTTTTATATATTCGTTATTTATTGCATCTATCAATGCCTGAAGATTGGTGCCGCCACCTGATATAAAAACTGCAATTTTTGTCATATTATTTTCTCCTAAAATAAAAATTTTATTTAGTTATATCATATCTTTTAATTGTTTTTAACATATTTATTATTTTCTCATCATCATTTTTCAAACTATATGCTTTTTCAAAATTTTCTTTTGCTTTTTTATAATCCTTTAAAACAAAATAAACACAGCCGAGATTATAATAATAATCCTTATCTTCTTTTATTTCAATTGCTTTTTTATATGATTCAATTGCCTCTTTGATTTTCCCTGAAGAAAAATATATATTACCAAGATTATTATATAAAGCCGCATCATTATATTTTTTTAATCCTTTTTTTATTAAACTTTCAGCATCTGAAAAATTTTTTTCATTATAATATATAAAAGCAAGTTCTAAAAGTGCTTCTTTTAAATAAGGGTCAAGCGAGATTGCTTTTTTATACTCTTTTTTTGCACTTTCAATATTGTCTATCCTATTTAAAATATTTGCTTTTTTATAATTGGTTAAAATATATCCGGGAACTTTTTTATCAAGTTCCTCGTATGTTTTCAAAGCACCATATAAATCTCCATTATCATATAAAGAATTTGCCAGAAAATATTGTGCCACAATATTATTTTTATTAAAACTCAATGCTTTTTTATATTTTTCAATTGCATACTCCCATTTTTTTTGTTTTGAATCCCAAATAGCACCCTGAAGATAAGAATCAGAAATAAAATTTTTAACCTGAAAATAAAATATACAGATTGTTATAAAAATTAAAAAAATAAAAATTATTTTTTTTGTTCTGCCATTTAAAACAAAAAAATCATCTTCTTTCTTTATAAAAATATTACCCGCTAAAAATGAAATTAAAAAAATTGATGTTATATAATTTAAATCCACCGAAAATAAATTTAAAAATAAAATCCCGGTTATACTTATAAAAAAGTATTTATTTTTTATATTAAAATTTTTATATAATATGATTAAAAGAAATAAAAAAATAAGAAATCCGCAAATTCCTGTTTCCGCCATAATTTGTAAAAAAATATTTTCCGGATAAACAATTTCATAACTATGCTCTTTTGCCCAAAACATCACTGCTTCTGGTTTAAAAAAAGGGAACACATAAGCAAAAGAACCTGGTCCGCATCCAGTTAAAAAATATTTTTTTATTAATTTTATTGTTCCATGCCACACATTAACCCTGAAAAAAACCGATTCATTTTTTAGCCATTCTTTTCTTTCTATAATTTTATTAACCGGCACATTAAAAATTTTAATAAAAATAACCAAAGAAATAATAAAAATTAAAACAATTATTATGATTTTACTTTTTTTGGATATTGACTCAGAGAAAAATATTAATAAAAAAATTTCTGTAAAAAAAGCTAAAAGCCCTGCTTTTGAGCCTGTTTTGTAAAGTAAAAAAATAAATAAAATAATTAAAGAAAAAAATAAATATTTTTTAAATCCTGTGTCTTTGTAAAAAAGCATCATTAAAACAGGAAAAATACCAATAATATAAGCTGCAAAAAAATTGGGATTTCCAAATGTTGCAGGTATATTTTTTCCAAAAACCAAAAGTCCTTTTGGAAAATCAATTCCCACTGACTGAAAAATGCCGATAAATGCAAAAGGCAAACATGAATACACAAAAAATTTTAAGATTTTTTCCGTATTTATGTTTTCCGAATTAGAATAAAGCATAAAAAAAATAAAATTTATGACCAGCACATATAAAATCCCTGCTGCTGCAAATTTATATTTTGAAAAAAATACAGATAAAAATAAATAAAAAATAAAAATCAAAGGGAGCAAAGTTATTTTTTTTAATTTTATTTCTTTTTCCATAAAGAAACAAATAATAAAACCTAAAATGCAAATAGTAAACAAAATTTCTTTTACTATTAAAATACTGTATGAAAAAGATGAAAAGACAAGTGGCAAAAGAAAAAAGAGATAAAGAAAAAAATTTGTAAAAAAAAGTTTTTTTGTTTTATCCACCTATTTTTTCCCATACAGGCAGATATAAAAACCTGACTGTGAGTTTAGGTTTACCATTAAAACCAAAAAAAGCAATTTCTACCTTTGTTTTACCTAAAATCCAGTATATATAAACATTACTTGGCCTGCCATCTTTTAATTTCCCTGATTTTAAATATTTTAACCTTTCAGAAAAATTTAATTTACCTATTTCATTTTTCACAAAAGACGGCTGTCCGTATATTTCCCTGAAAACTTTATAAATTCCTTCAAATCTTCCATACATTATTTCATCTTCATTAGGTATTTTCAGTTGCTGCCTTAAAAATTCTCTTGAACTCCCGAATTCAAATTTTATTGCATATAATTTTTCATTTATTATCCCCAAACTCATAAAATTGGCATGTGGTATTTCAACTTTAAAATCCGGCTGCGAAACCATAAGCGAAGTAACAAAATCAGGATCCTTGGACTCTTTCACATAAGGATATAATTTCTGAATATCATTTATTTTTAAATCCCATGTAAGTCCTTCAAGAGCAAAAGTCCCCAAACCTATTCCGGAAAACGCTGCTTTGTCTTCATTTAAATATTTACCGCTATATTCTTTTACTGTTTCAACTTTATTATAATATTCTATTTTTTTTATTATTGTATAAACTATAATTCCTGCTAAACCTATTATAATAAAAACCGTTATCCAGAATTTTTTTAATCTTTTCTCATACTCTTTTATTTTTCTGTCATCAATATCCTTTCTCTTTTTCGGAAGCGGGACTCCGCATTCTTTACAAAAAGAAGCATCGTCTCTGTTTTCCGCTCCACACGATTTACAAAATTTTGCCATTTTTCCTCCTTTATTTATTTTTGGTAAAATTGTATAGAAAATTTAAATATTCTTATTTTCCTTTTTTTATTTTCCTTATAGCGTATCTGGTTAATTTTCCTGTTGCATCACCTTTTGAAGTTATCTGGTAAAGATATATTCCATCTTCTATATCTTTAACATTCCAAAAAGAATTATTGTATATTTTACCTGTCTTTTTTTCTTCTATGGTATGAAGTATTTTACCACTTTCGGTATAAATTTTTATAGTAACCAATCCGTTTTCAGGTATATAATAATTAAAAATTATTTTTTCTGTTGATGGTTCATAGATTGCAAATATTTCAGAAGATATATTTAATATTCTTTCTGACTGGTCCTCGGTTAATTCTATATCATAAATCATCTGTGGCGGAAGATTTTTGGCAAGAACTTTTATCTTTACTTTCCCAACGGATAAATTTTCTATTTGATAATTACCTTCTTTATCTGAAATTGAAACCCCAAGCGTTGTGCCATCTTCTTTCATCACCTCAACCGTTGCACCAGGCAAAGGCATAATTCCATTAGATTGTGTTATGACTCCTTTTAAAGTTATTTTTGTCTTGATTTTTATTTTATAATGAGCCGCGGTCCTTCCAATTACACCTTCTTTATCAACCGATATTATATGAAAATAGTAAATTCCATCTTTTAAATCCTGAAAATTCACATTTGTATCCATTGTTTTATTTGATTTAACCGTTGGAATTGTTCCTTCATTATTATCAAGAACATAATAATACCCTATTATTTCATTTACATATTTTACAGGTTTCCATTGTATCTTTACATTTCTTTCCCTATACCACTTTTCCTGGTCAGGATGTGATGCTGAAAAAACATAAGGCGGCGGCGGCGACATTGCAACATTTATCTGAAAATGGGAAACTTCTTCAGAAATATTACCTGCTGTGTCCTTTGCAATGATATGAAAATACCATATCCCGTCCGGAACATCAACAAAAGACGCAATTGTTCCTTTTGTCCAACTTGATGTAGCAATGTCAGGCACCACATTTTTCATCTGATTAAAAATATAATAATAACCTTCTATTCCTGCCGGGTCAGAAGGTATTGTCCATGAAAAAGAAGGTGAATTATTATTATACCACTGGTTTGGATCCTGATGTGTAATAGAAGAAACAACCGGTGGTTTGGGTTTTGTTGTATCTATATTTATCTTAAAATGAGTTGCTTCTTCTGATAAATTTCCGGCATCATCTTTTGATATTATATGAAAATACCACGTCCCATCAGATACATTGTTAATGTCTATTTCGTTTTCTGTAATCCAATTCCCTGTTTTTGCATCAGGCACAGTTGTTGACAGCTGGTCAAATATATAATAATAACCATTTATCCTCGTTGCATCTTGCGGTGTATTCCATGTTAATTTTATATTTTTATGATTATACCACTGATCTTGTATTGGATGTGTAATTGATGAAATTACAGGTGGTAATGCAATTCTGTCACATATAGCAAAAATCTGCTTATTGCCACTTTCCCTTTCATTTCCTATTTTATCCACTGCTCTTATTGTATAGTAATAAATAATACCATCTTCCAGTTCTTTTGATTCATCAATAAACTTCGTCTCTTTTGTTTCACCATCATTATTTATCTGCATCCCAAGTTGTCCGCTTGATGTTGACCTGTATATCCTGTAAAAATCAAGGCCACTTATTGAATCCAAAGATTTATTCCATTCCAGTAAAATTTTTCCGCCAGCAATTGGCTTTGCAACTATCTGGGTTACAGGTGAAGGAGGTGATATATCTATCGTTGTTTTTATTTTTTCATCCTCAAAAAAATCCGACCAGTTTCCCGCATTATCTTTTGCTTTTATTCTGAAATAATAAGTAATACCATCTTCTCCTTTAAAAATTCCTGATTGCGCTTTTGTTTCCAAAAGCCAGGTTTTCCATTTTCCTTTTTCACCTTCTTTGTATTCTATGGTAAAACAATTTATTCCAGATTCTTTATCAGAACCTGTCCATTTAACTTCAAAAGTATCGGATGCAACAAATTGTGGTAATTCCTTTATGTGCGCCTCAGGCGGTGTTGTCTCAATTTTAAATTTATAATGTGTAGCTTTTGTTCCTAAATTACCTGCTTTATCTTTTAAAACAATATGAAAATACCATTCACCATCTTCTAATTTTTCCGGAATTTTTATAGTTGTATCATTTACAAATCTTCCTGTTTTTTTATCTGGTATTGTTTCCGGTTGTTTATCAACAATATAATAAAATCCATCAGCACCAGATAAATCATTTACTTTTTCTATAACAAAAACAGGATTTACATTTGAATAAAATTTTTCCGGATTGGGATGCGTTGTTGATATTACCTCAGGCGGCTCGGCTTTTAAATCTATTTTAATCGTAAATATAGCCGGTTCATCGCCTATATTACCAGCGTTATCCTCACCTATTATATGAAAATAATAAATACCTTCTTCTGCCAGATTAAAATCAATTTCTCTTTTTTCTGTCTTTGTTGCAAGAGCAGGATTTATCTTTAATTGTTTTTCCTGGGAAAGTAAATAATAAAAATTTCTTATTTTTGACAAATCATGCGGAACTGACCATGACAATTTTACAATCTGGCTATTATACCATTTGTTTTCATCAGGATGCGTCAATGACATAACTTTTGGAGATTCAACTTTTGTATCTATTTTTATTTTAAAATGTTCTGCTTCAAAACCTATATTACCGGCATAATCTTTTGAAACAATATGAAAATAAAAAATTCCATCTTCCATTTGTGAAAGAACAACCTGATTTGTCTTTATCCATTCACCGTTTTCTTTTGTTGGTATTGTATTTTGTTTATTATCAACAATATAATAATAACCTTCTATGCCTGAAAGGTCCTCAGGGGTTTCCCAGTGTAATTCCGGATTTGGATTATTATACCATTCCTCCTGGTTCGGGTGTGTTTTTGAAAAAACTTTGGGTGGCTTGGCTGTAGTATCAATATTAAATTTAAAATGAGAAGCCAAAATCCCAACATTCCCTGCTTTATCTTTTGTTATGATATGTAAATACCATTCGCCATCTTTTAAATCAGGCGTAAAAATTGTGTCTTTATCAAGCCAAACTGATGTTGTATCAGGAATTGTTTTTTCTTTTGTATCAATTAAATAATAATAACCTTCTATGCCAGATAAATCATCAGAAGGATATATTTTAAACTGGGCACGTTTAATATTATACCATTTATTAGGATCAGGATGTGTTAAGGAAGATATGTTAGGTGGTAACGCCTGGGTATCTATCTTTAATTTAAAACTTGATATTTCTTTTGATATATTTCCTGCCAAATCCTTTGATTTTGCATGAACATACCATATCCCATCCTGATTAACTTTAATTTTTATATCTCCTGATTCAATGAAAGACCAGTCAACATTTTCATTCGGTGTTTTATTATTATCCACATAATAATAAAATCCTTCAATTCCTGATAAATCATGGGGTTTTGCAAAATGAATTTCTGCCTCTCTTTCATTATACCATGATTCTGTATCAGGATGAGTTTTAGAACTTATTATAGGTGGCAAAGAATGCGTATCAATGTTTATCCTGAAATGTGTTGCCTTTGTTCCTATATTACCTGCCTTATCTTTTGATATAATATGAAAATATTTTACTCCATCATCATGAATTTTTATTGAAATTTGAGTATCAGACGTAAACCTGCCAGATTTTTCATTTACCAATGTTCCAGGTAAGTCATCAATCATAAAATAATATCCTTCAATCCCTGAAAGATCATCGGGTGGATTCCATTTTAAAACAACGTTGCTGTTATTATACCATTTAGTATTATCAGGGTGTGTGGGTGAAAAAACATCAGGAGGCAAAGCCGAAGTATCAATCTTTATTGTAAAATGGGAAACAGATGTGCTTATATTTCCTGCTTTATCTTCAATAAGTAAATGAAAATACCATATTCCATCTTCCGGCAATTTTATAATAGTGCTTTCTTTTGCCGTTACATTACACTTTGAAATATCAGGAACCGTTTCAGGATTTTTATCAAATAAATAGTAATAATTTTTTACCTCAGGATGTATGCCCCAGTTTAGTTCACATTCCATTGAAGAATACCATTTATTCTGGTCACTATGCGTCTTTGATGAAATAACAGGCGTAACTGCCGCACTGGTTGTAAAACTATAATCTTCTAGTATACCTGAAAAACTTCCCATATCAGAAAAAGTAAGTATTCTAAAATGATAGGTTGTTAATGCTTTTAAATTATTCAAAGTAATTTTATGATTTACAGTTTTTGTCTCATTTATAATATTATTACCATAATTTTTATCCAAACCATATTCTATTATAGTGTTTGCTTCCCTATCTGTTTTCCATGTTATAACTGCGCTGTGGGACGTCACTTCGCTTATCTCAATATCATACGCTTTTGGTGGCGGCACATTGCTTTCAATTGTTTTAAATATTCTGCCTTTGGGTGATGAGCCAAAATATAGATAACCATTAAAAACTGTTATGGCTCTTATATCTTCTTCATCTGTCTGGAATGCAAGTTCCCATTTTTTACCGTCTAAAGTTTTATATACTCTTCCATTATCGCCTGTCCCAAGATAAAGAGCATTTGCAAAAACAGCAAATTTAAAAAAATTAGGATCCTTTTCAGAAAAAAAATTTTCAACCCAGTTTGTTCCATCCTCTGTCATAAAAACAAGGGCACCGGATGCTTTTGATGTAGCAGCATATAACCTGTTTTTAAAAACACAAAAACTATTTACAAAACTCTGATTTGTATCAAATACTTTCTGCCAGTTTATACCATCTGCTGTCCTGAATATTATGCCGTTCGGGTAAGTGCCAGCATAAAGATAATCCCTG
Source organism: Candidatus Goldiibacteriota bacterium (assembly GCA_938034975.1). Classification (GTDB taxonomy): domain Bacteria; phylum Oederibacteriota; class PGYV01; order PGYV01; family DYJU01; genus DYJU01. Next base: position 105,738 of record CALHNI010000005.1, on the reverse strand, counting down.
AAAAGCCCGAAAGAGACAATAGCAAGTTCAGTTGTTGCATTTGAAATTGTCCAATTTGTACCATTATAACTGTATATTTTACCTTCTGTTGATGTGCCAGCAAAAAGTTTCCCTTTGAAAACTTCAAGGCAATGCACTCTTGCTTCACCACTGTTAAATGATAAGCTCCATTTTTTACCATCAAGCGTTTCATAAATCCCGCCATTGGCATTTGTTCCGCAGTAAAGTTTTGGTGTTCCAAGGTCACTAAAAAATTTAAGACAGTATATCTGAGGCGTATAATCACCAAGATCTTCTGTTGTAAAATCCCTTATTTTTCCCACAGGCGGATTAAAATAAGGCGAAAATATATTTGTTATGTTTATATTTTCCCATGAACCAACATCACCGGTGGGGGTTTTTAAAACCACATCTTTGCTTGATGCTGCATATAAAAAACCATTGAATTCTTCAAAATCATATATTATAGGAGTCATTGAATTTTCATAAACAGGTATAAAGGACTCTTTTGGCACATATTTTAAATAAAGTGGTATTGCCGCTTTAATATTTTTTATAACCTCATTTTTATTTGCTCCGCTAACAATAAGTCCTGGCAATTCAATGCATTCACCTATAAAATGGCCATCCTGTTCTTTTATAACTATTTCAAAGTTTAAAACTATCTCTTTTTTTTCAATTTTCATCTTTTACCTGCAAAATTTATTTATATTTTTTTTATTACAGCTATTTCATCGCATTTATCCGGATATTTTGCACAAAATAAACAATCACGCCATATTTTTTGCGGCAATTTTTTTCTTGAAATTTTTTTAAATCCGTTATTAATAAAAAATTTTTCTATTTTAGTCAAAGCAAAAACTTTTTTTAAATCCAGTTCCTTTGCTTCTTTTAACGCTGTTTCCAAAAGTTTTTTTCCCAAACTTAAATTTCTATATTTTTCTTCTATTACAAAAGACCTTATTTCAGCAATATCTTCCCAGTAAATATGTAAAGCAATAACACCTATAATTTTATTTTTATATTCTACCACAAAAAAATCCCTGATATTTTCATAAATATCATTAAGCGGCCTTATAAGTATATCTGCCTGAGCACTATATTTTTTTAGTATATTTCTTATTTTATATGCGTCTTTTGTTTTTGCTTTTCTTATTATAAATTTCATCTTTTATTTAAAAAATTCCATACCTTTTTCAAAAGCAATTTTATTTTTTAAAAAGGTATCTTCCTTTTTACCCTTTAGCATCTGCTTCATTACATTATAAACTGTTTCTATTTTAAATATTTTTTTTAACTGAAAATATGCACCAAACATTACAACATTCATCGCCTGAATAAAATTAATTTCTTTGGCAATTTTTGTTGCATCTATTTCAAAAAAATTTTTATTGTTCTTGTTTATATTTTTTACAAGATTGGAATTAACAACGACATAAGTTTGCTGGTTTATTTTTTCCTTATAAACATCATAAGCACGCTGGTCAAATAAAATCAAAGTATCAGGGCTTTCAACAACAGGAGAAAAAATCTCTTCATCTGAAACAACTGTGTAACAAAAAGAAAAACCACCTCTTTTTTCAGCACCATAGGTTGGTAACCATGTAACATTTTTTCCTTCACTAAATCCAATTTTTGCAATAAAAATACCAAGTGTTAATACACCCTGACCACCGCTTCCTGCTATAATTACTTTTTCTGTCATTTTACTCCTTTTATTTTATATCCTTTATTTTTCCAACTGGATATACTTTTGAGATTTCTTCTTCAATCCATTTATTTGAATCTAATGGTTCTTTTCGCCAGTTCGCAGGACAAGAAGATAAAACTTCAATCATTGAAAAACCAATATTTTGTAATTGATAACTAAAACCTTTTTTTATAGCATTTTTTGTTTTTACAACTGATGCTGCATCTGTAACTTTTACTCTTTCTAAGTATTTTACACCTTCTAATGGTGATAAAAATTCCAGCATCTTAAAAGGATAACCATAATTTTTTGCATCTCTGCCAAAAGGCGAAGTCGTTGTTTTCTGATTTAATAAAGTTGTTGGAGCAAGCTGACCGCCTGTCATTCCATAATTTGTATTATTAATAAATATCACAGTTATATTTTCTCCCCTGTTTGCAGTATGAACAATCTCTGCCATTCCGATAGAAGCCAAATCACCATCTCCCTGATATGAAAAAACCAATCTATCAGGTAAAACACGTTTTATAGCGGTTGCAACTGCCGGGGTTCTACCATGCGGTGCTTCTGTAACATCAAAATCCCAGAAATTATATGCAAATACTGCACACCCAACTGGTGCAACAGCAATTGTATTTTCCCTTAAAGCAAGTTCGTCAATTACTTCAGCAATTATTTTATGAACAGTGCTATGACCACATCCCGGACAATAGGAAAAATTTACATCTGTAAGTGAATCAGGTTTTTTATAAATTATTTTTTCAATCATTTTTGTATCCTTTTTAATATAAAATTTAAAAGTTCTTCGGAAGTCGGAACGCCACCGCCTGGTCTGCCATAAAATTCAATCTTTTCAGAATCCTCAACTGCTATTTTAACATCTTCAAGCATCTGACCCAGATTCATTTCAAAAACAAAAATTTTTTTTACTTTTCGTGCAATTTCCTTTAATTCCTCATAAGGGAAAGGAAATAATGTAATTGGTCTGAATAAACCAATTTTAATATCTCTGCTAAGTTTTATTGCACCTTTTGATATTCGTGCAACGGTTCCAAAAGCCACAATCAAATATTCCATATCTTCAGTTATACCCAACTTTTCAAATCTTTTTTCTGTTTTTCTTATTAAATCATATTTTTCTTTTAAATGAAAATTATGTTTTTCAAGAACACCTGGTTCCATCAGTAAAGAAACAATCCTTTTACCTTTTCTTCCTTTTGCACCTGTTAATGCCCAGTCTTTTTTTTGATTTAAAAGTTCAGGGGTTTTTCTTTTTAATTCAATACTTTCCATTATCTGACCAAGTAATCCATCAGTTAATACCATTACAGGATTTCTATATTTATCTGCAAGATCAAAGGCTTCAAAAGTAAAATCATACATTTCCTGTGTGTTATATGGTGCTAAAACTATTAACCTGTAATCCCCATGCCCTGGTTTTACCGCTTGAAAATAATCTGATTGGGATGGTGATATATTACCAAGACCTGGTCCTCCCCTTTGAACATTCACAATAACACCAGGAAGTTCACATCCAGCCATATATGAAATGCCTTCCTGCATAAGCGAAATACCAGGAGAAGAAGATGTTGTCATAGCACGTGCCCCGGCAACTGCTGCGCCATAAACCAAATTTATTGAAATAAGTTCACTTTCTGCCTGCATAAAAATTCCGCCTGCTTCTTTCATTTTTATTGACATATATTCCGGTATTTCATTTTGCGGGGTTATTGGATAACCGGCATAAAACCTGCAACCAGCATCAATTGCAGCTTCTACAATGGCATGATTACCTTTTATCAATATCTTGTTATTTTCCATTTACTTTTTCCTCAGATACTTCATAAACCTCAATTGCTGCATCAGGACACACTATTGCACATAAAGTGCATGCATTACATTTACCTGAATTTTTAAATTCAACAACCAAATGCCCGTATTTATTTACTTTTTCGCCTTGTATAATTTCCTTTACTTTGCATTGCTCAATACAAAGCAGACATCCTTTGCAGCGATCCTCATTTATTTTTATTTTTCCTTTTCTCATTCAAACTCCTTTTTCAGATAATCAAAACGAATATATTATAATAAAAAATTTTAATTTTTGCTATGACTTTTTTAAATCCATAAAAACGCATTTAAAAAAGCTTTTTATTACGGAAAACAAAATATTTTTATTTAATAAATTTTTATTTTTAATATTGCATTACTTTTATTCACCATGTTTTTATTTAAAATAAAGATCAAGTGTTGTTTTAAATATTTCATTTTTTTAAATAATATATTATTTTTGTTTTTTCTCATGAAAATCGCAGTCTCCTAATAATGCAATTTTAAAATTAAATTGTGATAAAAATTAAATTTTTATTTCCAAACCATCATAAGCCAATTTGATATTTTGGGGTAAAATTTTTTCTGTTTTACCATGTTCTAATGAATGGGAAATATGTGTAAAAAAAGTTCTTTTGGCATTTATTTTTTTTGCCTCAGATATCGCCTGAGCCAAATTAAAATGTGTCGGATGTTTTTCTATTCTTAAAGCATCAAGCACTAAAACATCAAGATTTTCTAAATATTTATATGTTTTTTCCGGAATTTTTGAAACATCGGTTATATAAGCAAAATTTTTTATTCTAAATCCAATTACTTTAATATCCCCATGAAATACAGTCAATGGTATAATTTTTAAATTATTTACCTTAAATTGGAAATAAGGTTTTATTTCTATAAAATTAACTTTGGGTTTTCCGCCACCCAATTGTGTTTTTTCATATATATAGCTGAATCGTTTTTTTATTTCTTTTAGATTTTTTTTATCTGAATAAGTATTTATTTCCTTACCCTGAATTTCATTAAATCTTCTTATATCATCAAAACCGGCAATATGGTCCATATGGGCATGCGTAAAAAATACTGCATCTATTTTTTTTATTTCATATTCAATTGCCATCAAACGAAACTCAGGCGGAGTATCAATTAATATATTTGTATTATTATCATTTATAAAAATGGAAGTTCTGTATCTTTTATTTTTTAAATCTTTTGATTTACAGGTTTTGCAATTACAACCAATAAGCGGGACACCATGCGATGTTCCTGTTCCTAAAAATTTTATTTTCATTTTTTTTTTAAGAAAATAAAAGAAGCAGAATAATAAAACCAAGAATTATTCTGTAAACAACAAAAATCAGATATGAAAATTTTTTCACATAAGAAAGTAAAAATTTAATCGCAATAATACCCGACAAAAAAGCAAAAACAAATCCCGTGATTAAAATAATTAAATCCGCGCTATCTGTTTTTTTTTCCAAAATATCTTTTATGCTAAAAACAACAGCACCTGAAATTACAGGTATTGAAATTAAAAAAGAAAATTCTGCCGCATCAGTTCTTTTATATCCCAAAAAAAGACCCGCGGTTATTGTAATACCTGACCTTGAAACTCCGGGTAATAATGCAATTACCTGAAAAAATCCTATTGTTATAGCATCAATAAAATTTAATTTTGCTAATTCTTTTTCCTGATTCTTTTTTCTATCCGCTAAAAGAAGTAAAATTGCAAAAATTATCAGAAATAAAGCAGGAAAAACAGGATTTCTGAAAACTCGTTCAATTATATCTTTAAAAAAATAGCCAAAAATAAAAGCAGGCAATGATGCAAATATTATATATAATGCAAGTTTAAAATCAATATTCTCCCTTTTATCCTTATTATATATGCCTTTTAAAAAAGCAACTATTATTTTTATTATCTTATTTTTATAATAAATCAATACAGCTAACAAAGTTCCTGAATGCAAAAAAACATCAAAGACAAGAGATTTTAAAAATTCCTCTTTAATTTTAAGTAAAAAAGGCACAATTATTAAATGCGCAGTTGAACTTATTGGTAAAAATTCGGTAAACCCCTGGACCAAACCCAAAATTGCAGAATTAACAAAATCCATTTATGTTAAAATCCCGTGCTGAAGGAAAAATAAAATTTCCAGGAAGAATCCCCGATATCAGTTCTCCTTGCTATATCAAATCTCAATGGTAAAAATTGTCTCTGAATTAAAAATGCATCAATTATCAAACTCATACCTATTCCGTTTTTTATCTCTTCATTGGTTAATTTATCAATTATACCCGACTTTACAATTCCGGCATCATCAAACAAAGCAATTTTTAAATTTTTAAACATTAAAAATTGCAAGGGCCATATTGAAAAATCAAAATTTTTTGCCAATGTATAACGTAATTCATAATTTGTTATTAAAACCTTATCTCCTATATACTCGCCGTATTTTAATCCCCTTATTGTATTTAATCCTCCGCAAAGAAAATATGGTTTATCATTCCCTTCTGTCATTGCACCTAATATCCTTAAATTAAAACTGAGATTTTTATAAATAAAAGATGAAAGGTCAAAATATTTTCTTAAATCAATTTCATAAATAGTATATGTCTTTGTCCCTCCAAAAATTTTATCTGACATTTCCACATAAAATAAAATAAAATCTCCTGAATATGTCCAGAAATCACGCCATGAAGAAAAATCATTTACAAAATAAAATGCCAAAGTATTTAAAATATTTGACTCATTTTCATTAAAAGAATAAATACTGCTTGTATCATAATTTATATATTTATCAGTTATTCTCTTTGTTCCGAGTGAAAGTCCAAGATTCGCATATAAACTCAAAGGATAACTAATCTGAATACTTCCTCCTATTTCTGTTGTGTCAAGCTGTGAAAAAAACGAATTGGTTCTTATATCATATAATTTATAAATATTCTGATAATAAAAAAAGTTAAATCCAATATCAAAAGGAAGTTTTAAAAATAAATAATTAAATTCAAATTGTGAAAAATACCCTGGTATAAAATTCGCAAGCAGCCCTAAATTATTATCTCCAAGCATATCAGAAGCAAGAATATAAGCACCACCTACAGGTCCAGTATCAGTGCTAAATCCAAGCAAAGCAAAAAATATATCCGGTGTAAATTTTATGGTATATTCTTCATTGTTTTTAATTGTTTTTTTTGCAATTTCTTCTATTTCTTCTTTAAATTCTATATCATCACCTTCTTCTGGCATTTTAATTATAGGTGTGTATTTTTTTTCATAATTAAAAAATTTTTCTTCTTTTTTTTCCTTATTTTCCAAAAATGCTTCATTATAGATAAGTGGTATTTTTGTAAATTCATATTTTTTTGATATAAGGTATTTATAAATGTTATAACACGCATCTTCATAATAAGAATAAACAATATAATTATCACTAACCGAAATACCGAAAATACCATTTATTACATTGGTTAGTTGATATTCATTACCATTTTTTATATCTATTTTATAAACATTTAAAACCCCGTTTTTATCCGATATACAAACTAACTCTTTATCATTTAAAAATTTTGGCGCCAAATAATCATATTTAACTATTTTTGTTAAAAATTTTTTATTACCTGATTTTATATCAAAAATAACCAATCTGTTATAATCATTTCTTTCTTCTGTAAAAACAAGCATATCACCATTTTTTGACCAGCTCACATAATTATTCGCAAAAATATTCCTGGTGATATTCATTGTCTCTTTTTTTTCTGTATCATGTATATAAACATCTGAAAACCCGTCTTTTAAACCAATGAAAGCAATATATCTTTCATCAGGAGATATTGCCGGAGAATACAGAACATCAAATTCCGGGATTATAATTTTTTCCAAATTTCCTGTTTCAATATTGCCTTTGAATATATATTTCCTTCCTTTTTCTTTTGAAACAAAATAAATTGTTTTGTTATCATTTGACCATGAAATCGGAAAACCGTCAGTTGAAATACCTTCAAATCTGTTTCCAAAAACCTGCCTCATTTCTTTTCCATCATTTCTCATTATATAAATTGCTCTGTTTCCATCCCGCGTTGATATAAAAGCAATATATTTTCCATCAGGAGAAAGTGAAGGTGCCTGATTATAAACTATGTAATTATGATTATTTTCAGTTAATTTGGGTCCGTATTTTTCTGGCTTATCCCTGCCCTGAACCTGCGTCCAGTATTTTTTCTTTAAATAAAATTCCCATTCTTTTTGAAAATCTGAAAATTCTTTTTTAAATACCTTTTTAAAAATTATATCCAAACCGGCATCCCCGCGGAAACCATTTAAAAATTCACCTATTCTTTCTTTTCCGTATTTATTTGCAAGGTAAATATAAATACTCTGCGCTTCCTTATAGGCAAGATAAACTTCTTCAAGATGTGAAAAACCATCCAATTTATCAATTGATATTAATCTGTTATTTATAACTGCATCTCTTAAAATCATATCACCGATTGTATCAAAATCATCAGCAAAATACTCGGCACTGCCTTCCATAACCCATAAAGGTATAAAAAGATCTTTGTATAATGAAGCATATGAGAGCATTCCTCCTTCTCCATATATTAACTTATACTGAAACGCATGCGTTATTTCATGAAAAATGACCTGTCTTAATGATTTTAAAGAACCATTGCCTGGCAAAACCACTCTGTTTTTAAACATCTCTGTGAATCCGCCTGTTCCCTCGCCAAGAAAAGAAAGTGTAATATTTGTTGTTGTAAATGCCTGATGGGAATCATAAATAAAAAGCGGGATTTTTTCCTTGGATTTAAAATTAAGTTCTCTGCTTATTTTATTATATGCTTCTTCTGCATAAATTGCTGATATTTTAGCCAAAAACTCAGCACCTTTATAATAATAAACATAAAAATTATCAGTCTCATAAATGAACCAGTTAAAATCTTTATATCTTATTTTATTTAAAGCAAATGTATAAACAGATATAAAAAAAATCAATATTAAAAAAAATAAAATTTTATTTATTTTGCGCATTTTTGGAATTTCCGGTTTTATTTTAAATTTTATTCAGTTTTCTTTATTATAAAAACAATTTCTCCATCTTTTATAAGATTTAATTTCCTTGCCTGTTGTTCAATAAAATCTTTATTATCATAAATATTGTTTAATTTCAGTCTTAAATCCTCATTTTTTTGTTTTAAAATTTCAATTTCCTGTTCTATCTGTTTTTCTCTTATAGCCATTGAAACATATTTATAAAAACCTTTTAAAAATTCAAAAGTTAAAAAAGCAAGAATAAGAATCAGCAGTAAACCTTTTTTCCCTTGTTTTACAGCCATCCTCTTTGTCTTCCACATTTTTACTTTGTCTCCCAGGGTTTAAAAATATTTGATAAACTTTTTTCTTCCCAGATTTCTGTTAAATCCTGAAAGATTTTATACTTTTCATATAATAAAAACGTTGCATTTGTCTGCATTAATATTATAAATGTAAAACTTATAAATGGCAATAAAAAAATGGGAAACAGCGAGAAAAAAGCAAGGAAAAATGATATTTTATTTCCAAACATAATCAAAAAAATCGGATAAAATAAAACAAGAAGATAAACAATCAGTAAAAAAATAAAAAAAGAACTGAAAGGAGCCGATATGACCATTATTAGCGCTTTTTTAAAAGTTGTAAAAATCCTTCTTTTTTCATCAAGAACAAAAACAGGTAAAATATAAATCTGCATTAAAATAAAAATAAAAAAAATCCATATCCCAATCCCACCTAAAATCAACGCAATCTGTTTTAACTGTGTCATATTTTTATAAAAATTTATACTGACAAAAGCAACAATAATAAATAAAATATTTATAATCAATATAATAAAACTTTTTATAGCAAAAAAACGTAATCCAGTTAAAAATTCATAAAAAAAATTTTTTGTTTCTTCTACTCTTATTATTTTAATAAAATAAAACATAACAGGAGGAATAAAAATATGCCACAAAACAATATCAAGAAAAAAAAACTCGTATTTTTTCATTTTAAAAGCAAAAATGACAGGAATGAGAAAAATAATAAAAAGAAAAAAATTAAATATTATTCCTTTTAACAGATTATCATAAAATACCCAGAATGTTCTTTTCAAAACCCTTAGGAACATAGGTTAAATTAGCTTTTCCAGTTCAGGAATTGCTTTTTTTAATTCTAATCTACCCCTTCCAAGGTTTCCATCAAGATTTAAAGCAAGAGTTACAAACAGATTTTTTTCCATCATCATCATTATCATAGTTGCCTTTTCTGTTGATATTAAAACCTCATTTGTTTTTCCGAGTCCGAAACTTTTAGATGCTTTTTTTGCACTACTTATTATAGTTGAATATTCAGCACCTGCGGCTGTAATATCAAAATCCGCTTTGGTTGTAAACTGATCTATCGCTATCCCATCTTCGCCAATTACAGCTGCTCCGATTGCGCCATCAACATTTTCAACTACTTTTTGTAACACTGTTTTAAAATCCATTTATTTTAATATTCCTCCGTTTTTGTCTATTTAAAAAGTGCTTTTATTTTTGCAACTACATCTTTTAAAACATAACTCATTTTGCCCATATTTATCTTTTCATTTCCTATCATGAATAAAACTCCATTACTTATTTCTGTAAATAAAAGTTGTCCGGACTCTGATGCTATAATTGCATGGTTTAATTTACCTTGCTTCATATTAAGAACTGATTTTTCTGTTTTATCCACTATCTGTGCAATATCCTTACCAATTTCAGAAGAATCTATATCAGGCGGTAAAACACTTGCAACAATCTTTCCATCTCTTTGCAAAAAAATTCCACCCACCATTCCGTCTGTATTGGTTAAGTCCTTTAAAATATTTTCTATTGCTTTTGCCTTTTGGCTATCAAAAAGAACACCTGATTCTGTTTTCTCAATTTTTTCAGATTCTTTATTTACTTCCTTTTCTGTTTCTTTAACAGCATCTTTCATTACAACAAGTATATCTTCTGTGGTTATTTTATCATTTTCGTTCTTACTCACCTGAGAAGTTTTTTGTTTTATTTTTTCCAGCTTTTTCTCCTGGAAATTATAAACCTCTCTTAATTTTTGCTGCACAGAAATATTTTCAGGATCCTTTGATAAAATTTCATTATATATTTCTATTGCTTTATCAAACTCTTCTTTTTTTGTATATATTTCAGCTACTTTTAAACTTTTTTGTAATTCTTCATTAGGATCCTGATTTGATTTTTCTTCAACTTTTGGTTTTTCAACTGGTTGTGATTCTGGTTTAGCCGGTTCCTGTTTTGCAGCAAGTGCTTCTTTTAATTTCTCCTGTGTTTCCAGATCCTCTGGATTTAATGAAAGAACTCTTTGAAACTGTTCAATTGCTTCAGCATATCTTTTTTTTTTTAAATATATATTACCTAACATTGAATGAACCATTATATTATCAACATCAACTGCTTCTACTTTTTTAAATTCAGAAATCGCATCATCCAGCATATTCTTTTCAGAATAAATTCTGCCTAAAACAACCCGGGCAGATGTATAATTTTGATGTTTTTCAAGTCCTTTTTTGCATACCTCTATTGCCTCATCAAGCATACCTGCCCTGCGATATGCATCAGCCAAAGGAACAAAAATGAGAGAGTCAGGATTTTGTGATAATTTTTTTTTCAATTCTTCAATTTCAGACATTACATCCGCCATAAAATAAAATCCTCCTTAAAAATCGGCTGACCTCCTGAATAAAATATATGCTTCTCTCTCAAAAAATATTATAATAAATAATATGTTTTTATATATTTTAAATAAAATTATCACACCAATTTTTCTTTGTCAAGATAAATCTTTCACCCGTAAAAACGCATTAGAAAATGCGTTTTTACGGAAAAACAAAATATTTTTATTATTTTTATTTAATAATTTTTTATTTTTATGACGCATTACTTTTATTCATCTGTTTTTTAAAATAAAGGATAAGTGTTGTTTTAAATATTTTATTTTTTTAAATAATATACTTTTTGTGTTTTTTCTTCTGAAAATCGTATTTTTCTAATACGATTTCCGGGTTTCACAACTGTAAAAAACTCACTTTAAAATGCATTTTCATTTAAATCCATAACTGCAACTTTTTTTTTTAAAATAATAAAGAACTATAAAATCATATAAAAAATGAAATACAATAGCAGATAAAATACCAAAATATTCAAAACTTATACCAATAATTAAACTTAAAATATACATAAACAGACCAAAAATACTGATGTTAAGATTAAAAGGATTAAAATACCCGTGCAATAGTATAAAAATAAATGAACTTAAAAATAATCCTGTCAGTTGTTGTAAAACTCCCCTGAACAATATCTCTTCACATATCCCTGCAAGAAAAGAGATTAATGTAATATCAAACAAATTTATCCTGTATTCCTTAATTATTTTCATTACAAGTTCTTTTATTATTTTAAAATTTTTTATTTTATCAACTAATACTGCTGATAAAAAACCAGCGCATATACCTAAAACAGTTCCATAGAGAATTTGAACAAAAAAATTCATTTTCATTAAAAAAACAGATGAAAATGGCTTTTTTATAATTAAAAAAATAAAAAAACCTAATAAAGGCAAAGATAATTCTGCTATTATTACAAAAACATATATAATATTTTTATATTTGGTCATTAAAAACCAATTAGAAAACGCATTTTTGATAAAAAACAAAATATTTTGATTTATAAATTTTTTATTTTTATAATGCATTACTTTTATCTCCTTTTTTTAATAATATTTTTTTGTGTGTTTTTCTACTTTAAACAGCTATTTTCTATTACGATTTTTTGGTTTCATTAATATACTTTCCTTTTAAAAAGATCTCTTTTTAAATTTGTTATTCTGTCTATAAATAAAATTCCATCAAGATGGTCAATTTCATGTTGTAAAACAACTGCTTCAAAACCTGTTGTTGTAAGTATTTTTTCATCACCGTTTAAGTTAATATACTTTATTTTCACATAATAATTTCTTTCCACATTTCCCGTATAATCAGGAACACTTAAACAACCTTCTCTATTTATACTTTCGCCTGAACTTTCAATTATTTCCGGATTTAACATTATAATCAAATTATGGCACTCTGTTGTTTTTTTATGCCCTGTCACATCAACAATAATAATTTTTTCAAAATGCCCAACCTGAGGCGCTGCAATACCGACACAGCCTTTATTGCTATATAAAAAATCTTTTAAACTTTCTGCAAATCTGATAATACCATAATTTATTCTTTCTACTTTTTTTGATTTTAAACGTAATTTTTCATCTGGGAATAGCAATATTTTCATAATTTTATAAAATCTCCTTATCAACTGCTCTTATACTTATATTAACGCCAATTTTTTCACATAACTTTTTTAACTTTTTTTCAAAATTTTTTATATTTACACTTTCGGGAATATCTACTTCCAAATACATGTAATATGCATGTGGAATAACTTTATCAGAACTTTTTGTTTCAAGATCAATGATATTTATTTTATTTTTAAATAATACTTCTGTTATTTTATTTACTATGCCGATTTTATCTGCTCCGCTTATTGAAATTAAATACACTTTTCCTTCTTCTTTATATTCCCTCATTTCATTTTTTGTTATTATTCGCATATCAACCATCATCTGATTTTCATTCATAAAATCACAAATATCTTTTTGCAATTTTTTTTCATCAATTTTATTTTTATTTGTAAGAAGCATTATTATTGAAAAAGTTCTTCTAAGCATCACCATAGAAGAATCTTCTATATTAAATTTATACTTTTTCAATATTTTTGTTAATTTATAAACAATTCCTTTTTTATCAATCCCGCCTGCCAGAAGTAAAAATTTTTTATCCATTTTTTCTCCTTTCTAAATTTTTTTATTTTTTTATTTAATAAATTTTTATTTTTATAACTTTTATTTATCTGTTTTTATTTAAAATAAATAACAAGTATTGTTTTAAATATTTTATTTTTTTTTAATAATATATTTTTTCATATATTTTTTTCTTCTGAAAATCGCAATCTTCTAATAATGCGATTTTCAGGTTATTTTATAGTATTGCGCCAGAAAATCAAATGTTTTCTTAATATCGGTAAAAATTAGTACTGCTCTATCATTTATATAAGTATCGCCTCTGTTAATAAGAACAACTTTTCCTCCATTTTTTAGTGTGTATGTTGGAATATACGAAGCGGGTTGAACAACAAGAGATGTGCCGGCAATTAAAAGTAAATCAGTATTTTGCGCCAATGAAAAAGCCATTTTTAAATCATAATCCGGCAAAAGTTCCCCGAAAAAAACAATATCAGGTCTTATTACTCCACCACATTCACATAATGGAACTCTTTCATCTTTTACTTTATTTAAAAACGCATCATATGTTATCTTTTTTTTACATTTCATACAATGATTTTTATAAATGCTGCCATGCAGTTCATATACAGCCTTTGACCCTGTTTTCTGATGCAAACCATCTATATTTTGTGTTATTATGCCTTTTAATTTCCCTTTATCTTCTAAAAATTTTAAAAACTTATGAGAAATATTTGGCTCATAATTCTTTTTTGATATTTCTCTGAAAAAATCATAAAATAAGGACGGATCTTTTTTAAAATAATCTATATCAAAAATTTTTTCCTGCGGGAATTTATCCCATATTGGATTATAGCCACCCCTGAAATCAGGAATGCCTGACAAAGTGCTAATCCCGGCCCCTGTCAAAGCTGCTATATTATCACTTAATTCTATCAATTCAATTAACCTTTTTATTTTTTCATCCATAAACTATTTTTCTTTGTTTTTTGAATCCCAGCTTTCAAAAGATATTCTGCTTTCTAGACCAAAAAATGTTTCATCTTTTAGACCCAAATTAGGTGAACCAAAGGTTCTAAAAAATTTAAGTTTTTTTGTATTATCAAGTGAATATTCAAATCCTAAAATGTGCTGTAAATCATAAACCTCTGTTGTCTTATCCAAATTAAGATTTATCCCATGTTTGAATAATTTCAGGTCATAACCAAAATAAAGCTGATCTGTTAAATATTTACCCATCCCTATCTGAACAATTGCAGAAGGTGTATTTGATGTTGAATCAACTGTATCAGTTGTTTTTTTAGGTGAATCCTGCTGATTTTCCTGCTTTTTTTCATCTCTTCCCAAAAAATCACTTGCTTTTAACTTTATATCAACATAATCAAGCGGAGTTCTTTTTTTTATTTCCTGACCACCTATTTTAAGCCAGTAATTTGCAAGCGCATCAGCAGCAAGCATTGTTGCATCTTTCCCTATCTTTGTTATATCTATACCTTGGGGAACATCGCTACCAAAAGTTAAAATATAAAATATTCTGTTTCTGTCAAGAGATGGTTCTGATGAAACATCTATACGCACATCACCTACCCGTCCATATGCCTTTAGATATACATCAACATCTTTTTCTTCTTCATATCCGTTCAATTTTATTCTTTTCATTTTACTTTTAGCATATATGTCAAGAACAGGCCTTTTATCTCCATCAAAAACGACTTTTGACTCTCTCATTTCATCAAATGTAAAATCAGTATTCATATATTTAAATGTTCCACGTTGTATAATGCCATTTCCGGTTATTTTAAGATCGTTGCCTTTACCTTTAAATACAAAAGGCATATCAGAAGGTCTTACAAATACTTCTGCATAATTATTTCCATAAGTACTGTAATACATAAAATTATCTCCGCAATAAACATTTAAATCCCAGTTTATCTGCTTTGCATAATTTGTTTTTAAATCCTTTAATTCTTCTCCCTTTTCAGACATCATCTTTGTCGGATAAGTGTATTTGGTATTGTAAAGTTTCAATTCGCCTTTGATTAAAGGATTCTCAATTGGACCGCTCATTTCAATATCTACATCAGCATCTCCATCCAAAAATTCCATATATTTAGTATCCGATATTCTTATCTTATCACCGATATTTTTAAATTTCCAGTTTGCTTCATATATTTTATATTCTTTAAGCAATCCACCTTTTTTTTCATCATTTAAATTGGTTATTTTTAATATCCCTTTTCCGCAATCTCCTTTTAGACTGTATATATCAATTACGTTATCTTTGATAAGTATATTGGCAAATATATGCTTTATATCTTTTAACAGGTATTTAAATGAAACCGAACCATCTGTTACATTTATCTTACCACTTATTGATGGAAACTCCTTTGTGCCTTTTATTTTAATATCTGCATCTAATAATCCTTCCGCTGTATCAACCCATTTTATAAATTTTATTATTGATAAATCGCCCTGCTTAACATTTGCTGTTATATCCATCTCAACACCTTTTACAATCTGAACTCCTTCCTCTGACATTGGCACTGGTATTTTTCCCTGCGCTTTTATTTCATATTTTCCTTCTTTGGTAAGTATGGCAGGCCCAGCAGGAGAAATATCAAGCCAGTTGTCTTTCAATGAAAAAAGCCCTGTAAAAAGATCAAATTCCAGATTATTAAAAGAACCATTGGTTAATTTAAGGTATATTGTAAAAGCAAGCCCTTTTATGGTATTTCGTGAGATCTTAATATTACCGCTTAAAGAGCCTTTCCACTCATGAGTCCAGTTAAGCAAATTGCTTAATATCTGTGGTTCATAATCAAACATCTCTACAGAAAAATCAGAGTTTTCATCTGAATAACAGATAAACCCGCGGGCATCAAGAAATTTATGAGAAGAATTTTCAATTGAAAATTCTTTTATAAAAACTTTATTTTTTAAAAATTTTATATTACCATATAATTTATTCCATTTAATACTTTCACTTGTTTTTAAAAATAACTCATCTTTTTCCAGATTTACATTTATTATAAAAGGAGAAAATGTGTGTCTGCAAAATGTAAAATTATCAGAGGAAACAGACCCCCTAATTTTTAAATCCTGATAATTATTTATCTGCCCCGAAAAGTTGATATTTCCGTTCAATCTGTTTCCACGAAAAACAAAATCTTTAAGATGCATTTTAATATCAGAATAATATTCATTTTTATTGTTTATTTTAAAAAATGAATTTGAAAGATCCAGTAACTGATTTTTGTTGTAAAAATTAAATTTGGTTAATGTTAATTTATTTTTTTCAAAAATATAATCAATATTTATATTTTCGTAATTAAACCCCTGCAAAACGCCCCCTGATAATAGCATATTCCCTTCGCTCGTTAAATTTTCAGGACTACCATTTACCTTTCCTTTTGCATTAAAATTACCGGTATTCTCAAAGTTATCTATAAAAATTGAAACAAATTTTTTAAGATCACAATTCATAATATTGTAATCAATACTGACTCTGTTCAACTTAAAAAAATTAAGATTCTTATTAAAATTCAGTTTGCCGCTTAATCTTGCAATTCCTTTTACCTGGGAAACATATAGAATAAAATCAGAGTCATCAACAGGCCCTTTTATTTCAAGATACCCATTTAAAAGCGAATCATTTTCAAGTCCTTTTTCTCTTATATCAAACAAAGTATAAAAAGGAAAAAAATCAGCTTCTTTAAAATCAAATCTAAGATATCCCCTGGGTATATCAGAATAAAAATCCCCATTTATAAAATAATTTTCTCCCCAGTTTGCTTTTAAGGAAGTTATATCTATATTTTCTGTTTTTATATTTAGCACAAGGTCTTTTAATTGTCTGTCATTAAATTTAATATCAGAAAATTTCAAATTAAAAGAAGAAAATATTTTATCTGCCAATGTTATTTTACTTTTACTATCAATTGCAAATTTTATTTTTAATTTGTTATTAATTTGATAATTTTTCGCATTCCCGTTTATGTCAACAAAAATATCCTGGTCATCTTTGATATTAAAATTACCCGCGATATTAAAAAAACCATTTTTTTGTTGTATATTTAATTTATTTATATTAAAAAAATTTTTTTCACCTTTAATATCAATTTCAATTTGTTTATATATGCCAGTTTTATAAGATGTATTAACAACAATTGCTCCGCCAAAACCTTCTGAAGTTTTATTGATATTTGCCATTCCGTTTATTTGGCTGTCTTTAAAAATATGCAACCCAAAAACTTCTTTTAATACATCCCCTTTTAAATTTTTAATATCAGTCATTATTGTAAATAACTTCTTTTTTAGTGAAAATTCAGCTGTTCCTGTAACTATATTACTAAAATTTAGTTCTTTTATTGTTATTGCATTTTTTTCATAAAGGACATCGCAGAACAAATTGTATGCTTCTTTATTTATAGATAGTTTTTGGGTGTTCAGTTTAAACCCAATAACAGGCGAATCAACTTTACCTGTTATAATGCTGTTTGCATTAAACTCTGCTTCTATATCTTTATTTTTAAAATATTCAATTTTTAATTTTGATAAAACTATATTTGAAAAATCCGATTTAATATTAATTTGTTTTTCCCCTGGTATTAAAAACCCGTTTATACTAACAAGACTTAAATCCTTTTCTTTTATATTCAAATTCACAATTTCTATTTTATTTTCATTAAATAAAATATTTCCATATATTTTAAGAAAAACATAGTCCATATAATCAAAATATGAAAAAACCTCAACTTTTTTATCATCATAAATTATATTGCCTTTTATATTTTTTATTTTATATTTTTTGTATCTTATTGAATCAGAATTCAATTGTAATTTAATAAAAGGCATATTAATTTTTCCTGATATATCACAAAGAAAATTTATTTTTCCATCTGAATCTTTTTCATTTACTAACTTTTCAAAATCAACAAGTTGTAAATTTATTTTTCCTTTCAATTTTTCATTATTTTTTATATCAACTGAAAAATCACCATTTAAATTACCTTCTGCGAATTTACCTTTTAAATCATATAGATTAAATCTCCCTTTTTCTAATTTAATTCCTGCTTCAATATTTTTAATTGGTATTTTATTAATAAAAGCGCTGTCCAAAAATAATTTCCCTTTACCTTCCATTGCTGATTTATCGCCCCAAATATTAAAAGTTAACCTTGCATTACCACTTAAAAAATCTTTTGCCAAATTTTCCAGATTAAAATCATTTATTACAACATCAAAGTTATATTCAATTTCCCTAAAAAAGTTTTTTAATTTCCCATTTATAAAAGCAGGGTTTTGAAAAATATTAAAAGTAAAATTATTAATCAAAATTTTATCATTGGAAATTATTGCATGTCCATTAATATTATTTATCGGAATATTATTTTTAAAAATAATCCCGTTATTTATTTTTATATAACCATTTAATTTTAAGTTTTCAATTTTCATATCAGCGGAATAAATATCAATATCAGATGTTATGTCTACCATTTTTACAGGTTGTTCTTTATTATCAAAAAGATAGTTAATAACAGTGTTTAAATTTAAGTTTTCTGTTTTTAAATTTGCTTTTAGTTTATTTTTTTCCTGATAATAATCCGCATTAATTTTTATTTTACCTTTTACGCTTTCCTTTAATCTTGCATCCAAAACGACCTTTAATATTTTATTTTTCACATCAAAAAAAATATTACCATCTATAGATTCCAAAGAATCAAAAAATTTTACATCTTTATCTCCATAAATTATTTTTCCCTTTTCAATAAAAATTTTAAAAACAGGTAAAACTAAAAAAATATTTTTTCCCTGACTTTTCTCTTTTTTTTCATTAAACCCATAAAAAAAATTATGAATGTTTAATTTATTGTCTTGCTTATAAATATAGAAAACCGGTGATTTTATTATTAACCCTGATAATGATTCAGCAACTTCTTTTTTATGCAGAATAATATCAATGATATTAAATCTTAAAATTATCTCTTTTATATTTGCAAACTCTCCTTCTGATAATGTCCTTTTAAGGGGTACCGAAATATTTTTTAATTTTATATTATCTATGAATCCAAATTCAATACTGCTTATTCTGATATTTTTACCTGTTGCTTTATAGATTTCAGAATTAACATAATCAGTAATAATTGCTGTAAAGGTTGGAATTTTAGCCAAAATAATCAGAAAAAACATAAACAGAAATATCACTGATAAAATTAATAAAATTATATTTCGGATTATTTTCATTGAACAGAGACCCTTTTAGTTTATTTTATCTTGATATAAACTGGAGACCATCATTTATTCTTTCAATCTCAACTGTTTTATTATCACTAATTTCACCTGAAAGTAACTTTTCTGCCATCTGGTCCTCAACATATTTTTGAATGGTTCTTCTTAATGGTCTTGCTCCGTAAACAGGATCATACCCTTTTTCTATTAAAAACTCTTTTGCGTTATCAGTTAATATTATTTTTATACCTTTTTCTGATAATCTTTTTATAACATCCTCAAGCATTATATCTATTATCTTCTTTAAATCATCTTTTGTTAATGGATGAAAAACTATTATTTCATCTATCCTGTTAATAAATTCAGGATTCATAACTTTTTTTACTTCTTCAATTATTCTTGCTTTATATTTATCATAAGAAACATCCTCTTCTGTTTCCTTTTTAAAACCAAGACCTCTACTTCGTTCAACATATTTGGAACCTATATTAGAAGTTATTATAATGACTGTATTTTTAAAATCCACTGTCCTTCCAACAGAATCAGTAAGACGTCCGCTTTCTAATATCTGCAAAAGTATATTAAATACTTCGGGATGTGCTTTTTCTATTTCATCAAATAACACAACCGAATATGGTCTTCTCCTTACTCTTTCTGTTAATTGCCCGCCTTCTTCATAACCAACATACCCTGGCGGAGCACCAACCAATCTTGACACTGCAAACTTTTCCATAAATTCAGACATATCAATTCTTATTAAAGCATCTTTATCTTCAAAAAGGATTTCTGCAAGTGCTCTTGCAACTTCTGTTTTTCCAACTCCTGTAGGTCCTAAAAAGACAAATGAACCAATTGGCTTATTAGGATCTGCCATACCAGAACGGGACCTTCTTATTGCTTTTGAAATTGCCTCTATAGCTTCATTCTGGCCTATTATTCTTTTATGAAGTTCATCTTCCATTTTTAAAAGTTTTTCTGATTCTTTTTCTTCAAGTTTATAAATTGGTATGCCTGTTTGTTTGGATATTATATACGCAATATCTTCTGCTTTTACAACCGGGATATTCATAGTTTTTGTATTTTCAAATTTTTTCCTCATCTCTTCTCTTTTTCTTTTTAATTCATTTATCTTATCTCTTAAATTTGCTGCCTTTTCAAATTCCTGCGATTTTACCGCCTCTTCTTTTGACCTTATAACATTTTTAATTTCTTTATCAATTGCTTTTATTTCATCCGGAACAGTTGTTGCATATAAACGCGCACGTGCTCCTGCTTCATCTACAACATCTATTGCTTTATCAGGTAAAAACCTGTCAGATATATATCTGTTTGATAGTTTTGCTGCTGCTTCTATGGCTTCATCTGAAATTTTTACTTTATGATGTGTTTCATATTTATCACGTAAACCTTTTATTATTTTTATAGTTTCTTCAACTGTCGGCGCTTTTACAAATATAGGTTGAAACCTTCGTTCCAAAGCACCATCTTTTTCAATATATTTCCTGTATTCATTAAATGTGGTAGCGCCAATACACTGAAATTCTCCACGTGATAAAGCCGGTTTTAACATATTTGATGCATCTATTGCACCCTCGGCTGCACCGGCGCCAACCAAGGTATGCAATTCATCTATAAAAAGTATAACTGTGTTTGCTGCGTGACGGACTTCATTTATTATTGCTTTTAACCTTTCTTCAAATTCCCCACGATACTTTGTGCCGGCAACAACAGCTGCCAAGTCCAAAGCAACAACCCTTTTATTAAATAAAAGTTCAGGAACTTCTGATTTAACAATTTTCTGGGCAAGTCCTTCTACTATTGCTGTTTTACCAACACCAGGTTCTCCAATTAATACTGGATTATTTTTTGTTCTCCTACTTAAAATCTGAATAACCCTTTCTATTTCATCTTCTCTTCCTATAACAGGATCCAGTTTATTTTCTTTTGCTAAAAAAGTTAAATCTCTCCCGAAATTATCAAGCGTTGGTGTATTTGTTTTATGCGAATGAGAAAAAACAGAAAATTTAGGTGGTGCACTTGAACCAAGTATGTTTATTGTTTCTTCTTTTGCCTTACGATACGTAACTCCTGCTTCAGTAAGAACAAGGTATGCAATTCCGTCTGTTTCTCTTAAGAGTCCTAAAAGAAGATGTTCTGTTCCTATGTGGTTATGTCCTAAAAGTTGCGATTCTTCTGCTGCAAATTCAAATACCTTTCTTGTCTGTGGCATAAATGGTATATCACCTACAACCATAGTATTACTTTTATTTCCGAGCGAACGCTCTTCTATGTTAACCTTTAATTCTTCTGGATTAACACCAAGCCGATCCAGAACCGCCATGGCAACGCCAGAACCATCTTTAATTAAACCCAATAGTATATGTTCTGTCCCTAAAAAATCATGACCTAATCTTAAAGCTTCTTCTTTTGCAAAAGCAATTACCTTCCTTGCCCTATCTGAAAATTTATCAAACATTTTTACACCTCATTAAAAGTCGCATCAGGTTTTATATTTTACCTTAACACCTATTTTTTTTGTTAATTTTTTAAATTCCCTCATAATGACTTTTGTTTTTGTTCCTGGTATACCACCATTTATTTTTCTCGTATCAATTTCAACAACAGGAATAACCTCAGCTGCTGTTCCTGTTAAAAAACATTCATCCGCAGTATATAAATCATACCGAGTAAGAACATTTTCCAAAACATTCATTTTAATTTTTCTGCCTATTTCAATAACAGTGGCTCGGGTTATGCCGTTTAATACACCACAAAAAAGCGAAGGAGTAATAAGATTATTTCCTTTTATTATAAAAATATTATCACCCGTTGCCTCTGAAACATAACCCTGCTGATTTATCATAATTGCCTCTAGACTTCCTGCATTATTTGCTTCTATCTTTGCAAGAATATTATTAAGATAATTTAATGATTTGACGCGTGGTTCCAATGCTTCGTTTACATTTCTACGTGTTGCAACAGTAATAATTGAAAGCCCTTTTTTATAAAATTCATCAGGATAAAGCACAATTTTATCCGCAATAATAAAATAAGTTGCTTTTTTACATTTTCTCGGATCAAGTCCCAAATCCCCTTCACCGCGCGTTACAACCAGTCTTATATAACCATCCTTTAATTTATTAACTGCTACTGTTTTTACAACTTCTTCAATCATTTCTTTTTTTGACAATGGTATATCAAGATTTATAAATTTAGCCGAATCATATAATCTGTCAATATGCTCTTTTAATTTAAAAATATTATTTGAATAAATTCTTATTCCTTCAAAAACACCATCCCCATATAAAAGACCATGATCAAAAACAGATATTTTGGCATCTTCTTTTTGCACTAAATTTCCGTTTAAGTTTATCAGCATTTAATTTCCTCCTTTTTTTACAATATTTTTTATCATCCCATCTTCTATATGAATTACTTTGTTTCCCAAAGAAGCAAGTTGTTCATTATGTGTAACAATAATAAATGTTTGCTTTAAATTTTTATTAAGGTCAAAAATTATTTTATTTATAAGTTCTGAATTTTGCTTATCTAAATTACCTGTTGGTTCATCAGCAAATATTATATCAGGGTCATTTATAAGTGCCCTTGCAATTGCAACTCTCTGCTGTTCTCCGCCTGATAATTCAGACGGTCTATGTAATAATCTACCACCTAATCCCATACTTATCAATATTTTTTTTGCTTTATCTGTTGCTGTTTTTTTATTCTCTCCTGCTATTAAAGAAGGTAAAATTACATTTTCAATAGCAGTAAACTCAGGTAAAAGATGATGAAATTGGAAAATAAATCCCATCTTTTTATTTCTTATTTCTGCCAGTTTTTCATCACTTAATTTATATAAATTTATATCATTTAGCAGTATTTCTCCTTCTGTTGGTCTGCTTAATCCGCCCATTACAGTAAGTAAAGTGCTTTTACCTGCACCTGATGGCCCAACTATTATCACAAGTTCTCCTTCACCTATTTCCAGATTTATATCTTTTAATACACTCAATGCATTTTTACCGTTGATAAATGCCTTTTTTATCTGTCTTACTATAAGAATATTATTCATATCTTATCGCCTCAACTGGATCCATTTTTGAAGCATGATAAGCAGGGTATAATGTAGCCAGAAATGAAAGTAAAACTGCTGCAACAGGTATTATAATCAAATCCCTCAATTCCATTGCCACAGCAAGTTTATCAATATAATAAACGCTGCCACCACCAGGCATTGAAATAGGATATAATTTAAGATAAATACAAAGACCAACGCCTGATATAAGTCCGATAATAGCACCTATAAACCCAGTTGCAACTCCCTGTATAATAAAAATGTTCATTATATCTTTGTTGCTAGCACCAATTGATTTTAATATACCGATTTCTTTTGTCTTTCTCATAACTATCATTATCAGTGTTCCCGCTATATTAAAAGCAGCAACCAGAACAATCAATGTAAGTATAATAAACATAGTTAATTTTTCTATTTTCAAGGCAGCAAATAAATTTTTATTCATAGCCATCCAGTCCCTTGCCCATAGATCCTTAAATTTCCTGTGAATTTCAGTTGCTATGTATTTAGCATTTTCAAGTTTGTCTGCTTTGATTGCAATACCTGTAATAACATCCGGTTTATTAAAAATCTGCTGGGCATTTTTTAGGGATACATATGCAAAAGTAGAATCATAATCATACATTCCAGCTTCAAAAATACCAACTATTTTCATTTTATATATTTTAGGCATAAGTCCTGTTGGTGTCTGCTGAAAAACAGGGGAAATAAGCAAAATATCATCGCCAAGATCAACACCTAATTTGGTCATAAGTTCTTTACCAATTAAAATCCCTTTTTTATCATCCGGTAAATCCTTTGTTATAGATTCAATATCACCTTTGATTATATTTTTGTTCAAATTATTAACTTTGGATATATTATCAGGAACTATGCCCCAGAGTAAAATTCCTTCAACCTTATCCTGTGTTTTTAGCATAACCTGTCCCATAAAATAAGGAGCAACACCCTTTACATATTCTATTTTATTTATCTCCCTTACCTTCTTATCATAATCAAATATACCATCTTTAAAATATGAAGATGCAATCACATGCGCATTTGCACCTATTATTTTATCTCTTATATCCTGATGAAAACCATTCATAACAGATATAACAACTATTAAAGCCATAACACCAACTGATATTCCGGCTATAGAAATAAAATTTATAAGTGAAATAAAACCTTGTTTTTTGGATTTAAGATAACGCAAACCGATAAAAAAATTAAATTTTTTTAACATTTTACTCACTACCTTGTGGTCTTAAAAGCGGAAACAAAATAACATCTCTTATAGATGGCGCATCAGTAAAAAACATAATCAATCTATCAACACCTATGCCCAAACCGCCTGCTGGAGGCATACCAACTTTTAATGCTTCAATAAAATCTTTATCAATTACCCTTGCTACTTCGCCTCCTGTATCCTGTTCTATTTGTTCTTTAAATCTCTTTTCCTGCTCTTTTGGATCATTTAATTCAGAAAACCCATTCCCTATTTCCCTACCAAAAATATATGGCTCAAATCTTTCTGCAAATCCTGGATTCTTTCTGCTTTCTTTGGCAAGCGGAGATACTTCCACAGGAAAATCAGTTATAAATACCGGTTGAATGAGTTTCTCTTCTACAAACTCTTCAAACGTAAGGGCAATGAGTTCGCCTTTTGTTATACCTTGCCGTATTTCAACTTCCCTCTGTTTTAATCTATTTATAAGTTCCTGTTCAGATTCTTTTTCAGTATCAATGCCTGAGTATTCTTTTATTGCATCAGTCATTTTTAATTTTTTCCACGGCGGAGTAAGATCAATTTTTTCGCCCTGATATTCAATAATTCTGGTTCCTAAGACTTTATCTGCAATATTTACCACAAGATCTTCTGCTATCTGCATAACGACTTTGTAATCTGCATATGCGACATATAGTTCAAGCATGGTAAATTCCGGATTATGCTTTATTGAAATACCCTCGTTCCTGAAATTTCTGTTTATTTCATAGACTTTTTCAAACCCGCCCACCAAAAGCCTTTTTAAATAAAGTTCGGGTGCAATTCTTAGATAAAGATCCAAATCAAGTGCATTATGATGCGTAAGAAATGGTTTTGCTTTTGCTCCACCTGGTATTAGTTGCATCATTGGTGTTTCAACTTCCAAAAATCCCTGCATATCCAGAAAATTTCTTATTTCTTTTATTATTTTGGTTCTTAACTCAAAATTCTTCTTTACATTATCATTCACAATTAAATCAAGGTATCTTTTTCTGTATCTTATTTCTTTATCTTTTAAGCCATGCCATTTTTCAGGTAAAGGTAACAGCGACTTTGTTAGAAGTTCAAACTTACTTACCTTTACTGTGATTTCGCCTGTCCTTGTTTTAAAAATTTTTCCTTCAACTCCTATAATATCCCCGATATCAAGTTTTTTAAAAATTTCATATTGCTCTTCACCTATATCATCCTTTCTAACATAAATCTGAATTTTATTTCCTGAATCCTTTATATGCCCAAAAATCGTTTTTCCATGCAAACGCAAACTTATTAATCTTCCTGCCAACATTTCTACATCTTCGCTTTCTGCACCTTCTTTTATGTCTTTATTTTTTTCTAAAATTTCATTTATTGTTCCTGTGCGCTGGAAACTGTATTTATAAGGCATAATTCCTTTTTCTAAAATAAACTTTAAATTTTCTTCTCTGCTTTTTATAATCTCTGATTCATTTTTTTCATTCATTTCTTCCATATTTGCACCCTTTTATTTTAAATTTTTGTTATAACTTTTTCTTTTATTTTCTCATAATATTCATATGGTAGTTTTACTTTGCCTATGACTGAATATTCTCTTATCTCACCATGGAAATCAGATCCGCCTCCTATCAACAAATTAAATTTATTTGCATAATCCAAATAATTTAAAATATCTTCGTTTGTATGGTCTGGATGAAAAACTTCAATTCCATCTAAGCCATTATCTCTCCATGTTTCAATCATATAATCTCTTTTAGCAATTCCAGGATGAGCAAGAATTGAAATTCCCTTTGCTTTTTTTATTATATCTATGGCTTCCTTTACTGATAACCTTGCCTTTTTGATATATGCTGGTTTTCCTTCTGATAAGAATTTATCAAACGCTTCCTTTATATTTTTAATATATCCTTTTTTAAGAAGCAATCTTGCTATATGTAATCTTCCTATATTATTTAAATTATCAGTCATTTCATATAGTTCATCAAATTCAATTGAGACTTTGTTTTCTTTTAATTTTTTTACAATATTAATCGCGCGTTCTACTCTTTTTTTCTGAAAATATAAAAGGTGATTAATAAAATCATTATTTTTCCAATCTATATAAAGTCCTACTATGTGAATTTCTCTTTCTTCAAACATAGCAGAAAGTTCAACAGCAGGAACAAACTCAATATTAAAAAATTTTGCATATTCCATTGCTTCTTCAATAGCCGCAACAGTATCATGATCAGTAATTGCAATTGCCGATATTTCCTGTTCTTTGGCTTTTTTAAATATCTCCTCTACACTATGTATTCCATCTGATTTATTAGTATGTATATGCAAATCTGCCCATTTTTGCTCCATTTTTGCTCCATTTTTGCTCCGATTTTTATTATCAGAATTTTATTTCACAAAAATTTCCTGCCTTAATTTAATGTTTTAAAAATAATTCTGGAGCGGGCGATGGGAATCGAACCCACGTACCAAGCTTGGGAAGCTCGTATTCTACCATTGAATTACGCCCGCATCTCTTAAAATTTCATATAATTATAAAGGTTTTTTTATTTAAAGTAAAGATGAAAAAAATCAGCCGAAAACTAGTTTTTACGGATTTGTATCTAAATTTCAGGTGAAATAAAAAAATTTATTATAAATTCATTTAATATATTTTTTTCAACACATAACAAACTACCGGATTTGAATTCTATAATTTTTTTATTTTCATTTCCTGTAAGAAGTTTTGCAACAAAAATTGATAAATATGGCAAATGCCCAACTATTACAAAATCACCGGTCTCCTCTAAAAAAATTTTATTATAAAATATATTTACATCTGAATTTGGCTCCAGATAATTTACCTCTTTTAACCCATCTTTTATTTCAATATATTGTGCTAAAATTTCTGCTGTTTGTTTTGCTCTTAATTTTGTGCTGTGATACATTTTTTCAACTTTTATTCCTGTCCTTTTCATGAAATTTCCTATTTTATGTATATCAGTTTCTCCTTTTTCACTTAATGGTCTTTTAATATCTTCGCTCTCATCCTTTGCCTCTCCATGTCTTAAAATATAAATTTTCATACTATTACCTTCTTTCTTTTGATATTTTTATTCACCTGCCAGTTGCCCGCAGGCAGCAGAAATATCTGTTCCTTTTTCTTTACGTATGAATGTTTTATATCCATTTTCAATTAATATTTTTTGAAAGTTTAAAATATTTTTTTCATCAGGTCTTTTAAATTCAGAATTTAATTTTGCATTAAAAGGTATTAAATTTATCTTACATTTAATTCCTTTTAATATTTTTGTGATTTCTTTTGCATCATTCTCAGAATCATTTATACCTTTTAATAAAACATATTCATAAGTTATCTCTTTTTTTGTTTTTTTATTATAATACCCGGAAACATTGATAATTTCTTTTAAAGGATACTTTTTATTAAAAGGAACCAATTTCCAGCGCAAATTATCATTTGCAGCAACCAAAGAAACAGCAAGATAAAATCTCAAATTTTCATCTGCAATTTTTTTGATAACAGGCACAATTCCTATAGTTGAAACGGTTATTCTCGTTTGTGAAAAATTTGATCCATCTTTATCAGAAAAAATTTCAATTGCCTTTTTTACATTCTGCCAGTTTAAAAGCGGCTCTCCCATTCCCATAAAAACTATATTATCTATTTTTTCTAATAAAGATGCTCTTAAAAATTCTTCTATAATTTCTGCTGCTTTTAAATTTCTTTTAAATCCAAGTTTACCTGTTGCGCAAAAAGCACAGGCGCAACCGCATCCTGCCTGCGAAGATATACATAAAGTTTTTCTTTCTTTATCAGGTATTATCACACTTTCTATCTTGTTCCCATCTAAAAGTCCAAAAAGAATTTTCTTTGTTCCATCTTTAGATTCCTGGATTTTTATAATATTAAGTGAAGATAAGGTATATTTTTTTATAAACTCATCTTTTAATTTATTTGGAATATTTTTAATATCTTCAATATTTAAAACTTTTTTCTTATAAATCCATTCAAATATCTGTTTTGCCCTGAATTCCTCAAAACCTTTTTCTTTGATTATTTTTTTTAATTCAGGCAAATTAAAGTTTTTTAAATCTTCCATATTTTTCCTTTTATTTTTTATAAATTATAATATAATTTTATTATATCATACCTGAAAATCGCAATAAAAAAATTGTGATTTCAGAAAATAAATTAAAAAAGAGGTAAATAAAAGTAATGCATTATAGAAATAGAAACTTGATAAATAAAAATATCTTTTTTCTGTAAAAACTAACTTTCTTAATAATACTTTTTTTACGGTCATATTTTTTATTTAGGAGTTAACCTGATGAATTTTGAGAATAAATATGATGTCATAGTAATAGGTGCTGGACATGCGGGCTGCGAAGCCGCACTTGCAGCTGCAAGGATGAATGCAAAAACAGCACTTTTTACAATTAATATAAATAAAATTGCTACTATGTCCTGTAATCCTGCTATAGGCGGACTTGCAAAAGGACAATTAGTAAGAGAAATAGATGCTTTAGGTGGTGAAATGGCCAAAGTGTCAGATGCAACCTGTATACAGTTTAAAGTGTTAAACTCAAAAAAAGGACCTGCTGTCCAGGGACTACGCGCCCAGGCAGATAAAATACAATATTCGCTTTATATGAAAAAAGTAATTGAAAGACAAAAAAATCTTGATTTAATTGAAGCAATGGTAAATGAAATTTTAGTTAACGATAGCGGTGTTACAGGTATTAAGACATCGGATAATAAAAATTATTCTGCCAAAGCAGTTATAGTTACAACCGGGACTTTTTTAAATGGGGTAATCCATATTGGACTTGATTCATTTCCTGGTGGAAGATTGGATGACCCTCCATCATGTGAATTATCCGAATCTTTAAAAAAACTCGGTTTAAAAACAGGCAGATTAAAAACAGGAACTAATCCGCGCGTTGATAGAAATTCACTTGATTTTTCAAAATTTAAACCACAGTATGGCGATCCAGTCCCAAAACCTTTTTCTTTTTCAACTGATAAAATAGAAATTGACCAAATAGTATGCTATTTAACAAATACTAATGAAAATACTCATAAAGTAATTGCAGACAATCTTGACAGGTCGCCTTTATACAGCAAAGAACACAGAAAAATTTTTGGTATAGGTCCGAGATATTGTCCTTCCATAGAAGATAAAATTGTTAAATTTCCGGAAAAAAAATCGCATCAGGTTTTTATAGAGCCAGAGTGGAGAGATTCAAATGAAATGTATTTAAATGGTCTTTCTACTTCTTTACCTTTGGATGTGCAGTATGCTTATTTAAAAACCATACCTGGCTTTGAAAATGCTAAAATTTTAAAACCAGGTTATGGTATAGAATATGATTTTATTCCACCTTCCCAGATAAACAAAACACTTGAAACAAAAACAATTCCAGGATTATTTTTGGCAGGGCAGATAAACGGAACTTCGGGATATGAAGAAGCAGCAGCACAAGGGCTAATAGCAGGGATTAATGCAGCGCTTAAAATTCACCAAAAAGAACCACTTATAATTGATAGAACTCAGGCATATATTGGAGTTATGATAGACGATTTAACCACAAAAGAAATCAATGAACCATATAGATTATTTTCTTCACGTTCTGAATTTAGATTAATTTTAAGAAATGATAATGCTGATATACGTCTTATGGAAACAGGTAAAAAATTAGGTTTAATAAGCGATGAACTTTATGATAAATTTCTTTATAAAAAAGACTTTTTTGAAAAAGAAATCAAAAGAATAAAAAAAACTATTATTAAGCCAACTCTGGAAATTAACGATAAATTAAAAAAATTAAATACAACTCCTATTAAGGAATCAACTTCTCTTTTTAATATATATAAAAGACCTGAGATAGTTTATAAAGACCTTGAAGCATTCATAGAAATTAAAAAAAATTTACCCCAACATTTTATTGATTATATTGATGCAGAAGTTAAATATGAAGGTTACATTAAATTACAAAATGAACAAATTAAACAATTTAAAAAAATGGAATCAATAAAAATTCCTGACTCGTTTGATTATCATAAGGCAAAAGGCCTATCCAAAGAAGCTCAACAAAAATTAGCTCAAATAAAACCAAAAACAATAGGCCATGCATCAAGAATAGAAGGTGTAACTCCTGCTGATATAAATGTTTTATTGATATTATTAAAAAAATATTCTTTTAAATAAAATATTTTATTTTTCTCCTATTATTTGTACTATCAATTTTCTAGTTCTTGCTCTTGTATCAAAATCAATAAAAACAATTTGCTGCCATGTTCCAAGAGTCATTTCACTATCTACAAACGGAATAGTAATTGAAGGTCCTATAAAAGAAGCCCTTATATGAGATGCACCATTACCATCACCCCATGTTGCATTATGTGCCCAGTTTGCTCTATATGGAAATAATTTTTCAAAAATATCCTTTAAATCTTTAATTAAACCTGGTTCATACTCAACAGTTGTAATACCACCAGTTGATCCTGGAACAAAAACTGTTACTATGCCACTTTTTATTTCTGATTCTTTTATAAACTTTTCTACTTTTTCAGTAATATCTATAATATCCGTATTTCCACCTGTATTTAATAAAATTGTTTTTGTTTTTACCATTTTTATTACTCCTTTATCTTATTTTTTAAAATATATTTACATAAAATTTTTTTTATTTCAAGTTCCTGAAAATCTCATTATTAAAAGATTGCGATTTCCATGAGAAAAACATACAAAAAAAATATTATTAAAGAAATTAAACTCTTGCGTTTTATTTTAAATAAAAAACGGGTAAATAAAAGTAATGACTTATAAAAATAAAAATATTTTTTTCCGTAAAAACGCATTTTCTAATGCTTTTTTACGGAAGTTATTCATTCTTGACAGAAAAAATTTATTTGTTATAATTTTAAAACAAAATAATAGCCGGGATGACGAAATTGGTAGACGTAGTGGACTTAAAATCCACGGGAGCTCACCCTCCATGCCGGTTCAACTCCGGCTCCCGGCACCATATGGTTCATTAAAAGATGTAAAAGAATTAAATAAATCGCGGGGTGGAGCAGTGGTAGTTCGTTGGGCTCATAACCCAGAGGTCGTTGGCTGAGTCCGTAAGGACGAAGGCGAGTCCTGCGCCGAAGGATAAGGCCGCAGTTTCCAAAGGAATCATAATGCGGCCGTCAGCAGGACGAGCAGGAGACGCGTAGCCGCTTTCTAGCGGCGTAGCGGCTAAATCCAACCCCCACAGGTTAGGTCAGCATAATAATATTATATATGGTTCTTAATTATTAAAAATAGCAGAGTGCAAATTAAATAAATCGCGGGGTGGAGCAGTGGTAGCTCGTTGGGCTCATAACCCAGAGGTCGTTGGTTCAAATCCAACCCCCGCAACCAATAAAAAAAGGCAACCTAATAATGGTTGCCTTTTTTATTTTTACTGCTTTTATTCTTTATATTTTTATAGGAATATTTTTTTACTATTTAATAATTTCCCCTATTAAAATATACATTATTAAACAATAACAAATGATAAATAGTATCCAGAATGTTTCTCCTTCTTTTTCAAGTCCAAAAACTTTTTTCAGTAAAACAGCAAGATTAGATGCAGAGATTGAACCTGCTGTTAATATTAACATCATCTTCCCTATTACTGGTGTTTTACCATACAACCCAACAAAAATTAAAAATGCAAGCGGCAAAATCAGATTTTTTGTAAAATTAGCAATTTTTCTTTCAAATTCTATGCGCATCTTTTCATTTTTTCTGCCTTCTTCATCCTTTTTTTCAAAAAAATAAATAATACACAAATAAATACTACCAGCGACAATTAAAGATAAAAGCGAAGATTCAATAATTTTCCATGAAATTGCTAAAGCCATCCCAAAATCATTCATTTTAATACCTCCCTTTTTTAAGGTTTTTGTTTTTCACTTATTTTTTTCAAAATATTTTCAGGAGAATTTCCACCCTTGAATATTTTTATTTTTTGTTTTTTTTCATCAAAAATATAAATAATGTTAACAGGCTTTAAAATACCTTCTATCGGTAACCCGTATTTTTTACTTAAATTTATTGCATCCTCAGTAAGTTTTATATCATAAAAATTAATATAGATCAAATTCCTTTTTTTATTTATTTTAATTATACGCCATTTACTTATTGACCATAAATTTTTTTTATATAAATCATATTTAATATGATTTTTGGAAAAAAACACATGTTCGCCGCCACCTTTCCATTCACCGTATAAGTAATTTTCAAATTCATATTTTAATCTTTTATTTTCTGAACAGGAAATAAAGATAAAAATTAAAAAAATAAATTTTATTTTTATACTATTAATACCCATTTTCCGTCCTTATATCCTGGTATATCTATAATTTTAAAATAAAAAAATACAAAAGTCAAATATTTAAATTCTCCGTAAAAACGCGTTAGAAAATGCGTTTTTACGGGAATATAAAATATTTTTGTTTTTTTTGTTTAATAATTTTTTATTTTTATAGTACATTACTTTAATTCACCTGTTTTTTAATTTTAAAAACAAGGACAATCTTAAAATTCTTATTTGTTTATAAACCTTTTTTTTATATTTTCTCTTTTCCCCTGAAAAACGCTAATACATTTTTCAGGATTTTTTTATTATTTTTATTTAATAAATTTTTATTTATTATATATTATTTATATTCACCCGTTTTACACTTAAATTATTCATATAATATTTTTGATAATATTTTTTCTTTTGAAAACATAATTTTCTAATTTTTTTCAAAATTCTTTTTTTATCTACTTAAATACTTTAATGGATTCAAAGGTTTTGTTTTTTCTCTTAACTCAAAATAAAGTTCATTACCAAAAAAGGATTCCGTATCCCCTGTTTTTCCTATTAAACTTTTTATATTAACTCTGTCCCCTTCCTGAACATAAAATTCTGAAAGATGGGCATATATGGAAAAATATCCACCTCCGTGATCAATTATTATCATTTTTCCGTATCCTTCAAACCAATCAGCATATTTAACAATACCTTTAAATATTGAATAAACAGGCGAATTGTATTTTTCTTCTATATGTATACCATTACTTAAAACTTTACTTTTAAATTTAGGGTGATTGTAATATCCAAAACCCGCAAGTATTTTCCTGGAATCAACAGGCCAGGGGAATTTACCTTTATATCCCGAAAATGCTTCTTTTGCTTCTTTATCTTCCAGTTCAACAGATATTTGTAATTTTTCCATAAATTGATTTAACTTTTTTTCATTCCTTTTTAATTCTTCAACAACCTGCTGACTCTTTGTTATATTTCTCTTAATACTTTTTAATAAAACAAATTTTTCCCATTTCTGATTTTTATATTTATCCCATTCGTTTAATTTTGCTGCTTTTAATTCTTCTATTTCCTTTTTGTAATCAACCAGCGTTTGTCTTTCTTCTTTTAATTTTTCAATGGTTATTTTATAACTTTCAATATCGGATATATTTTTTTTAGATAGAATTTTATAAAATTTATAACGTATAATAAACTCATCCAAACTTTTTGATTTTAACAACAAATCAAAATATTCACTGGTTTTATTTTTGTAATACTTTCTTAAAACTTCTTTAACATCGTTTTCCTTTTCTTTGATAAATTTTTCTTTTTCGCTTATATCTTTTTCAATATTTAAAATTATCTCATTTAAAACTTTTATATTATTATCAAAAACCGATAATTCTTTTTTGGTTATATCTATTTCTTTCTCAAGTCTTTGAAGATATTGTGTTGTTGTTTTCTCTTTTTCTTTTTCTTTTACAATTTTATTTCTTTCTTCAGCAATCTTTTTTCTAATATCTTCTAATTTTTTTTTGGTTTCAACAAGATGCGCCTTATAATCTGTAATTTCTTCTTTTATTACAACCCCGCTTAAATTTATATAAGATATTAAAAAAATAATATAAAAATAATAAAACTTTTTCATTTTTCTTTTATGTTACCAAGCGATAACAAACTTCCAAAAAATCCAAGCAAAATACCCGCTATTATAGTCTCAATTAAAAATTTTAATGAAAAAAAAGACGGAGTAAAAACATAAAATCCGGTAAAATCAAGGCCTGTTTCTTTTTTTATTTCAGTTAAAAGAATATTTATTATTACATATAAAATAACCCAGCCGATTATGCCACCAAAAAAACCGTGAATAATTCCTTCCAAAATAAAAGGCATTTTAATAAAAAAATTTGTCGCACCTACCATTTTAAAAATATATATATCTTGCCGTCTTGCGTAAATTGTAAGTTTTATTATATTAGAAACAACAAGCAAAGACGAAATAATAAAAATAATTCCTATCACTATCATAATTATTTTTATCACATTTAAAATATTTAAAAGATTTTCAATTTCCTTCCCCCCATACTGTATCTCTTCTATACCTTCTTTTGATTTTAAAATATTTATAATTTTATCAATATTTTTCGGTGTATATTCTTTTAACTTTATCTTTATAGAATCAGGCAAAGGATTACTCTCAAAACTCTGCAAAATTGTTAATATCTCTTTGTCTTTTACAAATTCCTGATAGGCATCATACTTTGAAATAAATTTTACATCTTCAATTTCATTTAATGATTCCAGTTCTGTTATTGTATTTTTCATTTTTTCAGCCGCAAAACCATCTTTTAAAAATACTACAATTTCAATTTTATTCTCAACCCGTGACAAAAAATGATTAACGGCAAGATTTGCAATAAAATAACTTCCAAGGATTATTATGGTAATTGCTATTGTACCGACGGAAATTAAGTTCATGAATCCGCTTTTTTTAAAATTTAAAAAAACTTCTTTAAATACTTTCATCGGATATTACCTTGCCTTTATTTAATCTTATAACTCTTTTATTCATTTTTTGTAACAATTCTTTGTTGTGTGTTGCAAATAATATTGTTGTCCCTTCTTTATTAACTTCTTCAAACATTTTAATTATTTCCCATGAACTTTCATCATCCAGATTACCTGTTGGTTCATCCGCGAGTATTAAAGAAGGATTTGTTATAAAAGCTCTTGCTATTGCTACTTTTTGTTTTTCACCCCCGGATAAATGCCATGGTGTTAATTTTTCCTTTCCACAAAGTCCTGTTTTATTGATATATTCTTCCACTTTATTTTTTATAAATTTTTTTTCTGTTTTGGTTATAACAAGCGGTAATGCAATATTATCAAAAACAGTTCTGTCAAACAATAATTTAAAATCCTGAAAAACAAAACCGATGTTTCGCCTGTAAAACGGCAGTTTTCTATCACTTATATGCGATATATCTTCATTATTGACAAAAACAGATCCCATGTCAGGAATATCTTCCCTGTATAATAAATTTAAAATCGTTGTTTTTCCAGCACCAGAAGGGCCGGTTAAAAAAACAAATTCTCCTTTTGATATAGAAAAATTTATATCTTCAAGTGCTTTTATATTCTTTTCATAAATTTTAAATACATGATTAAATTTTATCATTAAAATTTCCTTTTATACTAATTCATATTCGGCAAATAATTCAGGATTACATACATTGGTTATACCTTCATTTTTCAAAACTTCAATAAGTTTTTCCTGTTCAGATACTTCACCGTGAACCAAAAATATCTTTTTTAGTTTTTCACTATTTGCTTTTTTAATAAAATTTATAAGTTCATTCTGTCCAGCATGTGCGCTGAATTCATTTATAACCTCAATTTTTGCATTTACACTGTATTGTTCTCCGAAAATTTTTACTTTTTTTTCACCTTCTACAAGTCTTCTGCCAAGTGTATTCTGCGCCTGAAATCCGACTATTAAAATTATATTTTTTGAATTTTCAATGTTGTTTTTCAAATGATGTAAAATTCTTCCTGCTTCACACATCCCGGTTGCAGAAAGTATGATACATGGTTTATCAAAATCATTTATCTTTTTTGATTCCTCCACATCCGATGTTATTTTTACAAGTTCAGAATAAAAAGGATTTTGATGATTGACTATGTATTTTAATGTTTCACTGTCAAAACATTCGTTGTGTTTCATAAATACTTCTGTTATATTTATTGCAAGCGGACTATCAAGGAAAATAGTAATTGGTGGTATCTTTTTCTCAATATATAGTTTATTTAATGCATATAATATTTCCTGCGACCTTTCTACTGCAAATACAGGCACTATTATTTTCCCGCCATTTTTGTATGTTGTATTAATAAGTTTTTCCAATCTTAAAAATGCATTATTTATATCACCATGAGTTCTCCCTCCATAGGTGCTTTCAATAATCAAATAATCAATGTTCAGGAAAAAATCAGGTTCTTTTAAAATAGGTAAATTACGCCTTCCCAAATCACCAGTAAAACCTATTTTTATTTTTTTACCATTTTCTTTAATTTTAATAACCGTAAGCGCAGAACCCAGAATGTGCCCTGCGTTTAGGAAAAATACTTCTATATCTTCGTTTAAAAAAAAATGTTCACCTAAATTTTTGGGCACAAAATATTTTATACTTTCTTTTGCCTGTTCAATTGTATAAAGTGGCTCAAAAAGGACTTTCCCCTGTTTTTCTCTTTTTTTATTTATATACTCTACATCCTTTATCTGAACATAAGCACTGTCAGGCAACATATATTCACATAAATCTCTTGTTACATAGGTTGTATAGATTTTATTATTATAACCCTTACTGGTTAAAGTAGGTATATTACCAGAATGGTCAATATGAGCATGAGAAATAATCACTGAATTTATTTCTTCCGGGTTAAATGGAAAATCTCTGTTTCTTTCAAAACTTTCTTTTCTTTTTCCCTGCTGCATTCCACAATCAAGAAGCAATTTAAATCCATCTTTTTCTAAAAGATGCATAGAACCTGTAACTTCTCTTGCTGCACCTAAAAATTTTATTTTTATCAATTTCAACACCTTTATAATGCAAAAATTTTATTTATATCATAATTTTTTTTATCTATTCTTTTTTCTTTATTTATAACTTTCTTCATATCAATTACCATGACTTTACCGTTTTGCATACCAACCATTAACGATTTATTTTTACCTGATTTAATTAAAGAAACAACTGCTTCATATCCGTAAACAAGTCCTAATTTACGGCTATATGCAGTTGGTTTTCCTCCTCTTTGTATATATCCTAAAACTGTATATCTTGTTTCTAAGCCAGTAATTTTTTGGATTTTCCCAGCCCAATCTTTTATATTACCAAAACCTTCTGCTGCAACTATAATTGAACTATCCTTACCTCTTTTTATACCTTTTATTATTATGTTACAAATTTTTTCAAGAGTATAATCTTTTTTAAATTCCGGAATTAAAATAATTTCTGCTCCACCGGTTAAACCGATTTCAAGTGCTAAAAATCCATGTTCCCTGCCCATCACTTCAACAATAAAAATTCTTTCATGTGATGAAGCGGTATCACGAATTTTGTCAATTGCATCAATCCCTGTGTTTACCGCAGTATCAAATCCTATTGTCATGTCAGTCCCATAAACATCATTATCAATGGATGCAGGTATAAAAACAGATGGTATTTTTGTTTCTTTTGTTATTAAAAATGCACCTTTTCTTGAACCGTCTCCACCTATAACAATAATTCCTTCAATCCGATTATTTATTAAATTTCTATATGCAATTTCTCTTTTTTCTCTAGAATGGAACTCAGGACACCTCAATGTCTGCAATATAGTCCCGCCTTTATTTATAATACCACTTACACTACTTAAACCCATTTGTTTAAATCTATTTTCTATTAATCCTTTAAATCCATGTTCAACCCCAACTATTTCGGCCCCTGAAAAAATCGCAGTTCTTACAACCGCTCTTATTGCTGCATTCATACCTGGTGCATCACCACCGGTTGTTAATACTGCTATTTTTTTCATATAATTACTCCTTACAATATTTTTTTTATCTGGATTTATTTTAAAAAGGATTGCTTTTTAAACTTATCTTGTGATTTGTTTATTTTTTCTTTCTTTCCAGAATTTTATTATTAAATTTTCATCATCTCTATTATCCCAATAAAAAGATGTATCAATAACTTCAAGATTTTTTATGTATTTTTTCTTTACATAATCAAGCACTTTTACCATTTTTTTATGGGTATCATAATTTCCTGTATAGATCTTTATATATGGATAATACATAAATTCGTATTTTTTAACTGTTATTTTACTGTTAATCCCTATCGTATCGGTGGTATA
Organism: Candidatus Goldiibacteriota bacterium; assembly: GCA_938034975.1. Classification (GTDB taxonomy): domain Bacteria; phylum Oederibacteriota; class PGYV01; order PGYV01; family DYJU01; genus DYJU01. Next base: position 66,623 of record CALHNI010000005.1, on the reverse strand, counting down.
AAAAGAAATTGCAGCAATCTGCCCTTTTTTATCAAAAGTAAATTTTAAAGGTTCAACTCCTTTATTTATATTTATACTAAAACCTTCCAGATAAATATCTTTGCCTTTAACTTGCTTGGGTTCATTTTCTGTATCATCAATTTCAACCAAATCCATCTCAAATATTTCTTTTTTTGCTTTGTTTGTTAATGTATTAAAATTTTCATTTATTGCTTCATAATTCCAGCCACTTATTTCGCATATATCCTGAAATTCTTCCTTCATCTGAGGAAGTAAATTCTTTGAATTTATAATTCCGCTATATTTAATGTAAATCATTATTAACCGCCTATTATAAATACTGTCCTGAAATTTTTAGGTATACTCTCATCCTTATAACTTTCCATCTTGAAAAATTCTTTTGGCAATTTCAAATCTTCTGTCAATATCTTTTCAAGAGAAAAAATCTGGTCATTACCTAATTCTTTATCTTCTGAATAAAAATTTATTAGAACTGGAAATTTATTATACGATTTTAAATAATTTTCAATTTCTTTTATATATTTTTTCCCTTCATCAGTTATTTTTTCTTTTCTTTTAGAATCAAAAAGAATTTTATGGGAAATTTCTATGTATAATTTTCCATCTTTATTGTATTTTATAGCATTTACTATTTTAGGGTCTTTTCTCATTAAATTCCCGGGGTTTCCGGCTTTATCAACATAAGTTAACATGTATAAATAAGGAACATTTAATTTTAGAATCTTTCCTTCTTTATCAAAACCATCCCATATAATTTTTTCAGGCAAATTTCCACCACCTTTTACCAAATAAACAGATCTTCCTGTAGGATCTGTGACTTTAAATTCCCATTTGTCCATTTCTGTATTTTGCTTAAATTTGGGACTTACTGAAAAAATTGGTTGGGTTTCAATTAAATTAAGTTCAGGATGATAATCTGCTCTTTCCTCATAAATTGTCCCTGGAATACTTGCCTTTATATCTTTTATATCCTCAGGCGCAAGACTTAAATATATTTCTTCAGTTTTTACTGCTTCATCAGCTACGTCATTTATATCTGTTGATATTTCTATATCTGGTTTTTTTGTCTCAACTTTTATTTTTAACTGTCCTTTAACAACAACCTCGCTCTGGTCTCCTTCCTGTTTTTGTTCTTCAGCAACTGACCAAAAAACAAAAACTAAAATAGTCATAAAAATTATAAAAATCTTTTTTATCATTTAACATCACCTCATTTTATTAACTGGAATTTAAATATTGCTGTTCCGGACTGATCTTCCTGTCTTTCAGAAGAAGAAAGCGGAGCAAACTGAAATTTCAAAATTGCTTCCAAAGCAATCTGATCAAGTTCTGGATAACCACTCCCTTTACTAACATATGCATTGTCTTTAACCGACCCATCTGGCTTTACAACAAAATTAATTGCAATCTGGGCTTCTATTCCCTGCTCCTGTGCCCATCTTGGATACGCTGGAACGAACTTACGTAAAATCGCCCTGTTTTCTATCTGCCCGGTTATTAAAAGTGCAGCACCTTTTTCTTTTTTTATAACAATCTGTTCTTCCTGAACCTTTTTTTCCGGTTCTGGTGTTGGTTTGCCTAATTTTAAAGAAGATGCTTTTAATGCACTCCCTCTTTGAACGGAATCAGCACTTATCGCTGGTCTTTCAACAGGCAGAAAACTACTTTTTTTAGTAGCTGATTGGGACAGATCAATCTTTGATGGTGCAGCTGCAAGTTTTTGCTGCTGTTGCTGTAATTCAAGTTGCTGTTTCATCATCGCTGGTGATATTTTTTTCTGACCTATTTCATTATCAAGGTCTATTGCTTTCATCGCAGGCTTTAATTTATCATCCATTTTTTCAAGTGATAATGCCTGCGGCTTTTTTAAATCTATTTTGGGTTTTTCTATTTCCAATGTCTTGGGTTTTGCAACTTCAATTGATGCCTTTTGTTTAACTGGTATTATTTGTTTTAATATGTCAAACATCATTTTTGGTTTTTCAATTTGAACCGGCTTAGGTTTTTCATCCGGAACTTCTTCTAATATTGTAATCTCAGTTAAAGTATAATCCAGCATTGCCTTTTTTTGTTTATTCTGGATAAACAGAAAAAGAAGCAAAGCAATAATATGAAGAGTTATAGAAACTGTGTATGAAATTGTAACTCCTTTTTTATTATAGTCACTCGCAAACATAAAAAACTCCTTGATTCTTTTTATTTTTTTTGTCGGGTTGCAAAATAAATCTTTTTAGGTTTTGCTTCTTTTGCTGTTTCCATTGCATCTATTATAATTCCGTGTTTGGTTTCTTCATCTGCTTTTATTATCACAACTTTATCTGCTGTCTTTGCAAGTTTTTGTTTTATTGTAATTAACATTTCCTGTGGGGTATATACATTTTTTTCATTAACACTTATATTGTCATCTTTGTCTATTGTTATAGTTACGTATTCTTCATTTTTTGTCTCATCTGTTGCTGCTTTAGGTAAAGTAACTGATAATCTTGACTGTGTCATAAAAGGAGTTGTAACCATAAAAATAATGACTAAAACAAGTGATACATCAACAAGCGGGGTTACATTTATATCAGTTATTGGTTCATCTTCTTTTCCAGAGCCGCCTGCCTGCATAATTAAACCTCCTTTAAATTTTTTCTTATTTTCATTTTGTCTTTTCCTCTTTCATTAATGATATTGTTTTTGCACCTGCCATTTTAGCCATGTCAAGGACCCATACAAGTTTACCATGTTTTACATCTCTGTCAGAAGTAATAATTACCAATTTCTTTTTATTCTGGGCGATCTTGGCTTTAATAATTGGTTCAAATTTGTCTTCTGCTATCTTGTCATTATCAATATATATAGATTTTCCTGTTAATCTTACCTGCACAGCTTCGCTCCTTGTGCTTTTTCCATGTGATGCTGTTACTTTTGAAGAATTAACGACAATACCTGATTGTATTACCATGGGCGCTGTTGCCATGAAAATAATAACAAGCACCAGAGAAATATCAACAAGTGGTGTTACGTTTATATCTGTTATTGCTACATCTTCATCCGCGCTTCCTGCCATGTCCACCTTCCCCATAATTTGCCATTAAAATTAATAATTTTTTTGAGACAGCATCCATCTCAACTGAAATATTTTTAACTTTTCTCATAAAATAGTTAAATAATATAACAGCTGGAATAGCAACACCCAAACCAGCAGCTGTTGCAATTAACGCTTCTGCTATTCCTACCATAACAACTTCTGGTCCACCACCTGCTGATGATGCCAAATCCCTGAATGCTTTTATAATACCTAAAACTGTTCCCAAAAGCCCTATAAATGGCGCAGTATTACCAAGTGTGCCCAAAATACCAAGGTATCTTTCCAAATTAACCCTTTGCTCCATTCTGACTGTTTCCATTAATTTATCTATTTCATCACGGGGCATTTGTCTGTTTTCTAAACCAACTCTTACAACTATTGGAATTGAACCTTTTGATTTTTTACAAAAATTTATTGCTTCTTCATAGTCACCATCAATTATATAGTTTTTTATTTTATCCATAAAAATATCAGAATCTAATTTTGTTCTTAAAAAATAAAACCACCTCTCAATAGTGACACCAATAACAATAATTGAAAGAAAAATCATAAGTACAATAACCCAACTGCTTCTTAAAACCTGCATATAATCTACTGCATAACCGCTGTGCTCCATCTTTTACACCTCCATAAAAATATTTTATTTTTTTTCTTTTGGTTTAGTTGTTGTTTCTTTTTTTTCCTTAAATAAATCAGGATATGCATTTTTTATTTCTGAAATTCTTGCTTTTGCACCATCCACATATTCTTTCAGACCACCGCTTACAGAAATTTCTTCATATATTTTAACTGCTTTTTTCCAATCAGATTTTTCTTCATATAAAGATGCAAGATTTATAAGCCCTGTAACTCTGAAAATATTGCTCTTTTCTTTTGTATTTAACAGATTTAAAAATGTTTCTATTGCTTTATCTGTATTTTCTATATTCATATATATATCACCGATTCTATAATATGCTTCCAATTTTTCTATTTCAGTCCCTTTGTTTATTATTTCCTGATAAGATGCTATTGCCTCATTGTATCTTTTTTGTTCAAGATATATACCGGCAATCTGACCAGGTATTTTTTTACTCTTTTCATCATCAGGAAATTTTTGGACAAATAATTTATAATATCTTATTGCTTCATCCATTTTATTTAAATCCATGTAAGTGAGTGCAAGATTATACATTGCATTTTTTTCATATTCTGTTCCGGGATATTTTTCTAAAATCCTTTCATAATAAAATGCAGCATCAGTATAATTTTTACTAAAATACGCTGCTGTTGCCAATCTGAAATAAACATCAGAAGTTAAGTTGTGTTTTGGATAATTTTTAATAAATGCTTTATATGCGTTCATTGCTTCTTCTGTCTTTTTTAGTTCTTCATAGCATGCACCAATATAATAGTGAGCATTTATAGCAAGTGTGTCATTGGGAAATTCTTCTATAAGTTTGTTAAAAGCACTTATGGATTTATCAAATTTTCCTATCTGGTAATATAATTCTCCTGCTTTATATATAGCATCAACTGCAAGATTGCTCTGCGGGTATTTTTCAAAAAATTGTAAAAGCATTTCAGGGTCTTCTTTTTTTTCTGCTTTTCTAAATTCTGCTCTTTGCATACCGTCTTCCACACTTTTTACTTTATTAGAATCCGGATATTTTTTTATAAAATCCTTATATGCCTGGACTGCTTTGGCTTCCTGATCCGAATTATAATAAACTTCTGCTATTGCAAGCATTGCATCTTCTGCAACATCAGAATTAGGATATTTTTCAATAATTTTTTGAAACCCTGCAATTGCTTTATCATATTGTTGTGCTTTAAAATAAATATCAGATATTTTATATAATGCCTCAGGTGCTCTTTTTGCTTTTGGATAATTATCGTATAATGCCTGCCATGATTTTACCGCATCCATATAATATTCCTGAATTTCATAAACTTTTCCCTGCTGAAATAGTGCCTCTGCAACCAATTCTATATCCTTGGGATCTTTTAACTTTGCATATTTATAAGCAAATTCTCCATAACTTGCTGTTGCTTTATCATACTGTTTTTCATTAAAAAATGAATGGGCAATCAAAATTTCACATGCGCGCTTTACATCTTCATTTTTTATACCACCTGATATGACATCCCTTGCCATTGTTCTTGCTGCTTTATAATTTTCAAGTTCATAAAAACACCACGCAAGATTTGCTCTTGCTTCGCCTGTTATATCAGAATCATAATATTTCTCTATGATTTCATTGAATGCTTGTGCTGCAGGTCCAAACATACCTGTTTTAAAATATGCCAGTCCTAAATAATAATATGCTCTTGCTCTTATTTTGCTTTTCGGTGACTGAAATTTCCCTGATAAAACTCCAAGAATATGTGATGCTTCACTTACCAAAAGTGCAAGCTGGTCCTGATTATAATAGGTAAGCATTGTCATTAAAAGTGCTGCTTCTGTTATATCGGTGTATTTGAATTTATTTAATATAAACTGATATGCTTGGATTGCCTGTGGATATTGCTTTCTTTCATAATAGGCATTTCCCATCAAATAATAACCAAGCGCTATATTTTCATGGGTTATAAATTTTTGTGTGAATTCATTTAAAACTTTCTCGGCTTTGTCATAATTTTTCAGGACTATATAGCACCATCCTGCTTTTAATAAAGCAGAAGAATAAACATCATATATGGAATTATAATTTTCCATAACTTTTTCATATGCCAAAAGCGCTTTATTAAAATCCTTTTGTTTTCTGTAACATTCTCCGATTAAATACTGCGCATATGCTTTTACCCTGGCATCTGAATTTTTTGTAAAAACATCCTTGTATGCTAAAATTGCCGCATCGTATTTTTTATCCATAAAATATGACGACCCCATTTTAAACGCCGCATAACCTGCAAGGTTACTATCCGGAAATTTTGTTAAAAAGGATTTATAATCGCTTGCCGCTACTTGATAATTCTCTCCTTTATAAAACGCTTCTGCCTTATTATACATAGCACTTTCCAGATAAATACTGTTTTTAAATTCTTCTACAATATTTTTAAAAGCAGTTGCTCCTTCTAAATATTTATTTGATTTAATATAACTATGCCCTAAATAATAATATGCCACATCGTATTTTAATCTTTTCAATTTTTCAATTGCATCATCATAACGTTCCAGATAATAACTTATAAGTCCGCCTATTATTCTTATTTTATCTTCTTTTGCATAATAACTATATCTTGATAAAAATTCGGATAAAACTTTATCTGCTTTCATATACTCTTTTAAATTCAGATATGAAAGCGCTATACCATAAATAGATTCCATAACATATAAACTGGTTGAGTATTTAAACCTGAAATTGTTCCATAGTTCAATTGCTTCTGTGTATTTGCCCAGGTTATAAAGACATTCGCCCATCTTATACATTGCACCATCAGCATAAGGAGATGATGAAAAATTATCAAGCATTTTCTTAAATACATCATACGCTTGAATGTATTTTTTATTTTTATAGTATATCATACCTTTTAAATACAAAGCATTTGCTGATTCATTTTTATAAGAATTCTTATATCTTTCAATGAAATTATCAATTTTTTCTATGGTTTCATTTGCCGTTGGCGAAATTTTATAAGCAGAAATTATTAACTCGTAATTGTTTTTAAATTCTTTTTCCTGGTCCTGGGCAATCACCAATGTTAAAGAGTTTAATAAAAAAATCATTATCATAAAAATTATTAAGTTTTTTCTCATAATATATTCACCCTGTATAAAATTTATTCTTCTAATTGTATTGTGCCTGGCTGCATTGGTAAAGTGCTTGAAATTTTTACTGTTTCAGCGCCAGATACTATTTCTTTGCCATTTTTATCAATAACTTTCATTACACATTTATATTCGCCATCTCCCACTGGCAAACCCCTGTCATCTTTTCCGTTCCATATTAAAAAAGCAGGTGGTTTATCATCTCCTGAAAATGTTCTTACAGCATCACCATCTTCATTTATTATATTTAACTCCCACTCTTTTATAGGATATTTTGTCACAGCATATATTGAAATCGTTACCGTCTTTTTAATACCAACAGGTGAAAATATTTTTGGTTCTACCAAAAGATTAATATCAAACCCACCAAAAGCCAAAGTCAAAGAAGCTCTGTGGGTAAAACCCAATTCCTGCGAAGAAAGCGAATAATCAATTTTATAATATTTCATGAAAGTATATCCTATCCCAAATGTTAACTCTGTCTCATCCATACCCAATCGTAAAGCAAGTGATTGTAAAGGATATGCTTCCAGCCCAAACCTGAATTTTAAATCTTTTTTACTCATTTCTTTTTCAATGTCAATAACAGGTATTGCCCTTTCACCAAATAATTTTAATGCAAACCCTGATTTAATTATTATGGGAAAACTTTCTGATGTATCAGAAAGTTTTAAAGAAGGCGGTAAGGCATTAATAACAGATAGCCCAAAACTAAAATATTCAGAAGGAACCCACATCAATCCGACATCTGCACCATACCCTATGGCATTTTTATCAAAGATGTTTTCTGTTATCAATTTTATATTTAACCCTACACCTAACCATGAAGTTATATCTCTTGCATAACTTAATGCAATTGCCTGATTAACAATATCAAAATTACCAAGAGATGTCCATCTTGCATCCCTGCCTTCAAAACCTGTAGAACCAAGGCGTGTATATGCCAAACCAAACGTTCCGATTCCTGATACAGGATAAGTTATTGCCACAAAATCAAACATGGTATCATAAAAAAGCATCACATGATTCAAAGAAATCTGTAAAGGATTCTGAAAAGAAAGTCCTGCTGGATTATAATAAATAGCAGTTGCATCATCAGCCAAACCAGTAAATGCTTTACCCATACCAAGGGATCTTGCTCCTGCTCCCCAGGTTAAAAATTCACCAGGTGTTCCATAATCACCTTTTGCATAAATAAAAGGCGAAATCAAAATAATAATTATTATAATAACTACTGCTTTTTTCATCATAAACCTCCATTTATATATTTTGACTTACTATAAAAACTATTTCTTACAGGATAAAACTTATTTATTTACTTATGCCTATTTTCCTCATCAGTTTTTTCTTTTGCCCATCAATCACTGTCTCTACAATACATATATATCCGCCGTTTCCTAGTATATCTCCTTTATTATTCTTTCCATCCCAGGAAATAGTAATAACATTACCTGTTTCGTTCATCATACTCTCTATTTCCTGCCTTGAAAAATTTTTACTATATACCAAATCACCAAACAAAGAATATATTTTTAATTTTACTTCTGCTGGTTCATTTAATAAAAATGAAATATTTGTATTTTCAGCGCCAGCCTTAAATGGGTTTGGATAATTAGATATTTCTCCCGGCACTGGCTCTACCAAAGAAACAGATACACTTGTTGTTAAACTTAAATAACCATAAGTTCCTCTTATTATGGCTCTTTCATTTAAATATGGTCCTAAATAATTAACAAATGCTTCTCCATTTGCATTAGTAGTTGCAACTGTAGAATCCAGTGTTCCTGCTCCGCTTTCAATTGAAAAATTAACATTTACTCCATCAACAGGATTATTGTTAATATCAATTACTCTTGCTATTATCCTTGAATTTGTTCCAGATCTTATATATGCAGGATCTGAACGTAAAGTAAATGTAGTATATATGGGATTTGCAGAAAAATTTATTATACATGATGTTGCATCCTGAATTTCTCCTAACTGGTCAGTAACCTTTATCCTAATACTTTCTGCTCTTGTATAAGTCTGATTAGTAGTAGAAAATTTTCCATTAAATACACTACCTGAAGTTATACCAAGTATACCATTTGCTGGTATATTAGAATTATTAACAGTTACAGGTGTTAAAATAAAATCTCTATTTACTCCAAAAACCGGTTGTGGTGAATAATTATCTATGACCTCTACAGTCATATTAAATGTGGAAGGATAAACAACTGCATCCGTGTGTAATGTCCCATCTCCTTTGTACTCACCATTCACTGCTATTCTATATAATAATTGGCCACTGGTTGTAACATAAATATATGGTGATTTTTTCCATGTGTGGTTCATAGAACCATTTGATACATCAGTGACTCCCATATTTATATACCCTGGACTACTTATAAGCCGGGCTGTTGTCCAGGTAAATCCATTTGATAAATTTACTATTTTTGGTGAACTCTGATTTGGTTCTGCTGATGGATTTAAATCGCCTGATGTTATCTGAACAGTATCATTTACTCCACTCACTGTATTTCCGAATAAATCACATGCATAAACCGAAACAGGGAAATAAACTCCTGAAAGTTGTGAACTTTCTGTTCCACGGACACCGTTATCCCATATTGTTGGTGTTACAGGATCCGGACCACCTGAACCACCTGCTATATAAAGCCCTGGAACTATTAATTGTAACCCATAAGGATCACCAGGCAAAGTCCTGAATCCAGGCGTTTCAAATTCTAAAATACTCTGATCAGTGATTTGCGCGCTAACTGTTACTCCTGCCATCGCAGTATGAAATATCACATTTACTACTGCTTCACCATTTAATGAATTTATAGTTGTTGCCGTCACAGGAACTGCATACGGGTCATTTGTTGTAACAGTTACTGTTTTACCTATTACATCTGCTGTTGCAGTTATATTTCCATATAAATCGCATGAATAAACCCTGAATTGATACCCTGAAGGCGAATGATTAGTATCATTTACTGTTCTTGTTATAGGCATCCCGGTATACAGAGTAAAATTAACAGGTGAATCACCAGTATAAACACCACCAAGAGGTGTCATACCCTGTGTTATGACAAGTAATCTTTTAAATGCATTTGCATCTATTGCAATGCTGTTACTGATGCCTGTTACGCCATTTGCCTCTGTAACCATTATTTGTTGATTATTGCCTTTTTTAAATAATTGAACAGGTGCAATTAAAATACCATTTGATAATTTATAATTTTTAGGATAAATAGTGTTTGTGTATCCTAAATTTATTTCTGACAATGTAATATCAGGTGAATCTTCTGCAGGATTTGGAACCGGCTCATTTGTATCATCACATAAATTACCATAAACATCTCGTGCCAAAACTGTTATATTAAATGGTTCACCAGCAGGAATAGGTCCTGATGGTGCTAAAACATCAAAATGATGTAAAGCTGTATGTCTTACATAAATAGAAGGAGATATTGCTGAACCATAACCAGAAGGAGCAGCAGTTATCTGCTGATACCCAGGCAAAACTGTTTTTAAAACCATATTGTTAGTTGAAAAAACGCCGTTAATAATGTTTATATTTGTTGGGAGGTTAATTCCATCAATTGATGCAGGATACGGATCTGTGGAAGATAAATTTGCACTAACAAAAGGAAGCGTATAAACTATGTTATAATACTGGTCAACAATATATACACCCAAGTCAAATCCTTCTCCTGCTTTTACTATTTTAGGCGAACCTGAATAACCTGCGTAAAATGGTATTCCTACGTGTGTAAGACCTGGTTTATGCGTCATTCCATCAACTATGATAAGTGCTTTCTGTGGTGTTGAAGGCCATAAATTAAATGTATTGCTTTCATTGATACCGCTTGTTGTTGAAAATTTTGCTTTAATTCTTACTCCACCGGAAGGTCCTCCTTCTACTGTTGTTGATGCTCTATACATTGTAATTAACACCTGACATTTACCACTTACAAACTGAGGAGAAACAGTCGGCTCTATAGTGTATTCTGATTCTGAATAATTATTACTTGAAGCAAGTTCCATAACTCCATTAAAACCTGTTGCAACTGTATTTGGTTGTGATTTTATTGCTGTTATTGAAACCCAAAATGGAACGCCGGCAACCTGATCAGATATCAATCCTCCTGATAATGATGTTATATCAATTCTGTAAATTTCAAAAATAGTAATGTTGGGCGACTGATCACCTGTAACAGTCGGATCAGATACATCAGATACGATAACTTTAAAAGTTGAACTCTCACTATTATATTTGACAGGACAAAGTGCAACTCCATTTGATAACCACACACTTACAGGAAAAGAAGAAGAAAGTGGATTCCCTGCTTCTGAATTAGTAGGGTCATTAGTCGTAACATTAATTTGATGAACCGGATCTTTTACAACATTCCACCAAGCATCACAAAGGTTTATAGTAACAGTAAAGAGCTGACCTTTTGCCTGTCCTGATGGTGTATTATTTTCACCATCTGCTGTTCCTGGTCTTGCTTCCATTCCAGGTGCAATTACTTGTAATTTTGAATATTTTCCGGCAGAAACAGTAAATCCTGAACTTTCTCCAATATAACCTGTATATGATAATGGCGTATCATTAAAATTTGTGCTTACAAAAAGTTTTGCCTGCCAGGTAACTGCCCTGTAAAAATAAGTTGTTAAACTCCTTTGTCCTGAATCGCCTGCAGTAAAAGTTACTGCCCATTTATGCTGATATTGTCCTGTATTTGTTCCTGTTACTGCCATTGTGCTTTCATAAGGAAGTTCCCAATCAGTATAAGGTGAAGAAAGATAAACAATCCCTGTCCAATCAGTTTTTGTGTTCCCGAATTCATCCTTTGCCCTTATTATGGATGTTACCGCGTTTCCTGCTGTAATTGATGAAGGTATATTGGATATTTCAAAATATGATATTACTGATGAATAAACATTGGTAGAAAAAGTTGCATTTGTACTGCTTTGTTGTGTGTCACGACCTGTAACTGTCCTGTTTCCTGATGTTCTAAATACCATATTAAATGTTGCTTCTCCTGCAACCAAAGTTAAATACTGAGGCAGGGATTGCCCATATATAGTTGCCCGCGGATCAGTTGATGTTATTTCAACAATATTATTAATAGTTGTAACTTTATTTCCGTAATTATCAACTGCAACGATTGAAACAGAGCCATAGGTTGCACCTGCCGTAGTTGTTAAAGGATTCCCTGTAACTCCCTTTACAGGATTTGTAATATCACCAGGGTCTGGCTGCTGACCAGGTGCTATGAAAATCAAACGCGTATAATTCCCTGAATTTACTGTAAACTGATTACTATCTCCCTGGGCACTTCCATATATCAAACGTAAAAATACATTAAATGCTTTTTGATATATAATTACATAACCATTAGAACCTGACATAATTCCGTTTGTAAAATTTATATTCATTTTATTCCAGTTATTTGAATCAATCTGAACACTTCCTGCCCATGCCTGCAAAGTAACACCTGTTTGGGTAAAAGTTGTTACAGTATTATTAAAAGCATCAACTGCTACTGCCTGTATTTGAAATTGCTGTCCTGCTATTTTATTTGTTATATTAGTTGTAATTATAAAATGATCAAGGGTTGAATTTGTAACTGGCGCAGTTACACTATTATAAGTTACACCTGTTGCAGTTACTGTAATATACTGATATCCTGCTGTTCTTAATTCCACCCTGAAAATTGCTCTTCCCGAACTTAAATTTTTGGTTACACTATCAAATTGCGCCTGTTGGTCAGTTGATCCAATAGTAACCGGAAAAGATTCAGAAGTCCTGGTATTCCAGTATGCATCACATGCCCGCACAGTTACATAAAAATAAACTCCGGCTGTCTGCTGACTTATCTGTTCTGAACCACCTACTCTGCCATTGCCTGTTAATGTTCCCGGTTCATAAATCTGACCTGGTCCTATAATTAATAATCTATCCAATGGTCCTGGATTTATGGAAAAGTTATTACTATTACTTGTCACATTTGGGGTTGTTGATTTGCATTCTATATATACCTGTTCTGCGTCATTAGTTGCCCTATATAAAGTAATTGCTCCGTTATAAACACCATTAGTAAATTGAATTGTTCCCAAATCATAACTTCCTGTAGAATAATATGCTTTTAAGGAAGCAGTTCCACTAAAACTCGTAACTGTATTATTTGATGCATCTCTTGCTGAAATATAAAGACTTATAGATTGTCCTGCTGTCTGTGTTGATATATTATTGAAAGTAAAATGATCTATTTTTTGTGCGCCTATTGCAACACTTGCTGAACCTAATCCCAATCCGCCATTTTCAGTTGCAGTTATTGTAATATTACCAGAACTACTCATATTTATTGTAATTTCAACAGGATATCTTTTACATGTTGGAACTGAACCTTCTGTCTGGGTTAAAGTAAAACCAACTGGATTAAAAGATGCAATATTATTGGCTGACATTGCAACACTGGCATTGGTATTAACATAATTGTTGGAAACATCATCTATGGAATAAACAGTTACTGAAAATGGAACTCCTATTGTCTGCAAATTAGGTATTCCGGAAAGTCCTGAACCAACAGTAAATTGTTGCCCTGGTGCTACTATTATCAACTTTGTTGCTGAAAAAGAATGAAAAGTAAATAAAATGATATAAATTAAAGTATATAAAATAATTCCCTTATATTTTTTGACCATTATATTCCTCCATTATTAATCTGTTAAATATATTTATTATAAAATAATAATATATTTTCCTTTTAAAATCAAGTTAATTTTAAAAATTTTTGTGATTAGTAAAAACACACCTGAAAATCTATAGAAAATTTAGATTTTTAATAAAAAAATAAAATTTTTAAAGAATACTTGTGTTTCATTTAAAAAAACAGATGAATAAAAGTAATGCATTATAAAAATAAATAAAAAAATTTTGTTTTTATGCAAATATTTTGTCAAAATCATGTTCCAAATAACTTAATATGCTAAATAATTTTTTTAAAAGTCATCCATTTTTGTTTTTTAAAAATAATCCATCCTCCTAACCCCTGAAAAGCATAAGCAAGTGCAATACCTATAAATATTCCTTTTTCACTAATAAAAGAAACAAAAGGCAGCAAAACAGAAGCAGGGATTTGAAATATAAAAAATGCAATAATATTTATAACCATGGCAATTTGAGTTTTACCAGCACCGTTAAATGCCATTCCAGTTATAATTCCAATTCCGAGCAATAAATAAAAAGGTGATATTATCCTCAAGTATAAACTTCCATATCTTATTACAGATAAATCACTATTAAAAAATTTAACAAGATATTCTGAAAAATTAAAAAATAAAACAAAACATAAAAGAGTAAAAATTGAATATATTTTAATCCCTATATTTACACTATCATTTGCTCTTTTTAATTCTCCTGCACCAATATTATGCCCAACCATTATTGATATAGAAGAACCTATTGCCCATCCAATCATCATTACAAAAACATCAAGTCGTGAACCTATGCCATAGGCAGCAATAAAAGTATCTCCAAATTTTGAAATTATTTTGAGCATAATAAGAGATGCAAAGTTGGAAAGCAAACCCTGCATCATAGCCGGTAATGAAACTTTTATATATAATAACCATTCAGTAAAGTCAAAAGTCATATATTTTAAGTTAATTTTTATGTTGCCTTTGCCACGTAAAAAGATTATTATTGCAATGATATTAGGTATAATATAGGAAAGTAAGTAAGCAAGAGCAGCACCTTTTATACCTAATTTGGGACAACCAAACAAGCCAAGTATAAAAATCGGCTCTAAAATAAAATTTGTTATGATTCCTGCTATCATTAAAAATAAAGGTGTTCGTAAATATCCGAGTGCTCTTAAGACAGCAAAAAAAATAAAAAATACAGCAATATTAATTAATGCAGGTAAAATCAAGATAAAATATTCCTCTGTCTTTATCAGTGTTTCACCTCTTGCACCAAAAAATTTTAAAATTGGCTCCAAAAAAACATACATAACAAAAGAATATACAACGCCAAGCATAAAAGCAGTAATTAACATGTTAACTATAGAAGAATTTAGTAATTTATATTTTTTTTCTCCGGCATATCTTGAAACTATTGCTATTGCTCCTGTTATTAAACCACCTTCTATTGACCAGAAAAAAGAAAGCAAAATACCAGCAATTGATATTGCTGATAAAGCTTTCACACCGATTTTTCCGAGTAAAAACATGTCAAAGGCAGATAAAATATTCTGTAAAATATTTATAAGTAATGCAGGCCAGGCAAGATAAATTATATTTGAGAAAATATTGCCTTTTTCAAATTCACGCATATCATATTTCCCTTTTTAACCATTTACCATCTTTAAATGCAATAATTGTTATAATTGCCTGTATTAAAAATGCAATTGATATTGCCCAGAAAACACCGTTTTCTTTTATAAAAGAAATCTTTGATAAAAAATAAGCAAGTGGCAACTGGATTAAAAAAAAAGAAGTAAAATTTATTTTTGTTGGTATGTGGGTTGCACCAGCACCGTTAAAAGAAGAATGAATAATTAAAGCAATTCCCATCATTATGTATACAGGCGCTACTATCCGTAAAAAATTTATTCCATAATTAACTACAATTAAATCAGATGTAAATAAATTCATCACAAACTTTGGAAATAGTAAAAAAATCAAAGTTAATGAAAAAGTTATAACCGTATAAACTTTTATTGCTGTTAAAACCGTAATTTTTGCCCGTTCGTGCAATTTTTGCCCTAAACTATGGCCTACAATAACACCACCTGATACGCCTATGGGCCAGCCAAGCATCATCACAAAATTATTCAGACGTAAACCAATACTATATGCAGCAATAAAATTATTACCAAACAATGAAACTATTTTTAATAAAATAAAATAACTCAAATTTGAAATCAAACCTTGCCCCATTGCAGGCAAAGCAAGCTTTAAAAATCGTATTATAATTTCTTTTTGGGGTTTTAAATTTTCCCAACTTATTTTTAAAAATCCTTTTTTAATAAAATAATTTACCATATAAATATTAATAATTATAATACCTATAAGACCTGAAATTGCAGTTCCTTTTATTCCAAATTCAGGTATTCCAAATTTTCCAAATATAAAAACAGGCGCAAGTAAAAAATAAATAAAAACATTACCTGCAACAAAGAAAAATATTGTAATTGAATTTCCCATACTTCTTAAAAGACCAACAAAAACAAAATAAATGGTAATATTCAAAAGAGAAAAAATCGCTATATTAAAATAATCCTTGGTTTTTTTTAATGTTTCTCCTTTTGCACCTAAAAATCCAAAAATAGGATCCTGAAAAACAAAAACAATTAAGCAATAAATAAAACCAGAGACAAAACTTATTATAAGTAACTGTGGTATTATACTGCCGAACTCCTTTATTTTACCCTGCCCTAAAATTCTTGAACCCAAAGCTACAACCCCATTAAAAATACCACCCTGAATTGACCAGAAAAAAAGTATAACGGTTCCGGCAATTCCTATCGCTGCTATGTCATTTACACTTATTTTACCGAGTAAAAATATTTCATAAATTGATTGTAAATTCTGAAATAAATTACCAAGTAGCATTGGCCAGGATAAATATAAAAGTTGGTATAAAATATTTCCTTTATGGAATTTTCTCATTTTAATTATTTTTTATGTGATTATTTTATCTTTTTATACTTCTTATAAAATTTTCCAAAGATCTGTCATAAGTTGCTTCTGCATCTTTGGAAAAAAAGCAACCTGGAATCTCCCCTGCTCTTAAATGGTATTGCACACATTCACAACATTTTCCTTTTCTTGAACAAGGTTCATAAGTGCATCTGCAAAATGCGAGATTTTTTTTCAAATTTTCACATGCCATATTAAAATACGCCTCCTTAATTTTATTTCAATAGTATAATACCTGTAATTATGAATACAACACCAATTATTTTTGGGACAGTTACTGTTTCATTAAGCAAAAAAATCCCAAAAATGAATGTAACAAGTGGGAAACTGCCTGCAATAGGAGTAACGAAAGAAGCATCTCCTGATTTTAAAGCAATATAAAAAAATATCTGCCCTATAACACTGGCAAGTGCACCACCTGCCATTAAAAAAGTCATGGATTTCATCGGTATATTTTTTAAAGAAGCCGGAGCAAACTTTAATAAAAATAAAAAAAGTAAAAAAGCCATAATTGTTGTCCCAATTGTTCTGAAAACTACGCCAACATATGGATTTGCATCTTTTGATAAAAAACCAAGTTTTTCAATGATAGGTGTTATGCCCCATAAAAATGATGCAAGTAAAGCAAAAATTAGTTGTTTCATTTTGTCTCCTTTATTTTTTTATTTTTGCCGCTGTTATTTTCTTTTGTGCCTGATATTTACCTTTTTTATCAGCATAAGATTTTATACATACTTTTTCTGCTTTTAAAAAAATTACCTGAGCAATTCCTTCGCCAGCATATATCCTGGCAGGTTTTGGATTTAAATTTGTAATTGCGATTGTAACAAATCCTTCCCATTCAGGTTCAAACGGTGTAACATTTACCAAAATTCCACAACGAGCATAAGTTGATTTACCATAAGTTATGGTTAAAATATTACGTGGTATTTTAAAATATTCAATACTCTTTGCAAGAACATAAGAATTGGCTGGTATCTCACAAGTTTTTCCTCTGTATTCTATGAAATCTTTTTCATCAAAATTTTTAGGATCAACAATTTTAGTTTTTTCAGATTTGAAAATTTTAAACTCATCAGATATGCGCATATCATAACCATAAGAAGAAACCCCGAAAGAAATTACTCCTTTTTGAATCTGACTTTCAGCAAAAGGAGTTATCATTCCTTTTTTTGCCATTTTTATTATCCATTCATCATTCATCACACTCATTTTAAACTTTTTCTCCTTAATACTTAAAATTTGCAATATTTTAGCATAATGCAATCTATATTCAACATGAAAAAAAATATGGGGTAATTAATTTTTTTCTTTTATCGTTTTATTTGCTTTTTCTTTTGAATCCGCGAATCTTTATGGTTGCGCTTTTCTAAAACCCTCGCAGACATAAACCCTGCGCCTACATTTTTTTCACGGTTGCATTTTTTACTGTTAAACCTGAAAAACGCATTAGCGTTTTTCAGGGGAAAATAGGAATATAAAAAAAGGTTTATAAACAAATAGAAATTTTAAAAGAGAACTTATTTTAAAATTAAAAAACAGGTGAATAAAAGTAATGCACTATAAAAATAAAAAATTGTTAAACCAAAAAGACAAAAATATTTCATATTTACGTAAAAACGCATTTTCTAATGCGTTTTTATGGTTAAAATTTCTTATAGAATTTTTTTATTATTTATTATAATATATACACTGTTTATATAAATTATTTTGGAGGCAATAATGAAAAAAAATGTACAAAATCCTGAATTTGGTGTGAGTTATTTCTCAAACAGATTTAAAAAACATTTGATTTCAGATTTAAAACAATTAAAAAAAGATGGTTTTACTTCAATCCTTCACACTTTTTCAGAAGAAGATTTTTTATATAATCCGGAAACAATAAAAGAACTTGTAAAAGTAAGCAAAGAATATGGATTTAAAATATGGATTGACCCGTGGGGTTTTGGAAAAGCTTTTGGGGGAGAAGCACTTTCCAGATTTTTGCTTGATAATTATGATGCCTGGCAGGTTTTGTCCAATGGCAAAAAAATTCCTGTTGCCTGCCTTAACAATCCTAAATTTTTTAATTACATGAAAAAATGGGTTGATACTGTTCTTGATATGGATATTGATTATATATTCTGGGACGAGCCACATTTTGCAATTACCAATTGGAATAAATTAACAGATGAAAACGCAGAAGCAATCTGGGGATGCAGATGTGAAATTTGTCAGGAAAAATACAAAAAAATATATGGAACTTTAATGCCAAAAACTTTAAAAAAAGTTTTTGAATTCAGAAGCATATCCATAAAAAATTTCCTTGAAAAATTAACTTTGTATGCAAAACAAAAATCCCAAAAAGTAAAAATTTCTATATGCCTAATCAGTGCTGATAATCCTTATTTACGCAGTGCATCTTTTGAAGATATGGCAAAAATAAAAGAAGTAGATAACCTCGGGGTTGACCCTTACTGGTTCTGGTTAAAAGAATTCGGAAAAAAAATAGATGTTTATGAACATAACTTTAAATTTGCAAAACATATAGCAGATGTATGTAAAGAATATAATAAAGAAGCACACTTTTGGTTACAGGGATTTAAAATAAAAAAAGGCGAAGAATACGAACTTATTAAAGCAATTAAAGCAGCAAAAGATGCTGGTATTAAATCATTTTGGGTATGGGGTTATGATGGTTGTTCTATGATGTCATCTCTAAAATCAGATGATCCCACAAAAACATGGAAAACAATTGTTAAAGAATTCAAAAAAATACATTTTTCAACCTGCTAATTTTTCCCTGAGTTTACTTTCAGGAATAGCCCCTTCTATTTTTTTTACTGTTTCATCCTGTATAACTAAAATTGTAGGGAAAATTTCTATGCTGTATTTGTAAACCATTTTTTTTATATCAATCGGCGCATTTGGTAATTCATATATTTCATATTTTAAATTCATCTCATTCGCAACTTTAAAAAAAACAGGTTTTAATTGCTCACAGTAACTGCAACCTATCAAAGAAAAAAATATTATTCTTTTTTCCATGAAAATTTCTCCATTATTTTTTAATTAAATTCTTTTATAAATTTCATCTATGTTTTTTAAATAATAACCAACATCAAATAAATTTTCTATTTCTTTTTCATTTAAGAATTTTTTTATTTTTTTATCTTCAACAAGTAATTCTTTTAAATTTTTTTTCTCACCAGCCCAGATTTTCATTGCATTTTCCTGAACAATTTTATATGCTTGTTCCCTTGTCATTCCTTTATCTATAAGCGCAAGTAAAACCCTCTGGGAAAAAACAAGTCCTTTTAAATGATTTAAATTCCTTTTCATATTTTCAGGATATACATTTAAATTTTCCATTATCCAGTTAATTTTATTTAACATATAATCAATTAAAATAAAATTATCCGGAATTATTACCCTTTCTACCGAAGAATGCGAAATATCCCTTTCATGCCATAGCGCTATATTTTCAAAAGAAGCAAGTGCGTTTGTTCTCACTAATCTGGCAAGACCACAGAGTTGTTCACACACAACTGGATTTCTTTTATGCGGCATTGCTGATGAACCTTTTTGGCCTTTTGAAAATGGTTCTTCAACTTCTAAAATTTCTGTGTGCTGTAAATTTCTTATCTCAGTTGCAATTTTTTCAATTGAAGCAGCAATTATAGCAAGAACAGACATTAAAAACGCATATCTGTCTCTTTGTATTACCTGATTTGTTGCTTCTGCTGGTTTTAAATTTAATTTTAAAAGTGCTATTTTTTCAATTTCAGGTGTTATATTTGCATAATTTCCAACGGCACCTGAAATTTTACCAACCCTTACTTCTTCCTTTGCTAATTTTAATCTTTCTAAATTCCTTTTCATCTCAAAATACCAGATAAGTACTTTTAAACCAAAAGTTGTTGGTTCAGCATGTATGTTATGCGTTCTTCCTATCATCACTGTATTTTTATGCTTTAATGCCAAACCTTTTAAAACTTCTATAAATTTCTCAAGATTTTTTTTAACAATCCCGCATGCCTTTTGAAGACGTAAAGCAAGTGCTGTGTCAAGCATATCATTTGACGTCATTCCCATATGAACAAATCTGGAAGATTTACCGATTTTTTTTGAAACCGATGTTAAAAATGCAATCACATCATGTTTTACTTTGCTTTCTATTTTTTCTATTTCTTTTACATCAAAATCTGCTTTTTTTAAAATTGTATTATAATCTTTTTTAGGAATTTTCCCTTTTTTCATCCATGCATAACACACAGCGAGTTCAACATCAAGCCATGATTTATACTTTGCCTCTTCTGACCACAAATCACCCATTTCTTTTAATGTATAACGTTGTATCATTTTATTTTAACCCTTCTTTTGCAATTATTTCTGCTATCTGAACTGCATTTAAAGCAGCGCCTTTTCTTATCTGGTCACCTGATACCCATAAATTCAAACAATTTTCTCTGGAAAAATCTTCTCTTATCCTGCCAACAAATACTTCATCTTTTCCTGCTGAAAAAAGCGGCATCGGATATTTTTTATTTGCCGGATCATCTTCTAATTTTACACCAGGGGCTTTTTGTAAAAGTTCCCTTGCTTTTTCCGGAGTTATCTTTTTTTCTGTTTCTATATTTATTGACTCCGAATGTGCCCTTAAAACAGGAACTCTCACAGTTGTACAGGTTATTTGCATATCAGGCGAATGCATTATTTTTCTTGTTTCATTTATAACCTTCATCTCTTCTTTGGTATAACCGTTTTCCATAAAAACATCAATATGGGGTATTAGATTAAAAAGAATCTGGTACTGAAATTTTTCAACCTTTAATTCATTACCCAAAGCCCAGTCTTTTGCCTGTTGTTCTAATTCTGCCATTGCTTTAGCACCTGCTCCTGATGCTGCCTGATAACTTGACATAACTATTCTTTTTATTTTTCCATAATCGTGTAAAGGTTTTAATGGAACAATCATAATTATAGTTGTGCAATTTGGATTTGCAATAATACCTTTATTCCATCTCACATCTTCCGGATTTATCTCAGGAACTACCAAAGGCACATCTTTTTCCATCCTGAAAGCAGATGAATTATCAATTATTAAAGCACCTGCTGCTAAAATATCATTTACAAACTGTTTTGATATTGAAGCACCAGCAGAAGCAAGAACTATGTCAATCCCTTTAAAAGAATCTCTGGTTAAAAGTTCCACTTTTATTTTTCTTCCCTGAAAAGACATTTCTTTTCCAACTGATCTTTCAGATGCTAAAAGTTTTAAATTATCAACCGGAAATTTTCTTTCTTCTAAAATTTTAAGCATTTCAACACCAACTGCACCTGTTGCACCCATTATAGCTACATTGTAATTTTTCATATTTATTTCTCCTTATCAAAAAATCTTACTTTACAAGTGATGCGACTAAGTCGCCAACCTCTTTTGTTCCCATTCCCATTTTTCCAGCTGATAAACTTTTTATTTTTCCTGATTTTAAAGCATCCTGGACTGCATTTTCAATTGCCCGTGCTGCTTTTTCTTCTCCTAAATTTTCCATCATCATTGCACCGGCACATATTGCAGCCAGCGGATTTATAACATTTTTACCTGTATATTTAGGAGCAGATCCCCCTATTGGTTCAAACATAGAAACCCCTTCTGGATTTATATTTCCACCTGCGGCAATTCCCATGCCGCCCTGTATCATTGCACCAAGGTCAGTGATTATATCACCAAACATATTTTCAGTTACTATAACATCAAAAAATTCAGGATTTTTTACAAACCACATTGTTGTAGCATCAACATGTGCATAATCTTGTTTTATATCTGGAAATTCTTTATCTCCTATTTCTTTATGAACCCTTATCCACAAATCACCACAATTAGTCAAAACATTTGTTTTATGGACCAAAGTTAACATGTTTTTTTTATTTCTTTTTCTGGCAACCTGATATGCGTATCTTATACATCTTTCAACTTCAAAACGGGAATAAACCATCAACTGGCTTGCAATCTCGTTTGGTGTCCCTTTTTTTGCAACACCACCCTGCCCTGTATAAATTCCACCTGTATTTTCCCTGACAACTACAAAATCAATGTGTTCAGGTCCTTTATCTTTTAAAGGGCAATCAACCCCTTCATATAATTTAACAGGTCTTAAATTTATATACTGATCAAGTGAAAAACGTAATTTTAATAAAATACCTAATTCCAAAATACCAGGCTTTACATCAGGATGCCCTATTGCACCTAAATAAATTGCATCCTGTTTTTTAAATTCTTCTATAGCAGAATCAGGAAGTGTCTCACCAGTTTTTTTATATCTTTCTCCACCAAAATCATAGTAATTAAAATTTAATTTCAATCCATATTTTTCTGCTGCTGTTTTTAAAACTTTCACTCCTTCTTCTATAACTTCTGGTCCTGTGCCATCACCAGGCATTACAGCAATTTCATAAGTGCGTCCCATTTTTTTATTTCTCCTTTCATTTTATTTTAAATTTTTGCTTTGCATAATTTATAAGCCCGCCTGCTGCAACCAATTCCTGCATAAAAGGCGGTATGGGTTTTACTATATATTCTTGACTTTTGGTTAAATTTTTAATTATCCCTTTATCTGCCAGTATTTCTATTTCATCTCCTTCATCAATTTTTTTTGATGCTTCTTCTGATTCAAATATAGGTAAACCAATATTAAATGCGTTCCTGAAAAAAATCCTTGCAAAATCTTTTGCTATGACACACGATACACCTGCATATTTTATCGCAACCGGGGCATGTTCGCGCGAACTTCCACATCCAAAATTTTTCCCTGCAACTATTATGTCTCCTTTTTTTACTTTTGATGCAAATGTTTTATCTGCATCTTCCATACAATGCTTTGCAAGTTCATAAGGGTCAGATGTATTTAAATACCTTGCTGGTATAATAGCATCTGTATCTATGTCATCACCAAATTTCCATGCTTTTCCTTTTATCTGCATTTTTTCCTCCTGCCTTTTTTACAAATTGTTGTTAAATTATAAAATATCTTCCGGGCTTGCAATTTTTCCTGCAATTGCAGAAGCTGCGGCAACAGCTGGAGATGAAAGATAAACAAAACTTTCAGGATGTCCCATCCTTCCGACAAAATTCCTGTTTGTTGTTGAAATTGCAACCTCACCTTTTGCTAAAATACCCATATGTCCGCCAAGACATGGTCCACAGGTTGGCGGCGATACAACACAACCTGCTTTTATAAATATCTCAACCAAACCTTCTTTTAATGCCTGCAAATAAACATTCTGTGTCCCGGGAAAAATTATACAACGAACACGGGAATTTACTTTTTTACCTTTTAAAATTTTTGCTGCTATTTTTAAATCTTCTATTCTTCCATTAGTGCATGAACCAATAACCGCCTGGTCTATTAAAACTTTCCCAACTTCTGAAACAGATTTAGTATTTTCCGGTAAATGCGGGCACGCAACCTGCGGCTCAATTTTTTCACAATCAAACTCTATTACTTTTTCATATTTGGCATCTTTGTCTGATTTAAAAATTTTCCATTTTCTTTCTGCCCGTTTTTTCATATATTCTATTGTTATATCATCTGGTTCTATTATTCCTGCTTTTCCACCTGCTTCTATTGCCATGTTTGACATGGTCATCCTTGCATCTACTGATAAATCAGAAATAACAGGTCCTGCAAATTCCATTATTTTATAAAGTGCTCCATCAACACCTATTTTACCTATAGTATATAAAATAAGATCCTTTGAATATACCCATTTTTTTAATTTTCCTTTATATATGAATTTTATTGTTGTTGGAACTTTAAACCATGCTTTCCCAGTAATCATTGCAAATGCAACATCAGTTGAACCAACACCTGTTGCAAAAGCACCGAGCGCACCATAGGTGCATGTATGTGAATCAGCACCAATTACAAGATCCCCAGAAACAACAATACCTTTTTCAGGTAATAAAACATGTTCTATACCTGCCTGACCCTGCTCATAATAATGAGTGAGTTTTTGCTCATTTGCAAAATCACGCAAAATTTTTGCCTGCTCTGCTGATTTAATATCTTTATTTGGTGTAAAATGATCCGGAACCAAAACAATTTTTTTTCTGTCAAATACCCTGGTTGCACCTGAATTTTTAAATTCTTTTATTGCAAGTGGTGCTGTAATATCATTTGCCAGAACTATGTCCACATCCGCTATGATAAGTTCGCCTGGTTCTACAAATTTTTTACCACATTTTGCCGCAAGTATTTTTTCTCCAATTGTCATTCCCATTTTTTGCTCCTTACAATTTATAACTGTTTTTTTTAATACTTACTTTTTTTTCTCTTTCAAGTTTTGACAAAGCATCAAGATATGCTTTTGCACTTGCCTCTATTATATCTGTGGATATGCCTTTACCGTTTACTTCTGTTGCGCCTTTTTTTATTCTTATACTTACTTCTCCTTGGGCTTCTTCTCCTTTTGTTACTGACCTTATCTGGTAATCAAGTAATTTTACATCTTCTTTTACTATTTCATTTATAGCTTTGTATGTTGCATCAACCGGACCATCGCCTGTTGCTGAACTTTTATATACTTTGTCTCCTTTTTTTATTGCAACTGTTGCTGTTGGTAAAATTTTATTTCCGGTTGCAACATAAATATATTCAAGCTGATAAACAGGTTTTACAGCGACTCCCCTTCCTGACATTAAAGTTAATAAATCTTCATCAAAAACTTCTTTTTTCTTATCAGCAATTTCAAGGAATTTTGCATAAACTTCATTTATTTCTTTCTCACCCAATTTAAAACCCAGGTGTTCCAATCTATGCTTTAAAGCATGCCTGCCTGATCGTGCAGTTAAAACAAGTTCATGCCCTGGTATTCCAATTGATGATGGTGTCATTATTCCAAAAGTTGATTCCTTTTTCAAAATTGCATCCTGATGTATACCTGATGCATGCGCAAAAGCATTTGCTCCAACAATTGCTTTATTTGGTTGCACAGGTATACCGGTCAATCTTGAAACAAGTTTTGATGTTTTATAAATTTCTTCAGTTTTAATATTGGTATCAAAGTTAAATATATCTTTTCTAACTTTTATTGCCATAACAACTTCTTCTAATGATGCATTTCCTGCTCTTTCACCCAAACCATTTATCGTGCATTCTACCTGTCTTGCTCCATTTAAAATGGCAGCTAAAGAATTTGCAGTAGCCATCCCTAAATCATTGTGGCAGTGAACTGAAATTATAGCTTTATCTATATTTGGAACAGAATTCATTAGTTTTTTTATTAATTCACCGAATTCATGCGGCTCTGCATAACCAACAGAATCAGGTATATTTATTGTGCCTGCTCCTGCTTTTATGGTTTCCTCAACTATTTTGCATAAATAATCAAAATCTGTCCTTGCAGCATCCATCGCAGAAAATTCAACATCTTCACAGTAATTTCTCGCATATTTTACTGCATCTATTGCCCGCTGCAAAACTACTTCCCGCGTAGTATTTGTAATATATTTGATATGTATGTCCGAGGTCCCAATAAAAGTATGTATTCTTGGCCTTTTTACTTTTTTTAATGCTTCCCAGCATGCATCAATATCCTTTTTTACAGCCCTGGCAAGTCCGGCAATTACTGGTTTTTTTACAACTTTCCCTATTTCTTTTACTGCTTCCATATCGCCTGGTGATGATATTGGAAACCCTGCTTCAATTATGTCCACATTTAATTTTTCCAGTTGTACTGCTATTTCTATTTTTTCAATTTTGGTTAAAGAAGCTCCTGGTATCTGTTCTCCGTCTCTTAATGTTGTATCAAATATCAAAATTTTTTCCATTTTTTTCAACCCTTTCTTTAAAATTTTACCTTTTATTTTTTTCTTTTTGATTTTTTTGTTCTACTTGCAATTTTTCTTTCTATATTTTGTCCCTGTTCTGATGCTTTTTTCTCTGATATCCATGGCATCATTTTTCTTAATTCGGCTCCGACTTTTTCTATAATATGCCCAGCATCTTTTTTAAGCAATGCATTATAAACCGGTCTGCCTGCTTTGTTTTCCAAAATCCATTCTCTTGCAAAAGAACCATCCTGTATTTCAGTTAAAATTTTTTTCATTTCTTTTTTTGTTTCTTCTGTGATAATTCTGCTGCCACGCGTTATATCACCATATTTTGCTGTTTCACTTATAGATCTTCTCATATTTGCAATACCACCTTCATAAATCAAATCTGTTATTAACTTTACTTCATGAAGGCATTCAAAATACGCCATTTCAGGAGAATAACCTGCCTCAACAAGAGTTTCAAAACCTGCTTTAATTAAAGAAGTTAATCCGCCACATAAAACAACCTGTTCACCAAATAAATCTGTTTCAGTTTCTTCTTTATAAGTTGTTTCCAAAACACCTGCTCTTGTTGCACCTATACCTTTTGCATAAGCAAGTGCAATATCCTTTGCTTTACCTGAGAAATCCTGTTCAACAGCAATCAATGAAGGAACGCCTTTACCTTCAACATACTGACGTCTTACAAGATGCCCTGGTCCTTTTGGCGCGACCATTATCACGTCAATGTCTTTTGGTGGTATAATCTGGCCATAGTGAATATTAAAACCATGGGCAAATGCCAGAACTTTACCACGTGTTAAACCCTGTTTTATTGATTCATAATAAACTTTTGGCTGAATAGGATCAGGTATTAAAATCATAATGATGTCTGCCTTTTGTGCTACCTCTTTTGCATCATAAACATCAAACCCTGCTTCTTTTGCCATTTCATAATTTTTTGTTCCTTCTACTTCGGCTACAATTACCTTTGCTCCACTGTCCCTTAAATTCTGTGCATGAGCATGTCCCTGTGAACCAAAACCAACAATACCAATCACTTTCCCTTTTAACAGATTAAAATTCGCATCTTTGTCATAATAAATTCTTGCCATTTTTTAAACCTCCATTTTTATTTAAATTTTTACTCCTTTTGTTTTTTTGAACGTGTAAGTGCAACAACCCCTGTTCTTACCATCTCTTTTATTCCAAAAGTTTGTGTAAGATGAATAAAAGAATTTATTCTTTCATCGTTACCTGTTATTTCTACAATTAAACTATCACTTCCTGTATCCAACACTTTACCTTTAAAAATATTTATAATATGCATCAGATCTGTTAAATTTTTATTTTCTATATTAATTTTGATAAGGGCAAGTTCTCTTTCCACATAATCTTCCTTGCTCATATCAATAACCTTTAAAGTATCAATGAGTTTATTTAACTGTTTTATTATCTGCTCTAATACAAGTTCATCACCGGTTGCAACAATTGTCATACGCGAAGTTGAAGGATCTTCTGTTTCACCAACAGCCAAGCTTTCTATATTAAAATTTCTGCTTGAAAAAAGTCCTGCGATTCTTGCTAAAACCCCGGGATGATTTTCAACTATCACTGATATTGTTTTTTTCTTTTCCATAAATTTTACTCCTTATTATTTTGACTTTATGCAAGTTCACTGCCTTCAAGCATCTTATGCAAAGAACCGCCAGCTGGCACCATTGGCCATACATTTGCTTCTTCGCAGATATGAAAATCAATCAGAACTGGTTTTTTTATGTTAAATGCTTCTTTTAAAACTTTTTCAACTTCATCCTCTTTTGTAACTCTAAAACCTTTTGCACCGTATGCTTCTGCAAGTTTTACAAAATCAACACTGCCTGATATATCAACATGAGAATATCTTTTACCAAAGAATAATTCCTGCCACTGCCTTACCATACCAAGCCAGCCGTTATTTAAAATTGCAACTTTTACCGGTAAGTTATATTTTACTGCTGTTGCAAGTTCCTGTATATTCATCTGTATTGAACCATCTCCTGCAATATCAATTACGAGTTTATCAGGATTTGCAACCTGTGCTCCTATTGCAGCCGGGAAACCATAACCCATTGTGCCAAGTCCGCCTGATGATAAAAATTTTCTCGGTTTTGAAAATTTATAAAACTGGGCTGTCCACATCTGATTCTGGCCTACCTCAGTTGCAATTATTGCATCTTCCCCTGCAAGTTCCGAAATCTTTTCAATTATCATCTGCGGCTTTAATCCTTCTTTAGCGCATGAAAAAGTCAAAGGATATTGTTTTTTCCATTGCATAACTTTTTCTATCCATTCAGGATGCCTTATTTGTTTTACTTCCTGTAATAATTCCTTTAAAACATTTTTCGCATCACCAACAATCGGAATATCTACTTTTATGATTTTACTTATTGAAGTAGGGTCAATATCTATATGAATTATATCAGCATGCGGAGCAAATGTCTTTACATCACCTGTTACCCTGTCATCAAACCGCGCACCAATTGCAATTATTAAATCTGAATCCTGTATTGTATAATTTGCATATTTTGTTCCATGCATACCAAGCATTCCAAGATACAAAGGATGATTATATGGAACTGCTCCTATGCCAAGTAATGTTGTTGTAACCGGTGCTTCTATCTTTTCAACGAATTTAACGAGTTCTTCTGATGCTGATGATGCAATAACACCACCACCAGCATAAACCACAGGTTTTTTCGCTTTTTCAATCAATTCAACTGCTTTTTTTATCTGTAATTTATTTGGTTCATATTTTGGTTTATACCCACGCAAATCAGGGGAATCAGGATAAATAAACTCATCAATATTTCCAGCAAGAACATTTTTTGGCAGATCAATTAATACAGGTCCTGGCCTTCCTGTTGATGCTATATAAAATGCATTTTTAACTATCTGTGGTATTTCTTTTGCTTCTCTGACCAGATAATTATGTTTTACAATAGGTCTTGTAATTCCTGTTATATCAGCTTCCTGAAAAGCATCATTTCCTATATGTGAAGTTGCAACCTGTCCTGTTAAAGCAACAATAGGTATAGAATCCATATAAGCAGTTGCAATGCCAGTTACTAAATTTGTAGCACCTGGTCCGGATGTTGCAAGACAAACACCCACTTTTCCTGTTGAACGGGCATAACCGTCAGCCATATGAGCTGCACCCTGTTCATGCCTTACAAGAAAAAATTTAATCTGCTTTTCATTATATATTTCATCAAACAAGGGTAAAAGGACGCCTCCAGGATAACCAAATATGGTATCAACACCTTCTTTTTTTAAACTTTCCAAAAGGATTTTTGCACCTCTCATAAAATAACTCCTTTTTTATTTTTTAAATACAGCACCATTTGCTGCTGATGATACAATCTGCGAATATCTGTATAAAACACCTTCTTTTATTTTTGGCTCTGGTTTTTTCCATTCTTTCTTTCTTTTTTCCATTTCTTCTTCACTGATTTTCAGATCAATTCTTTTTGCTGGTATATCAATTGAAATTATGTCTCCTTCTTTTATTAAAGCAATTGGTCCTCCTTCCATTGCTTCTGGCGAGATATGTCCGATTGCTGCTCCACGTGTGCCACCTGAAAATCTGCCATCAGTAATTAATGCAACATCTTTATCTAATCCCATACCTGCTATTGCCGAAGTAGGCGCCAACATCTCGCGCATTCCAGGCCCTCCTTTTGGCCCTTCATATCTTATTACCACAACATCACCTGGTTTTATGTTCCCGCTTAAAATTGCTTTTTGCGCATCTTCTTCTGAATCAAATACCCTTGCTTTTCCTTCTCTTTTTTTCATCTCTGGTGCTACTGCTGACTGTTTTACAACAGCACCTTCTGGTGCTAAATTACCATAAAGAATTGCAAGTCCTCCATCTTTTGAATATGGATTATCAATTGGCCTTATTACTTCATAATCCAAAACTTTTGCATCTTTTATATTTTCTTTTACTTTTTTTCCTGTAACAGTTATTAAATCAAGATTTAATAAATTTCTCTTTGAAAGTTCACTCATAACTGCCTGAACACCACCGGCATTATAAATATCAACAAGGTAATGTTGCCCGGCTGGTGAAATTTTACAAAGATTAGGAGTTTTTTCTGATATTGTATTTATCTTATTTAAATCAAATTTAATACCTGCTTCATAAGCAATTGCAGGAAGATGTAAAATTGTATTAGTGGAACCACCCAAAGCCATATCAACAGTAAAAGCATTTTCAAACGCTTTTTCAGTTAATATGTCGCGTGGTTTTATATCTTTTTCAACAAGTTCCATAATTTTCATTCCTGCTTTTTTTGCTAAACGTATTCTTTCAGCATATACAGCAGGCACAGTTCCATTTCCAGGTAAACCCATTCCCAAAACTTCTGTCATACAGTTCATAGTATTTGCAGTAAACATACCAGCACATGAGCCGCAACCCGGACAACATACTTCTTCAATTATATCAAGTTCTTCTTTTGTTATTTTCCCTGCCTGATATTGACCCACTGCTTCAAAACCGCCAAGCACCAAATCATATTTTTTCCCTTTGTAATAACCAGGCAACATAGGCCCGCCGCTTATAAATATAGAAGGTATATTAACCCTCGCTGCTGCCATCAGCATTCCTGGAATAATCTTATCACAGTTAGTTATAAAAACCAAACCATCAAAAGGATATGCCTTTGCCATAATTTCAATTGAATCAGCGATTAATTCGCGGGAAACCAAAGAATATTTCATTCCTTCATGCCCCATTGCAATACCATCACAAACACCTATTGTAGGAAATTCCATTGGTGTTCCGCCTGCTATACGCACACCTTCTTTTACTGCTTTGGTTAATTTATCAAGGTGTATATGTCCTGGAATTAATTCATTATATGAATTAACAACTCCAATTATTGGTTTTTGTATTTCTTCATCCGTATAACCCATTGCTTTAAAAAGTGCTCTATGCGGTGTTCTTTCAAGACCTTTTTTCATTTTATCTGAACGCATTTTTTCCACCTCCATTTATTTTTCAAAAACGTTTAATATTATCATAATTTTTTAATATATGTCAATTTACAATTTTTTCCGTAAAAATGCGTTTTTACGAAAAAAAACTTTTTATTATTTTTATTTTATTTAATAAATTTTTATAATGCATTACTTTTATTCACCTGTTTTTTAATTTAAAATAAAACGCAAGTATTGTTTTAAATATTTTAATTTTTTTAAATAATATTTTTCTTGTATGTTTTTCTCCTGAAAATCGCCATTTTTTATGCAATTCTCAGGTTTTAAATTATACAAAAAAACAAACCTATTTCGACGCAGGAAACCATATTTTTAAAGGGATTTTCGGGTTTTCTGCGTCGTTTTCTTTTAATTAAGAACAACGAGCAGAAACCCGGTAAGTGTAAGGACTAATACCGGAAGTAATAAAGAAGATATAACTATGGCGTTCAATTTTATTTTACTTTTTTTTATAAAATTAACAAACGCCATTTTTATATCTCCTTTTTAAAGTGTTTATTTTATACAAAAAAATTATGAATTTGTCAAGATAAAATTTCTAAAGGTAATGTCAATAATTTTGTGTAAAAAAAAATCATTTTAAAACTCTTTTAAAGGATGTTTCTTCCATTTTTCATTTAAAGAACTAAATATCGCATATATTATCCTGTCACAACTCGCTTCATTTGTAAAAACATTCATCGTTCTTATTCGTCTTCTTACCTCTCTGAAATTCCTTTCAATTGCATTTGTTGTTCTTATCTTTTTCCAGTGTCCTTCGGGACAATCATAGAACCTTAATAATTCTTCTATATCTACTTCTATACATTTTACCGCTCTTTCTGCTCGTCTGTCTTTTTCCCATTTGGATTTCCATCTTTTATATACTTTTATCGCTTCTTTCTTGTTTTTGGCCTGATATATCTCTTTTGCTTCTTTTAAACAACTATCATGTAATTTCTTGGGTAATTTATCTGCTACGTTTCTTAATTTATGGACCCAGCATCTTTGCCTTTTTATCCCTGGATACACCATATCTATTGCTGATATTAATCCTCTCTGCCCATCTGTTATTATTAATTCTAATTTCTCTCCTTTTATCCCTCTGTTATATAAGTCATTTAAAAAATTTGTCCAGTTTACCTCGTTTTCTCTTTTTACCACCTTAAAATCTATTATCTCTCTTATTCCATATTCTTTTATCCCATATGCTACTAAACTCACTTTTTTCTCTGTTTTTCCACCTTCTTTTATCTTCTTTGTTATTCCATCTAATATTAAATACCTGTATTCATCTTTTAGTTGTCTCTTGTGATATCTCCTTACTTCTTCATCTAATCTTTTCGCTATGTTTGATATTGTCCCTGCTGAATAATTTACTCCTAACAATGCTTCTGTTACTTTTCCCGCTTCCCTCGTTGATACTCCTTTTAAAAATATTTTTAGTAATGTTTCATTTACTTCTTCCTGCCTCCTTTGGTATCTTTTAAATACTTTCCTCTCATATCTTAGTTCTCTTGCCCTTGGCACTTGTATCCCGCTTATATATCCTATCTTTGTTTCTAAATTCCTTTTATAATACCCATTCCTATAGTCCTTCCTATCCTCTGTCTGTTCATATTCTCTCGCTTTTATCATCATCTCTAGTTCTTCATTTAAACTTTCTTCTATTAATCTTTTAGCCAACTTCAAGGTTCCTTCCTTTAAATCTTCTTCAAAATTTTCCTTGATTTCTTTTACTCTTTCGTGGTAATCTTTTTCTGTAAAGTAAAGTTCTTTTACCTTACTCATGGGTGTATTCCTCCTTTTTTTTAATTTTGGCATATTTTTATGCCTTTTTTTATTACTGGAAGAATACACCCTCTTTTTTTTCTTTTCAATTCAAATTTACACAATTTATTTTACATTACCCTAAAAAAAGCGTTGTAAAAAAACATTTGACTTAAGTAAAATAAATAAAATATTTTCATCTGTCTTATTTGATAAACTTTTATTTTATAATTCATTACTTTTTTTATTCTGAAAAATTTCAATTTTATATTGATTTTCAGGTTAATACCTTAACTCCGCAATAGAAAGTATTGAAAGAGGCTGTTTTCTTGTGTAAAATAAAAAAAATTTTTTATTTAAATTTAAATCCTTCACCGATGGATGAGATAAAAAGAAAACAGATTTATGAATAATAATACACAGCAAAATTAATTTAATTTCCAGTTTAAAAAACATCCGGTAAAAAAAGCGTTGTAAAAAAACATTTGACTTAAGTAAAATAAATAAAATATTTTCATCTGTCTTATTTTTGATAAACTTTTATTTTATAAGTCATTACTTTTTTTATTCTGAAAAATTTCAATTTTATATTGATTTTCAGGTTAATACACAATTCTTGACAGTATCAGATTAATTCTAAAGAAACCAGTAAGATATTTTTTTATGCTCAATTATATAGCATAAATATAAAAATTCAAATTTTAAAAATATTTAATTTAACAATCCGCATTATAAAAAATTTTCTCATCCAATGATTCATTTATTATTGAAAAAATAGATGTCATAGTATACTTTTTATTTTACATTTTTAAATATTTTTTCATTTCTTCATTAAAAGCATCTATATTTTTGCGTATTTAGGTGATATATTTATATGTAAATTATCCGTCAATTTTCACCTTAACTTTTTTAAAATATTTTTTCGCTAATTGCTTAACATCATAACACCAACCATTACTTAAAACATAAGAATTATTATTAATAGTAAAAATGCATCTCCTGTCATAACCTTTATAAATTTTAAAACCACTCTTTTTATTAACCTCCTTTCTTATATTTTTTATTTTTAAAAACATATTTAAACCAATCCATATTTTTTCATCTTTGCTTTTAATGTATTAAGAGAAATACCAAGGGTTTTTGCTGTATGTGTTTTATTTCCGTTATATTCCATAAGTGTATTTATTATTGCTTCCTTTTCTATTTCATTTAATGTTTTCAATTTAAAATTTTGTCCATATAAATCATTATTTTTCTGTTTAAGTTCTTGTATTTTTTTTTCAAATTCAAAATCTTCATCTATAATTGCGCGTTCTAAAAATGTTTGTAATTCACGCACATTTCCACCTGCCCAATCATATGATTTAAGTGCTTCTATTTGTTTTTTATTTAAAATTATTCTCGGACATTTACCACGCATATAAAATTCATATAAAATTTCCATAGCAATCAGTTCAATATCTTCTTTCCTTTCACGTAATGGGGGGATTGTTATTTCATACCTCGCAATTCTAAAATACAAATCCTGTCTGAATTTATTTTCACTTATCAATTTTTTTAAATTTTTGTTTGTCGCACATATCAGACGGAAATCAACGGATATGGGCTTTGATTCTGCGCCAATTCGTCTTACAACCCTATCTTCAATGATTCTTAAAAGTTTTGACTGTAAATGAAGCGGCATATCACCAATTTCATCTAAAAATACTGTTCCACCATCTGCTTCCTCAAATATACCTTTTTTATCTTCAAAGGCTTGACTATGAGCGCCTTTAACATATCCAAAAAGTATTGATTCCATGAGTGCTTCAGGAACAGCTGTGCAATTTAAAGGAATAAATAATCCCTGTCGGCCACTTGCATCATGTAAAAGTTTTGCAACAACTTCTTTGCCTGTTCCTGTTTCTCCATAAATCACAACAGAAATATCAGGATCTTTTCCAACTTTGCTTATCTGTCTGTTTAAATTTATAATTAATTTACTTTCGCCTGTTATATGCCTATCATAAAAACCTTTTCCGTATGATTTTTTTATATCTTCTGGAGTCAATAATTTATATGCCAATTTTTCTATTAATTCTCTTAATAAATCCATACCTTCAAAACTATTTTTAAAAAAATTATATCTCACATATTCAATGTAATTTGCAAAATGTTCCAAAATTTTCAATTCATCCTGCAAATCCATAGTTTTTATATTTTTACTCCTGTTTATCTCTCTTTCTTCTATAAATTTGTATAATTTATTAAAAAACATATAATCATCGCTTTCACTCTGGTTAAAATCATTTTTTATAATATCTATTAATGTCTGGTTTTTTGCAGGAATTTTTAATATACTCTTAAAAAACATATTATCTACGCCATTGTGTATATGAACCCTGTCAGGTAAAACAAACCATTTAATTTCTTTTTTCTTTTCAAGCATTTTTTTTATAGAATCAATAATATCCGGAATATAATCCTGCTTTAATCTCATAGCAACTATATAAATGTTTTTATAATTTGTATTAACCAATTCTTTTAATTTTTCATGAATTTTATCAGCCCTGGAAAATATAATATCTGCATTATTTAAAATTCTATAAATATAAGCAGCTGCAACATAATAATTATCTTTATGCGTCCCGATAATAAGATTTTGCATTATATCTGCTCCTTTAAATTCTTTTTTATTAATACCAAGCATATTTCGTGCCACCCCTTTTTAATATTTTTATTTATTTTTTATTATACCTTTTTACATAAAAGTGTCAAGAATTGATAATTACCGTAAAAACGCATTAGAAAATGCGTTTTTACAGAAATATAAAATATTTTTGGCTTTTTTGCTTAATAATTTTTTATTTTTAGTAAATTACTTTAATTCACCTGTTTTTTAATTTTAAAAACAAATACACTCTTAAAATTCTTATTTGTTTATAAACCTTTTTATATATTTTCTCTTTTCCCCTGAAAAACGCTAATGTGTTTTTACAGTGTTATTTTAAATATTTTACTTTTTTTAATAATAATATTATTTGTGTTTTTTTATCCTGAAAATCGCAATCTTTTAATACGATTTTCAGGTGTTAAACTTCATTAGATTAGATATATTCATAATTATATACAATCAGGCTATTTATTTATTAAACTTTTTCAAATTTTTCTTGACTATAAAATCTTATATGGTAATATAAAATTAAATTTAATGCTTTTTTAAATGATGTCAAAGGAGTAAAAAATATCCCTGGGGTGTGCGTGAAGAAGCAAATATTTTGGCCCAACACCTTATTAAATAGGGAGTCGGGAATTATATGCGGTGTGCATGCCTGTCTTAAACAGCAGGAAGCCTAAAGCATATAACAAGACACCCACCTGTTTAAAAAGGACCAAAATTAACTTCTCACGGCATCATGGGGAATAATTTATCAAATTTATTTTATGGAAAGAAATTAAATAAATGGAAAATAAATTAAATAGTAATATATTATCTACAGATTTTGTTTTTTTATTTGATTTTAAAAAACCAAAAAATTCAAATTATTTTAAAATAAATAAAAAAACATAATAATCACTGTTTTTCCAATTTTAATTTCTTTCCCTGAAAAAATTTGATATTATTAATTTAGGAGGAAAAAATGTCATTATTTACAGTTTTATTATGTTTTTTATTTTTAATTGCCGGAATTTTTTCTGGTTTTATTTTAAGAAAATTAATATCTGAACACAGAATTAAAAACGCCAAAGAGTCAGCGGTTACAATTCTTGAGAATGCCAAAAAGGAAGCAGCAACAATAAAAAAAGAAGCTGAACTGGAAGCAAAAGACAGGATAATTAAATTGCAACTTGAATTTGAAACAAAAACAAAAGAAGAAAGACAGGAACTTCAAAACCTTGAAAAAAGATTGCGCATAAGAGAAGAAAATATTGATAAAAAAGTTGAAATTCTGGAAAAAAAAGAAAAAGATTTGAATTTAAAAGAAAAACAGCTTTTAGAGCGTGATAAAAAAATTAAAACACTGGAAGATGAACTCACAGATCTTATAAAACAGGAAAGACAGAAACTTGAAGCAATATCAGGACTTTCAGCAGAAAATGCAAAAAATGAACTAATAAATTCAATGATTAACGAAGCAAGACAGGAATCACTTGCAACAATAAAACGCCTTGAAGAAGAAGCAAAAGAAACAGCTGAAAAAAAAGCAAAAGAAATAATCGCAACAGCCATACAAAAAATAGCAGCTGATTATACATCAGAAATTAGCGTTTCAGTAGTTCCGCTTCCAAACGAAGAAATGAAAGGAAGAATTATAGGCAGAGAAGGAAGGAATATAAAATCACTTGAAAATTTAACCGGAGTTGATTTTATCATAGATGATACACCTGAAGCAGTTACCATCTCAGCTTTTGATCCTATAAGAAGAGAGATTGCCAAATTATCTCTTGAAAAACTTATTGCTGATGGAAGAATTCATCCAGGCCGAATTGAAGAAATAGTTGAAAAAACAAAAGCCGAAATAGAATTAAAAATAAAAGAACTTGGCGAAAGAGCTTGCATGGATACTGGTATTACAAATTTACATCCCGAACTTGTAAAATTACTTGGGAAATTGCATTACAGATATAGCTATGGACAAAATGTCCTGCAACACTCTGTAGAAATGGCTTACATTGCTTCTATTCTTGCATCAGAACTTGGAATAAATCCGGAAACAGTAAAAAGAGCAGCTCTTTTGCATGATATTGGAAAAGCAATAGACCACGAGATAGAAGGTTCCCATGTTCAACTCGGTATTGAAATTGCAAAAAAATACGGCGAATCTGAAAAAATTCTTCATGCAATTGAATCTCATCACGGCGATGTTGAAGCCAAAACATTAGAAGCTGTGCTGGTCCAGGCAGCAGATGCCATATCAGCAGCTAGACCAGGCGCAAGAAAAGAAACTCTGGAAAATTATATAAAACGTCTTGAAAAGCTTGAAAAAATAGCATCAGAGTTTGAAGGCGTTACAAAAACTTATGCAATACAGGCAGGCCGTGAAATAAGAATAATCGTTGAACCATCCAGTATTGATGATTTAAAAGCATATCAATTATCCAAAGAAATTGCCAAAAAAATTGAAAGTGAACTAGAATATCCTGGCCAGATTAAAGTAACTGTTATAAGAGAAGTAAGAGCAATTGATTATGCTAAATAATCAAAGGGTTAAATATGATGAATATATTATTTATTGGTGATATAAATGGAAAACCAGGCAGAAAAGTTGTAAAAAATTTACTGCCAGATTTAATAAAAAATAAAAATATTGATTTTGTAATTGCAAACGGTGAAAATTCAGCAGGCGGTTTTGGGATTACAAAAGAAAAATATGACGAACTTTTAAGTTACGGAATAGATGTTATTACAACAGGAAACCATATATGGGATAAAAAGGAAGCAATAGAACTTTTAAATTCCGAAACAAAAATTTTACGGCCAGCAAACTATCCATCTAATAATCCAGGCTTTGGATTTGGCATTTTTGAATCAAAAAATAAAAAATTTAAAATAGGCGTTATCAATTTAATAGGAAGAATATTTATGCCACCGGCTAATTGTCCTTTTTTAACTGCTTTAAAAGCTGTAGAAGAAATCTTAAATAAAACAAAAATAATTATAATAGATATTCATGCAGAAGCAACATCTGAAAAACAGGCACTAGGATTTTATCTTGACGGAAAAATTTCTGCGGTCTTGGGAACACATACCCATGTCCAGACAGCCGATGAAAGAATTTTACCCCTGGGAACTGGTTTTATAACAGATGTAGGTATGACAGGACCTTTTGATTCTGTTATAGGAGTTGAAAAAGAAACAATAATAAGAAGATTTTTAACTCTGATGCCTGAAAAATTTGAAGTTGCAAAAACCAATCTTAAATTGAATGCTGTTCTTTTATCAATTGATGAAACAACAGGAAAAACTTCAAACATAGAACGTATTAACATAAAGTATGAGTAATGTTAAAAATTTATTTTTTTTATTTGGATTACCTTTATTTTTATTTGTATTTTTTATTTATATTTTAACTTCTGCTCCTTCTGTTTATTTTGGCGACAGTGGCGAACTTATCACTGCTGCCTTCACATTAGGCGTTCCCCACCCCACTGGTTTTCCTTTATATATATTAACAGGAAAAATTTTTTCTTTTTTACCTATGGGTGATATTGGATTTAGAATTAATTTGTTGTCTGCTTTTTTTGCAGCACTTACTTTGGTTGTTTTATTTTTTATTTTATTGATTTTGTTGAAAAAAATTCCTGATTTATATGACTTTACCCTTGCTTTTATACTTTCAATACTTTTTGCTTTTACCTATACCATCTGGTCCCAGGCAGTCCTTGCAAGAATATATACTATGAATGCTTTTTTTTGTTCAATTTTATTATTACTCTTTCTTTATTACAATGATATAAAAAAATCTGACAAGGTTCTTTATTTAATGGCATTCTTAACAGGTTTAGGCTCGGGAATTCATCTTACCTTTATAATTTTTTCTTTTATTTTATGGAGTTATATTTTAATTTATAATTTTTCAAATTTTAAAAATAAAATTATTTTTTTGGTTTTTTTATTTTTAACAGGTTTTTCTATTTATTTTTATATTATTATACGTGGCACATCAAATGCAATTCTTAATTGGTATCCTTTAAAGACAGCAGAAGATTTTTTAAATTATATAACACAAAAACAATATAAACAAAAGATGTTTTCTCGCGAATTATATGGTTATAAAATATTTTTTAATTATTTATGGAATGTAATTTATAAAGAATTTACAATTGTTGGATTTTTTTTAATTTTGATAGGATTTATTATTTCCTTTATCAAAAAATATAAATATTTTTTGTTATTTTTTTTAATTTATATTTCTAATATTATTTTACTTGCCTTTTATGGAAATTATACTGACTTAAAACTTGCTTTCAGATATTTTATACCTTCTCATCTGATTGCTTTGATATTCATTTTTGTTTTTTTAAATGAAATTAAAACTTATTTTAACAGATTTTTCTTTGTAAAGTTTATATTATTTGCCTTCATTTTTTTCATTGCTGTATTTTTATTTAAACAA
Organism: Candidatus Goldiibacteriota bacterium; assembly: GCA_938034975.1. GTDB lineage: Bacteria > Oederibacteriota > PGYV01 > PGYV01 > DYJU01 > DYJU01. Next base: position 26,391 of record CALHNI010000005.1, on the reverse strand, counting down.
AATTATGTTTTAAATAACAAATCAAATGATTTTATTCCTTATTTTTATCCACAGGATATTCTTTCAAATTGTGAAAAAAAATCTTATATTTTTATAAATGGAGATAATCAGATTTTCACAATTGCATATTTTAAATATGTTAAAAATAAATTTAATGAAATTACAATTTTTGACACGTCAGATACTATTTTTAAGGATATACAAATTTTACAAAAACAATCAAAATCATTAAATGTTATACCAAATATACTAACTGCTCTTAATTTAAAATATTCTCCTGTTTATACTGCTGTTCCGACAAAAGCACAGAGTTACTATGAGCCAATTTTTGGATTTATTAATAAAATCACAGAAAGACCAGAACCTGACGTTTATTATCCCTGGAAATTATATTCATTGAAAAATATACTTCATAATCCTGTTAATTATGATTTTGAAGAAAGGGAAGTTGTTGGAACTTATCTTTACAGGTATTCTGAATATTTTAAAAATATTAAAAAAGATAATATTCATTTTTATTTACTTGAAAATGCTGTTAAAATTGCTTATGATTCAGTTCCTGTGCTTGGAAATGTTGCTATAATATATAGTGAAAAAGACAAGGAATATGATAAAGCGGAAAAATTAATTAAAAGGGCTCTTGAATTAAATCCAAAAGATGAAAGTTTATTTTTTAACCTTGGCAGTTTACACGCAACAAAACGTGAATATAAACTTGCAATTAATTGTTTTGAAAAAGTTGTATCTTTAAATCCATTAAACTTCAATGCCAGACTATACCTTGAAAGAGCAAAACAGGAGCACGAAAGGGAAATTTCACTTGTGCTGCAACTTGATAAAGATAGTGATATATTTAAAAATGCAAAAAAATTGATGGAACAAAAAAAATTCACCGAAGCTATAGATGAATTAAAAAAAGAGCTAAAAGTAAATCCTTTTTCAGCAAAAGTAAATTTTCATATTGCTTTATGCTATTCTTTGATTAATGATATAAAAACAGCAATACCTTATTATGAATCAGCATTAAAAATTCAGCCTGAAAATATCAGTATTCTGAATAATCTTGGGCTTTGTCATTTTAAATTGAATGATAAAGAAAAAGCAAAAACATATTTTGAAAAATCACTTTTAATAGATAAAAACCAGCCAAAAATTGAAGAAATCATAAAAAAACTCAAATAAAATAAATCATTAATCTTTCGCGAAACTTTTTTAATTTATATTTGTCTAAACTATAGTTATCGTTAAATATATTATTATTTTTTATATAAAATTTTAATTTATTTTTATTTAATAATTAAGATTAACGTTAAACTAAAAGAGGTGAATTTATGAATAAATACTCTGTAACCAAAATATTTTTTATAATCACATTATTTTTTATTATACAAAGTAATCTTATTGCAAAACCATGTATTAAAGTCATGGGATATTTAATGGGAACTTCAGCCTTAACTCATGACTGGGATGCTTTAACACATGTAATAGATTCATTTGCGTATATAAGTAATTCATCAGGCGGATTAAATACTTGGATATTAAGAACAACTTCTTTAACTTCTCTTGCACACGCAAATAATACCAGATGCTTTTTTTCTATAGGTGGTGCTAATGATCCTGGAAAATCAAACTGGAGTGCTGTCCTTGCATCCCCATCAGCCAGAACTAATTTAGTTAATAATATTTATAACTATTGTGTTAATTACAATTACGATGGAGTTGATATTGACTGGGAATTTCCAGGTGCATCAGATAAAGCAAACTTTACAGCATTTATGACAGAACTTTATAACAAATTAAAAGCAGGTCCAAAAAAAGGCTATGATGGTCAACCCCTTGAACTTTCATTTTATACATCCCCTGGCTGGTATGATGCTGGATATGATTTTTTAGCTTTGGCTAATGTTGTTGACTATTGCATACAAAGCGGTTATGACTGGGGAAATCCTGCGAATGCACCGTTGCGTAATCCAGGTGTTACAATTGAATCAGCTGCTCATTATATTTTTGAAGCATCAATTGATGGTTTTGGAAAAAACGTTGTTGCACGTGGTTTTCCAGCCAATAAATTTATTCTTGGACTTCCAATGTATTCAACACCAGGACATGTGTGGTGGAAAGATGTAACTGGTAGTGGAACTTATAATGCCACTTATGCCGAAGGCAATTACAGTGGTCAATGGTTCACAGATGCCCAAGGGTATACTGATAAAATTAAATATGTAAAACAATATTCAAGACCAGGGATAGCCATCTGGGAAATCTCCCAATGTGGTTCAAAAACAGATTTATGGACAGCAATAAAAAATACCAGTTGCCAGACCTTTCCAACTTTTACACCAACACCAGTTAATGTATGCGGAGTATTTGAAGATTTTGAGCAAGGACTGAATCCAAACTCACAGGTTGTAGCAGATACATCAAAAGGTGCCTCAGGTTCTATCTATCGTGAAAATACAGCCGGATTTCCATCAGGCTGGGGTGCAAGATGCATATTTAATGCAGGTCAATCAGGAAGTTGGGGAGTTAATTTTAATTTCGCTTCATATTATGATAATGGACTTGGATATTATGACGCAACTACATGTTTTACACCAACCCACCTTGAATTTGATATAAAAGTTCCTGCGGGTATATTGTGGGGTTCGTTTTTAAGGGAATCCACATTAAACGGCGGTGATGCTGAACAATATATAGGTCCTAGCGGAACAGGAACGGGAAACTGGGAACATATCCAGTTACCATTGGCTCAATTTTCATTATCTCCATGGTCAGGAAATCAAAATGGAAATAAAAAAATTGATTTAAAAGCAGTAAGATTTATAGGTATTTTATTCAGTCCACCAGCGCAGGGAACTTTTTATATTGATAATATAAAATTTACCAATCCACCGCCTACCCCTACACCTACCAATACCTTTACATTTACCAGAACTTATACATTTACGTCTACTGATACTTTCACAAGAACTTTTACATCAACTAATACTAATACTCATACACCTACCAATACCCCAACTTTTACCCAGCCATCTACAAATACTTTTACAAATACATCAACATTTACAAGAACAAATACAAACACCTCTACAGTTACAAATACATCAACTAATACTCTTCTTCCGACTAACACTTTTACAAATACTTCAACTGTTACCAGCACATCTACAAGAACTCATACTTTAACTTCTACATTTACTTCAACTTATACAAATACAAGAACATCTACATCAACATTTACTATTACAAACTCTCCAACAAACACAAATACACCAACTCAAACAATTACAGGATCACAACCACCTACCTGGACATTTACCAATACTTTTACTTTAACTGATACATCAACTAATACTACGATTCCAACAAACACTTTCACTAGAACTCCAACAAATACCAATACTTCTACCAGAACTTTCACTTTAACATTTACTATTACAAACACTTCAACTAACACAAATACACCGACTCAAACAATTACAGGAACACAACCATCCACCTGGACATTTACCAATACTTATACTTTAACCGATACATCAACTTTTACACAAACATTCACATCAACAAATACATTAACTCAAATTCCGACAAATACAGCAACAGCAACGCAGGTAGCAACAGGAATAGTAATAGATGATTTTGAAGAAGGTGATTTTGATATAACTGATTGGGGCGGACTATGGACCCAGTGGGCAGCAGCAAACTGTTACGTGACAAGAGCAGTAACAAACGATGCAGGACTGGGAAATTATGCAGGAAAAATAAGTGCAGATATAACAGGAAACGGCTGGCCATCAGTTGCAGTTACATTTGACTTGAATGCAAGCGGAACAGAAATGGATTTATCAGGAACTCAAGGTATAAAATTATATATGAAAGGAAACAAAGGAAGCGGAACACCAGTAGATTTTCTTATACAACTTGTTTCAACAAATATAACAGATTATTCATACTGGAGATTTAATTATACACCAGCAGAAAATTGGGTATTAGTGGAAATACCGTGGAGTTTATTTAGCGCTCCAGGTTGGGGACAGGGAGCCGGATTGCAGATAGGAGATGTTTTGCAACACATAAGGGCAGTAAATTTTGCAATAGCAGATACAACTGGCGGATCAGCAAGTAATACAGGAAACAACTGGTATATAGACCATATAGAATTAATGATAGGAGAAACATCCACAAAAACACCAACTGCAACTGGAACACCAACATCAACTGCAACTCAAACCTGGACACAATTGCTAACCTTAACACCAACAAATACTTTTGTTTTTACATCTACCCAGACTTTTACACAAATAATCACCCAAACACCTACTCCTTCATTAACCGAAGTTGATAATTTGGAAATAGTTAAAGAAACTCCTGTAATTATTTATCCAAATCCTGTAACCAACAAAAACAATGCAATAAAAATTAAATTTGCAATTACAAAATCTGCCAATAAATTTAAAATAAAACTATATACATCGTCTTTAAGGTTAATTAAAGATACAGAAATAGATTATTTAATGAAGGCTGGTATAAATGAAATTAACCTAAATTGCGAACTCATAAACAACCTTGCCCGCGGGACTTATTATTATATTATTGAAGTAAAAGATAATAAAGGAAAAATTGCAAAAAGCAAAGTTGAAAAACTTATTAAATTATAAATTGAATTATTTATTTAATAATATTGCTGTAAAAAAATAAAATATCAAAATTGTTATATCCGATAATGCCAAAACAATTGAACTTGTAGCTGCAGCTGGATTAAAACCTAGTTTTTTTAAAGCAACTGGGCCAGTAGTGCCTATTATTGTTGCTATTATTATCCCAAAAAATATTGTTATCCCGATTACTTTGATAACAAAAAAATTCCCAAGCCAGAATATTGTTAATAAAAAAACAAACAATGTTATTATACCGGCGATTATAATACTTTCTAATATCTGAAAAAATAATAATTTTCGTGTCTCATTAATATTTATTTTATTTAATGCAATTCCTTCAATAATTATGGCAGATGTTTGACTTGCCACACTTTCTCCCATTGCTGTTATAAGCGGTATAAAAAAAGCAAGTGCGATTGCATTTTTTAAAGTAATTTCAAATTTATTTAATATCCATCCACATATAATGCCGCTTAACACGGTTGTTATAAGCCAGGGTAACTTTATTTTAACTCTTTTTAAAATTGGTTTATCAAATACATGTATGTCTGCACCGTGAATTTTTAGAATATCTTCTGCCGTTTCATTTTTTATTGCATCAATTGCATTTTTATATGTTATAATTCCTTTTATTCTATATGCATCATCCACAACAGGTAATGCCAAAAATTTAGTTTTGTTGAATATATCTAGAATTTCTTCATCTGATAATTTTTCAGAGATTACAATCGGCTCTCTTATCATAACATCTTCAACTTTACGTTTTTCATCTGCTAAAAGTAAATTTTTCAAAGGCAAAACTCCTTTTAATACATTAAATTTATCAATAACATACACATAAAAAATCATTACATCTTTTGATGTTTCTCTGATTTTTTTTATTGCTTGTTTTATTTTTAAATCTTCATCTATCACTATAAAATTTTTATCTATTTTAAAGTATTTATTTTCTTCCATTTGTTCCCCTTTTCATTTATATATAATAAATTCAGCATTTTTGCTTTTTCTTATTTTGTCAGAATCAATAAAATACACAATGAACAAAGTTTCACCATTAAAATTGTTTATAAATTCTTTCTTTTTAAAATCAGGATATTCATTTTCTATCCTTTCTATATAATTTTTATCAGATGGCCTTACCACTATTGCTATACCTTTTTTTTCTGCTAATTTATCAATTGTTATTTTATTGTAATCTTCCATATAATCAAATTTTGACCTGTTATAAGTCATAAATTGGAGAATCTGTCTTTGTTCCCAGAAATAAAAACCATACATGTTTTGTGCTTTTGATACAAGAATATAATAATCTTTATAATTTTCATTTATAAATTTACCTATTCCATTTGCTTCCGGTGAAAAATCCATATATGCTGATTTTTCTTTAGGATACAAAATAAAATATTGATGAATATTTATAATACTTACTGAAAATAAAATTGCAATTAAAAAAATATTAAGATAAACTTTATTACCTTTTAAAGCAGACAAAATGTTTACTATTTCTTTAAGCGCAATTACAACAAATACATAAACAACAGGGCAAGCTCCTATTATTCTATATGCCTGAGGGGCTTCAATATTGATAGTAAGAATACCAGGTAATAGCATTATTAAAAATAATAAAAAATATCTGCGATAATTTATTTTTAAAATGCTTATAAAAAATCCTGCCATAAATAAAATACCTGATATTTCATCTAAAAGTGGTTTTTTATATAAATTATGTCTGCCATTATAATCTCCTGCCCAATTAAATGTAAGAAAATATCTGTAAATATTTATAAAAAGTGGCTTTATGCTTTTTTCTGCTTTAATATCATTTAATATGCTTACATCTCTTGCCCTTGCTGTAAAATCATTGAAATTTTTAAATGCATAAAAAATCAGAGGAAACGCCGTTATTACACACATCAAAATTATTATAAAAAAATTATTAAGATTTTTTTTTATGTAAATTAAAGGATTTTTTAAGAAAATAATGAAATTATGAAAAAAAATAAAAATCACAGCAAAATATGGTATTGTGAAACTATACAAACTTAAACCCAAAGTAAAACCAGAGTATAATGTACAATCCTTTCTTTTTTCATCTATGGTTTTAAAATAAAAATAAAAAAATACTATTATTAACAAAACAGAAAGCATTCCTAAAAATGCAAGCCGAGAAAATGTTATATGCCACCGAGAAACAGATATTAAAAACGCACCAGATAATGCATATATAGAATCTCTGAATATATGTTTTAATAAAAAATAAAAAGCAACAATACACAACACACCCGTAATAATTGAAACTGCTCTTAATATAAATATATTTATTCCGAATACCTTAAATAAAAATGCGGATAAATAAAAAAACATTGCAGGCATCTGGGTGAAACGTGGTATGAAAACAGTAATTTCATCATTATTTAAAATATTTATTACTTCAAGTCCATTTTGTGCTTCATCAAACCAGATACCTGATGGAATATTTTTTAAATTATATAAGCGTAAAAAAATCCCAAGTATTATAATACAAGTTAGTAATAAAACTTCTGTTGGAAATGATATTTTAAAAACATATTCATATTCATTACCATTTTTATTAAAAGAAATAATTAAAAATACCAAACCCAAAAAAACAAATAATATTCCATATATCATTAACTGCGATTCCCGAAAGGAAAAAATATATTGTGCAGCAATTAAAAAAAGCATAAAAATAAAGAAAAAAATTATACTAAAAAAAACTTTTTGTTTTATCTTTATATCAATTTCTTGGTAAGGGATAAGTGATAAAAAAATAAAGTAAAAAAGATATAATTTATAATTGTAAAAATTTTTAAATAAAATATCAACTATGGAGAAAATTATAATTAGTGATAGAAAAAAACTTACAAAATATTTTTTTTTAAAATTTATCATTTCAAAATAAAACTATCTGTTCGGTTTCCGGAATACCATTCAAAATGTTATTTTCCATGAAAAATTGTGCAACATTTTTATTAATATGTGTTCGTTTTATAATATCTTCCAGGGATGAGAATTTGCTTTTTTCCCTTTCTTCAACAAATACTTTTGCAGCTTTTTCACCTAGTTCCGGAATAGTCCTTAAAGGCAACATAATCTTATTATTCTTAACTTTAAAAATATCCGGGGAGGATTCATATATGTCAACATTTGTGAACTCAAAACCACGCTCTTTCATTTCAAAAATAACTTCAAGTATTTCAAGTTGCTTTTCTTCTTTCTGGTTTTTTTGCTTTTTAATTTTTAAATCTCTTAATTGACTTTTAATATCATCAAAATTTAAAAAAGCAAATTCGTATTTAAATCCATCCATCTCACGGGAAAAATAATCAGCATAAAAATAAAGCGGATAAAAAACTTTAAAAAAAGCTATCCTTACTGACATAATTGCATAAGCAGCCGCATGAGCTTTTGGAAACATATAAGTAATTTTTTTACAGGAATCAATATACCATTCCGGCACTTTATATTTTCTCATTATTTTTTCATCTTCTTTATCTATTGTGGTTTCTTTTTTTCTTACTTTTTCTGTTATGGCATAAGCTTTTTCACTTGATATGCCCTGTTTAATGAGATAATTCATTATATCATCTCTTACAGAAATTACCTCGCTTAATGATACCTTTTTGCTTTTTAAAAGATCTTCTGCATTATTTTCCCATACATTTTCACCATGGGATAAACCTGCTATATATATTAAATCACTAAAATTTTTGGGTTTTGCAACGGATAAAATTTTTCTTACAAATTTTGTTCCATATTCTGGTATCCCTAATGTTCCAACAGGATATTCATAATTATCAGGATTTACTTTTAAAATTTTTATGTCTCTGAAAATCTGCAATACTTTTTTATCATCAAGTGGTATGTCCTCAATTTTTATACCAATATCTTTGCACAACCTGTTTAAACTGGTGGGCAAATCGTGTCCTAATGCATCTATTTTCACTACTGATTTCTCCAGCCATTCATAATCATAATGAGTTGTTATTACATCTTTTTCCGGAGAAAATTGAATTGGAGTAAAATCATATATTTCTTTGTTATCTGGAATCAAAATTAATCCACCTGCGTGTTGTCCTGTTGATCTTTTTACTCCAGAGCATCCCCTAGCAAGCCTCTCAATCTCAGCTTTATTTATTTTTTTCCCTGTTTTTTCCAAAAATTTATTTATAAAATCTTTCTTAACAGCTTGCTCTTTTACAGTTAAAATTGTGCCAACTTTATAAACTCTATCACTACCAAACATGTCTATTACAAATTTATGAATATAATCCTGAATTTCCCCGGCAAAGTTAAGATCTATATCTGGCGGTTTATTTCTTTTAAATCCTACAAAAGTTTCAAAAGGAATATTAAATCCATCTTTATTTAATTGCGTACCGCATTGCGGACATTTTTTTACTTCAAGGTCTATCCCAACCAAATCCGTATTTACAAATTCTATGTATTTGCATGAGGGACATAAATAATGGGGAGGAAGCGGATTTACCTCTGATATGCCACATAAAAAAGCAATAAAAGAAGAACCAACAGAACCCCTTGAACCAACAATATAACCTTTTTCATTTGATTTATCAATCATTCTTTTTGCAATCATATAAAGTGATGAAAATTTATTTTTAATTATTGCTTCCATTTCAATATTTATTCTGTCTTTTATAACATTGCTTAATTTTTCACCATATAAACTTCTTACCCTCTCATTTGTTAACTTTATAATTTCTTCATTTGAATTTTCAATCTCAGGCGCATACAATTCATCTGGAATTGGTTTAATATCATCATCTATTAAATTATTTATAAATTCAGGATTTTTAATTACAACCTCATAAGCTTGTCTTTTTCCCAAATAAGAAAATTCTTTTAACATTTCATCTGTTGTTCTAAAATAAAGGTCGGCCGAAGCATCATCTTCAATATCATCATATCCCTGCCCTGCCATTAAAACCTGTCTGAATATTTTATCTGTTGGTTTAAGAAAATGTATATCTCCTGTTGCAATAACCGGCTTTAAAAATCTTTTTCCTATCTTATAGATCTGTTTGTTTATATTTTTTATATCTTCCTCATCTGCTAATTTTTTCTCCCTGATTAAAAATTTATTATTTGTAATTGGTTGAATTTCAAGAAAATCATAAAATTTTATTAAATCTTCTATTTCTTTTTCATCTTTTTTATTAAGAATTGCCTGATATAATTCACCGAGGTAACAAGCGGTTCCCAAAAGCAAACCTTCACGGTATTCATTAATAATTTCTTTTGGCAAGCGCGGTTTTTTATAAAAATAATAAATATGTGAAAGCGATACCAATTTATATAGATTTTTTAACCCTGTTTTATTTTTTACAATAAAAATAATATGATAATAATTGTCTTTTTTATAGTTTTCTTTTGTCTTCACTAAATAACCTTCCATTCCAAAAATTATTTTGATATTATTTTTTTTCCCTGTTTTATAAGCTTCGGGAAAAGCATGAACAACTCCGTGGTCGGTAATAGCAACTGCTTTATGCCCCCACTTTTTAGCCATATCAATATAATCCTTTAAATTTATAACAGAATCCATTGCACTCATATTTGTATGACAATGAAATTCTATTCTTTTTTCTATTGCTTCATCTATAATTTCATTTTTTGATATTTTTTGTATTTTTCTGACAGTGCCAACAAGTTCTTCTTCCCTTTCATCATATTTTACATCAATTAAAGTTCTAATTGTTTTTAAAACCGGCAGTTTAAATATTAGACCATCTTTACTATCAACAAATGCTTTTAATTTTATTGAACTAAAATAATCAGTTAAATAAAATATTAAAATAAATTTATCTTTTTTATATTCCCTTAAATAATTATTATCTAAAAATATTTCCCCCTCAATAATATATTTACCTTCCTGGGAAATATCAGAAACAGGTGTTACTTTTCCTTTTATTTCTGACGTTGTTAAAATTTCACTTTCTATTGTTTCATTATTAGAATTTATTTCAATTTTTATAAGATGCGCCGTATCCCTTTTTATTAAATTTTCATCTATTCTTAATTCAAAATTTATATTTTTAGAAAAAAATTGATTTAATTTTTTCTGAAATTCGTTCCTTATTTCATCCTGCTGAATTTTTTTTAAAATATAACTATTAGGCAAATGAATTATTAATTTATCATCTATAATTGCAGTTGTAGTATTCTCAAACCATAAGTTAATATCACCTAAAAAATCCATAAAAAATTCCCAATAATTTTCAATCAAAAATTTTAAATCAAAATCGTATAAAAAATTAAACACAAAACTCAAATTTATTCCTAATTGTTCTTTTACATATTTTTTTAAATCAATAAAAAAATCTGATTTAATTTCTTTTTTAACATCCGCTTTTAAAATCAGTTTGGAATTCTTAACTGAATATTCTAATATTTTTAATTCTATGGCATCAAAAAAATTTTGCGCATTAAAATTTTTAAATATTTTCTGAAATTTTTCTTTTGCTTTATTGTTATCTATTGTGATACTAAAGTCGTTGTTTAACATCAATTCCCTCTTACTATTATCACTTTATTATTCAAATTTTTATTTTAAATATTTTTTTTATATCTTTTTTTATTTTATTCTTTAAATCTTTTTTCATATTTGCATAAGTTAATATAGCTAATAAATAGTCATATTTGTTACCAGTATCGCATCTTATACCTTCAAATTCATAAGCTAAAATTCCCTGCTCTTTCATTAAAATACGCAAAGAATCTGTTATCTGTATTTCTCCTTTTACACCTGGTTTTGTTTTTTTTATGTAACTAAAAATATTGCCGGGCAAAATATATCTGCCAACTACTCCGAGATTGGAAAAAGCTTTATTTTTTTTAGGCTTTTCAACTATATCTTCTATTTCAAAAATTCTTTTTGCAATCATTCTTGGTTTAATTATGCCATACGCATCTACCATTTTCCACGGAACTCTCTCCACCCCAAGAACCGGTTTTCTGTATTTTTCCAAGACTTCTATCATTTGTTTTATTACAGGCTTTTTTGAAAAAATAAGGTCATCAGGCAAAAAAACTGCAAAATAATCATCAGAAATAAAATCTTCGGCATGTAAAATCGCATCGCCTAACCCGCGCGCCTCTTTTTGTCTTACTGAATAAATTTTAAAATTCTGTGGTATTTTATTTAGTATATCTAACTTTTCCTTATCTTTATTTTTATTTAAAAAATATTCAAGGTAAAAATTTCTGTCAAAATAATCTTCTATACTGTATTTTTCTTTTGAAGTTACAAATAAAATACTATCTATTCCGGAATTTATTGCCTCTTCTATTATGAATTGTATTATTGGTATATCCCATATTGGTAACATTTCTTTTGGAATTACTTTGGTATAAGGCAAAAATCTTGTTCCCAACCCACCAACTGGTATAACTGCTTTTTTTATTTTCATAATTTATACCTTCTTTTATTTAATTTTTTTCATCCTTTCTTGCAAATACTTTTTTATTTCTTCTGAATTATTCATCTTCAAAACTTTATCCGCGACTTCAATTGCTTCTTGAAATTTAATATTTCTTATAAATCCTTTAACATTTAAAATTGAAGCAGAATTCATTGATAGTTCATCCACTCCCATACCAATTAGCAGATAAGCAAGTAACGGATCTGAAGCCATTTCACCACAAACAGATATCTTTAAATTATTTTTATGTGCGCTTTCTATAGCCATTTTTATCAGTTTTAAAACCGCTGGATTGAAATGGTCGTATAATTTCGCAACTGTTTCATTACTTCTATCAACAGCCAAAGTATACTGAATTAAATCATTAGTCCCGATACTGAAAAAATCCGCATTTTTGGCTAACTCATCAGCAAGTAAAACAATTGATGGAACCTCTATCATTGCACCTATCTTAATATTTTCATCAAAATTTATTTTTTTGTTTTTTAATTCTATTTTTATTTCTTCTATTATTTTTTTGGCTTCTATAAATTCTTCAACAACAGTTATCATTGGAAACATAATTTTAACATTACCAAAAGCGGATGCACGTAATATTGCTCTTAATTGACATTTGAATATGTTTATATTAACTAATGATAATCTTATTGCTCTTAAACCCAGGAAAGGATTCTGTTCAGGTGGAATTTTAAAATATGGAAGGAATTTATCCCCGCCTATGTCAAGTGTTCTTATCACAACCGGCTTTTTTCCCATTTTCTGGACAACTGTTTTATAAATATTAAATTGTTCTTCCTCCGAAGGCAAGTTAGATCTATTTATATAGATAAATTCTGTCCTGAAAAGACCGATTCCATCAGCATTATTTTCAAGAACAGGTCCAACTTCTTCTGCAAATTCAATATTTGCATTAAGTTCTATTTTTCTGTTATCTTTTGTTATGCTAGCCAGTTTTTTTAATTTTTTAAGTATTCTATTTTTTGCCAAATACCTTTTTTGCTCTTCTTTATATGTATTTAAAACTTTTGACGAAGGATTAATAACAGCAAATCCCCTTTCTCCATCCAGAACTACTATATCACCTGTTTTTACATTGGATGTTATACCTCTTACTCCAACTATAGCCGGAATTTCAAGCGCTCTTGCCACAATTGCTGTATGTGATGTCTGTGTTCCTTTCTCTGTAATAAAACCTAAAACTTTTGTTTTATCAAGTTCTGCTGTATCTGCCGGGGTTAAATCTTCTGCAACAATTATAAATTTACCAGCCATTTTTTTTTGATCAATTATGTGAGAGTCGGAGATATTTTTTATAATTCTATCTACTAATCCTGAAATATCCCTGCTTCTTTCTTTTAAATACGGATCTTGAATTTTATTAAAAAATTCCAGATAACTTTCTAAAACCTGTCCTATTGCAAACTCAATATTTACTTTTTGTTCCTTGATTATCTGTTCTATTTTACCAGTAAAACCAGGATCAAGTAATAATTGTAAATACGCATCAAAAATATTTGCCTCTTTAGAACCTATATCATAAATAATTTTCTCTTTAATCGCGATTATATCATTTCTGGTTTTTTCCAGCGCTATTTTTAATTTGGTTATTTCATCTTCTACAGAAGAAATTGTTATCTTACTTTTTAATATTTCCTCTGTTTTTTTTGATAAAAGCAAAACACTTCCAATGGCAATTCCAGGGGATGCGGGTATTCCTTTAAACATTATTCTTCCTCACCAAATTTATTCTGAACTATTTTCACAAGACTGTTAACTGCTTCTTTGGCATCCGGTCCTTCTGCTTTGATTTCTATTTCTGTTCCTTCAGATGCTATCAATGTCATAAGACCCATAATGCTTTTCCCATCTGCTTCAATATCACCATTTCTTACTTTTATTGTTGATTTATAGCGTTCTGCTTCTTTTACAAATATTGCCACTGCCCTCAAATGAAATCCTAACTTATTAATTACTTTAACCTTTTTTGAAAATTGCATCTTTTCACCCTATTATGTATGATATAAAAACTGATAAAATAATAATTGCTATTAAAATGTTTGATATTGAAGTTTTACGTTTTAAAGCCATTGCTATTAAAATGAAAATTATTATTAATAAAAAATTATCTATTAATTTTATGGGAATTAAATTTAAATCTTTTTTATAAAAATAACCAGCCATAATAAAACCCAAAAAAATCATTCCGTTTAATTTTATAATTTTTATTAAATGCTGAAATTCAATTTTTTGCAATAGTGTAAAAAGTTTTTGATAGTTATAATATGCTTGCATCAGAAGATAGTATTTTACAAAAATCCTTGGTATATTATAAGTAATTATAGAAATTAAAGAACCATAAATAAAAGATTCAAAACTGAATTTCATAAGATATGTATACCCTATACCTGTTAATAAAGCAAAGGGTTTTATCGCCGACCAGAAAATAGAATCACCAATTGCTGCAAGTGGACCCATTACTCCTATTTTAGAGTTTTCAATTTCTCTGTTTTTCTTTTCAGGATCAGAATCATCAAGTTCTTCTTCTAAACGGCTTATCATACCTAATACTGCTGATGAAAAAAATATGTTGGTATTAAAAAACTCAATATGCCTTTTTATTGCACTTTTTAATCCATCTATATTATTTTTATATATAACCTTCAGAATATTATAAATTGAAAATAAAAAACCAATATTTTGCAACCTTTCAAAATTCCATGATGCCTGTAAAAAATTTAACTTCAAGCCGCTTATAAGTAAAGAAAAAATACTTATTTTTTTCATTTTGTCACCTTTTTTGTTTTAATAACAATATATGATGAAATTACAAATCCTAAAATAATTGTTAAAATAATAAAAAAATTCAAATTTATATTACCTTTTGTTAAAAAGAAAAAAATGTAAAATAAAAAAAATATAACCCAGTGAACTCTTGCTCCTTCTTTTGAATATAACATATTAAAAATTACCGCTAATCCGACAATCGGCATTATCCAGAACGAAATTGTCAATGCTCTTATAAGTTGTAATGGTAAAGACAGGTATATTTTTTCCGCCAAAGAAATCCCCAAAAATATGATTAATAAAAATAATATTATATTAGAAAAAATTTTTACAAATATTGAAAGTATTTGAATTAAAACCAAATATGATGCCTTGCATTGTTTAATTTTATCTTCAAATAAATGAATTATCTTGACATTTAATTTTCTATGCCATATATCTATCTGTCCAACAAAATAACCTGCTGGTATGCCGATCAACAAAGAAAACATAAAAATAGCTTCCTTATTTGGATTTGATAATGTTTGTAAAAAAACAATAGAAAAAATTGTGGAAATAAATGAGATTGTGGTAGTAGAAGGTGGCACAAAAGCACCGATAGGCGGATTATTTATCCATATTAATTGGACAATACTACCTATTATTATACCAGCATTTATATTTCCCAATAAATAACCCGTTATGCCTCCTATTATTATTGGCTGAGAAATTAAAAACATGCCTATATAATAAGCATCTAGTTCTATTATTGCTGCAATTATTGAAAGTAAAAAAATTTTTTCAATTTCCATTATTTATCTTCTTTCTTTTTAATTTTTTCATCAATAAATTTAATAGCATCTTTTTTAGGGTCTGTAGGAACCATCCTTACTTCCAAAGCAATACCTTCTTTGTTTAATAATTTCATATACTCAACATCTTTTTCATCTACAAATACGGCATCAAAAATCTGAATTTTGCCTTCACCAAAATGCATTCCACCTATATTTATTTCAGAAATTTTACCACCAGCTTTTATTAATTTATATGCACTTTCCGGCGATTTTAAAAGTAAAATGGTATAATCTTCATCAAACCCACGCTTTTTTATTATCTCAGCAGCTTCCTTAATTTTTAGTATTGATAATTTTATATCACTTGGAGTAGCCATTCTAAATAAAAACTTTTGCATTTCATTTTCTGCAATATCGTCATCTATAACTACAATATGATCTGCTTTTAATGCCTGAGCCCAACCAACTACAACTTGCCCATGTATTAACCTATCATCAATCCTTGTCAATAAAATAGGCATTTTTATTTATTTCCTTTATTAAATATTTCTTTTACATCTATAATTGTCTTTTCTTTTTTTTCCAAAATAATTCTGACAAGTTCTTCTAAACTTTTATGTGAATACATAAGCGCCTCAATAACTATGGGTAAATTTACACCAGTTATAATTTTTACTTTATCGTTTTTCGCATATAAAGAAAGCGCAACATTTGATGGTGAACCACCAAACATATCAGCCAGTATTAAAACCCCATCTCCTTCATCAAGAGAATTTACAGCATTTTTTAACTTTTCTGAAAAAAAATCAATTTTATCATCTTTTGAAATAGAAACTGCTGCAAGATTTTTTTTTACTCCTATTATCAACTCAACAGTTTCTTTTAATGACTGTGCAAAAGTATAATGCGAAACCAAAAGAATACCAACCATTATGGCCTCCCTTTTATGTGACGATCAATTTCATAATCGTCTTGTTTAACAAAGATGGAGAATGACGGATATATTCTCCATCTTCAATAAGTTTTGCACATACCATTTTTACACCAAGTTTTATAATTTCTTCTTTATCTATTTTAACTATGTATGAATTTTCAGATCTGTATTTTTTAAGCAGTGATTCTCTTGGTATCCCATCATTTACAACAACATAATCTATAACTTTATTACTGCTATGTTTGAATATAGCCTTTATATGGTCTGATACTGTATAGCCATCTGTTTCACCGGGTTGCGTCATAATATTACATATATATATCTTTAATATTCTATCGCTTTCAAGAATTTCTTTAACCCCTGGTATTAAAAGATTGGGAATAATACTGGTATAAAGGCTACCCGGTCCTAAAATAACAACATCCGCTGATTTTAAAGCTTTTAATGCCTGTTCATAGGGTTTACAATTTGATGGTATAATTTGTATGCTTTCTATTGCAACTTTTGATTTTGCAATATTTGATTGTCCATAAACTTCTTTGCCATTTTTCAATTTTGCCTTTAATTTTATATTATCAAGCGAAACTGGGAAAACCTGCCCGCGAATCGCAAGAACCTTTGAAATTTCTTTTATTGCTTTTGGGAAATCACCTGATATCTTGGTTAAAGCAGTTATAAATATATTACCAAAATTATGACCTTTCAATTCCCCTTTTTCTGTAAATCTGTATTGAAGAAGTTTGCTTAATATATCTTCTTCATCAGCTAAAGCAACAATGCAGTTTCTTATATCACCCGGAGGTATTATATTATATGATTTTCTTAAACGACCGGACGAACCACCATCATCGGCAACTGTAACTATTGCTGTTAAATTTGATGTTGATTCTTTTATACCTTTTAAAAGCACGGATAAACCTGTTCCACCGCCAATTGCAGCAATTTTAGGACCTCTTTTCAGTTTTGCTTCTTTATAAATCCTTGAGAAAAAATTTTTTTCTTTTTTAGAAAATAGTATGGTTAAAACAGCAAAATAAGACCTTCTTAACGCAAGTATAATACCTGCTATTCCCAAAAACAAAAATAAAAAATCAATTAATTTAAGTCGCTGAAGCCTGTGAAAAAAGTCATCAACATTAATCTGTTCAATCCTTATATGTTCTACTAACTTGCCTAAAACACCTGATAATCCAAAAGCAAATACAATAAAACTTAAAATAAAAAGAACAAGCCACCTTTTTATTTTTACTCCTGGATAAATAAATTTATTCAAATTAAACATTAGGAATTTCTCTTTTCATCCAATTTATTATTGTTTTATTTAATTCCTTTGCTGTATTATGACCTTGTGCTTTTAATCGTCTCATCATAGCAGCAACTTCAATTATTATACTTAAATTCCTTCCTGGTTTTACCGGTAGAATTATCTTGGGCACTTTTATACCCAAAATATTTTCAAACTTTTCTTCTAACCCTAACCGCTCATAATCTTTATCGGCTTCCCACTCTTCTAAAAATATTACCAATTCAACTTTTTGCTGTTCCCGTATAACCCCTATTCCAAATAGACTTTTCAAATCTATAATTCCTATTCCTCTTATTTCCATATGATGTTGAACAATATTAATTCCCTTGCCTATAAGTTCATTATCGCCCAGTTTTATTATTTCTACCAGATCATCGGCAATTAATCTATGTCCTCTTTTGACAAGTTCAAGTGATATTTCACTTTTACCAATTCCACTTTTACCAAACAACAAAATTCCAATTCCATAAACATCAACAAAGGTTCCATGTAAAGTCACTTTTGGAGCAAGTCTTTTTTCAAGATATGTCATTGCCGAATTAATAAGTTTCATTGTAAATAATGATGTCTGTAAAATAGGGACTTCGTATTCATCAGCAAGTTCAGTAAAATAAGAAGCCGGTTTCAGATTCCTCGCAATAATAACACAACATATTTTTGAAGAAAAAAATTTTTTAAGAATATTATGTATATGCTCTTTTTTTTGTTTTTTAAGATAGGCAAATTCTGTCTTTCCAAAAACCTGAATTCTTTCATAAGGGAAATAATCAAAAAAACCGGCAAGGGCAAGTCCTGGTCTGTTTATATCAGATACCACAATTTTTTTTGTTTCTAAATATTTTTCTCCTGCTATTATTTTCAGGTGCAAATCTTTTTTATTTTCTTCAAAAAATTGTTTCACGGTAATATAATTCATATTAAAGAAATGCCTCCTTTAAAAAGCAGGAAAAGTTATTTTATTGTTTCATTTTTTCTTCTTCTTCTAAAATAGCAATAATATCTTCTTTGGTTTTTGCCTCTAATATTTTTTTTCTGTAATATTTATTTTTAAGAAAATTTGATACTCTGGCAAGGGCTTTAAGCATAAGACCAGCCGCACCTTCTGGCGCAAGCAATAGAAAAAATATGTGAACTGGCTCGCCATCCAATGCATCAAATTCTATTCCTGATTTTGATACACCAAAAGCGCCTATAAGTTCTTTGGCTCCTTTTGTTTTACTATGGGGTATTGCTATTCCCTGCCCGACCCCTGTGCTCCCCAATTCTTCCCTTTCCATGAGCGATTCAATTATTACTTTTTTATCAAGAATTACTTCTTTTCCGGATAAAATATCAACTAGTTCTTCAATCACTTCTTTTTTACTTTTAGATTTCAAATCTATATTTATACTATCCTTGGCAAGAAAATCAAGTATCCGCATCATATATTCACCTCTTTTAATTAATATTTGGATATTGTTAACCCGTATTTTCCATCTTTTCTTTTTCTTAAAAAACATACTTTATTAAAATCCACATTATAAAATAAAATCATTTTTTCTTTTGATAATTCAGCTTCCTCTATGGCTTCTTCAGTATTCATTGGCTTTGTTACCTGTAATTCTTCTTCAATTATTTCATTGTATTTTTCTCCTGTTGAGCTTACTATATTTGATATATTTGCAAGTATATTAACTTTTTTGCCCTTGCCTTTGATAAATTTTTGTTGTTTATCTTTTATTTTTTTTATCTGAATTAAAAGTTTGTCCTCTAATTTATCAATTGAAGAATACATATCAGTTGTTTCCACTTTTGCTGATATATTATGCTTTTTTGACCTTAAATTTGCTTCGGCAATATGTCTAAATTTTTCCACAGATATTGTAACATGTAATCTTCCATTTTCCTTAAAATCAAAGTAATTTTCCATCTTTGATAATTTTTTTTCAACATAACTTTTTATTGCATCTGTAATAACTAAATGCCTTCCAGTAAGGAGAATTTCCATTATTATACCTCCTTAAAATAATATATAAAAAACTTATGATAATTTTTATATTTTTCCAATCAATTTTAAATCAAAAAAATATTTTTTTTATTAAGAATAACATATATTTAATATAAAGTCAAATATTTATCAAATTGTTGAATATATTTTTCGTTTATTTATTTTTAATTAAAAAGTTTTATAGATTAAATTATATAATTGTTTATATTTTTCGTTTCCTCATATTTACAGACATAATGCCGAGTTGTTCTCTATATTTGGTTACTGTTCTACGCGATATATTTATCCCCTGTTTATTTAAAATCTCTGTAATTTCAGTATCAGTCAAAGGGTTTTTTTTATTTTCATTTTCTATTAAATTCTTTATTTTTTCTTGGGCAACCTTGTTTGAGATATCACCATAACTTGTTTGTAACTTTTGAGAGAAAAAACTTTTCAGGGGTAAAACTCCTGAAGGCATCTGGATATATTTACGCGATACAGCCCTGCTCACCGTTGATTCATGGACACCTATGGCATCGGCTATTTCTTTTAATGTAAGTGGTTTTAGTCCAGACTCTGGATTTAAAATATAATCTTTTTGAATATTAAGTATTAATTCAACAATTTTTTGGACAGTTTTACTTCTTTTGTCAAGAGCATCCATTAAATCTTTTATATTTTTCTGATATTTTTCAATAAAATCTTTTGTTGTGCAATTCTTTTTATATTCTTCAATATAAGTTTTATTGACTTTTATATCTATCTCGCTTCCCATTATATTTACTTTTAGTTTCCCATCCTCTTCTGTCACAATAATATCTGGTATTATATATATTGGCTTTTCAATTATTTTAAAACTTTTCCCAGGATAAGGATCACACTCCTTAATAATTTTTTCAGCATTTTTAATATCATCAATTGAAACTTTAAATACCTGAGCTAATTTTTCATATTGTTTTTTCCCTAACAATTCAAAATGTGATTCAACTATTTTATATGCAAGGGAATCAATAAAATTTTTATGCCTTAACTGAATAAGCAAACTTTCTCTAATATCTCTTGCTCCTATACCAGCAGGATCATCTATACTTTGAATAATTTGCAATGCTTTTTCAATAATTTCCTGATTCAGCCCTGTTTCTTTTGATATTTCCTCAGTAGTAATAGACAAAAAACCATTATCATCCAATTCAAGAATAATTGCCTTTGCTGCATTATATAATTCCTGATTTTCAATATTCATTTCATCTAATTTTTCAAGCAAATATGTCTGAAGGTCCTTTTGTTCAATCTGTTTTATTGAATTATAATGATAATCAACTACTTTGTTATATTCTTCATTTTCTTCTATTTCTGCTTTATTAAAAGATTCAAAAGTTTTTTCTTCATCGCTTTCTTTTATATTTTCTTCCATTTCTTCTTTTGAATTTTCAATGTTGACATTTTTTTCTTCTGGTTTTCTTATGGTTATATCTTCTATCAAAGGATTGTTAACTAATTCCTGATTTAAAATATCTTCTAATTCCATATATGTTGCCTGAAGAATATCAAGGCTTAATTTTGTTTCATGAGTTAAGCGTAATTGCTGTTTTAATTCTTGTTGTAAATTAAGATTATTATTTATATCCATCTTATTTTATAATTTTATAAAATAATGCTGCAACTAATGCTTTAAAAGTGTCTGGTATTAAAAAAGGTAGAAAACCTATTATAAATGCTTTTTTTAAACCTAACCCATAAATAAAGGCAAGATGCAAAGTTCCAAATAAAAGTATCAATAATGCTCCACCCCAAAATGTTAAAAATCTATTGAAATAATTTTTTCTTTTTATTTTATTATAAAAAAATGCCATTAAAAATCCAGAAACTACAAAACCAATTAAATATCCTGCTGTTGGACCTATAAAAATTGCAATCCCGCTTAAACCAACAGCAAAAACAGGCGCACCGATAAAACCTAATAAAATATACAACAATTGCGAAATGCCAACTTCTTTTGAGCCAAGATAATATATTGAAATAAATAAAACAAAATTCTGCAAAGTAAATGGAACAGGAGTAAAGGGCACATATATTTTTATCATTGCTCCACAAAAAGTCAGATATGAAAATAACAGTATTGAAAAAGTTTTATTTATAGGAATAGGCACAACATATTCTTTTCTTAAAATATCTATATATTCTCTCATAATACACCTCTTTTTTTAAATAATATATAACTAATTTTAAGTTATTAAAAAAATTATGTCAATTAAAATATTTGCTCTGTAAAAACGCATTAGAAAATGCGTTTTTACGGGAATATAAAATATTTTTGCTTTTTTGTTTAATAATTTTTTATTTTTATAGTTCATTAATTTAATTCACCTGTTTTTTAATTTTAAAAATAAATTCATTTTTAAATTTTTATTTGTTTATAAAACTTTTTTTATATTTCCTTTTTCCCCTGAAAAATCGCAATCTTTTAATGCGTAGCAAAATTAATGGCTAAAAAAACAAAAAATCTTTTAAGCAGCATTCAGCCACAGAAAAGGAGTTAAAGTCATAAAATCGAATGCGGTTTTATATATGGGGAGATATTTTTTATAGACTTTACTTTTCAATAAATGCTATTTTCAGGAATATTTTTATTTTCTAATTTTATTTTGTTTTATTATCATCAATTTTTGGTAAAGGCAATCCCATTTTTTTTAATTTTAAATAATATTTTATTGGGTCTTCCTCAGGTTTTCTTAAAGGTATATCAACCGTTTTTGTAACTGTTTTTATTTTACTTTTTGACTTTTTGGTTGTTATAAAACTTTTATGTTTTCCCATTACAATTGTGTTTTCAATTTTTCTAAATAATTAGTCAATTCAACTGGTAAATGATTTCCGAATTGATTAAAAAACTTTTGTACTTCTAAAACTTCAGTTTTCCATTCTTCTTTATCTATGTTAAAAAGTTTTTCCCATTTTTCCTTACTTAAATTAATTCCGTTTAAATCAAATTGATTATATTCGGGAATTAATCCAATAGGTGTTTCTTTTGCGTCTACTTTATTTTCAATCCTATCAATAATCCATTTTAAAACTCTTATATTATCACCAAAACCTGGCCATAAAAATTTTCCATTTTCATCTGTTCTAAACCAATTTGCAGTGAATATTTTAGGTTGTTTGGTTAATTTTTTGCCAATTTCAATCCAATGCTTAAAATAATCACCCATATTGTAACCACAAAATGGCAACATTGCCATAGGGTCCCTGCGTATAACACCAACACTATGAGCCGCTGCAGCAGTTGTTTCTGAGCCACTACGAGCACCACAAAAAACTCCATGTTCCCAGTTAAAAGCTTCTACTATTAATGGCAAAAGTTTTGTTCTTTTGCTGCCTAAAATTATTGCAGAAATTGGAACACCATTTGGATTATCATACTCTTCAGATAAAGTTGGACAATTATATATTGAAACTGTAAATCGTGAATTAGGATGTGCTGCTTTGTTTTCACTTCCTCTTTCCCATTTTTTTCCCTGCCAATCAATTAAATTTTCTGGGATATCTCCATCTAACCCTTCCCACCAGGGTTCATTTGTATCCAAATTCAATGCTGTGTTTGTATATAAAACAGGATAAAATTTAGTATTTTTAAGTGTCTTCATCATATTTGGATTTGTTTTTAAAGATGTGCCTGGCGCAACACCAAAAAATCCTGTTTCCGGATTCATTGCCCATAATCTACCATCAGACCCAATATTTAGCCAAACTATATCATCGCCCAAAGTCCATACTTTATAACCAGGCAATGTAGATTCAAGCATGGCAAAATTCGTTTTTCCACAAGCAGATGGAAATGCAGCGGCAATATAATATATTTTCCCTTCAGGCGTTTCAACTCCAATCAATGCCATATGTTCCGCAAGCCATCCTTCTTTTAAACCAAGCCATGAAGCAATTCTTAATGAAAAACATTTCTTCCCTAAAAGAGCATTTCCTCCATAACCTGAACCAATACTTTGAACCAGATTTTCCTCAGGGAAATGCATGATAAATCGCCTTTCAGGATTAAAATCACCTACTGAGTGTAATCCTTTAACAAAATTATTTAAATTCCCGATTTTTTCAATAACTTTTTTACTCATGCGCGTCATAATTCGCATACTTACTGCAACATAAGAAATATCTGTAATCTGGACACATGCCTTTGCATAAGGAGAATCAGGATGTCCCATCATGTATGGAAGAACATACATTGTCCTGCCTTTCATACACCCATTAAAAAGATTTTTCATTTTTTCTTTTGCTTCATCTGGATGCATCCAGTTATTAGTAGGACCTATTGTATCATTTTCATTATGACAGATAAATGTTAAATGTTCTGTCCTTGCAACATCTGTGGGATGACTTTTGTGATAATATGATAATGGCCAGGTATTTTGATTTAATTCTTTAAAAACAGGTGTGCCTTCAATATTTTCTTCTTTTATTCCTGTTTCTATGAGTTTTCTCGCTTCTTCTTCTGAACCATCACACCAATGTATCTTTTTTGGTTTTGTTAAATCAGCCTGTTCTTCAACCCATTTTTCAAGCGGGGTAGCCATAACTATTCTCCTTTAATATTAATATTTAATCCATAATTTTTTAACAAAAAAATTATATGCTGTCAAGTAAAATCGGAGACCTAAAAAGCAGTATTAAAAATTTATTCTCCAACATTTTTATTCTTTTACCATTTTATATAAAAGGTCAATTTTTTTTAAAACAATAATTATTTTTCATTTCAAATAAAAAACTGACAAATAAAAGTAACGCATTAACAAAATAAAAAACTGAAAATATTTTATTTTTTTACAATAATTCGTTTTCTGATAAGTTTTTACGATTTAAATATCTATTATTATCTTTGCATTATAATATTGGTTTTCTTTTGTAATTTTTAGCCCGTGATAAGTAACACTTTTTAATTCCCTTTTTATATAATTCCCTGTTTTTTTAGTTAAAAAACCATACACACTTGTCTTTATTTCTGTTTTATTTTCATCCAGATTTATTATTTTTACTTTTTTAACAAAAATTTTTTTTACAAAAATTAAAAATAAAATTTCATTTAAAAAATTATGTAAAAGTTCTTCATCTGTATCTGCTTTTAATTTTATTTCATTTTGTATCGTTTTACTTTTTATCTTTTTTTCTTTAAAAATCAATTTAAGAAGTTCTTTTACTGCAACTTCAAATAATTTTTTTTTTGTTTTTGCTTTTATTTCAAATCCAATATCAGCGGTATGCTCTATTATTTTAATATTTTTCATTCCTTTATTGCCAATTTTATTATCTTTCTATCTATAATACCTGTGTGTTTATCCTTAAATTCTAATATACTTACATAGAGACCATTACTAACCTTTTTTCCGGAAGCAGATTTTTTATCCCATATTTCATCTATTTTATCCGCTTTTATTTCAGGATAAATTTTCTTAATTAATTCGCCTTTCAAATTATATATTTTAATTGTAATCCACTCTATATTTTCAAATTCACATATAATCCTTATATTATCTTTGTCATATAAGACCTTAAAATTATTTATATAATATGAATTTTCCAAAATAACAGTCAATATTTGAATTACAATATAATCATTATTATTTTTATCAAAGGTTTTTATTTTTACCATATATGTTCCGCTTGACACGATGTAACCGTTATTATCCTTACCATTCCATATTCCTAAAATATTACCATTTATATCTTTTATCTGTAGTATCTTTATTCCATTGGCTCTAAATGGATTTTCAGAAAATGTAAAATTATGAATTATTTCGCTATATTTAAAAATTTCAAAATTTTTAACAATCTCTCCACGACTATCATAAATTGTTATTTCAATTGTATTATCTCCTGATGTTGGTGTAGGCGTAGGAGTATTTGTAATTGTAAAAGTATTTGATGGAGTATATGTATATGTAAATGTTCTGGTTTCAGTAAAGGTAAAGGTAATTGTGTAAGTTGGAGTTTCTGTGTCAGTATTAGTTATTGTAAAGGTCTGTGTTTCTGTTGGAGAATTTGTTTGAGTTAATGTATTAGTTTGCGTATTTGTCAATGTATAGGTATGTGTATCGGTTCCAGTATTTGTTATTGTATATGTTGCTGTTTCTGTTAGTGTATATGTTTCTGTATATGTTTTCGTTGGCGTCTCTGTATAAGTGGTTGTATTTGTTAAAGTGAATGTAGATGTATTTGTCGGTGTGTTTGTAAGAGTAAAAGTAAATGTTTCTGTTGGGGTATCAGTTATTGTGTTTGTAGCGGTATTGGTTGGTGTATCTGTTATTGTATATGTCATTGTATTAGTTTGAGTGTCTGTTGGGGTATCAGTTAGCGTATTTGTTGCTGTATAAGTCGGCGTATTGGTTGAAGTGTTAGTCAGCGTATCTGTTGCTGTATAAGTTAATGTGTATGTAACAGTGTTTGTTGCAGTATCTGTCGGTGTATCGGTTGCTGTATCGGTCGGTGTATTCGTTGGTGTGT
>CALHNI010000004.1 GCA_938034975.1 Candidatus Goldiibacteriota bacterium | reverse complement strand
ATAAAAATATGCCAAGATTAAAAAAAAAGGAGGAATACACCCAAAGTTAAGGTAAAAGAACTTTACTTTACAGAAAAAGATTACCACGAAAGAGTAAAAGAAATCAAGGAAAATTTTAGTTCTTTAGTAACTGGTTAATTATACAGGGGAGACGATTATTCTTTTGTTCCAGGATGCTTCATGCCTACTGGGTTTGAATATAAAAATACATACGCATCCATAAATGATGCGCGACTTGAAAGTCATTCTCGTTTATTTTAATCCCACTTTGGCAAAAGTGGATTAAAGGGAGATTTTTTGCCTTATACAATCACTTTTTTAGATTCATCTCCCTTTAATTTTCTATGTCACCAAATCTCCCTTTTTCCCTCTTTACAAAAGAGGGAAACTTCTACGCTATCCAATTTATATTATATCCGGATATAAATGCTTCAATATTTTGAACCGTGACAAAAAACATACGCATCACTAAAGGGTGCGGGGACAAAAAAATAATTATATTACACCCCGTAACTAACCGATTACGTTCTTTAAATGAAAAATGGAAGAAACATCCTTTAAAAGAGTTTTAAAATGATTTTTTTTACACAAAATTATTGCCATTACCCAAAGTATATTAAATAAATTTTTACGGTTCTTGATAAAATGATTTATAAAGAGTATATAAATAAATAGTGTATACTATTGGTTTCAAGTTCCATATATTTTTTTTGAATTTCATTCAACAGTAACACTTTTTGCCAGATTCCTTGGTTTATCCACATTAATTCCTCTTTTGACACCTATAAAATAAGCCAAAAGTTGCATTGGTATAACAGCTAATAAAGGATAAAAATCTTCATCTACATCTGGTATATATATTACATCATCTACATATTTTGATATTTTTTTGTTTTTATTATTAGTAATAACTATAACTTTTCCGCCTCGCGCTTTTATCTCTTCTATATTATTTATAATTTTACCGTATAATCTGCTTTCAGGAGCCACAAAAATATTTGGA
This sequence comes from Candidatus Goldiibacteriota bacterium, assembly GCA_938034975.1. Taxonomy (GTDB): domain Bacteria; phylum Oederibacteriota; class PGYV01; order PGYV01; family DYJU01; genus DYJU01. Next base: position 55,735 of record CALHNI010000004.1, on the reverse strand, counting down.
ACTTTATCATCAATAAGTGCTATAGGCCCATGTTTTATTTCACCGGCAGGATATCCTTCTGCATGAATATAAGAGATTTCTTTTAATTTAAGTGCACCTTCTAAAGCAATAGGGTAATTTACATTTCTACCATAATACAAAAAATCTTTTTGCTCATAATATTTATCTGCTATTTTTTTTATTTCATCTTTACTTTTTAGTATTTCTATTATAAACTCAGGCATTTTTCTTAAATTTTTTAAATATTTTTTTATTAAATCAGTTGTCATTTTTTTCTTTATCCGCGCTATTTGAAAAGTCAAAAGATATAAAACAGCCATTTGACTTGTAAATGTTTTTGTAGAGGCAACTCCTATTTCAGGTCCTGCGTGTGTGTAAATTACATAATCTGCCAATCTGCTTAAAGTAGAACCAACCACATTTACTATTGCTATTGTAAAATCCACTTTCTTTTTTATGTTATTAAAAGCTGCTATTGTATCAGCTGTTTCGCCTGACTGTGATATTGTTATCAGTAAAGTATTTTTTTCAATTACTGGTTCAGAATATCTTGCTTCAGATGCTATTTCAGCAATAGCACTTATACCCGCATATTTCTCAATTAAATACTTTGCTGCCAAAGCAGCATGATATGATGTTCCACATGCAATTAGCCGGATATTTTTTATTCTTTTTAATTTTTCTGTATCCAATCCTTCTATATGAATTTCTCCCTTTTCTTCATTAAATCTTCCTAAAATTGTATCTTCAAAAACCTCAGGTTGTTCAAAAATTTCTTTTATCATAAAATGTGAAAAACCTTTTTTTTCTGCTTGTTCTGAATCCCATTTGATATTTTGAACTAACCGCTTAACTTCTTTATCATTATTTTTAATTTCAATTCCATTTTTTGATATTACACATATATCATTATCTTGTAAAAAAATTGCTTTATTTGTATATTTTAAAAATGCCGGTATATCAGAAGATACAAAATATTCATCAAATCCAATACCTATTACAACAGGGGCACCCTTTTTTACTGCAATAATTTTATCAGGTTCTAAAGAAGATATTATTGCAAAAGCATAATTCCCTTTTATTTCTTTTACAGCAGATTCAACAGCATTGATTAAATTTTTATTTAACTTATCTTCTATTAAATGAGCAAAAATTTCAGTATCAGTATCTGATTTGAATACATGTCCTTTCTTTTTTAATTTTTCCCTTAATTCAAGATAGTTTTCTATGATCCCATTATGAACAATTGATATTTTCCCGGTGCAATCAGTATGCGGATGCGCATTTTCTTCACTTGGTTTACCGTGAGTTGCCCAGCGCGTATGCGCTATACAAATATTTGCCTTAATTTGTATATTTTTTAATTTTTTTTCTAATTCTTTTATTTCACCTTTGCATCTGTATCTTTTTATTTTTTTATCTTCAATAATAGCCAATCCGGCAGAATCATATCCTCTGTATTCTAATCTTTTCAAAGAATCAATAATCTTTTCTTTTGATAAACTATCACTAAAAAACCCAATTATTCCACACATTATTTTTTTCCTTCTATGTTTTATAAAAATTTTTCATAAATGTTATCAAAAATTCTGATAAAATCAACAAGAGAAATATTTTCTGCTCTTACATTTAAAGGTATTTTGAGATTATTTAAAATTTCAGCAATATCATTTTTGGATATTTTTAAACTTTTACTTAAATTATTTACCACTTTCTTCCTTCTTTCAGAAAATGCTGCTTTTACAATTTTAAAAAAAAGAATATGATCTTTAATTTGGGGTTCATTTTGTTTTAATATTAATTTTATAAATGCAGAATCAACCTTTGGCTCGGGGAAAAATGCTTTTCTGTTTATTTGAAAAAGTATATGCGGTTCACTATAAAACTGAACAAATACACTTAATGTCCCATATTTTTTTGACCCTTCCTTTGCCACTATTCGCTCCGCAACTTCCTTTTGAATGGTAAGATAGGCACAATCAATTATTTTCCTGTTTTCTATTATTTTTTCAATTATAGGACCTGTTATATAATAAGGTATATTACCGGCTACCAGAAATTTTTGATTTAAATCAAATTTTTGTTCTTCATATAATTTTTTAATGTCAAGTTCCAAAAAATCGCCATGTATAATTTTTAAATTATTATACTCTGATGTTTTTTCCTTTAATTTTTCAATTGCATCTTTGTCTATTTCTACCGCAATTACTTTCCCTGCTTTTTTTAAAAATTCTCTAGTTAACACCCCGGAGCCAGGACCAATTTCTAAAATTATATCTTTTTTTTGGGGATTTATTTCTTTTATCATTCTTGCAATTTTTACAGTATCGTGCAAAAAATGCTGGCCTAAAAACTTTTTGTATCTCATCTGTTTTTATTTTTTAACATTTCAGATGCAACTTTTACCGCAGAAAACAAGGAATTTTCATTTGCAATACCAAGCCCTGCAATATCATAAGCAGTTCCATGATCAGGCGATGTTCTGATTATTGGCAACCCAAGCGTAACATTTACACCCGTGTCAAAAGATACAAGTTTTAATGGAATTAATCCCTGGTCGTGATACATACAAACTGCAGCATCATATTTCTTTTGGAAAATAATCTTGTTAAAAATTGTATCAGCCGGAAAAGGTCCCTCACATTTTATTCCATTTTTTTTTGCTTTTTCTATAGCAGGTATTATAAACTTTTCTTCTTCTTTTCCAAATGCTCCTTTTTCAGACGCATGCGGATTTAATGCCAAAACCGCAATCTCAGGATTTTTTTTCAAGAAATATTTTTTCAAGCTAATATTTGTAAGATTTATTATGTCAAAAATTTTATTTTGGTTTAATAAATAAGGAACTTTTTTTATCGGTGTATGAATTGTTACAAGGACTACTTTCAATTTATCACTCATCAGCATCATCGCATATTTTTTTACATTTAAAAATTTCGCTAAGATTTCTGTATGCCCGGGATAGGTTAATCCTGCAAGATAAAGGGAATGTTTATTTATTGGAGCAGTTACAATAGCATCTATTTTCTTTTTTTTAGCATATTCTATTGCTTTTTTAATATAAGAAAACGATGCATAACCGCATTTCGCTGAACTTTCCCCTGTTTTATAATCACTAAGCGCCAAAATTTTCAAATCAAGAAGATTTATTAAAAAATTTTTTCTTTTTATTTTTAGATTTTCATCTATTAATCTTATTCCTAATTTTTTACTTATTTTTCTTTGCGCAGAGAGCATTGGCATAAGATCGCCTATTACAAAAATATCACCATATTTATAAATATCTTTTTTTAAATAAATTTTAGTAATTATTTCAGGACCTATTCCTGAAGCATCTCCCATTGTTATTGCTATTTTTTTCATATATTATCTTTCTTTTATTTTATTTATAATTTCTTTTTTATCTATCTGAATCTGTGTGCCATCCTTCATATTTTTTAAAGAATATTTCTGCATCTTTATTTCTTCTTCTCCTATTATTAATGCAAACTTAGAACTTAATTTATTTGCCTGTCTCATCTGTGATTTAAAACTATTTTCTTCAAAAGACATAACTGTTTTAACTTTTGCATCCCTTAAACTACATAAAAGTAAAAATGCTTCTTTTATATAATTTTTATCATAAATAATAAAAATATCAGGACTTTCGCTTTCCAAAGAGAAATTTTCTGTTTTTAAAACCTCACATATTCTTTCAATTCCCATGGCAAATCCTGTTGCCGGTGTTTTTTTTCCGCCTAACTCTTCTACCAGATCATTGTATCTGCCACCAGCTAAAATAGTATTCTGTTGTGGCCCAAGTTTTTGAGTTACAAATTCAAATACTAAACCAGTATAATAATCCAATCCTCTCACAAGATTTTTATTTTCTGTAAATTTAATATTCAAATCTGTAAGAATATTTTTCATTTTTTCATATCTTTCTTTTAAATCTTTTGTAATAAAACTACAAATCGGCTCAATATTTTTCACTAATTCTGTACAACTTTCATTCTTACAATCAAGAATACGTAAGGGTGCCCTTTCTAATTTTTTTATACAATCCGGACAAAGTTTTTCTTTTTTATTGCTTAAATAATCCTTTATTTTTTTTGAATAATTTTTCTGGTCTTCCTTGGTCCCTATATTATTTATCTGAATTTCATATGACTTTATACCTATGTTATCCAGAATATCTTTTGCGAGTTTAATAATTTCAATATCCTTGTATTCAGAATCAACACCAAAACTTTCAACTCCTATCTGATAAAATTCCCTGTCTCTGCCTTTTTGCGGTTTATCATATCTGAACATTTGTCCTAAATAAAAAAAATCTTTAAATTCACCCGAACTTTCAATAAAAGCACGAACAACAGAAGCTGTCCCTTCAGGTCTTAATGCTATTTTTCTTCCTTTTTTATCCAAAAAATTATAAATTTCTTTTAAGACAATATCAGTTGCATCGCCTATTGAACGTATAAAAAGATTTTCTTCTTCAATAGTTGGAATAATTATCAATGAAAAATTGTATCTTTTTAAAATTTCTATTGCTTTTTTTACCACATATTCCCAGAGAAAACTTTCTCGCGGTAAAACATCTTTTACTCCGCGTAATTTTTCATATTTCATATTATTCGCCTCTTATCTTTTCCAAAAATTTTATTCCATCTGTTTCAATTTTCATCAAATAATAATCTATTATGGGTTCTCCATCAAAACCAAAATAAAATAAACCAGTAAGACCATCATAAGTTTTTAAATTTTTTAAATAATTCTTAAAATCTTCCCTGCTTTTTATATTTGAATTAATTGCACCCTCACACATTTTCATCATATTGTATGAATTAACTGAAATTACAGTGGGGAAAGTTGCATATTTTTCTTTATACTTTGCAATAAATTCCTGTAATTTTTCTTCGTTACTTTCCGGATAAAATTCCTGGGGGAAAATTATTCCTGCAACACTTTCCAGGAAATTTAATATATAATTGCCTGCCAGGGTAGATGCACCAAAAACAGGCAGATCAAGGTCATAAAACTTTAACTGGTCTTTTATTAAAACAATTTTTTTATCCGAAGCCGGTATATAAAGCGCTTCAAGTTTTAAAGGATTATTGGATGGCTCTTTTATTTTACTATAATCCATCTTTGTCTCAAAAACAATTGCTTCATCAGCAACTGAAATAACATATATTTTTATAATATAACCAAAATAATCTTTTTCGGAAAAATTATATGCTATTTTGCTATTTCCTTTTTCATCAATTATAAGTTCTGGCATAAAATTCGCATATATGGTATTGGTTTCCTGCTCTATTATCTGCCCCCATATGAGAATATCTGCCCCAACATTATGTGCAATATTGAGTGCAATTTCCCTGTCAAGGTCTTCATATTCTACGCCAAAACGTGCCATTTCATCATCAGTTATTTTCTGCTTTAAAACATCCATACGATAATCTTTTGCCAAAGCAAAGCTTAATTGTTTTGTCGCATCACTGTCAATTTCATATTTAACTATATTATTCCCAATGGGTGAAAAATGCAAAAGCGCAATCTTTATTTTTTTGATTAAATTTTTTTTTGCTTGTTCAATTTTTACCTTTTCTGTTTCTCTTTTAGGCAGGTTAAAATAAACTTCTATTGCATTTAAAATTTTATTTGAAATTTCTTTCATGTTTTCAGAAAGATTTATCTTTTCTTTTGCTCTTTGTTCTTTTAATAAATTTGTATTTACACCACCAAGTAAAATTAATTCATCTTTAAAATCATTTTTATCAGGATTAAAATATACTTCCTTTACTACATTTCCCCCTTCTTTTATATATTTTTCAACAAAAAAATTTTTAATACTCTTACCAAATGCGTTATCAGGATATAATATACCTATATTTTTAATTCCTGCTTTTTCTTTTATATATTTTGCAATAGCATAAGCTTGGCCCCTGGCTGTTCCACAATTTCTGAAAAAATACTGGGATTTACCTGATAAATCAGGCTGAGAGGCAGTTGGTGAAAAAAGCGTAATGGCATATCTGTCAATTATCGGAAATAATTTTTTTGCAGTGCTGCTGTATAAAGGACCTAAAAAAGCTATAACACTTTCCTCCTCAATAACCTTTATAAATTTTTGTAAAAATTTATTTTCTTCCTCCATTTCGTCTATATAAATCAAACTTATTTTATCCTCTTGTATTTTATCCTGATTGTATTCATCAATTGCAAGTTCAATTCCTCTTTTTATCATATCCCCCAGTTCCTTTTCCTTACCTGAAAGTGGAATAACAACTCCGATTTTTTTGTTATTAACGGTTTTAAATTTTATCGTTTCTTTAAACTTTTTATTTATTTCATCAAAAAATTTACTGTCAAAAAATCCACTCAAAAATATATTGGCATATTTTAAAAATTCATCATAATTTTTCTTTTCATAATTAATATTACACAAAACATAAAGCGCATATTCATCTATTAACTTATGAAAATGTTTTTCATATACCAATAAAACTTCTTTTTCTTCTTGTTTTGTTAAAAAATTTTCCAACCTGTTAAATATCTCCTGTTCATATTGGGAAAACGCATGCCTGATTTCAACAAGAGCAATAATCTTTTCAAGAGTTTTTTGAAAATTTTTATCATCAATATAAATATCAACCATACGTAATAAAGATAAAAATCCCCAGATAATATCTTTATAATATTTTTCATTATATTCAAAATATTTTAATGCTTCCTTTTGCTCATTTTTGTTATAATAAAATTGCCCTGTCCAAAAAGCCCCTTCTGCTCTTTCATATGAATTTTTTCCAGTTTTCACTTTTTCTTTATAATATTGAAACTCTTCTTCGCTTACAGGTATAATTTTATCTTTTAAGGCAAGATCTGATGTCTTAATAATTTTTTTTGGCGCACATCCCAAATATATTAAAATAAAAAATGAAATTAATATTTTCTTCATTTTTTTTATTTTATATAGTTTTCATTTATCATAACAGGATTTTCACTTTTTATTTTATTTATCAAATTTTCAAAATTTTCTTTTTTCTTCTTTTCATATATCATTTTTTTTATTTTATCTTTTGAATCATCAAAAGATATTTTTTTTCTGTCATTAACTTTTATTATATGATAACCATATATTGTTTTTACCGGTTCACTTATCTCACCTGTAGATAATGAAAAAGCAGCATCTTCAAACTCTTTTACCATCATACCTTTTGTAAAATATCCAAGGTCACCCGCCATTGATTTGGTTGTTTCATCCTCTGAATAGTTCCTTGCAATTTCATCAAAGGATTCTCCCTTTTTTATTCTTTGATATAAGTTATTTGCTGTATTTTTGTTTTTTATAAGAATATGCTGTGCTTTAATCTCTATAAAATCTTCTTTGTTTTTTTCATAGTATTCTTTTGCTTCAGAATCTGTCACCTTTGATTTTTTTTCTACAAAATCATTATAAAAAGCATGGGAAATTATATCATCAAAATCCCATTCATATTTTATTTGAATATCCTTTTTTTCAGAATAACCGGATTTCCTTGCTTGTATAGCCAGTAATTTCTTATTAATCAGATATTCTATAAATTCTTTTTCCTGTTCCCGGGTCAGGGTATAATTGAACTTTTCTTTCATATACTCAGTAATTATTTTGTATTTTTCTTTAGTTAAAACATATTTTCCTATTATTGCAATAGTTTCTGAATCTAATTTTTTATAATCATATTTTATTGTTGTTTCTTCTGGTAAAATTGATTCTTGGGTTATATCTTTATCTGATATTATTTCCTGTTTATCAGTCTCTTTTTTAATATATGTTCCTGTTGTTTCACAGGAATAAAAAAAACAAAGCACTAAAAAAAATAATAATAATTTCTTTATCATTTAAACACCTCAAAAATAAATAGAATTATATTTTATAATATTTTAAATAATATTTCAAACAATTGGGCTTGGTTTTACATTCTCTGCCTATGTTTATTTTCACTATCTTTTTTTCTCTTCTTAATTCATATAATCTATCAATTACTTTATCTCTTAAATCAAAAGGATTCATCGGATTTATATAAATTTTTGTTCCACCTTCAAAACCAGCCGGCATATTTATACGTAATTTTATAAGGATGTGCCATGGCATTACATCAACACTGTCTTGCGGTGTATAATACCATTCTTCATTTGTAGCTATCTGCGAAGTCAAAGCCGCATGTATAGAATGAACTATATCTGAAAAACCTCTTAATTCCTTGTCATCGTGTTCATATGGAAATACTTTTTTACTTTTTGAATGTATGGCAATTGTTGGAAATCTATGACCTATATCGGCAAATGCAACAGCATAATCATTTTCTGCAACTATAAGGTTATAATGAATTGCCAGATTAACCGCAAGTTCGTTATATATATTTGGATTTTTTCTTACAAGTTCTATTTCTCTTTCTATGGATACTCCCCATTCATCTATTGCAACTAATTGTTTATGCAAATGGTCAAAAGATGCTCCACCCTGTCTCAACCAGTTCTGAAATACTGAAATATATCTGACAAACCTGTTATGTTTATATATTTCCTTCATCCCTTTTATTGTAAATTTCAAATATTGAAAATGTTCATCAGGAGAAAGTTCACCTGATGAGCATAGTTGGGTATCATATACGGCATCCTTTATATAATGTCTTTTTCCTATAATAAGTTCATGCCCACCACCAAAAAAAGCATCAGACATTTCAAGTTTTTCTTTTTCTGAAACATCAGAAGGATTTTTCCCTAAAAGTTTTAATTTCATATCAATCATATGTATTATATGTTCATACCCTTTTTTCTCGCTTATATACTCTTCTTTATGTTTTAAGCATTCATTATCAAGTGTATAACCAAAATTTTTTTTCCAGTAATCCAGTGTAACTATCTCAAATAAATTTGGAATTCTTCTGAATTGCGCAGTTGTAAAGTTAAGTTTACTTGCTGATAATTTTTCAACACTTATATATTTATTACCCATTAATATCAATCTTTCTTTTTCCGGTGGAGTATTAAAATAATTTGTCTCACAGAAATTGCAGTAATCTTCTTTATTCTTTTTTTCTATTTTTTTTGCCTCGGAAGGTATCACATTTGATATTGGTTTGCTAGCCCTGCCAGGCACTGTCCAAACTTCTGTGCCTGTAAATGGATTAATCTGTTTTATTGTGTCATCCTTCATCTGTATAAAATATTTACGATAATCTGACATTTTATTTATCTCCGTTATAAATAAACATTTAAATCAACATAAATTATCATCTGGTAATTAAATGCAGTTGTAATACCAGGTATTTCAGGAGTTGGATAAAATTCCTTTAAAACACCACCTGCGTTTAATTCCAAAGCAGGCAATTCAAATCCCGCTCCTAAATGATACGATAAGGTATTTAAAAATGGATTATTTTCAGTTCCATCTGAAGGCATAGCATTCCCTGTATTCCTTACAAATTCATAACCTAAACCTCCACGTATGGAAAAAAATGGAATTGGAATAAGTTCAATACCACCTTTAATTTCCCACGTAGCCGAATATAAATTTTCTCCGCTGTTTATCAAATTATCAAGGGAATAAGCAAGTTCAACAGGTATGGCTATCTGCTTAATTGGCGTTATATTAAATCCACCTGTTATCTTATGGAATTTATATAATTCTTTTCCTGTTTTAGATGTTAAAGTGGTATTGTAATATAACTCAGAATAATCAAATTCATATTTTAAACCTGGAGTTACATAATATAAGTTATTTCTTAATCCGGTTTTCAATGAAAATTTTCTTCCTTTCATAATTTCTATTTTATCCGAAGCAGTTGAAGTAATTGTAACAGGCAAATCAGCTAATTTTTCTTCTCTCTTTATCTGAATCTTTTGACTTAAATTAAATGGTGCTTCACAATAAATAAAAAATTCATGTAACCCATTACCATACATATAATGCACATTTCCTTTTACGCTATATCCTGATGTTTCTCTCAATTCAATATCTTCTATTGTTGTCAAACTCGGCAAACCATCATAAATTGTGAAACCTTTTGATTTAATTATCCGCTGAAAATTATAACTATAAATAAGAGAATCAGGAATATCAAACCATAAATTACTTTTTAAATTAAGATAATCAAGTTGCGGACTATATGAACTGAATTCAGCAACAAAATCAAATTCATCCTGATTAGAAATAAGATAAGGAATCATAAATCCTGCGCCACCACTCCATATTATTTCTGTTGCCTTAACTTCGCTGTTAAAACTTGTTCCGCTTTGTTCTACAACTTCAAAATAAGGAATAAATTTATAACCAAATGAGCCTGTAAAACCCAGTATCGGTATTGGTTTTAAGCCAATTGTATAAAGACCGCCAACTAAAGTTCCTGAATTTTTTTCATTTTCAGGCAAACCTGATGATGGTGTATCTGAATCAATTCTATACGAATTACTAAAAAAAGGAACAATTCTGTTTAAAAAAAACGGATTCGCCCATGAAATTTCTCCTGGTGAATCGTTAAAAGAAATCATCATTGTATCAAATTTTTTTTCAGCGGATGTTTTATATTTAACTGTATCTCCATAATAAGTATAATACGGCTGGGCACTGAATAAATGTTTTGTTTTTCTGAAAAGCAAACCAGCATTTATATTATTCCCAAACCCATCCATGGAAGTTGCAGCGCATGGATAAACAAATTCAATTCCACCCAGTGATAAAATTTTTGCTTTTCCACCCCTTACCCAGTATTCCCTATCTTCACCCTTTTCTTCTATTTTTTCTTTTGTTTTTACCTGAACTCCTGTTGTTGTTGTCACACCTTCCTGAGCAAAAGGCAGCCCTGGCTCTGTTTCTCCTGAAATATTCATTTCTGGCTTTTTCCCGAATAATTCATAATACCGAGCCTTTATTTTTTCATTATTTTTTTTACGTTCTTTATCAAGATTTTTATATTTTGTTAAATCAGGTATTTTAACAGTTGGCTCAAGTTCTTTTGCCCTGTTATACATTTTTTCAGCCATTTTATTATCATCTAAAAGTTCATAAGCAACTCCTTTCCATAAATAAGCATCAACACTTCCCTTATTTATTTTAATAACCGTATCACATAATTCAATGGCATCCTTATATTTTCCGAATTCAATTATTTTTTTTATTAAATCAATATATTGTTCTTCAAGAGATGATACTCGGGCATTTAAAAAAACAGAAAAAATAAATATTAATGCCCAAATCAAACAAACTTTTTTCATCTAATACTCCTTTTTTTTATGATTAAGTATAAAATAACATATAAATTAAGCAGTGTCAAATTGAATATAGTTTTTCCAGAAAATCATATTATTAAAAGATTTCGATTTTCAGGAGAAAAAACACAAAAATAATATATTATTTAAAAAAATAAAATTTAAAACAACGCTTGTTCTTTATTTTTAATAAAAATAGTTTGTTTTTTTGTAAAAACGCATTTTCTGACGCATTTTAACGATTTTTTTAAATCCATGATAAAAAATACTAATAAGTTTATTATTGTTTCTTCCAGTATGCCAAACACAATCTAACACAAATTGATTTTAACTAATTATTTCATCGGGCATAATATTTTATCTACTTATGATAAATATTCTCACGCATTTATATTTATTTAAATTCCTGGCGGAGAGGGCGGGATTTGAACCCGCGATACCAGAAATGGTATATCCGATTTCGAGTCGGACGCTTTCAACCACTCAGCCACCTCTCCTTTTTTAAAAAATTATCTGGCTTTTTTCCCTTTTTTCTCTAAAAAATTTTTTTATTATATCAGCACATTCTTCTTTTAAAATATTTTTTCTAACTTTAACTTTATGATTATTTTTTTTATTATTTATTATTTTAAAAACACTTCCGCATGCACCTGTTTTTAAATCCTGTGGTCCAAATACTAACCTGTCAATCCTTGCTAAAATTATTGCTCCTGCGCACATTGCGCATGGTTCTAAAGTAGTATATAATGTTGTTCCAATCAATCTTTCATTACCAAGAATTTTCCCTGCTTTTTTTATAGCAAGAATTTCTGCATGTGCTGTCGGATCTTTTAATTTTTTTATTAAGTTATGCGCTTTTGCAATTATCTTGCCATTTTTTACAATAATAGCGCCTATGGGGACCTCATCTTTCACATATGCTTTTTTTGCTTCTTTAAGTGCTAATCTCATAAAATATTCATCTTTTTTCATATCATTTAAAGTATATCATATAAAATATTTATATTAAACTTAAATCTAATTTATGTTATAGTTAATTTGCTATGAATATTGAATTCAATGAGCAATTTAAAAAAGCAATAGATTTACTTGAAAATACAGGTAAACATGTTTTCATAACTGGAAAAGCAGGCACTGGTAAATCAACCCTTCTTAATTATTTCAGACAAACTACGAAAAAAAACATTGTTGTATTAGCACCTACAGGAGCTGCTGCAATAAATGTAAATGGTGCAACAATACATTCATTTTTTTATTTTAAGCCAGATATTACTGTTGAAAAAGTGAAAAAATTAAGCCAAAAAGCCTCAAAAATTTATAAAAAACTGGATGCTATTGTAATTGATGAGATATCCATGGTAAGGGCTGATTTACTTGATTGTATAAATGCTTTTTTAAAATTAAACGGAAAAAATAAAAAATTACCTTTCAGTGGAATTCAGATGATTTTTATTGGTGATTTATATCAATTACCACCTGTCGTTACATCATCCGAAAAAGAAATTTTTAATAATTTTTATAAAAGCCCATATTTTTTTGATTCAAAAGTTTTTAATGAAATTGAAATGGAATTTATTGAACTTGAAAAAATATACAGACAAAAAGATGAAAATTTTATAAATATATTAAACTCAATAAGAAATAACACTATTGCCGAAGAACAAATAAAAATTTTAAATTCCAGGGTAAATGCCAAACTAAAAAATAAAGGACTTAAAGTTTATTTAACAACAATAAACAAAAAAGCAGAACAGATAAATTTTGTATGTCTTAAAAAATTAAACCAAAAAATTTATGAATATACTGCTGAAATAACAGGTGATTTTGAAAAATCTTCTTATCCAACTGACGAGAAATTATACTTATGCATAAATTCTCAGGTCATGTTGCTTTATAATCATCCGTCTGGTTTATTTATAAACGGCACAATTGGCCAAATTGTTGATATAAAACACCAAAATTACGAACCTGACATTATCTATATCAAATTAAAAAATGGCTTTATTGTTGAAATTATCCCATATATCTGGGAATTATTCAAATACGAATATAACGAAGAATTAAACAGAATAGAAACAAAAGTTACAGGTAAATTTATTCAATATCCGATAAAACTTGCATGGGCAATAACAATACATAAAAGTCAGGGTAAAACCTTTGATGAATGCATAATTGACCTTGGAAAAGGAACATTTGCGCATGGACAGACATATGTTGCATTAAGCAGATGTACTTCGTTAGAAGGTATCAGTTTAAAAAGACCTTTCCAAAAAACAGATATCATAATGGATCATAGAATAGTTAAATTTTTAACTTCTTTTCAATATAAACTTTCTGAAAAAAAATTATCTTTAAAAGACAAAATTGCTATAATAGAACAGGCAATCTGTAAAAAATCATATTTAGAAATAACATATTTAAAAAATAATGATGAAAAAACAAGAAGAATTATAAAACCATTACAGATTGGAGAAATGTCATACCTGAACAAAAATTTTATCGGTTTAAAAGCATTTTGCCAAAAAAGAAACGAAGAAAGAACTTTCAGAGTTGATAGAATCTTGGAGATTAAACCTATATCCGTAAAAACTCGTTAGAAATCGCATTTTTACGGTAAAACAAACTGTTTTTATTATTTTTAATTAATAAATTTTCATTTTTATAATGCATTACTTTTTTTATTCATCTGTTCTTTTATTTTAAATAAAACAAAAGTGTTGTTTTAAATATTTTATTCCTTTAATAATATTATTTTGTATGTTTTTCTCCTGAAAATCGCAATCTTCTATCACGATTTTTAGTTATATAATTTTTCTTGAAAGTAAAAAAAACTGCTATATAATTTATAAAAGCGCCCGTAGCTCAGCGGATAGAGCATCTGGCTACGAACCAGGTGGCCGCAGGTTCAATCCCTGCCGGGCGCGCCAGTTTTTAAAAGGAGTATTTATGATTCCTGACAAGAATTCATTATTAAAACAAAAAAAATTCGCCTTGCTTACCCAAAATAAAGATGTTCTAGAACTTGGTGGTGGAAATGGTGAATTTGTATTTTTATGCAAACCATTTGCAAAAAATATTTTATCAATAGATATTAATCCTTCTTCTCCTCATGTAAAAAAATCTGATATTATAACTTTTTTTAAAAAAAATAAAAAAAAATTTGATTTAATTTACGCCAGACATATAATAGAACATTTTGAACCTGAAAAAGTTATTTCAATTTTTAAAAAGTCCTTTGAATCACTCCGTCAAAACGGATTATTTATTATAATTTTCCCTAATCTTAAAAATATAAATGTTGCAACTTATGATTTCTGGGTTGAATTTGAACATAAAAGACCTTATTCTGCTGTTGGAATAATTTTTGAATTAGAAAAAATCGGATTTAAAATAATAAAAAAAGGGCCTGATAATGACAGTTGGGATAATTCATTGCATAAAAAACTTATAAGAAAATTAAGAAGTTTAATAACCGGTTTACCTATTGAAGCCCCTGATTATTTCATCATCGCACAAAAACCTTAACTTTTTTTTAAAAATTTCACTTTTAATAATTCCATATCTGTTTTATCAAAATATTTAAATACAAAAATAAAAATAATAAAAACCAGTGTAAATAATATTATCTTTCCCGAAAATAAAGTCAAGGAATTTTCTGCCTTCAGATTTGTATTGATAAAATAAACCGGGACATAAGCAAGCAAACCTGCAATAACGGGCTTTACAAATATTTTTTTAAATTCAACCATATATCCTGTTATTTTATAAAAAATTATAAATAACACTGTTGCTCCAATAAACATTGAAATTACTGTTCCGGTTAATGCTCCTTTTAAACCGTATTTAATTGCAAGCAATGTGCTTAATATAATATTTATAACAGCAGTTATTATTGATGCAAGCATTGGTTCATTTAGTTTTCCCATTCCATTTAAAATAAAAACAGGAGCGTATCCTGCAAGGTTATATGTGTAACCTATACATAAAAATATCATAACTGTATATGCATCTTCATAGCCCATACCTAACCATAGATTTAAAAATTCTTTTCCAAATATGAGTATGCCTGCTGATAAAAATATAGCCGTAAATAAAATGTATTTATTTGCTTTGTTATATAAAATTAAAATTTTTTCATTTTTGTTTTTTGATTTAAGTTCAGCAGCAGCAGGAAGCAAAGAAGGCATACCAAGCATATCCGGTATAGTTGCTATATATTTTGTTATACTTGCACCTATCTGGTAATAAGAAACCGTGACAGGATTTAAAAGATAACCTAAAACAAGTTTATCAAAATTATAATTAACAAGAGCAGCTGCCCGCGTTATAAATATTTTCACACTTAAAGAAAGCAGAAGTTTTAATTTATTAATTTTAAAAAGCAAAGGATTTATTTTAAAAGCAGGAAACATTTTTTTTGTTATTATAATAATCAATAGCGTTTCAAAAATCGTTGTTAGCATTTGAATAACAACCACACCGTTAATACCAAAACCTTTAAATAAAAAATATACCATAAGCCCCAAACGCATATAACCTATTATTATATGCAATATATTGTGAACATAAGTTATATTAAACGAAGCAAGGAGGTGAGCATATCCGGTTAAAATAAAATTAACTATAAATAAATAAAAACTTACTGAAAGTACAAATCTTACAGTATTTAATTCTGTTTCTTTTACTTTAAAAAATGTATTTATTAAAAAATTTTCAGAAATAAAATATAAAATGCACAAAATAATTCCATTTATAAAGTAAAAAACAAAAAAGGTATTTATTATTTCATTTATCTCTCTGTTTTGTTTTTCAGGTTCATATTCTGGTATTACAATACCAAGTGCGGTAGATGACTGCAGCCCCCCGATTAATTCAACAAAAACAAGTATAGTTCCTGTTAATGCCCATACACCATAAATTTCTTTTCCAACAAATTTTAATATTATAGGAGTTACTATAAAAAGTATTGGAAAGGTTACAAGAAAAAAAATTATATTTGATATGCTGTTTTTTCTTAATCTGGATTTTAAAGGTTCATTTAAATACTTCCATTTATTTTCAGCATTACTGCTATCTGTCAATTTTAATTGCTCCCTTTTAATAATTTATAAAGGTTAAAAAGTGCCATCTGAACTGCTCTTGCCCGGATAACCTCTCTATTTCCTGAAAAATTGTATTTAAATGAATATATATTTTCTTTAAAATCTATACAAGAAAATACAAGACCAACAGGTTTTTCTTTTGTGCCACCCTCAGGACCTGCAATACCAGTTATTGAAACACCTATATCGGCTTTGAATTTTTTCCTGCAATTTATTGCAAGTTCTTTTGCACATTGTTCACTTACTGCTCCGTATCTTTCCAAAGTATCCTTATTAACACCAAGTATTTCTGTTTTTGCATAATTTGAATAAACATTTACTCCGCCCATAAAATATCTGGAACTACCCGGTATATTAGTTAATCTGAATGATAAAAGTCCTGCTGTGCATGACTCAGCCACTGATATTTTCAAATTATTTTTTAATAATAACTCCGCAACTTTACCTTCTAATATTTCATCATCTTCTGCAAAAATATTTTCACCTAACCTGTTATAAATTTCTTTTTTCATTTTTTCAATCATTTCATCTGCTTTTTTTTCATCTTCTGCTTTTGCTGTGATTCTTATATCTATTTCTGTCTGATGAGCAAGCACACCTATTGAAGGATTATTTGAATTTTCAAAAATATCTTTTATCCTGTCATTTACTTCTGATTCAGGCAAACCTGTTACTTTTAATATTTTATATTTTATAACGTTTTTTAAATAACCCTCTTTTTTAAGAAGAAAGGGTATAACAACATTTTCCATCATAGGATGCATTTCAGCTGGGACACCAGGCATTACTATGATTATTTTTGAATTATGTTCAAGGATAAACCCCGGGGCTGTTCCTACTTTATTTTCAATAATCAATGCACTATCCGGTAAAAATGCCTGAATCTTATTACATTCAGGCATTTCAATATTTCTATTTTTAAAAAATTCATTTATTCTTAAAAGTATATCATTATTAAAAATTAATTTTTTACCTGTAAATTCTGAAACTGCCTGCCGTGTTATATCATCAACTGTAGGTCCTAATCCACCAGTCAAAATGATTATATCTGCACGACTTTCAGCAATTTCCATTGCTTTTTTTAATCTTTCTATATTATCCCCAACTGTTGTTTTAAAAAATAAATCAATCCCGATTTCTGCCAGTTTGCGGCTTAGATAAACTGAATTTGTATCAATTATCTGTCCTAACAAAAGTTCAGTCCCAACTGTTATTACTTCTGCCTTCATTTTAATGATTCTTTTGCTTTATTTATTATTGGCTCAATTAAACTTGTAAATTCCATCGGAATCACAAATTTTGTAGAATCTTTGGAACCGAGTTGTTTTAATGCTTCAAAATACTGGATAAGCATTGTTTTAGAATCTATTTCTTTTGCTGCTGCAAAAATAGTTTTCAATGCCTGGGCATAACCATCTGCCCTTAAAATCTGTGCCTGTTTTTCACCTTCTGCTTTTAATATTTCTGATTGTTTTTGACCTTCGGCAACTGTAATTGCTGCTGTTTTTTGACCTTCTGCTTCTGTTACAACTGCTCTTCTTGTTCTTTCTGCTGACATTTGTTTATTCATTGCTTCCTGTATTTCTCGCGGTGGAATTATTTCTCTTATTTCAACAGATGTTATTTTGACTCCCCATCTTTCTGTTACTTCGTCTAATTTTGAACGTAACTGAATGTTTATCTGCTCTCTTTTAGCTAAAATATCATCTAAATAAATATCTCCAACAACGGCACGCAAAGTCGTTGTTGCAATCCCCTGGGATGCTCCTGCAAAATTGCTTACCTGAACAACACTTTTTACCGGATCTATTACTTTCCAGTAAATTAAAAAATCTATATTAATTGGAGCATTATCTTTTGTAATACAGGTCTGCCCGGGTATTTCAAGAAAAAGTTCCCTTAAATCAACCCAAACAATCTGATCAATTACAGGAATAATAATGACTAACCCTGGTCCTTTGTCTCCGATGCATCTTCCCAATCTGAAAACAACCACTCTTTTATACTCAGGCACTACTTTTAAAAATGAAGGAAAAACCATAAAAAGTAAAATAAAAAGCAAAATGAGCCATCCAAACATTTTTCATACCTCCTTGTTTTTTTCAATTTTTTTAACTTTTAATTTGATCCCTTCCACATTAATAACTTCAACTATATCCCTTTTTTTTATTTTCTCATCTGAATATGCCTGCCAATCTTCTCCACCAATATTTGCAACCCCTGATTCAAAAATATCTGAGATTGCTATTCCTTTAAGTCCGACTAAATTTTCTTTCCCAATTATTCTTTTTTTTCTCTGTGCTTTAATTATTGCAACAAGAACAATTCCAACAATAAAAACAGTTAAAATCATCATAAATGCAATAATCCAATAAGAAGCACCCCAGGACTCACCTAATTTTCTACTCGGAAATAAAAGCACAGAGCCCAAACCTAATGATATGACTCCTCCTATGGTCCATGCGCCAAAAGTAGGTGTCATTGCTTCTACAATAAAAAATATAATAGCGAGAACAATAAGTATGAGTCCTGCTGTATTTATAGGAATACTGTCAAATCCAATAAAGGCAAGAACAAGTGAAATAGCACCTGCAACTCCTGGCAAAAAAGCCCCTGGATGCGCAAGTTCATATACTATTCCATATATACCAATAATAAACAATATATAAGAGATATTTGGATCTGTCAAAGCATGAAGAAATTTATGCTTTAAAGAAGGTTCTATTTTTTTTATAGTATAATTTTCAGTTTTTATTTTTATTTTTTTATTTTCTATTTCAATTTGTTTTTCATTTATTTTTTTTAAAAGGTCATCAATATCTTTTGCAATTACATCTATAACTTTTTCTTTTAATGCTTCTATCTCTGATGAAGAAACATTTTTAATAATTGCATCTTCTGCCCATTTTTGATTTTTCCCTTTTAACCGGGCAAGATTTTTTATGTAAGCAATTGAATCATTTGTTATTTTTTCAGAAGCTTTATTTCCTGCAAAATCAATTGGACTTGCTGTTCCTATATTTGTTCCTTCTGCCATTGCTGCAATATGAGACGAAAGTAATATAAAAGTCCCGGCAGATGCTGCCCTTGCTCCTTTGGGAGACACATAAGTGATTATTGGTATTTTACTCGCTAAAATTCTGTCAACAATTGTGCGCATTGATTTCATAAGTCCGCCAGGTGTATCCATTTCAATTATTATTCCCTGAATATTTTCTTTTTCTGCTTTATCTATACTTTTTACAATGTAATCAGCAATTGCAGCATCAATAATACCTTTTACTTCAAGATGATAAAATTCAGAATTTGAGAAAATATTTGAAATTAAAAGAAGTATCATTGTTATAAAAAAAATTATTATTCGCATCCGTTTTTCTCCTTTTAAAGTATCTTATTTTGTGGGATTATTTTAACTTATTTTTAAAATAAAATCAATTTTATTTGACAAAATAATTAAATCATTTATAATTATAAAAAGTGATGCCGGAGTGGTGAAACTGGCAGACACAGGAGACTCAAAATCTCCCGTTCGTTTACGAACATGTCGGTTCAAATCCGACCTCCGGCACCAAAATAATATATCTTTAATTTGAATTAAGGAGTCCTCAAATATGCACAAACCAGAAAAAGAATTAAGAAGAGCAAAAAGAGAAACCAAAATAATACCGGTAGACTGTGTTGTTGAAAAATTTCCACCTGATATATATGGTGAAAAATTTAAATTAAAAGCAGGCGATTCTTTCAGGGGAACAACAATAAATGTAAGTGAAACAGGCATGCTTATAAATTGCGATTTTGTCCTTCCTGAAAGAACTGTCCTTAAAATTACCATACCTGGCGGAGAAATAAAAGATACGCAAATTGTTTTAAAAGCATCCATAGCTAGAGTTAAAAGAAATGCTTATAAAATTTTCGGGAGATATGCTGTTGGCTTACAAATAATTGAAGGGAAAAAAGAAGATATAGAAAAACTTATAAAACACTTTAATTAGATGCCTTTTTTAAATAAAAATTATTTAACTACTTTCTTATTATCAATTTTATGCTTTGCGATTTTACTCTTTACAATTCCTGCCTCGGTTTACTTGGGAGATTGTGGAGAAACAATAACCTGTGCTTTTACACTTGGAATACAACACCCGCCAGGATATCCACTGTTTACTTTACTCGGAAAAATTTTTACTTTATTACCCCTTGCAGATATATCTTTCAGAATTTATATTTTTTCTCTTTTTTTATCAATAATAAATTGTATCCTTATTTATTTTTTTATATTAAAAAATCTGCATCTTTTTAATATTAAAAATAATTTAATCATACCTTTTTTTTCTTCATTATTTTATATTTTTGGCTGGACAATATGGCAGCAGTCAATCATTGCCAAAGGCGGTATTTATATATTCAATATTATGTTTTTAATCATAATAACTTTTTTACTTTTTGAAATTTATAAAAATAAAAATGCAAGTATAAAATATGTTTATCTTTTTTCTTTTATTTTTGGATTAAGTTTAACACATCATCATATGTCCCAGATAATTTTATTGCCTCTTTATTTATTTTTTTTATATAAATCAAAAATACACTATTTATTAAAATTAAAAAACTATTTATTTATTCTTATTTTTTTCATTTTCGGAATATCGCTTTATATTTATCATCCCATACGCGCCAAAACTGCCATATTAAACTGGGGAGACCCTTCTAATTTAAAAAATTTTTTATGGGTTTTAACCAGATATCAGTATTTTGGCTCGGAAATTTCAAGGTCCTTTTCAAGCTCATTAAATCAGATATTAAAATTCTTCATAAGTTTATCCTATGAAAATTTATTTATTGGAATATTCTTTGTTGTATTTGGTGCAATATATATTTATAAAATAAATAAAAATATTTTTATTTATTTTGTGGGTATTCCTTTACTTTTTCTTATTACCACTTCAATTTATCTAAATCTTACAAAAGACAGACTTTATATAATGGAAACCTATATAACTCCTGTATATTTTTCTACTTCTTTTCTTTTAATAGCAGGAATATATTATTTAACCGGTTTTTTAAAAAAATATACAAATTTTTTATTAATTACATTTTCTTTTATGTTAATTCTTGCACAAATTTTTGTTTTTTTTCCAAAACTTGACAAAAGCAGATATTTTTTTGCATATGACTATAATAAAAACATAGTTTTATCCGCTGATTACAAATCCATACTTTTTACAGCAGGAGATGGAATTGTTTTCCCGACCTGGTATTTAAAATATGTAAAACATTTCAGAACAGATATTACTTTAATTGGTTCGCCGGTTCTCCCGATGAAATGGGTAAGGGACAATATAACAAAACAAAATTCTGAAATAAAAATGCCAAGAATAACAACAGAAAAAATCGGCACAGAATCAACAGGCAAAATAATAAATGCAATAATAAATTTAAACATAAATTATTTTCCTGTTTATTTTTCATATAATAAGCCGGAAGAAAATTCACTTGATAATAATTTAACACTTATGCCCAAAGGGCTTATTTTCAGGGTTGTTCCGATTCAATATTCGTATATCTCCCAGCAATATCTTCTTACTTTAAGGAATTTATGGAAAATATATTCTTTAAGATGTTTATATCCGCCTTTTAAGTATTACGGTGATAAAAAAACTAAAGAACTTTACTTGCAGGATTATGCTATTTCCTTAAATTCAGCTGGGGTTTTACTTGAAGAAAAAATTTTATTTGAAGAAGCATTATTTTATTATAACTTTGCATCTAAAATTTCTCCTTTTGATCCTGTTTATTTTTTTAATATAGGAAATGTTTACTACTCAATGAAAGATTATGATAAAGCAATTGTTTTTTATAAAAAAAGTATTTCTGTTGACCCAGATTATGAAAATGCCTGGTATAATCTTGGTGTTACTTATTATATGAATTTAAAAAATTTTGAAAACGCCTTATATGCTTTTAAAAAAGTCAGAAAAATCAACCCAAAAAGAAACGATATTAATGCTATTATTGATTTTTTGGAAAAAATAAATTACAGAAAGTAAAAAATTATCCCTTTCTTCTGTCTACTACCAATTCTGATTTTGGAAATTTCTGTGCATATTGCTTTAATTCCTGGGCAATATCTTCTACCTGGGCATAATGAGAAAGTTTTCTTTTTATATTCCAGACAACGCTTATTGATAATGTAAGTATTGGTGAACGGATTTCCTCGCCTTTTCTTGTATATGTAATAATATATCCTTTATCCCTGTCTTCTTTATCATAATGTTGAATTATAAGTAAATCAAATGATTTGATAAGTTCAGAGCATATTTTGGTATATCTATCATGAGAAGTTATTATCACAAAATTATCTCTTCCCAAGTAACCAACAATATCTTCTTTTTCCCCGTTTTCCTTGACTATATCATAAATTAATCCAGCCAGAAATTTTAAAACCTTATCACCTTTATCGTAGCCATAGCGTTTATTATAAAATTTAAAATCTTTCATATCAATATAGCAAATTGCTAATTTCTGGTCTTCATCTAATCTTCTTGATATTTCTTTCTGTATAAAAAGAGCATCTGGCAATCCTGTTAATGGATGAACCCTTTCATTTTTCTTTGCCAGTTCGTAAATTTCAGAATCTAAAGTGATATTTAAGTCAAAAACATCCGGAGATTCTACTTTGTTTTTCAAAATATCATCCTGCAGGAATTTTGAAGAAGTAATAAGGTCATTTATTCTTAAATTGTATTTATCCAATACTTCTTTTATTGCAATTATTTTTTTTATCATTGTTTTATTGAATTTTCTATGACCAGAAGGCAATCTAATAGGTGTAATAAGACCTAAACTTTCCCAATATCGTAAAGACCTTTCTGATAAACCGCATAATTTGGATGCTGCTCCAATCCCTATAAGTTTTTCATTCATTTTTTAATACCTCATTTTTAATATATAAAATAAATTTACTGAAAAATTAAATTTTATTGTATTTTTCTATATTTAGTTATATGTTTTTTATAGCATAAAAATCTAAATTTGTCAATATATTTAACACAATTTTTTTAATTTTTTTTATGTGGAAAATTTTTTCGTGTTAAATTTTCGTTGATGATCTTATTAATATCATAAAAAACACCTTATTTTTATGGCTTTTTTTCACAGATACAATTTTTTTTACTTTTAATAAAATACTTTTAAATGTAAAAAATTTTTGTATTTTTCATATTATGGTTATATGTTTTACATAATTAAACATTTTTTGTTTTTTAAAATATTTTTAATAAATTTTATTTTTTACTTATTTTATTATTTTTGTTTTTTTTAATTTTTATTTTATAAATTTATTCTTTAAATCTCTCGCTTAAATTTTTACTTACAATAAAATTAACACCATCAAAAATCGCAAGAGAAAAACCCTGAATTAAAATTCCAGCACCATGACCTTTTATCTGTTCATTGCCTAATATATACATAGCAGAACCTAAACCAATAAATCCAAGATCAAAAAAGAATTTAAGGCCCAAAAAATCCTGAAATCTTTGCATTTCTTTTTGCTCATCATAGCCGCTTTCCTTTTTGC
This sequence comes from Candidatus Goldiibacteriota bacterium, assembly GCA_938034975.1. Taxonomy (GTDB): domain Bacteria; phylum Oederibacteriota; class PGYV01; order PGYV01; family DYJU01; genus DYJU01. Next base: position 31,831 of record CALHNI010000004.1, on the reverse strand, counting down.
CTTCAATAAGCCCTTTTGCCCACATAGCTGCGCCTGTTTCTGCAACTCCCCAGATAGCATTCTGAATTCCTAATGACTTTAACAATTCATCATTATTATTAATCAATAAAATTCCTGTTCCTGTTGAAATTAATCCCCAGAAAAGTAAAATATTACCTGCAAAATCAGCATGTGCCGAAATATCATACACGGTTTTATTTTCTATAGTAATTTTAACAGTATGGCTGGATTCTGAATCACTTTTTTGTATATCATTTACTGCTTTATCCTGCGCATAAATTAAACCGGAAAAAATAATCAGTATAAAAAAAAATTTTAAAAAAAATTTCATTCGGCACCTCTTTCTTTGTTAAATTTATCTATTACTTTTATCTTCCTTTTATCTTCTTTTTCTTTTCTTTCCAGATCTTCAAGCTGTTTTTTTAAATACGGTTCCAGTTGCATCATTTTGTCTATTAGTTTTTTTTGTCCGGCAGTTAGTTTTTTAAAATTATCCGGGTTATTTTGGATAATTTTTTTTAAATTTTCAATTCTTTCTATTCTTCTTTTTAATTTATATTGTTTTATTTTTCCTTTATTTTTCATTTCACGGATAAATTCAATTTTCTGTTTTAAATCTTTAATCTCTTTATATCTTTTTATAAAATCTCTATTTAATTTCATTGGTTTTTCAGGTCCTTTTAACCTTTTGACAATTTTGGTTTCCTTACCATCATCAAGTATAATTTTATGTAAAATATTTCCCTCCATGTCAATTCTGGCAACTTCTACTTTGCCGTTATACACTCCTACTCTTTCTTCTTCACCTATTTCTACAATAAATTCTGTTCCTTTTACAGCAGCAGCTGCCATTTTTGTTTTTATTGTGAATTCCTCATTCCCTATTAATTTTTTTACAACCGCTATTATTTTCCCCTTTAATAAATTAAGCAAAGTTTTTTTATCTTTTAAACTTTTTATAACCATTCTACTTTCTGGATCAAGTTTTACAACAGTAGCATCATCAAAAATAATTTCTGCTATACTGCCTGTTTCTGTTATAACTGTGTCTTCTTCGTAAAGTGGCACATAAATATCCAGTATTACTTCTGCTATATCCTGCCCTTTTCTTTTAATAAGGCATTCACCTTCATAATCATTTATATAGGCAACAGAATAATCATCTGTATTTACTGCATTTATATCAAAATCAATCAATAAAAATATGCAAATTAAAATAAAAAAATAAAAAATGCTTTTTTTCATATCTTTTTTCCTCCTAATCATACTGATATTTACAATGATTAGACGCTTTTTTATTCAATTGGTTCACCGTTATTATACATTATCTCATTCAAACTTTAAATAATAAATATATGCCATGTATAAAAAACCACACAGCCACAAATACACCTGCGATCCTGCCTGCATTTTTTAAATTTTCAACTTTTGCCAGAAAGTCAGTAAAAATAAATGGTAAAATATAAATGGCACTCCCTAAAAAAAATAAAATAAAAAACAAAATATTTTTATAAATATTTCCTTCTGCTACTCCATAAGAAAATGCCGTTATTAAAGGCGGACAAAAATTAAACCCATTTAAAAAACCAGTTAAAAAAGGAATTCTGTTGGTAATCATAACTGCTTTTATATTTAAAAACTTGATCTCAAAAATAAGTCCCAAATTATACATAAACAAAAGCAAAGAAGAAAAAATCAAAAGAAAAGAGTAAATCTTTGATGCAGATTTAAATTCTCCAACGACAATCCCTAGGGCGGCTGATAAAATCCCAATAATCAAATAAGCAGACAATCTCCCACTCAGATATTCAATTACCAAAAATAAATTTTTCTTTATTGTCCTTTTTTGTGCAATAAAAAATGGAAATAAATATGGGCAACACATAAAAAAACAATTTACCCCTGCTGATATCCCAAGTAAAAATCCATTAAGTGTATCCATCTTTTACCAGTTAAATATTATAATTAATGCTTCTGGGATAAAAAAAGAAGATAATGCTCCTGCCATAATTATTGCTGATAAAATAAAAAACACATAATAAGAATTATTTGAATTTTTATTTATGGTCAATTTAATTGCATTTTCTCCGCATTTATCTATACATAAAAAACATTTTGTGCAATAGTTTGTTATTTTATATTCACAACTATCTATTGCATACATTGGACAAACTTCAATACACTTATCGCATTTAACACACTTTTCCTTTATAATTTCAACTCTGTATGGGTTGAGTTGTCCTGCAATAGATATAAATGCCCCAAAAGGGCATATAAATGAGCAAAATGTTCTTTTTTTTAAAAAAAACGGTAATAAAAACAGAAAAATAATGCCAATCAAAATAAATATTATTATCTGCATTTTATAGATAATTCCATTATCTTCATTTAAAATTGAAGTTGTCATTTTTAAAGGACACAACCATAAACAAAATACCGGTTCTAATAAAACAAGCGAAGCCAAAATCAAAAAGATCCAGAAACCCAAAGGAAAATCCCTTAATTTCCCCGGAATACTTTTTACTTTAAAAATCGGATTTTTTAATATCCTGCTCATTCCCTCGTCTAAACCGCCATAAAAACACCCCCAGGAACAAAATCCCTGCCCAATGCTTAATGTTGAAAAAATATAAACTATACCAATTGTATAAAATCCCCATTTATCCCAGCCGTATAAAAAAACAGATTTTAACTGGTCAGAAAAAGTTATAAAAAAATTTGAAGCCAGCGCAATATGACAGAGTGGAACTTCCGGAACATTTTTCTGCGGCGCTATAAAAAAATTACCTGTTATTCCCCATAGTTTAAATTTATAAACAATTGTAAAACTTAATGCTGAAATTATAAAAAAAGCACTGCGAAATTTAGAAATTTTTCCTGTAAAAAAAATAAAAAATGTAAAACTTCCCAAAAAAATTGAATATAATATTTTAGCAATCAGATAAACGCTTCCACGCTTTTCAGAAAATAAAAATAAAACCATAAAAAAAATAAAAATTAAAAATCCCCAAAATAAACTTTTCTTAAAAGATAATTTTTCCATTTATTATTTAATCAATTTTTAATACTAGTTTCATTTATAACCCAGTTAATATAATCTTTGTTCCCTTCTTTTATATCAAACGCTATAATTTCAGGTATGGTATATGGATGAATTTTTTTTACAAATTCAATAATCTTTTTCACATTATCTTTTTTTGTTTTTACTATTAATAAAAACTCTCCTGCAATTTCAATTTTTCCTTTCCACCAATACATAGATTTAATATTGGGGATAAGATTTACACATGCAATCAACCTTTTTTTTAATAATTCTAGCATTATTTTTTGAGCATTTTTCTTTTTATCAACTGTTATAAATATAACACTTACATTTTTCACAATTTTTCCCTCCTTTTATTTTTATAAATAATTTATTCCATTACAACCTTATCACGACCTCTCTTTTTTGCTTTATATACATTTTCATCTGCCCTTTTTATTACTTTAGCAATTTCCTGAATTCCTTTTTCGGTTCCTGCAACACCTATGCTGACTGTTATTGAAATCACTTTGCCTTTTGTTTTTATTTTTAACTTTTTAATTGCTTTTCTTATTTTTTCTGCTTTGCTTTTAGCTTCGTCATCAACTTTATTTCTTAAAAATACTATTATTTCTTCACCACCATATCTACAAACAATTCCTTCCGGTAATGCATTGTTTCTTATTGTCTGTGCAGCATTATATAAAACTATATCCCCTGCTTCATGTCCATAAGTGTCATTTATTTTTTTGAAATGGTCTATATCACACATTAAAACACTAAAAATTTTACCAATCTTTATTTCAGCAATACCTTCTATTATATTATTCATAAATTGTCTGTTATATATTTTAAGTAAAGGATCATAATGCGCTTTATGATGTAAACAATTAACCCAGTGTGCAAATATACCTATAATAATAATTATCGCCATAACAGGCAAAGTAACTTTTACAGGCCAGTATGCATCTGCATTTAAAGCACAGAAAAAACACATCATTGACATAGACATAATTATACTTCCATAATTATGTTCTTCTTCTATGTTGTAAATAGAAATCAGAAAAACAATTATTAAAATTAAAAAATTTAATATCGGATAATATTTATTAAATGTCAAAACGAATTTTGTGGCAAAAATTTCAGGTTTACTACCAATAAATTTTCCGGAAATAAAAAACAGGACATAAAAATAAAATATTATGTTTATAATTGATATATACAATGAATATTTTTTCCCGTCATTATAATTAATTGTAGGTTTTGCGGATATAACAAATATCAAATTCAAATTAAAAGCAGTTATTAAAAATGCAAGAGCAAAATGTCCTGGTGCTTCCAAAGCTTTTTCATAAAAATTAAAATTTATTCCAAAAATTTGCAGTTTTACCGGAAACTTATTTGTTATAAATAAAAAAATTATATAATAAGAAATTAATATATAACCTGTTAACAGTATTTTAAATTTATATATTTTAGGATAAGAAATGCTCGCAATTAAAAAAACAAAAAACGCCAATAATATTAAAATTAAATTATACCAAAATAAAAAATCCCTTAAAAAATTTATTATTTTCCCTTTAAAAAATATATAATTAATCTGTATTAATAAAATACTAATAAAAGCAGCTATAATATATTCAATATGATATTTTTTAAGAAAATTTTTAAGGTCGCTTTCCATATAATTCCTCTTTTATTTTGTTCTTAAATAAAATAACAGAATAATAAGTTGTTGTAAAGTTTAAAAGTTATTCCTGAAAAAAAGCAATTTTCTATACCGATTTTCAAGTATCATTTTTTAGTATTAATTTTTATTGACTTATATCATAATTAAAGTAAAATTATTTTAACACTTAAAAAGGAGGTTCTCTATGAGATTTATTAAATTAATAATAACACTTTTATTTTCGCTTATTTTTTCCTGTTTTATATTTGCACAGACAGATACTCCTACTGAAACAGCAACTTTTTCTGAAACTTATACACCAACAGCAACACATACAAACACTCAAACTTTTACCATAACACTTACACCTACAGAAACATCAACACCAACACCAGCTATACCACCGGATAAAATAATTGCATATCCTAATCCTGCTTATGGAGAAAAAATAGTTATTGCATATCCTTTACCTAAAAATAAAATTCCAAAACAGGTTTTGATTATTATAAATTCAATTGACGGAAGCGAGGCTGGCAGAATTTATGATTTTTCTCCAAATGGATATACTGAATTTAACATTAAAAACTTAGCCCGGGGAATTTACATTTATAAAGTAAAAATTGAATATACAGATGGTTCTTCTGAAAAATTTCCACATAAAAAATTCGCCATAATTAAATAAACGGAGGGTAAAAATGAAAAATAATCTTTTTCTTATTTTAATAATTGTTTTAATATCAGGTTTTTTGTTTGCTGATCCTGATGTAATTGAAAAATATGATGACTCATCCAGTGTTGCAGCAAAATATCTTGATCTTACCATTGGCGCAGCAGGAGCTGGCATGGGAAACGCTTATATTGGTCTTGCCAAAGATGCTTCTTCTATTTTCTGGAATCCTGCCGGACTTTCAAATATGCAACGTGTAAGTTATGATTGGAACATTTTTGTTTCCCATAACATATGGTTAATGGATACAATGGCAGATAATATTAGTTTAGCCAAAAAATTTAATAAAATTGGTGTTTTTGGTCTTGGTTTAATTTATTTTAATTCAGGAACCATTGAAAAATATGATATTGACGAAAATAATAAATATGTTGAAAAAGGTACATTTACTCCTTATGCGCTTACTGGCATTTTATCATATTCAAATTCAATGGATAAAGACATTGATTTTGGCATCAATCTTAAATACATACTTGATAATATAGATAACAGTATGCTTTATACTTTTTCATTTGACATAGGTATTAGGTATTTTTCTCCTGTGAAAAATCTTAATTTCAGCATTGTTGCTAAAAATTTTGGCGGCAGATTAGGTGATTTTGTCTTAGCAAAAGAACTTTCCTTTGCTACTGCCTATTCTTTTGAAATAAATGATTTCATATTAAATCTGGATTTTGATATTTGCGGAAAAATAAATAACAATCCTGTTTATCGTTTTGGTGTTGAATTTAAAACACCATATCTTTTAATTTTACGCACCGGTTATCGCACTGATAATTCTCTTATAAAAGAAGGATTCAAAGATATAAATTTTGGTATAGGAATTGATTCCGATGGTAAAATGATAGATATTTCTTTTGAACCGTATGGAGAACTTGGAAATTCCTTACAAATATCAATAAGTGGTTCATTATAAAAATTTATGTTAAAACCTGTTGATTTTGATAGAACACTTATTTTGACTTCTCCGCATTATTATGCATTACTTGTTACAATTTCTAAAGATAATAAAGTAAATGTTATGGGATTATCCTGGTTTATGTTTACTTCTTTTTCTCCTCTTTTAATTGCAATCTCAGTTGGAAATACAAGACATACATATAAAAATTTAAAAGAAATTCCTGAATTTTCACTATGTTTCCCTAAACCAGAAATTGCTGAAAAAGCAATACAATGTGGTATGTTTTCAGGAAAATATATGGATAAATTAAGCGAGTTAAAACTTGAAACAATAAAATCCGAAAAAATAACTCCCCCTGTTATCAAAGAATCCATAGTTGCTTATGAATGTGAAGTTATGGATTCTTTTGCAACTGGTGACCATAGTATTTTTATCGGGAAAATAAAAAATTGTCTTGGTGATATTGATGCGTATGAGCATATTTATGTGAAGGATGGTTATTCAACCACTGTATCAATAAGATATGATATAAAATAATTTTATTGTTCTTTTATCATCAAATTATATTCTTTTATTTTGCGCCATAACGTAGAACGGGATATCCCAAGAACTTTCGCTACTTTGGTATGATTATTTCCATATTTTGCAAAGGCTTTTAAGATTATTTTTTTTTCAACTTCTGCCAGATTCAAATCCTTATCTATATCTCCTGTAATACTTTTATCCTGTTCATCATTTTCTTTATGTTCTTCAAGGCGCTCAAATAATGATAAATTTTGTATGTTTTGAGGCAAATCTTCAACCTGTATTATTTCTTTTTCGCAGAAAATAACCGCGTGCTGTATTATATTTTCAAGTTCTCTTATATTTCCAGGATAATCATAATGAAGTAATATAAACCTGGCTCTTTGGTCTATTCCGATAATATTTTTTTTGTTTATTGCATTGTATTTTTCTATAAAAAATCTGATAAGTAACGCTATATCTTCTTTTCTTTCTCTTAATGGCGGAATATTTATATGCACGACATTAAGGCGAAAAAAAAGATCTTCTCTGAATTTTTTTTCTTTTATGAGTTGTAATAAATCCTGATTCGTTGCAGATATTATCCTGACATCCACCTTTTTTGTTTTTTCTTCACCAAGCGGTCTTAATTCTTTATATTCAATTACTCTTAATAATTTCGCTTGCAAATTTAAACTTAAATCCCCTATTTCATCTAAAAAAAGAGTCCCATTATCAGCAAGTTCTATTAACCCTCTTTTATTTTCTGTGGCGCCTGTAAAAGCACCTTTTTTATATCCAAAAAGTTCGGACTCAAGCAGATTTTCAGGTATAGCGGCACAATTCACTGTTATAAAAGCACCTTCTGATCTGTTACTCAACTCATAAATAGCACGCGCAACCAGTTCTTTCCCTGTTCCTGTTTCACCTGTAATAAGTATGTTACTATTATTTTTTGCAATTTTTTTTATTAAATTTTTAATTTTGACTATTTTTTCGCTTTTACCAATAAATCTATTTTCAAAATATTCTAAATTATAAATTTTTTGTCTTTCAATACTTTCTGATATTTTTTTTATTATAAATTTTAATTCGTTTAAATTCACAGGACTCTGGATATAATACAGATTATTTTTTTCAGCTATTTCAATTGCTTCATTTATTTTGTCTTTCGCTATAATTAATATTTTAGTGTCAGGCAATTCTTCCTTTAAATATTTTGCCAGATTTAATTCAAATTCTTTCATAATATCAATATCAATAATCAATAAATCAAATTTTTCAGAAGTAATTTTTTTCAACAAATCAGAAATTTCAAGAAAAATAAAAGAAAAATATTTATTTTCAAGTAAAAAATTATTTATACGAATTGCCTCTTCCCTGTCTTTCATTATTATCAGAATTTTTTTCATTTATTTAAAACCTCTTTTTCAATATTAAATAGTAAATTTTTTAATTGTTTATCTTCTTTAAAAATTTGCAATCCTTCTTTTAAAGTTTTTATTGCTTCAACTTTTTTACCTATTTTATATTGTGTAAACGCTAAGTATAAATATATTTCTGAATTATTTGTTTCGTTTTGAGACATTAAAAAATACCGTAATGCTTCGTCATAATTTCCCGTTTTAAAATAATACACACCAATATTTCTATATATTATATCTTTCTTATAATTTTTTTCAATTAAATTTTTATATAAAAGTTCCGCAATATGAAAATTCCAATTATTTAATAATTCATTTGCCTTAATTAACATAATTTCATATTTTTCATTATTAGTTAATTTTGAAAGAACATCATAAATTTTTAATATATTTTCGCTTTTATCAGATAATTTAGGCATTAACTCATCAATTTTACTAAGCCAACCAATGTAATAGCATAGCAATATAGATTCTTCCATAATAATTCTTTCTTTTGTTTTTTCAGAAGCTTTTAAAAGACATATAAGTTGATTATATATATCTTTTTTCCCTTTATATGCTAATGAAAGATTATAATAAATATTATCTTCTGGTTTATCAATAGGAAATAATAATGCCCTTTTATATAAATCTATTGCCCCTTCAAAATCCCCCATAACTGAATTTTCATTTGCCTGATTTACCATGCAAACAGGATACCAGCCAATTAAATCCTTGTTCATTTTATTTTGCAGACAATTCTTTTCAAAAATTCCCCTGTATGAATATAAATCAAAAATTTTGGCTGAAAATATTTTTTTTTCATTTGATAAATTTATTAAAATCCCTTTTTGATTTCTTTTTAATTTAATATCAATTTCATTCAATCTTGGGAAATAGCTGCTCAAGTATACATTTGTCTTATTTATATAAAATTGGATAATATTTTTAATATTATTATTTGTCCCAAAAGGTTTCATTTGGATATAATCATATCTGCTTATAAAATCATCTATTCCCCACTTAAATATTAAAAAAGATACCGTGGCAAATTTTATATCATTTCTTAACTTGTGAATCTGTTGGAAATAGTAAATAGGCATTAAATTATAATCACCATCTCCTATATAACAGGAATTAAGTTCAATTGTCTGTAAAATATTTTTCCCATAATCATATAAAATAAAATCCCTGCTATTATTATTTTTATTCCAATTACTTTTAAACATATAAATAGTAACCAAAAAGAGAAATATAATAATAATTGTTTTATATATTTTATCTTTTCTATATTTAAAAACCGCACATATGCCAGTCATAATCAAAATATAAACAATATATTCAGCTGGCAATAAAAATATATCCATCTGCCATAACAGGTCTTTTTGTGTTCTATTATAAAAAACAACCATAAAAACTATTGTTAAAAAAATAATCAAATAAAACCAAAATAATCTTTTATTTTTATTAAATAAGTTTATTACTCCAAATATTGAAAAAATCCATAATAAATTAAAATTAGTAATAAATAATCTTATGAATTCTTTGGTTTGATATAAAATAACATCAAAGCCAGGTTTTATAGGATAAATATAACCTTTCCGCAATATAACCCAAAATAGATTTTCAATTGTAGAAGGATTGCCCCAGTTTAAGACAGGATTTGTCTTTGACCTGATAATCAGGTATAAATATGGTGATATGCCAATGACAAGAAAAAATATTATAAAAAAGTAATCTTTTAAGTTTAATTTTTTTAAGTTTTTATAAAATAAAAAAATAAGCCAGGGAAAAAAAATTATCATACTTGGCCAGTGATTTGCAAGCGATAATCCATAAAGATAAAAAAATAAATAAAAATTTCTTACTTTATAATTTTCAATAATATCTTTTGCCAGGAAAATCAGAACCATAAAAAATAAAAGATTTAAAATATATATCCCGCCTTTTGCTTCTATAGCCTGATTCCAGAATAAAAAATTAAAAGCAAGTATAAATGTTGAAAAATAACCTAAGATATATTGCATAAATTTTTCAGGAATATTATTTAATAAATATTTTTTTAAAAAAATATAATTTATAAAAATTATAAGCATTGAGATAAAAATTGAAGCCATGTTTGTCCTGAAAGCAGGATTTGCAATTGGTAAAAGATTGAAAATTTTCCCTGATAATGTAAACAAAGGATAACCTGGCGGATGTCCTATTCCAAGCGTAAAAGAAGCTAATGAAGTTTCCGGAGAATCATTATTTTTAAATACAGGATGGGTTGTTCTCAGAAAAACATAAAAAATAACTATTAATAAAATTATTAAAATTAATGTTTCTTGTTTTTTTATGAATTGCATAAAGATTTATTATTTTATTTTTTCTATAGTATCAAGCATATCTTTTATTCTTTCATTTTTTTGATTTTTCTGTAAAAATTCCTTTAAAATTTTCACTGCATTTATTTTATCCCCTTTTGCCATATATGCCGTTGCCAAATTTGAAACTGCTGCTTCATAATGCGGAGCTAAAAAAACCGCAAGTTTTAATCTTTTTATTGCATCATCAAAAAGACCAAGTTGTCCATAAGTTGCTCCCAGCATGTTATTTACTTCGGGACAATATGGATTTATTTTTAAATCTTTTTCATAATTTTGCATTGCATTTTTCAAATCACCTATTTCCCTGTATGCTTCTGCTGCAAAATAAAAATACCCAACATCCATCTGCGGGGTCAATTCTACAGGTTTTAATGAAATAATACGCTTGTAATAATCAATTGCTTTTTCCAAATTTTTTTCTTTAACCATTTTATTTGCTTTTTTTAAATAAACATTAGAAAGTAATGTCTTTCCATCTGCCATAATAATATATATTATAGTAATTATTGTTATTAATATCGCCGTTAGTATTATTTTTTTATTTAATTTTAAGGTTAGTTCCTGTTTTTTATAAAACATATTTTGTAATAACAAAAATAAAAAAAATACAAAAGTTGTAGATGGCACATTATAAAATGTATTAAATAAAGAAGCCACAAGAAGTGAAAAAATTCCTGTAAAAATTCCAAGAGCACACGGGTCTGATATTTTATATTTAATAAATATTTTATAATTTATAATAAAAAAAGCAGTAATGATCAATAAAAAACTACCCAATCCAGCTAACCCTGTTTCAGCACCAACAAGCAAATAATTTTGATGTGGCATCCAGGTCACTACATAGTCATATTCCTTATTTTCAGGATCATTAAGGAGAATACCCTGATAATACGGATAATGCATCCTGTATGTCCCTATTCCTGTTCCAAATACAGGATAATCTTTTATCATAAGCAAACTCGCTTCCCACATTAATAGTCTGTGAACAATTGATCTTTTTTTATCTGAAAATCCATTTTTTACCCAATTAAAAAATCGTGGTGTTATTATAAAAGAAACTATTAAGAATAATATAATTAAAATTAATATTATAGTTTTATTCTTTTTGATTAAATTATTTATTTTCTCTTTTTCTAAATAGTAGATGGTAATTATTAAAATAAACACACCACCGAAAAATCCAATATATGCTCCAACAACTTTTGTAAAAATAAAACATAAAAAAATTATTAAAAAAGATATGACTATAACTATTTTATATTTTTTTTCATATATCATATAACCAAGGAGTAAAAACAAAGGGAGCAATAGTTCATTAGCAAAAAAATCAGGATTTCCAATTGTCCCTAGTGGCCTTCCTGAAAAATTAGTATTCCATTTAAAAAAATCCATATCATAATGTTGTAACAAGCCATAAATTGCCATAATAAAATGAATAACCAGCAAAAAAAAGATTAACTTTTTAAAATTTTTTCGTTCGGCAATATTATAAATTAAAAAAGCACCAATAATTGTAATTATAATTTCCATTAAATACTTTAAACTAATTTCCTTGTTAATTGAAAAAAACATGGATATTATTGATATAATTATATAAATCAAAAGAGGTATTACAAATAAAGAATTTTTTATAACTAAAACTTCTTTTTGGTATATATAGATAAAATAAACTAATAAACAAATTGGTATGAATATTCTTATTACCATTAATTGTGCCGGTCCAAAAGGATCAAAAAATGGCTGCCAGAAAATAAGCGGTGTTAAGGAAATAATAAAAACGCTTAATAAATTTAAAATAAGTTTAAAATACTTCTCTTTTAATTCCATTATACACCGTAAAAATCTCCTTCAAATAAAACAAGACCAGCAGCACCTATTGCTCCAGCCCGTTCTGAAAGACTTGCTGGCACAATTTTAGCTGCATTATAAATTATTTCAAAGGTCTGTTTTTTTACTGCTTCTCTTAAAGGAACAAATAATTTTTCACCGGCATTAATAACACCGCCTGCGATTATAACAACTTCAGGATTAAATATATGCAAAATATTTCTAATTCCTGTTGCTAAATATTTAATAAACTCATTCCATATCTCCTTTGCAAGTTCATCATTTGCAAGCAAACCTTCATAAACAACTTTTGATGTTATTTTATTTAAATCCCCTTTAACAATTTCTGTAATAATAGATTTTTTACCTTGCCTGATTTTTTCTTTAGCAATATTTGCAATAGCAGACGCAGAAGCATATTGTTCAAAACAACCCTTACCTTTGCATTTACATAATATTCCATCTGGATTTAAGGACATATGTCCTATTTCACCTGCATTATAATTTATACCGCGTATAAGTTTTCCATTTATTATAATTCCTCCGCCTATCCCTGTTCCCAAAGTTAATCCAATTATATTATTATATTTTTTCCCGGCACCAAGCCATTTTTCACCATAAATCGCACAATTTGCATCATTATCAACTGCTGTTTTTATTTCTGTTGCTTTTTGTACTTTTTCTTTCAATTTAACATATTTCCACCCGGGCAAATTTACAGCCCCATAAACTATGCCTTTTTTACTATCAAGCGGTCCTGGCGAACCAATACCTATCCTCCATATATCTTTTATACTATAACCATTTGTATTTACAAGATTTTTTAATTCTAAAATTATATTATCAATAACAAAATCTGGACCTTTTTCAGCAAGAGTTGGAAAATGTTTTTCTGCATATATTTTACCTTTTGTATCAACCAGGACCATATATACATTAGTTCCACCAAGGTCAATTCCAATTAAAAACTTTTTAAAATATTTTTTTTTCTTTGTCATTATTTACTCCTTTTTATAAATTATAATATCTATTAAAAATTTTTAAAATTTTAACACCTGTCCTTACTTTAAAATTTTTGGTGCGAGGGGCGGGACTTGAACCCGCACGGATTGCTCCACATGCCCCTCAAACATGCGTGTCTGCCAATTCCACCACCCTCGCATATTTTATTTAATAATTCTATATTTTACATTTGTATAGCTATTTTATTCTTTACAAAAATATTTACATAAAAAATTATAAAGGTGAATAACAAAGAACCGAATATCGCTCCTGCAAAACCTGCTACCTAAAAACCAGAACCAAATATAACCTGCCAATGCAAATAAAAATCAATTAATTATAACAGTAAAAATTCCAAAAGTAAATATACTTAATGGCAAAGCAATAAAAAACAAAATAGGTTAAGAAAAAATATTTATAATTATAATAATATCCACAACTGTATAAGTAATTATAAGGGTTATAAAAACCCAGGTCTCTTTATTTATTATTTCTAATCTTTTTATTGTTTCAACAAAAAAAAGTAAGGCTATTATATTAATAATCCATTTTTTAATTAAAATCATAAATTTTTACCTACAATATTCCAATACCATATCCTTCTTTAACAAGTTTCTTATCAGCATCCCTTAAACGCATAATCAATACTTTAATAAAAATTTCGTTTAATTTTATAACTATAGACGGATAATCTTTTTTAAAAGAATTATAATCCATATCAGAAAATCTTAAAACTTTTGTTGGTTTTATCGCAATTACAGAAGCTGACCGTGGCGCCGGAATTAACATTGCCATCTCACCAAAAAATTCTCCTTCTTTTAAATTCGCAATAACCTTTTCTTCCATTTTTTGTTTTTTAGTCACCTTTACAACTCCATTAATTATAATAAACATAGAATAATCGCCAATTTGATTTTCATTGAAAATATATTCCCCTTCTTTATATTCTTCCATGATAAGCCTTTGTGAGAAAACCTTAAGTTCTTCTTCTGTAAAAGATTTGAAAAAATCCAATTCTTTTAATATCTTTATATCAACCATATTTATTCTCCTATTTATTTATAATTAACACATAAATATCTCCATATTTCTTTTCTTTTATTATTTCAAATGTCTTAAATAACTCTTCGTTTTCTTTATACTCATCCTTATGTATCTCAATAATAAAAAATCCACCTTTTACCAAAATATCACTTAGAATTGATAATTTCAATATTTTTTTTATAAATCCTTTATTGTAAGGCGGGTCTGCAAATATTATATCAGCTTTTAAATTCATTTTTTTTAAAATTCGGCATGCTTGTATAAAATCATAACCTAAAATTATTATTTTATTTTTTTCTATTTTTAACTTTTCAGCATTTTTATAAATTATGTTTTTGTATTTTTTTTCTATAAAAATAATTTTTTTTGCCCCATTGCTTAAAGCTTCAAATCCAAACGCACCTGTTCCAGCAAAAAAATCAATAATAACAGAATCAGAAATGCGATTTCTTATCATGTTAAAAATTGCCTGTCGTATTTTAGTCAAAGTAGGACGTATATTTTTATTATTTGGTATATATAATTTTTGTCCTGAAAATATCCCGCTGCTGATTTTCATAAAATTTTCTTTTTTAATTAAAAATCCCGATTAATTAAATCCACTTTTTTAATTTTAGCAGCAAAAACAAAACAAACGAAAACACAAATGAAAGCGCCCACATAAAAAACATTCCAAAAATTCCCCACTTAAATTCAGGCAGTTCCAGATTCATTCCATAATAACTTGTAATAATCATAAGTGGGATAGCAATGGTTGCTAAAATTGTTAAACGATGTATTGAATGATTTAATTTTTTAGAATACATACTCCAATATGATTCAATAAATGAAGGAATTACTTCTCTTAATATTTCAAGGTCTTCATTTATTCTTGAAATATGGTCATAAATATCTCTGAAATAAATTTTGGTTTTTTCTCTTATAAAGTCAACTTCAGCTCTACATAATTTATTGATAAGCTGCATTTCCAAAGAAACAAATTTTCTAAAAATTAAAATGTTTTTCTTTTGTTTAAAAAGGTCATCAAGTATTTCTTCACTTTTTTCTTCCAACACTTTATTTTCCAAAGCTTCCATCCTATCATCCAATTTTTCTGTTATCGGGAAATAATCATTGATTAGTGAATCTATTATAGCGTATAATAGTATATCACTGCCTTTTGATATATCATTTGTTCCGGTCAAACTACCTGTTTCCTTTTCTCTCATCCTGTTAACTCTGTTAATTAATTTTGTTATTGAATTTAATTTATTTTCATGAAGCGTTATAACATAATTTCTTCCAAAAAAAATATTAAGTTCCTGGTATGTTATAACATCATCATAACATATTCCATAAAGAGTTATAAAAACATAATTTTCAAATTCTTCTATTTTAGGATGATTCTGTGGAAAAATTGCATCTTCTATTGATAGTTGATGAAAATCAAACTCATCAATCAGCATATCTATTTCTGCTTCTGTTGGATCTTCAAGATCAATCCATACAATATTATTATCTTTTTTTAAATATTTTAAGGTTTCTTTGGAATTTTCCTTTTTTAATATTTTTCCAGAAGTAAAAATAAAACTATTAAACATTTATTGTCCCCTTTTTGATTTTATCTTTAATTATTTTTTATTTGATAATGAATTTTGACACTTAATACAGAGTTTGGCAAATGGCAGAACTTTTAATCTTTCAAGACTTATCTCTTTACCGCATCTTTCGCATTTACCGTAAGTTCCATTTTCTACCTTTTTTAATGCTTCTTCAATATCTATTAAAAGTTTTTTATTCTTTTCAGTTAAATCAAGATGTAATTCTTTATCATACATATTGGTAGCTGTATCAACAGAATCGCCGGCATCATTTTGAAAGTTATTAATACTTTCCATATCAGATGCATTTTGTTTTATTTCATTTAACTTTTCTTCTTTCATTGAATTTAATAATTCAATAAGTTCTTTTTTTCTTTTAATATTCATTAATAACCTCTCTTTTTAAGTATATGCTTTAATTTTTTCTTCAACTCCTGATTTGGAATTGGTAAATTCTATTGTGCCTCTTTTCAATTCTAATGTCGTTTTTATCTTTGCTTCAAATTTCTCACTTAAATAATAAAATGCTTCCCAGGGATCTGTTTTTTCTCCGCATGTAAAAAGATCAACCGCAGCATAGCCATATTCAGGCCATGTATGGATAGCCAGATGCGATTCTGCAATAACTATTACTCCGCTAATTCCATGCGGACTGAATTTATGGAACACATCCTGAACAATTGTTGCTTTTGCGTTTTCAGCAGCCGCTATCATTGCATCTTCAACAAATTTTAAATCATTTAATTTTTTCTTATTACATCCATAAAATTCAACTAACAAATGTTTTCCCAAACTTTTCAATTTTTTCTCCTCTTTTTTTTATTTAAAATATAAAAACCTTTTTAGGTTTTGTTGCTTATCTGATGTAAATATATACTTTTATAATATATTTGTCAAGATTTTTTTACGAATTTTGATCAATTTTTAATATCTTTAATTTCCATTACCAAATTTTCTTCATCATTCCAGAAATTTATTGTTGGAGTAACAATCATATCAAGAATTTTTTTTTGATTTAATATTTTTTTAATTGATTCTTCAGCACTAAAAAAAATAAAATTATAAAATTTTCTATTATGTAATCCATAAAATTTTATTGTGTTATTTTTATATAACTTAATATCTTTTATTTCAACTCCTTTTAATAAAAAATTTGGTGCTGGATTTCCTTCACCCCAAGGTTGTAAGTATTCCAAAACTTTAATTTCTTTCAAATCAATTTTTTCTTTAATTATATCATCTATGAAAATAATATTTTCAAAATCTTCAATTGTTTTGTTTGATAAAAGATAATTATTCACAGCCAATTTAAAATTTTCAAAATTTTCCGGTTTTAGGGTTAATCCGGCTGCTAATTTATGCCCACCAAATTTTTCTATATATTTTTCTGCAACTTTCAATGCTTCATATATATCAACAGAATAAATACTTCTTGCGCTTCCATGTAAAAGACCATTTTCATCTTTTGTAAAAATAATAGTCGGACGATAAAATTTTTTTAAAATCTTTGATGCAACTAGACCAACAACACCAGCATTCCAGTTATGATCATATAGTGCAATTAAAAAATCTTTCTTTTCATCAAATATCCCTTCTATTTTTTTTAACGCTTCAATCTCAATTTTTTCTGTTAATGATTTTCGTTCAGCATTTTTTTCATTTAAGTATTCTGTTATTTTTTCAATTTCTTTTTCATCATCATTTAAAAATAATTCTACAGCTTTTTTAGCATGTTCTAATCTGCCGGCGGCATTTATCCTTGGACCAAGGATATACCCAATATGATAAGTTGTTACTGAAAAATTATTTTTTAATCCACTTTTTTCTTTTAGTATTCTTAATCCTGGATTTTCAGGGTTCATTAATTTTTTCAAACCTCTCCTTACTATGATTCTATTTTCATATGATAAAGGCACAATATCAGCAATGGTGCCCAAAGTAACAAAATCCAAAAATTTGTCTTTTATATCCAAATTCATTTTTTCAGCAAGCCCACTGATTAATTTATATGCTACTCCAACCCCGCTTAATTCTTTATTGGGATAATCAGATGAAATTTTTGGATTTATTATTGCAATTGAATCTTTCGGCAAATTATTTATATCCGGCGTATGATGGTCTGTAATTATAACATCCAATCCGTTTTCAACAGCAAATTTTATTTCATCTTTTGAATTTATACCACAATCCACAGTTATTATTAAAGTGCAACCTTTCTCTTTTATATAATAAATTGCATCTTTATTCAAACCATACCCTTCATCCTGTCTGCTTGGTATATAATATTCTATATTTTTATATTTTAATTCATCTTTAAAAAATTTAATTAAAATGACTATTGCTGTTACACCATCAACATCATAATCGCCATAAATAAAAATTTTTTCTTTTTTTTTAAGTGCTTTTTCAATTCTTAATAAAGCTTTTTCAATATCATTTAAAAGAAAAGGTGAATAAAGTGGCTCTTTATCTATATTTAATATACTATCAATTTTTTCCGGTGTATCAAATCCCCTGTTAATAAAAACTTTTAAAATATGTTCTGAAAAATTGTAATGCGCCATTAAATTTTTCAATCTTTCTTGATTTATATTATTATAAAAAATCCATTTCATGTTATGCTAATTTATGTCAAAAAATTTTTTTATATAAATTTCCGGGGTAAATTCTATAATATCTTCCATATTCTCACCACAACCTAAATATTTAATGGGTATTTTTAGTTCATTTTTTATGCTCAACAAACTGCCCGCTTTTGACATACTGTCAAATTTAGTTAAAATAATTCCTGAAATCTTTAATTTTTCATTAAATTCTTTTACCTGATTTAACATATTTTTCCCGGTATTGGAGTCTAATACAATTAAAGAAAACAGATTTTTACTGTTTATTTCTTTTAAAATAACTTTTTGTATCTTATTAAGTTCCTGCATTAAGTTGAATTTGTTATGCAATCTACCGGCTGTATCTACAATTACAAAATCTAATTTAGATTTTTTTGCTTTCTGCATAGAATCAAAAACAACAGAAGCAGGATCAGCCCCTGGTTCACCTTTGATTATATCCGTTTTAATCATCTGGGCAAGTTTTTCAATTTGTTCAATTGCAGCAGCCCTGAATGTATCAGCAGCAACAAGTAAGACCTTTTTGTTTTTATTTAAAAACTTTTTAGCCAGTTTTGCGCAAGTTGTTGTTTTACCAACTCCGTTTACCCCTACAATCAATATCACATTTAACTCATTTTCATAAAATGTATTTGTCTGATTATCAGCTAAAATCATATATATCAAATTTTTTAATTCCGCTATAAAATCTTGATACTCTTTTATACTTTTTTCTTTTAGTTTATTTAAAATTTTTTCAACTAAATCAACCGATATATCAGCTTCTAATAGTATTTCTTCTATTCTTTCCAGATTATCACTTTTATCTCTTTGTAAAAAAAATTCCTTTATTTTATTTAAAAAATTAATTTGAGCCATTTGCAATTTCACTGATTTTATCTAATCTGACTGAAATTATTCTTGAAACACCATCATGTTCCATAGAAACACCGTAGATAATATCAGCCATCTCCATAGTTAGTTTATTATGTGTGATTATGATGAACTGGGTTTTATTTTTAAATTCATTTAAAAATTTAGTAAACCTTACAATATTTACATCATCAAGTGGAGCATCTATTTCATCCATAATACAAAATGGACTTGTTTTTATTAAAAAAATTGCGAAAAGAAGTGATATTGCTGTTACTGCTTTTTCACCACCAGATAACAAACTGATATTTTGTAATTTTTTTCCAGGCGGCTTGGCAATTATATCAATACCTGTTTCTAAAATATTTTCCTTATCTATTAAAATAACATCTGCATCGCCACCTTTCATCATCATTTTAAATACTTCCTTAAAATTTTCCTTAATTTTTTTAAATGTATCTGAAAACAACAAAGTTGATTCCTCATTTAATTTTTTTATTATCTTCTTTAAATCTTCCCTGCTTGAAAGTAGATCGTTATACTGATTTTGCATAAAATCCTGTCTTTTTTTTGCTGTCTCATATTCTTCAATAGCCACTAAATTTACAACACCGATATTTGCCATTTTTTCTTTATTATCTTCGAGTTTCAGATTTAATTCCTTAAATTGCTCATCATCAATTTGCAAATTGTTAATTTCTTCCTCATTTAATGAAACTTTATATTCATCCTGTATTTTGTTATAGATACTTTTTATTTCATAACTTAATTCGTTAATTTTAATTTTTATATCTGTTAATTTTTCCTTTAATTTTTCCCTTTCTTTACCCATATCTTTTATGAAATTTTCTAATTCATCCTTCTGCTTTTTTATTTCTTCAAAATCTTTTTTTAAATTATTCATATGCTCCTCTTTAACTGATACTTCTGATTGCAATTGCATTATTTTTAATTTTATATTCATTTTTTCTTCTTCTATGTTTTTTAATTTATTCACAATATTTTCTTTTTCTTTTTTTAAATTATCAAATTCCTGATTTATCTCTTCTTTTCTTTTGTCTAAAATATTATTATTTGATAAAAACATGTCCAGATTCCCTTTTTCCTTTATTATTTCTTTTTCAAGTTCTTCATCTTTGATTTTCTGAATATTTTTTTTACTTTCAACTTCTTTAAAAACTTTTTCTAATTCCTGTAATTCCTCCCTGTTTTTATCCAAAGTCAACTCCATCTCACCCTTTTGTATTTCTAATGTTTCTTTCATTTTTAACATATCTTGTTTTAATTTGATAAAATTATTTATATCTATTTTGTTTTTTTCAAAATTTTCCTGATAAATCTGCTGTTCCTCCTGCCTTTGTTTAATTTTTTCACCATCCTTTATAACTTCTACATATTGATTATGGTATCTGGCGGATAAATCCTCTATTTGTTTTTCTATTATTAAAATCTTTTCATTTAAAAATTTTCTTTCATCATTTAAGGAAAACAACCTTTGCTCTGCAAATAATATTTCACTTTTCATTTCATTTATCTGTTGAATACGAGTTAATAAATTAGTTCCAACTTCCTGTTCGCTTCCAACTTTTTTAAATATTCCATAATTTGATATAAGTTCATCTGTTCCGGTTAATATATAAAATTGCTCATCAATTTTTATGTCCTTTAAAACCTCTTTTGCCTTTGCAAAATTATCTACCACAAAAACATTATAAAAAAGCAGTTTTACACTTTTAAATTTGTCATTAACACTTATCAAATCCGGCAGATAAGCTTCAATATTTCTATGTGTAATTTTTTTTTTCCAGATACCAAGTATAGTTTCATAATTTTGCTCTAAAATTTTATTATTTAATAAAAGCATTTCTCCCTTTTCTTTTTCATATAAGGAAAATATTTCTTCTATTAACCCGTAATCATTAACCAAAACTGCCTGGAGTAATGATGAAAAATTCTTTTCTACTGCTTTTGCATATTTAGTTTCAACATTGATTAAATTATTTAAACTTTCAATCATTTCATCCTCTTTTTCAAAACTCACCTGTTGTTTAAATTCTGTTAAAACCTTTTTAATTATATTACTAAAACCTATCATCTTTTCCTGCATTTCTTTTAATAAATTATACTTGGATTTAATTTTACTAATGATGATTGATTGTTCTTTTATTATTTCATCTATCCTCTTTAAATTCCTGTTATATTCTATTTTCTTTTTTAAAAGATTTTCTTCTCTTGTTTTGATATCTTTTATTGTTTCTTCTTTAATCTTCAATTTATCTTCTATACTTTCAACTTCCAGTTCTATTAATTTTATTTTTTCTTCATTTTCTTGCTTTTGTTTTTCTATGTTATAAATATTATCTTCTATTCCTTTGATTAATAGTTTTTTTTCAATAATTTTATTTTTTAATTCTGCTATTTTATGTATTAACTTTTCTATTTCTTCACTTTTTAATTTTTTCTTTTCATAAATTTTATTTATTTCAGTTTCAATATTTTCTATACATTTTTTATTATTTTCTAATTCTGCCTGTTTTATTGATAGAAAATTCCGCTTTTCTTCAATTAGTTTCTGATTATTTTCTATTTCAATTTTTATTTTTTCTATTTTTTCAATTATTCTTTCTATCTCCATACTTACATTTTCACTCTGCTGAAGTATTTCTTTCTGTCTTTCTTCATTATAGTTCAAATTATCTTCTAATCTTTTTATTTCCTGTTGCATTATTATAAAATTATTCTTTTTCTCATTTATTTCATTTTCTTTTTGATTAATTTCATGATTTAACTTTTCTAATTTTTCTTCATAATCTTTTAATTTAAAATTTTCTTTCTCTATTTTGCTTTCTATTTCCTCTTTTTCCAAAATCAATTTTTGATATTTTTCATTAAGATCTTTAATTCTTTTTTTTGATATTGTAATTTCTATTGACTCGGTTTCTTCTTTTAGCATCTTGTATTTTTCTGCTTTTTTTGCCTGCCGTTCAAGCGAATTTGCCTGTCTTTTTATTTCTTCTAAAATATCATTTATTCTTATCATATCCTGTTCAACTGTTTCTAATCTTCTTAAAGTTTCTTCTTTTCTTTTTTTATGTTTTGTAATACCAGCTGCTTCTTCAAAAATTTCTCTTCTTTCTTCTGGTTTTGCATTTATTATCTTGTCTACTTCACCCTGGGATATTATTGAATAAGAATCTATACCAATTCCTGTTCCCATAAACATCTCTGTAATATCTTTTAATCTGCATGGATTATCATTTATTAAGTATTCACTTTCTCCGGAACGATAAATTCTTCTTGTTACTTTTATTTCAGAATAAGGCAGGTTTATTTTTTTATCTTCATTTTCCAAAACCAGGGAAACTTCTGCCATCCCCAAAGTCTTTCTGGTATCAGAACCTGCAAAAATTACATCTTCCATCTTATTCCCACGCAAACTTTTTACACTCTGCTCACCTAAAACCCACCTCATAGCATCAAATATATTGCTTTTTCCTGAACCATTTGGTCCAACTATAATTGTGATTCCCTTGTCAAATTCTATGGTAGTTTTGTCTGCAAAAGATTTAAATCCAAATAATTGTAATTCTTTTAATCTCAAGTTAAATACTCCTTGAAAACTTGCTAAAAACTTCATTTAAAAGTGAAAAATATCTTTCATCTAATAAAGGATGAACAGGCAAACTTATTACTTCTAGAGAAACTTTTTCAGTAACAGGTAATGAAATATTTTTTTGTAATATTTTTTTATAAAATGGTTGTTTATGTATTGGTATTGGATAAAATATTTTTGCTCCAATGCCTGACTCATTTAAACTTTTTAATAATTTATCTCTTATCTTTTTATTAACTCTGATAGTAAATTGATGGTAAATATTATATTCATTTTTTTTATCTTCCGGAATTAAAACCCACTCATAATTTTTTAAAATTTCTTTTATTTTATTTGCATTTTTTCTTCTTTTTTCATTGAATTCATCTAATTTTTGAAGTTGAACAATTCCTATTGCAGCTTCAATATCCGTCATTCTATAATTATAACCAAGCATGGTATGATAATATACTTTTTTCTGACCATGGTTAATAAAACTTCTTATCTTTGCTGCTATTTCATTATTATTTAACGCAATAAACCCACCTTCTGCTGTTGTTATGTTCTTTGTTGCATACAAACTAAAAGCTGCTACATCTCCAAAAGTTCCTGCCATCTTACCATTGAGTTTTGCACCATGGGCTTGCGCTGCATCTTCTATTAATAACAATTTATATTTTTTTGCAAGATTTATAAATGCCGGCATTTCGCATACCCTACCATATAAATGAACAACAATAATTGCCTTTATCTTTTTTTTCTTGTCCTTTTTTAATATATTTTCAACTGAATCTGGGTCTATATTAAAGGTTTCTTCTTTTATATCTGCAAAAATTGGTTCGGCTCCGCAATGCAAAATAGAATTTGCAGTTGCAATAAAAGTAAAAGAAGGTGTAATCACCTTATCTCCTCTTTTAATATCAAACCCGAATAATGCCGAATGCAATGCACTTGTTCCATTTGAAGTTGCAATAACATTATTTACATTTAAAAATTTTTTTAAATTTTCCTCAAACTCTTTTACCTTAGGTCCTGAAGCTATTATGCCTGACTTTAAAACATTAATAACTGCTTTTATTTCGTCATTAGTTATCACTGGTTTTGAGATAGGTATCATTTTTGCTCCTTTTTTATATGGCATAAACAAATAAGTTAAGTTTATCTGCTTTTTTTATAGTTTCATTTTTATTTAAAATTAAGGTTTTTTTCGCTTCAACAACCAATCCTGCTCCACCTGATTCTTTTATAAGTTTAAGTGTTTTTTCTCCAATAACTGGGACATCATATCTTAAATCCTGTGAAGTTCTTGCTGCCTTTATCACTATAAAATTTTTTCCGGCAATTTTAGCACCTCTTTTAATACACATATCAGTTCCTTCCTGCGCTTCAACAGCAACTACAATTCTGTTTTTTATAACTATTGTCTGACCAATATCACAATCTGCTATTTTTTTTGCAATTTTATAACCAAACTCAATATCTTTTAGAGTTTTATCATCAAATTTTTTCTTTCCTAAAAATCCTTTATCTGGCAATAAATGTTCCAAACAATAAGTGCTAGGTAAAATTTTAATATTATTCTTTTTAAATTCATCTATTATTGCTTTCATAATTGTGCTAGCTCTTTTATCTTTTAGTTTAGCAAGCAACTTTAAAGTAAGAAAGTCAAATTTTATATTTTTTAATAAATTGGTATGTTTTATATATCCTAAAAAAATAATTTTTTTTATATTTTCTTTTTTTATTAATCTTATAATTTTACTTAGTTCTAATATACTTACCCAGTATGTTAAGAATCCAAATTTTTCTATTCCTTTATTTGTTTCATTTAGGATTGAAAATATAATTATTTCTTTTTTTTTTAATTTAGCGCTTTTTAAAAACTCAAAAGGTAAATCACCACCACCGGCAATTAGACCTATTTTTTCTTTCACCTTATTAAACCCCTTTTTGAGTTTTTAGCAAATTCAATAAAATACTTTACTTCATCAATCTGCTCTACCTCTTTTTCTATTTTTGTAAGAGCATCCTTTAAAAGCAATTTTTCACGGAAAAATATTTTATAAACTTTTTCTAATATAGCAATTTTTCCCGCGGAAAAACCACGTCTTTTTAAACCAACCATATTTAAACCAAATACTCTTGCTGGTTCTTCTGAAACCATTACAAAAGGCATTACATCTTTTGTAATTCTCACCCCACCACCAACCATAGCATGAGCACCTATTCTTACATTCTGATGTATCGCAGTTAAACCACTTACAAAAGCATAATCATCAATATGAATATGTCCTGAAAGACCGGCATAATTTACTATAATCACATTATTTCCAATAACACAATCATGCGCTATATGTGCCATAGTCATTATAAAATTATTATCTCCAACTATTGTTGATTTGCCTTCTGTGTTTGACTTATGAATAGTTACATATTCTCTTATCACATTGTTATTTCCGATTTTTACAAATGATCTTCCACCTTTGTATTTTAAATCCTGAGGAGCATTCCCAATAAGTGTTCCTTCTCCTATATAATTATTATTTCCGATTATTGTTCCATCCAATATATGAACTTTTGGACCAATTTCTACATTGTCACCTATAACAACATCCCCGTCAATAATTGCAAAAGGACCTACTTTTACATTTTTACCTAACTTAGCTTCTTGCGAAACAATTGCTGTGTTATGTATCAAAGGGTTTCTCCTTTAAAAAATCATTTATCTGAATTTGCAACCATTGCCATCATTTCTGCTTCAGTAACAATTTCTTCACCGACATATGCTTCTCCTCTGATTTTGGCAATAGTGCCTTTTAATTTAATTATTTTTGCCACAAGTTTTAATTGATCACCAGGAACTACCGGCTTTCTGAATTTAGCTGAATCTATGGACATGAAATACATAACTTTGCCCTTACAATCACTCAACTGATGCAAAAGTAATAAACCGCCAGTCTGGGCAAGTGCTTCTATGATTAAAACACCCGGCATAACGGGTTCTCCCGGAAAATGTCCCTGGAAAAACCATTCATTTATTGTTACATTTTTAATTGCGGTAATTTCCTCACCTACTTTTACATCCAAAACTCTGTCAACTAATAAAAAAGGATATCTGTGTGGTAAAAATTCCTGAATCTTTTTTATATCTATCATATAAAACCTCCTTAAATTTATTATAGTATTGTGAAAAGTTTTTTATCCTTTTCACTTAAAAATCCTTTTATTCATATACTTTGGTTGCCTTTTGTTCCCCCTTTATCAAATGGGGATTTAAGAGGATTGATTTACATCCATTCTCTTTTTCTAATTCTCTCTCAAAATCTCTCCTAACCCCTCTTTATAAAAGAGGAAAAAATGTATATTATTTTCAATACTTTTAGTACTGCCTTCTTTCTTTTTCATAGAACTTTTCACATTATCTTTATTATACTCTTAATAATTCTTTAACCATCTGTATATTGTGCTTATGCCCTGTTTTTACAGCAATAACCAACATTTTCAGTGTTCCGGGCAATAACGCGAAATCACCTATAAGATCAAGTATTTTATGTCTTGTTATTTCATCTTTAAATCTGAATTTAGTATTAACAGGTTTCCCTTTATCTATTAAAACAGCATTTTTAAAATCTGCTCCTTTGATAAGCCCTGCTTTATAAAGCCAGTTAATTTCACTCTTAAAGCCAAATGTCCTTGCTTTTGCTATTTTTTTCAAATAACTATCCTGAGTTAAAACTAAACTGAATTCCTGTGGTTTTATGTTATATTCTGAATAATCTGAAAAATAATAAATTTTAAAACAATCATAAGGCAAAACAATTAAAACAGCATCATTTTGTTTTATATAGTGTGGTCTGTTAACGAAAAAAAATTTTTTCGGAAAGTTCTGTTGTATTAATCCTGCTCTTTTTATCATAGAACAATAAACAAAGGAACTGCCATCAAGCGCCGGAGGTTCATCTCCATCTATTTCTAATATAATATTGTCAACATCCATACCTTTTATTGCAGATAATATATGTTCAACAGTGTAAATTATGCTATTTTTATAGCGTAAAGTTGTTCCTCTTTTAGTTTCTATTACATAATTTACAACTGGATTGTATTCAACACCATTATTCCTTATTAAAATTCCTGTATTTTCTTTGGCTGGTAAAAAAGTTATTTTGCATCTTTTTCCTTTATGTAATCCTTTGCCTTCTATAAAAAATTGCTTTTTTATTGTCCTTTGATTCATTGCTTGATTTATTTATCAATCTTTTTACTTAGTTCATCCACTTTTTTGAATAATTCTTCAAGACGCATCATAAATGCCTCTGCACGCCTTAATTCTTTTATAGGTCTTGCCGGAGTTCCTGTTATAGCAGAGTTATCAGGAATATCTTTGGAAACTCCTGCTTGCGAACCTATTTTTACAAAATTGCCTATATTAATATGGTCAACAAAACCCACCTGACCACCTATTATGCAATGACTTCCTATTTTGGTTGAACCAGCAATACCTGTCTGAGCCGCAATGACTGTGCTTTCAGCAATTTCAACATTATGTGCAACATGGATAAGATTATCAAGTTTTACATTATCATTTATTATTGTAGGTCCAAATGCCCCCTTATCTATGGCACAATTTGCACCTATCTCTACATTATTACCTATTTTTACAAAACCAATCTGTGGAATTTTTATTATATTCCCATTA
Source organism: Candidatus Goldiibacteriota bacterium (assembly GCA_938034975.1). Lineage (GTDB taxonomy): Bacteria > Oederibacteriota > PGYV01 > PGYV01 > DYJU01 > DYJU01. Next base: position 4,016 of record CALHNI010000004.1, on the reverse strand, counting down.
TCTTCTGCAAAACCAAAACCATCACTACCTATTACTGTTCCAGAGTGAATAATAACATTCTCACCTATAACTGTTTTATCACAGATAGTAACAGAAGCATAAATTTTTGTGTTACTGCCAATTTTCACATTACTCCCAATATAAACTCCTGCTCCTATATATATATTATCCCCTAATTCCACATTGTCTTTAATAACAACAAAATCATCAATAAAAACATTTTTCCCTTTTTTAAAATTCTTTCCGATTGAAGATTTATCTGAAATATATTCTAAACTCTCACTTTCAGGATAAAATAATTTTAAAACAGAAATATATGCAAGTTTTGCATTTTTAACTTTTATAATTGTTTTTTTGTTTATTTTATCCAGAGAATCCGAAATAATGACTTCTGCTTCTGAATTTTCTGCATCTTTTAAATACCTTCCCGAAAGTATAAAACTTATATCAGTTTTTTTTGCATTTTTTAAATCTGAAATACCTGAAATTTTAATGGTGGATTTCCCATAAATTTGTCCGTTTATTTTTTCAGCTATATCTTTAACTGAAAATTCCATTTTTATTCCTCATTCATTTTTTTAAGAACAAGGTAAGTAATATCTTCTCCACCATACAATAAAAGATTTTTTTCAAACACAAAATCAAAATTTTTTTCTTTTGCTACTTTTTGGACGATTGCCCTGATTTCTTCTACAATATTTGCAGTCAATTCTTTTTCCTCCGCAAGCAATTTTTGTTGTATTCCAAGTGCATCTGCCTGTAACTTTTCAAGTTTTGCCTGTAATTCATCTTCTTTTTCTTTTAATTTATTTTTATCAAGTATTGTTTTTTGTTTATCCAGATCTTGTTTCATTTTTAAAATATCCTGCTTGTTTTTATCAATTTTCTTTTGTTCTGCTTCCAGTTTACTCTGTAATTTACTTTTTGCTTTTTTTGTTCCTGAATACTGGTTAAAAACTTTTTCAATGTCAACATACCCAACTTTCAAAGCATAAAGTTCCGACATCCACAATGTAAAGAAAAACAATGAAACTAAACAGGTTAAAAATTTTTTCATATAAAACCTCCTTTTATTAAATTAAGTATTGTGAAAAGTTTTAACGCTCTTCACTTAAAAATCCTTTTATTCATATACTTTGGTTGCCTTTTGTTCCCCCTTTATCAAAGGGAGATTTAAGGGGATTTACATACATCCATTCTCTTTTTCTCGCTTTCTTTTAATTTAAAATCTCCCCTAACCCCTCTTTATTAAAGAGGGGGAAATATATATTATTTCCAGTACTTTTAGTATATATTTTAATCTCTGCCTTCTTTCTTTTCATAGAACCTTTCACATTATCTTAAATTAAAATATATTTCCTATATTAAAATGTATTTTACCACCTTCTATTCTTTTTGTCGGATCAAGGGCATATCCCCAATCAAGTCTTATTAACATAACTGTTCCTGGAATTGTTAATCTCACTCCAAATCCTGCGCTTGGATACAGATATGGATTATTCCAGTTTACATCTTTAAAATTCTCCCAGCAATTTCCACTGTCATAAAATAAAGCAAGAGTTAGAATTCGTTCTACAATTTTTAATTTATATTCTATATTTGTAATAATAATAAAATTACCACCCGCGATTGGTCCTAGTGCTCTTTCTTCATATCCTCTTATTGTATCTGTTCCACCCGCATAGAATTTTTCTGTAGGCGGGACATATGCACTTCCATAGTTCCATTCATATCCCCACGCATTACCGATTCTTGCATGAAAAGCCCATACAAATTTCCAGAAACTCGGAACAAAATATCTCCCATCCCACAATAATTTTAAATAATTATAATCACCGCCTAAGTAACCACCACCTATTTGTAAAGATAAATTTGAATATAAACCCTTATTCGGGTCAAAAATATAATCACGTGTATCATATATATACATAGGAGTTATACTGCTTATTGAACTTTTGCCTTCTTTAATATAATTTTTTAATTCATCTTTTATATTTGAATATTTATCTTCCTGATATCTGTATGTTATATAGCCCTGCTGTTCATCTGTGAATCTTCTTCCAAAACTTAAATCAAAACCGTAAGTATCAAGATCATATCCCTGATTATTGTAATATTGATTTTTAAAAACGTTCCATATATCTATTCCAAAAGAAGTCGGGGTATCAAAAAGCCATGGGTCCTTATATGATAACTGCCAACTTTTTTTTTGATTTCCGAATTGAACATCAGCACTAAATGATTTGCCTTCACCAAAAAGATTACTTTTGGTCAGTTGTATATATCCGACAAGACCTTCTAAAGAACTATATCCTGCTCCTAGTCCTATTGTCCCTGTTTTCCTTTCAACCACTTCAAAAATAAGATTCAACTTATCTATGTCAACCTGTTCAGTATCAATAACAACATTATCAAAAAATCCAAGGTTATATATTTTCTCCTGTGATTTTCTTATTTTTATGCTATCAAAAGCATCACCCGGTTTTATAATTAATTCTCTCCGTATCACTTTATCCTGGGTTTCATAATTTCCCCTGATTTTTATGTTTTCAATATACGCAACCGGTCCTTCTGTTATATTTAATTTAATATCAACATATCCCGCATCATCATCATAAATATAAATATCGTTTATTTGAGAAAAAATATATCCCTTTTCAGCATATGCACTTTTTAAAGTTAAAATGTCTTTTTCAAACTGTATTTTATTAAAAACATTCCCCGATTTTGTTTCTATCTTTTCAAATAATTCTTCTGTTGAATAAACTTCATTTCCCGAAATTTGAATGTTTTTTACCTTATATTTTATTCCTTCATCTACTGGTATATTTATTGTTATTGCTTTGTTCTCCTTATCAATTTTAACAAATTCATCTATAATTTTCTTTTTATTCATATCTATTTCACCAAAAGAATAACCGTTGATTTTTGCTTTAACATAACCTTCTTCATAATACCCATTAAGAATAATTTTTAAATCTTCTATAAATTTTTCATCATCAAAAACACCGCTTACAAACCATCCTTCTTCTTTTGTTTTCATTAAACTTTTTATCTTATCAACGCTGAATACCTGATTGCCCGTAGCAGAAATTTTCTTTACTTTTATTTTATCTCCCTCTTCAATTTCTATCTCTATATTGACCCATTCTCCTTTTTTATCTTTTTCAGGTTCAATTTTATTCACATTATAATTTACTTTAGCATAATAAAAATTTTTTTCTTTATACATACCTTCTATATCAGTAATTGCTTTTTTTAAATTATACTCATCAAAATACTCATTTTCTTTTATTTTAATTTTTTTTTCCTCATTATCCAATTTACCTTTTATATCACCTTCTCCAACTTCTTTGTTCCCTTTTATTATAATTTTATTTATACGTGGCTTTTCTTTTAAATCATAAACTAAAACTTTTTTCCCATCCAACTCTTTTAATGATACTTTTACATCTGAAAATTTTCCAAGTTTATATAAATTTTTAATATCTTCCCTGGTTTTATATTTTGAATATAGCATACCAATAGTATAAGAAATATTCTCTAAAATTTCTTTTTCATTAACGGTAATATTGCCATTAATTTTAATTTCATCAATAATTATATCTTCTGCCAAAATATTAACAGTAAATATCGTAAAAACAAATAAAACACATAAAAATCTTTTTAATATCAACACAAATCAACCTCCTTTAAATTATAAAAAACTAAATAATTATAACACAAAACCAAAATAATGCAACTTTATTAAAAACCCAAAAAAAATGCTTTTTTAAGAACTTTTTTAAAGAAAAAAAATATTTTTATAGCGCAACCGTAAAAACGCGTTAGAAAATGCGTTTTTACGGGAATATAAAATATTTTTGGTTTTTTTGTTTAATAATTTTTTATTTTTATAGTGCATTACTTTAATTCACCTGTTTTTTAATTTTAAAAACAAGTACAATCTTAAAATTCTTATTTGTTTATAAACCTTTTTTTTATATTTTCTCTTTTCCCCTGAAAAACGCTAATGC
>CALHNI010000003.1 GCA_938034975.1 Candidatus Goldiibacteriota bacterium | reverse complement strand
TTCTTTCATCACTTTGTATTCATATGTCCACACATAATAACGCCAATCAGCCATAATCACTTCTGTCAAAATCAACATCATAAAAACAAAACCAAAAAATTTTTTCTTCATTTCTATTCCTCCTTTTTATTTATCATCTTTTTAGTGATATTATAATAAATAAATTCTTTTTTGTCAACTAAATTTTTATGAAATTATTTTATTTATTATATTTTTCAGTATATTATGATTTTGATTTACAATTATTTTTTCCCCTAATAGTTTATCTTTATTTTGAACATATTTTTCTTTTTTGATTTCTGTTTTAAAATTATCAACAAATGCTTTTAGTCCTTTATAAGTAATCTCAGGATGAAATTGTAACCCTAAAATATTTTTTCCATATATAAATGCCTGATTTTTACATGCTTTACTATATGCCAGATGTTCTGCCCTATTTGGCATATCAAAAGTGTCATTATGCCAGTGAAATGTAATAAATTTTTCAGGAATTTCTTTAAATAAAAAATTATCTTTTCCTTCTTCTGTTAAATAAACAGGAAACCAGCCAATTTCTTTATACTTATTTTTATATACTTTTGCTCCTAAACATTCTGCTATTAACTGAGCTCCAAGACAAATTCCAAGTATTTTTCTATTTTTCTTTATAGATTCTTTAATAAAATATTTCTCTTTATCAAGCCATGGATATTTATCTGTACCATAAACTCCCATTGGTCCTCCCATAATTATTAAAAAATCAAAAGAATTTACAACAGGCAATTGTTCATTTTTATAAATATTTATTATTTTATATTCAATATTCTTTCTCTTTATTAAATTTAAAATATAATTTGGCGATTCAAAAAAAGCATGTTTTAAAATTATAATTCTCATTTTCATTCTTTCTTCTCTTTTTTAAAATCTTCAAATATTTCTTTCCCTTCGTTAAATAAAAATATTGAAACGAATATTCCAACCATAGGATCCAACTGCCATAATCCAAATAAAAAATTTCCACCGAGCCCTAAAATCAAAGCAAATGATAAAAAACTACAAGCAATTGTTTCTTTTGAATCAGAAATCAATGCTTTGCTATTAATTTGTTTCCCAACTATATATTTTTGCCAAGCAAGTATTGGCATTACAATAATTGAAGCAAATGCTATTATTATACCTGGCAGGGATTGCTCTGGAATATCTCCTGTAATTAATTTTTTTATTGACTCAATTAAAACATAACAACCCAGAATAAAAAATGTAATTCCCACCAAAAAAACTGCTTTTTTTTCTGTTTTTTCTTCTTCTATTTTAGATACTTTTTTGTGTTTACTTAGGCGCCAAATTAAAATTATACCAGAAAATGATTCAACTATACTATCAAGTCCAAAACCAATTAAAGCAATTGAATTTGCTATTTTACCAAACCAGATAGAAACTATTGCTTCTATTATATTATATCCCACTGTAAAATATTCAAGAATAAGCCCTTTTTTGTATAATTTCTCCATGTAAAATCCTAATTTTTATATTATTTTACTAAAAAACTTAATAAAATTTAAATTTATATTTCCAAATCTAATAAAAATATAGTATAAAATTTTATTAAAAAAAACTAACGAATCTATGTTAAACATTATTGATACAAAATATAATACAAAAAGAATATAAATTTAATTTGGCCCTAAAAACGCATTTATATTCATGCGTTTTTAGGGTTCTTATTACTTTTATTTATCATGGTGTACAATTATTATCAACTAGACCATCACAATTATCATCAATACCATTGCATTTTTCTGTATTACCTGGATAAATCTGTGCATTACTATCATTACAATCACCAGCTTGTGATGCCAAATAATGCCCATATGGCGAACACAGACATTTAGAATCATTTAATATACCATAACCATCTAAGTCATAGTCCCGAAAATATGTTAAACACCCTTGGGAATTCTCTCCATCAACCAGACCATCACAATTATCATCAAAACCATTGCATTTTTCTGTATTACCTGGATAAATCTGTGCATTACTATCATCACAATCACCAGATAAAATGGCATTATATGGTCCAGATGGGGATGTTAGACACATATATTCATTACTTACACCATAGCCATCTCCATCTAAATCTTTATAATAAATTTGGCATGTTGATGTAACTGTAGGTGTTATGGTTGGTGTTAATGTATTTACGGTAGTAAAAGTTTCAGTATAAGTTGGCGTTATTGTGTCTCTTTCTGTTTCTGTATATGTAGGTGTTTCGGTATTTCTTTCTGTTGCTGTGCTTGTAGGTGTTTCAGTATCTCTTTCTGTTGCTGTATGTGTTGAAGTAAATGTATAAGTATCTTTTGGTGTTGATGTAGAAGTTGCTGAAACATCTGTTGTTACTGTATAAGTATTTGTTGGCGTTTGTGAAAAATCTACCATTAATGTTGATGTTGGTGTTACCGTAAATGTTTCTTTGCTTATCGGACCTGCTGGTTCAATTGGCTTCGGTTTACAAGAATTTAAAATATAAATAGAAATAACAAAAGCAATTAAAAATAAATAAATTTTTTTCATAATTTCCTCCTTTTAAATTATGTCGGTTAATTTAGTTTTTGTTAATTTATTTTTTATTTCCGATTCTATACTAATCAATATTTTTCTTAATTTACAGAAAGTCTGTTTTTGGCAAGAAGAGCCTAAAAATTTACATTCAATCAATTTAAATTCACCATGAAAAACTCTAATTATGTTCATTATGTTTATTGTTTTTGGATCTTTATTTAATTTTATACCACCACCTTTTCCTTTATACGAAATTAAAATATCATTTTTACTCAAATATTTTGTAATTTTTTTTAAAAATGCATTTGGTATTTTCAAATCTTTTGCAATTTTATTAGTAACAGTAAAATAATTTTTACATTTAACTAAATATTTTAAAACTCTAATTGAATAATCTATGTCTCTTGTAATTAGTTTCATAATAATTATTTTTTTATATAATGATACAATTTTAGTATCATTATGTCAAGAGAAAAATACAACCGTAAAAACGTATTAGAAAATGCGTTTTTACGTAAATATGATATATTTTTGTCTTTTTGGCTTAACAATTTTTTATTTTTATGGTGCATTACTTTTATTCACCTGTTTTTTAATTTTAAAATAAGTTCTCTTTTAAAATTTCTATTTGTTTATAAACCTTTTTTCATATTCCTATTTTCCCCATGAAATACGCTAATGCGTTTTTCAGGTACAACATGAAAATCGCATTAAGAAATTGCGATTTTATAAAAAAATAAAATATTTAAAACAACAATTGAGTTTTATTTTAAAATAAAAAAAGATGAATAGAATAAAGGTAATGAATTATAAAATAAAAATTTATTAAATAAAAAATTTTGTTTTACTGTAAAACGCATTTTTTAACGCGTTTTTGCGGGGTTTACTCACATACTTTATTTTTTATTTCTTTTATTGTATCATAAATAGAAAAAAAACAATCCACAATTTCCGGATCAAAATGTTTCCCTTTATTTTGTCTTATATACTCAAGCACTCTATCTTCTTCCCATGATTCCTTATATATTCTTTTTGAAGATAAAGCATCATAAACATCTGCAAGTGCAACAATTCTTGCTGTCAGAGGTATTTGTGTTCCCTTTTTACCCGATCTATTATCAATAAATTCTATTTTATCAATATCTTCAATTATACCAGGATATCCAGTCCCATCCCATCTTTCATGGTGATTTAAAGCAATCTCAGCTGCCATACTTTCAAGTTCATAATCTGAATTCTTAAATATTCTGTAACCATATACTGTGTGCATTTTCATTATTTTTAGTTCATTTTTTTTTAAAGGACCTGGTTTTTTAAGAATCCTGTCAGATATTGCAATTTTTCCTGTATCATGCAACATAGCAGCTATTTTAAGTTTATCATTAAATCTTCGTATTAATTCTACCGGGAAACCACGGTTCTTTGCCCATTCATGATATAGTTCTATGGCATATGTTCCAATCCTGTTTACATGCGCACCTGTTTCTTTTGGGTCCCTGTATTCAACCATTTTAAGCATCTTTAAAATCATTGAACGCATATTTTGTGCTTTTTCAATTGCAACAGCAGCATCATTTGCAAAATAAGTCACAAATAATTTATCTTTTTCTGAAAATGAAATAATTTTTCCATTTGCATTTCTGGCGTTTATTAATTGTATAACCCCAATTAACTTATTACCCGTTATTTTTAAAGGCACAGCTATTATAGATTTTGTTCTATAATTAGTCATTTCATCAAAACTTTTATTAAATCCACAATTGCAATCTTCTTTTATATTATATACATCTGTTATCATAATAATTTTGGAATTTAATGCACAAGCACCTGCTATTGATTCTTTATTTATTGGAATTATTTTATCCAAATACTTATATTTTGCTGAAGCATCATTTTTAAATAAAATTTCATTTTGTATATATCTTATTTTTAGATTTCCATCTTCTACTAAAAAAATCGTTCCTCCCTCGGCATTGGTAAATTTGCGTAATTCAAATAAAACTTTATCAAGAAGTATATCTATATCAGATATATTATGAATATTTTCTGATATAGTTAACAATTTATCAAGTATTTCTTTATCCATTACTATTTTTTTATTCATAATTACCTCAAGATTAATGTATTTTTTTTATCAATAAACTATACTGATTGATTGCCCGCCGTATAGTTTTATCATTGAGATTGGATAATCTTTTTTCACTCTTTTTCCTCCTAAAATATCTTTTATTATTTTACCTTTACCTTCGCCAGATATTATGAACATCACGTTTTTAGCATTATTAATAATAGGTAAAGTAATTGTAATTCTGTCATGCAGAATAACACAAGCATGTGCTTTTACATGTTTTACCTATCTAATATTTTCATTTACAGCCATGTATTTTGTAAAAAGAAATGCAATATGAGCATCTTTTTCCACGCCAAAAATTATTAGCATTTTCTTATTTAATTTAAACCAATCGCAAAAATTTAAAAAAATTTTTTTCATAATTGTTTCATACAATAACGCAGTTTTTTCTTGTGTAGAAACCTCGGTGGAAATTCCAAATATATTTTCCTGAAGTATATTTATTTTATTTAATAATGTTTCAAAAGCCATACTGTAATTAGTTTCTAAATTTGTGTGTGACAGGTATCTATCATCTCCCCAAGAAACCAGAACTTTATTCCATTCAATTTTTAGTTTACGCTCGCCTTCCTTAAGATTATAATAAATTTTTCCGTATAAATTCCCAAAATAAAAAGTAACATTAAAAAAATCTTGATGTTTTATTGTTTTATTAATTAAATCAAATATAAACTCTGAAATTTCATGATTTAACATATCAATGTTTTTATATTCTTTAATTTGCATATTTAATCTCTGTAATCTTTTATAAAATATTTTAATTCTTCAGGACCATAACTCCCTGGTCTGTAGAATTTAATCATTTTATCCTTTTCTTCTAATGAGCATTTTTTTAATTTATTCAATAAAGGTTCCAAAATTCTCCAAGAATATTCAACTCCTTTTTTATCCCAGAATATTGTATGGTCTCCATATAGACATTCAAGTATCACAGATTCATAATCATCAATCATATCCTCTCCAAATAAACTTTTATAATTAAAATCCATTTTAAAAGATTGCGTGCATAATTTTGCTCCTGGAACTTTGCCTAAAAAATCTAATGTTATTCCTTGTTGAGGTTTTATTTTAAAAGTAATTGCATTTTTGTTAAAATTTTGTTCGTCTTTTAACAAAAAATTAATTTTTCTTTTAAAAATCACCTTTATACTTGATTCATCACAATCCATTTTTTTCCCGGCAATAATATAAACAGGAACATTATTCCATCTTTTATTATTTATAAATAACCTAGTAGCAAAAAAGGTTTCCGTGCAGGATTTTTCCAAACCTTTTTTGTATTGTCTGTACCCATCGTATTGACCTAAAATAATTTGCTCTTTTAATTTCAAACCATTAAAAGGTTTTATATTTTTGAAGATATTATTTTTTTCTTTTTGTATATAATTTGCTGTAAATCTCTTTGGGTGTTCCATTGTAACAAGCGATATCAACTGCAATATATGATTTTGAAATACATCTCTTATCAATCCAGTACTGTCAAAATATTCAATTCTTTCTTCCACACCAGATGTTTCTTTAAATTTAATTTGTATACACTCTATATTTTTATTATTCCACAAGTCATAAAAAATTGTATTTGCAAATCTGAAAACCAGAATATTTTGCACTGTGCTTTTTCCAAGATAATGATCTATTCTAAAAACCTGTTCATCATCAATTTTTTTTAAAATTATGTTATTTAATTTTTTGGCTGATTTCAAATCATAACCAAATGGCTTTTCTATCATAATTCTCTGGAAAAAGTTCTTATTAACATTTTTTCCTAGTAAACCACTTTCAACTAACTTAATAACTATGGGTTCAAATAATATTGGAGGGGTGGCTACATTGTAAATAATATTTCCTTTTGTTTTATAACATAAAGATAATTCATTTATTCTTTCTTTTATTTCATTATATGTGTATATATCTTCATATTTACCTTTTATGTAATAAGTATTTGCACAAAAATCTTCTATTATTTTATCACGCAAATCTTTGAATCTATTTTTTATTGAGTTTTCAACTCTAACCCTGAAAGAGCTATCATCATATGTAGTTCTGCCTACGCCTATTATAAAAAAATTATTTTTTATAATACCTTTTTTAAATAAACCGAACAAAGATGGAATAAGTTTATTATAGGTAAGATTACCAGATGCACCAAAAATAATAAAACCAAAAGGCTCTGGCCGTAAAATTTCACAATTATTTACTAAAATTTTTTCTATTTTCATAAAACCTCAATTTATTTGCAAAAGCATTAATAATATATATTTTTTAAGATTTTTCCTTAATCTTTATTTTATAATTTTTTTTAAATAAAAAATGCCCGCCAAATTTATTTCTCAAAGCAGCAATTATTTTATTTGCAAAAACATTTTGCTGCCTTGAATTAAATCTTTTAAATAACGATATTGAAATAACATCAGCTGCTATACCATTTTCTATTGCTTCGTTTAATGCCCACCTGGCTTCTCCTGAATCTTCTACGTATCCTGTAATATCTTTTAATTCATCATCCTTTTTAAATACATCAATGAGTAACTCAAGCAGCCACGAACGAATAACACTGCCATGATTCCACATATCTGCAACTTTATTTAATTTTAACTTTTTCCCAAATTGTGATGCTTTTAATAAATGAAAACCTTCAGCATATGCTTCCATCAGAGCATATTCAATTGCATTATGAACCATTTTAACATAATGCCCGGCACCAGAACTCCCACAGTATAAATATCCATTTTTAGGAGCAAGAGTTTTTATTATTGGTTCAATTCTTTTAAAAACTTTTTTTTCTCCTCCAACCATCATACAATATCCATTTTTAAGTCCCCATATCCCCCCTGATACTCCAGCATCAATGTAATGTATACCATCCTTTTTTAACTCTTTGAATCTTCTAATATCATCTTTGTAATTTCCATTACTTCCATCAATTATTATATCTTCTTTTTTCAATAAATAAATTAGATCATTAATATATTTTTCTGTAATATCACCCGCGGGTAGCATAAGCCATATTATTCTTGGATTTTCTAATTTTTTAACTAAATCATTTAATGAAAAAGATTTATCACCACCATATCTTGCAATTTCTTTTAATTTTTCCTTTGTTCTGTTGTATGCAACAACTTTATGTCCACCTTTTAGCAATCTTTTCGCCATATTCATACCCATTTTTCCTAAACCAACAATTCCTACTTTCATTTTTATGACCTCATTTTCCTAAAATTTTAAAAATTTTATTTATTACATTTTCTACAGTAAAACCATATTTTTTTAAAACGTCTTTATAATTCCCTGAAACACCAAATTTATCTACTCCCAAAACTTCTCCATCACAAGCAAGTCCACGCCAAAATGCAGTTGAGCCTGCCTCAATTACCAGTCGTTTTTTTATAGATGAAGGTATTACTTTTTCTTTATAATTTTCATCCTGTTGCATAAAAATTTCATAAGAAGGCATTGATACTACTCTTGCCTTTATTCCTGCTTTTTTTATTTCTGAATATGCCTGTAATGCAAGATGGACTTCTGAACCTGTTGCTATTATTATTATTTCTGGTTCATGGTCAGATTCAAGCATATATGCACCTTTTAAAACACCTTCAAATATCCTATACTTTTCATAATCCAGTACAGGGACATTTTGTCTTGTAAATATTAAACAAACCGGTTTTTTATTTACAATTGCCCAATACCATGCTGCAACTGTTTCATTGGCATCTGCAGGTCTTATGACTGTCATACCTGGTATTAATCTTAATGAAGATAATTGTTCAACTGGTTGATGTGTAGGGCCATCTTCTCCAACACCTATTGAGTCATGAGTAAATATGAATATAGAGTGTGTTTGCATAAGAGCTGCAAGGCGTATAGCTGGCTTCATATAATCAGAAAAAGCTAAAAATGTAGCACAATATGGGATTAACCCACCATGCAAAGCAAGTCCATTTGTGATTGCCCCCATTGCATGTTCTCTCACTCCATAGTGTATATTTCTTGTACATGTGACAGAAATACCAAAACTTCCCAAACCATCTAAATATGTTTTTGTAGAAGGGGCAAGATCCGCAGCACCACCAATGAATTCAGTGAAATATCTATTTATCAAATTCATAGTTTTTCCAGAAGCAAATCTTGTTGCTATTTCCTGTCCTGATTCAAAAAATTTTAAATTATTTAATAATTCTTTATTTATATTACCATTTATATATTTATTCAATAAATCTGCTTCTTGTGGATATTTTTCTTTATATTTTTTAAGATTTTCATCCCATGTTTGTTTAATTAAGTATCCTTTTTGTTTTAATTTGTCAAACCATCTGTATACTTTATCTGGCACATAAAATTTTTTATCCGTTGGAAATCCAAAAAATTCTTTTGTTTTTTTTGCATCTTCTTCGCCAAGTGGCTCTCCGTGAACAGATGCTTTATCCTGTTTCGGAGAACCGTATCCAATATGCGTCCTTATAATTATAAGTGAAGGTTTATCTAACTCCTCTTTGGCATTTTCTATTGCAGCAGAAATTGAATCAATATCATTACCATCACTTACATATTGGGTATGCCAACCATATGCATCAAATCTTTCTCTCACATTTTCTTTAAAAGCTAATGTTGCATCACCTTCAATGGTGATATCATTATCATCATATAAACAGATTAATTTACCAAGTTTTAATGTGCCTGCAAGAGATGCAGCTTCAGAAGTTACACCTTCCATCAAATCCCCATCAGATACAATAACATAAGTATAGTGGTCAATAATTTTACAATCCGGTTTATTAAAGCAGTCAGAAAGAACTTTTTCAGCAATTGCCATTCCTGTTGCCATGGCAAAACCCTGGCCCAATGGTCCTGTTGTTGCTTCTACACCATCTGTAAGTCCATATTCAGGATGTCCGGGAGTTTTACTGCCAATTTTTCTGAAATTTTTAAGATCATCTATAGTAATTTTATATCCACAAAGATGAAGCAAAGAATAAAGTAATGCGCAACCATGGCCTGCAGATAATACAAATCTGTCCCTGTCAAACCATTTTGGATCATCAGAATTATGCTTTAAAAATCTATAAAATAACACATAAGCCATTGGAGCAGCGCCAAGCGGCATTCCAGGATGACCGGATTTTGCATTCTCTACCATATCTATTGAGAGAATGCGTAAAGTATTAATAGATAATTTTTCTATTTCCCGCATCCTATTTTTTATTTATTGGGCAGGTGTTTATTCCAAGTAAAACATATAAGCCGCAAAATCCTGTAATTCCTGTTAACAAAGATATTCCGCCTAAAACCCACAAGATTATTGCTAAAATTCCAGATACAAAAAATCCGCTAACGATTAAAACAATACCAATTATACTTCTAATAATTCTGTCAATAGGACCTTCATTTACTTTAAACATGTTTTTCCTCCTCCTTTTATTTTTAGTATTGTGAAAAGTTTTTTATCCTTTTCACTTAAAAATCCTTTTATTCATATACTTCTGTTTACTTTCTCCCCCTTTGCAAAAGGGGGACTAAGGGGGATTTGATTCATTATTTTAAAATCTCCCCTGCCTCCTATTTTTAAAAGAGGGGAAATGTATATTATTTTAAATATTTAAATACTTTTACTATATATTTTAATCTCTGCCTTCTTTCTTTTTCATAGAACTTTTCATATTATCTTATTTTTTATGCTCTGTTTTTTGATTTAATCTGTTATCAAAAGCATCTATTGAAAATATACGCTCTTCTGGTAATCTCTCCGGCCTTTGTTTTTCTACTTTCACCTGATAATCATTCAAAAATCCATTGTTTTCTTTATCTGACTTTTTACCAATAATTATCAGAGTAATTATATTAAAATCCTGTGGAATTTTTAAAATCTCTCTTACTTTTTCCGGTGAATATCCTGCTATTGGATGTGCTACAAGTCCGATTTCCGTTGCTCTCAAAATCATAGCATAAACTGCCATGCCAGTATCAAAAAGATAATATTCCCTGTCTTTAATTATGCAATCAAAATCTTTTTTTGAAATAACAACTATAATTAAAGAAGCAGCGTGCGTCCACTCATTCCCTTTATTTATTGCTTCTTTTAATTTTGTTAAAATTTCTTTACTTCTTACAAAAACAAAACGCCATGGTTGATTGTTAAAACATGATGGTGTAAGTTGAGCAGCATACACAAGTTCATTAATAACTTCATCTGTTATATTTGTTTTTTCAAGACATCTAAATGCACGTCTTTTTTCTATTGCTTGTTTTACATCCATTTTTTTATTTTTTTTCTTTTTGTTTTATAATCGTTATTTCTTTTTTTAAATCTCCGCCTTTATTACACTCTGCCCAAAAAGATAACTTATCTCCTTCTTTTAATCCGGGAATCAAATAAATAACTTTTTGTTTTTCATTATTGATCTGTTCTATTGCATCCTGCCTTATTAGTTTTTTCCCATTCACAAAAAGTTCCATTTCATAAATAAAATGATTTTTCGCAGAATTAACTTTATGTAAAACTTCAACATAAACTTCTGATTTTTCAAGAGAATATGTGATTTTTATCTCTGACGGGGGATGTGCCAAAATTAAAAAAGGCAAAACCAAAATAGGCAGTAAAATTGAAATTTTTTTCATAATTTTTTCTCCTTTTATTTTTTATTTGCCAAGTAAATTGCTAAGTTCTACAACGTGCTCCTGTTCATCAATAATTATGTGTCTTATTTCATGTTCTAATGTTTCAAATTCATATTGTAAATCCTGTTTGTTATCAACTACTTTTTTATAAATCTGCTTATAATAATCTATCGCATCTTTTTCACCTTTTAAATTTACTTCAAGAATTTGTATTACTTCATTGGCATCAAAAGTTTTTTCTAATTTCATTGAAACATCGCCACCCAGATAATTACATACAAGATTTCTAAACATCTCTTCATGTTTTAATTCATCGCCTGCTATTTCTTTTAATCTTTCAACTATGGGTTCTGAATTCAAACCTTTTACTTTTTCCGCATGCGCAAGATACTGAATTCTCGCAGAATACTCAAGTTCTACTGCTCTGTTTAACATTTCAATCAACTCTTTTTTAATGTCAGCCATTTTAATTACCTCCTTTTTATTTTTTTAGTATTGTGAAAAGTTTTAACGCTTTTCACTTAAAAATCCTTTTATTCATATACTTTGGTTGCCTTTTGTTCCACCTTTATCAAAGAAGGATTTAGGGAGATTTACATACATTCTCTTTTTCTCACTCTCTTTTTATTTAAAATCTCCCCTAACCCCTCTTTATTAAATAGAGGAATTTTTTATTCTTATTTTTATTTTTCTTCTTTCCATTTGTAAAAGGGAGACTAAGAGCGATTTTCCTCCTCTTTTTTTTCTACCCCTTTGTAAAAAGAAGATTGATTATGGGGGATTTAATTAATTATTTTTAAATCTCCCCTGCCTCCTCTTTTTAAAAGAGGGGGAAATGTATATTAT
>CALHNI010000002.1 GCA_938034975.1 Candidatus Goldiibacteriota bacterium | reverse complement strand
TTGGTGGTGGTCCTGGAGATATTGATTTAATAACTTTGAAGGCATATAAGATTTTAGAAAAATGTAATGTAATTTTATATGATGAGTTAGTCAATTCACAAATAATTGAAAAATTTAATGCTAAAATAAAAGAAAATGTTGGGAAAAGAATTGGCTTAAAAAAAATTGATGATGAGGAAATTTTTTATAAAATAGCAAAATATGTTCAAAATGGAAATATTGTTGGTAGATTAAAAGGAGGGGATCCTTCTTTATTTGCTCATTTATATGAGGAATTAAATTACATGAGAAGAAATTTTATTAATTATGAAATAATCCCAGGGATAACTTCAGTAACAGGTGCGGCGTGTTATAGCGAAATTCCATTGACTATAAAAAATAAGAGTTCATATGTGGTTTTATCAACTGCTTTTCCAACAAAAAACGCTTTTATACCTGATAAAGATTTTAAAGGCACATTAGTATATTACATGTCAGGGACAAATATTAAAAATATTTTATTAAGATTAATAAAAAAAGGATGGAGTGAAGATACTCCTGTTTTTGTAATTTCAAATGCAACTAATTATAATCAAAAAATTATTTCAGCTTCTTTGGGTAAATTTTTAAAAAATATATATAATATTGAATTACCGGCAATAACAATTATAAACAAAAATTTTAAAAATTTTAATAAAACGTCATGGTTTGATAGAAAAGAAAAGATTTTATTTACAGGAACTAACATAGATAATTATCAATATAGCAATTTAAACAACGAAATAATATGGCAACCCTTAATTAAATTAAAACCACTGAGTTGTAATTTTAAAGTTGGGTATATTAAAAAATTTGATTTCATTATTTTTACATCAAGACATACAGTTAAATTTTTCTTTGAAAAATTATTTTCTCAAAATATTGATGCAAGATTTTTTCATAATATTAAAATATGTTCTATCGGCAAAGTAACAACTGATGAATTAAGAAAGTATGGTATTATACCTGATTTGCAATCAAAATTTGAATGTGCCGAAGATTTGATAAAATTATTTAAACAAAAAAAGATAAAAGATAAAAAAATTTTTTATCCATGTTCAAATCTTACACATAATAATTTATGTAAAGAACTAAAAAATATGGGAAATAAAGTAAAAAAAATGGTAATATATAATAACATTTTACCATTAAATATAAAAAAATTAAATTTGCAAAAAATTAATAAAATATTTTTTACTTCTCCATCTACAGTTAAAAATTTTAAAAAAATATACAACCTACTTCCTTCGCATTGCGAAATAATTACTATCGGAAATACTACAAGGCAGGCTATAAAAAATGAAAAGATTTAGAAAATATAGAGTAAATCAAATAATAAGAGATAAATTTGCAGAAATAAAATTATATAAAGATAATTTAATATGCCCATTTTTTGTTGTTGATGGCAAAAAAGTAAAAACACAAATAAAAAATTTTTATGATGTGTATCATTTTTCTATTGATATGCTGTTAAAAGAAATTGAAGTTTTATATAAAAATGGAGTTAATAAAATTTTATTATTTGGGGTTATTGATAAAAAATATAAAAATACGATGGGAACAACTGCTTATTCAGAGAAAAAAGAAAACATTGTTTTAAGGGCAATTAAAAAAATAAAACAAAATTTTCCTGAAATATTAATTTTTTCTGATATTTGTTTATGTGGATACACTTCTCATGGGCATTGTGGAATTGTAAAAAAAGATATTATTGACAATGATATAACAATAAAATATTTGGCAAAAATGGCTTTATTACATGCAAAATATGGTGTTGATTTTGTTGCGCCATCTGCAATGATGGATGGTCAGGTTGGTGCAATAAGAAAAGAACTTGATAATAATGGATTTAAAAAAGTTAAAATATTGGCATATTCTGCAAAATATGCTTCTAATTTTTATGGTCCATTCAGAGAAGCTGCAAATTCCGTTCCTGCTTTTGGTGACAGGAAAACATATCAAATGGATTTTAGAAATATAAAACAAGCAATAGAAGAAATAAAAGAGGATATTAAAGAAGGTGCAGATATTGTAATGGTAAAACCTGCCAATCTATATCTAGATGTAATATATGCCGCAAAACAAACATTCCCAGATATAAAACTTGCAGCATATCAGGTGTCAGGTGAATATTTGATGTTAAAATTACTTGTCAAAAAAGGGTTAGCAGATGAAAGACAATGTTTTATAGAATCTTTAACTGCCATAAAAAGAGCAGGTGCTGATTTGATTATTTCATATTATTCAATGGAGATTGCAAAATGTTTAAACTATTAATTAAAAAAGCAGATAATTTATTACCAGGTGGCGTTGATAGCCCTGTAAGGGCATTTAAAAATGTCGGGTGTGCTCCTTTATATATTAAAAAAGCAATTGGTTCAAAAATTTATGATATAAATGGAAAAAAATATATTGATTTTTGTATGTCCTGGGGGGCAGAAATTTTAGGGCATGGCAATAAATATGTCATAAAGTGCATCCAAAAAAATTTAAAAAATGGAATTAATTTTGGACTTACTAATAATAATGAATTAGAATTGGCTGATATTATTAAAAGAGCAATTCCTTCAATTGAATTAATTCGTTTTGTAAATTCAGGAACTGAAGCTGTGATGAGTACAATTAGACTTGCGCGTGCATTTACAAAAAAAGACAAAATAATAAAATTTGATGGATGTTATCATGGACATTCAGATTCACTTCTTGTTTCTGCTGGTTCAGGGGTATCTGGCATTATAAATGCAAGTAGCGCCGGTATACCTTATGATATTATAAAAAATACAATTTCTTTACCATTTAATAATTTTTATTTATTAAAGGAAACAATCAAAAAAAATTATAAAAAAACAGCAGCGGTTATTGTAGAGCCAATACCAGCAAATATGGGACTAATTTTGCCAGAAGAAAATTTTTTGTATGAATTGAGAGATTTAACTAAAAAATATGGGATTTTATTAATTTTTGACGAAATTATAACTGGTTTTAGATTCTGTTTTGGTGGGGTTCAAAATTTATTAAATATTGAACCGGATTTAACATGTCTTGGGAAAATAATCGGAGGCGGCTTTCCAATAGGAGCATTTGGTGGAAAAAAAGAAATTATGAAAATGCTATCGCCTTTAGGTTCTGTTTATCAAGCAGGAACTTTTTCAGGCAACCCAATTGTGATGAGTGCCGGTATTACAGTATTAAAGATTTTAAGGAAACAAGATATATATGAAAAAATATCAAGTAAAATAAATTTTATTGCAAAAGAGGTGAGAAAATTAAAAAATATTTTCTTTTCTTATTTTGGTTCAATGTTTACAATTTTTTTCACTGATAAAAAAGTTAAAAATTTTGATGATGTTAAAAAATGCGATTTTAAAAGATATAAAAGATGGTATTTAAGAATGCTGAAAGACGGCTTATTTCTTCCACCTTCTCAGTTTGAAGTTTCTTTTATTTCAACAGCGCATAACTGGGAAGACATTGAAAAATTTGTGAGAATCACTATTAAAAATTTAAAATAATTTTGGAGGTAAAAATGAAAGTAAAAGGTTTTTTGTTAGCGATTCTTTTTTTATTATGTGAGAATTTGCTATATTCCCAGATAGAAGTTGTTGTCAAAGCTGATAAAGATTATTATGATTTTGTTTACTCTGATGTTAATATTTTAACTTCAAATTATAAAACAATTTCTGAAGTTATTTATTTTACACCAAATATAAATTTAATTCACAAGGGATTTCAATTAACACAGGCACATTTTTTTATAAATGGTGGTTCTTTTGAACAGGTTGGACTTTTTGTTGATGGAATAAAAATTAATGATCCGCAGACAGGCCATTATAATTTTGATTTTCCATGGACTTCGCTTGATATTAAAGATATAAATTTAATAAAAAAAGGCACAACGATTTATGGGTCAGGACCATTAAACGGTCTTTTAAATATCAAATTAAAAGAAATAGTTAATGATTCTTTTAAATTTATTACTGAGTATGGCACATACAATACAGTTTATTCTGCGTTGAGAGCACAGAAAAAATTTGAGGATGGGGGAATATCACTAAGTATAGAGAAAAGCTTTTCTGATGGCTATCATGAAGATACTGATTATAAAAAAGAAACAGTGTTTATAACAGGTAATTATAATATAGCAAAAATTCAAATCGGGTATGATGAAAAAAATTATGGTGCATATGATTACTATACACCAGGTAAAAATATGCCTTCTTATGAACATGTTATTACAAGGTATGGAAAAATATCAATTACGCCATTTAATAATTATGAATTACAGACATACATCAGAACCCATTCTGATTTATTTACATTAAACAGATATAACCCTTCTTATTATCAGAATAACCATTTAAATATAATGTATGGTGGTTTAATGAAATATGATTTATATATGGATTCGGATAAAGAACTAATTTGGCATTATAATTGGCAGAGAGAAGAGATACAAAGCAGCAGATTGGGTTATCATCATAGGATAAAAAATGCAGGAATTTTTAATGGTTATTTTACCCTGTTCAATAATATAAAAAGCAATATAAATATATCTTTAGAGAATTATGATGTATATAATTCAATAGATTTATTACCATCAATAAATTTAATTTATATTCTTTCAGAAAATATAAATTTTAATGCGTATTATAGTTATTCAGCAAGATATCCAAATTTTACAGAACTTTATTATCAGGATCCGTATAATATTGGTGATAGTGCTTTAAAACCAGAAAGGAGCACTGAAAGTGGTGGTAATATAAATTTTAAACTTAATTTTGTCTCATTTATAACTGGATTTTTTTATAGATATGGAATTGATATAATTGATTGGGGAAAAGATAATCCGTCAGATGCAATCTGGAAAATAAAGAATATTGGCAAAATAATAACAACAGGATTTAATATTGGTTTTAAATTTAAACCAACTGAGATATTATCTTTAAATTTTGATTACTCGTATCTTAATTCATATAATTCAGAAAATTATATTTCAAAATATGGTTTATCATATTTAAAACATAAAATAAATGGTGAAGTAGAAATGAATATTTTTGACTTTTTATTACTTTTTCAATATACATATAAATCATACATTGATAGAGCTGAAAATGCAAATTATTTGAATTTGGTATTAAGTAGAAACATAAGTGATTGGTTAAAAGCATCTTTAAAGATTGAAAATGTTTTGAATCATTATTTTGAGGAAATAAAAGGTATTCCTGCACCAGAAAGAATCATAAGTGGAAGGGTTGAAATAGGTTTTTAAAATGAAAGCAATTTCATTATTATCAGGCGGACTTGATTCTACACTTGCTACGAAAATAGTAAAAGATCAGGGGATAGATGTAATAGCTTTAAATTTTAAATCACCGTTTTGTATGTGCGACGGCAGAAAAAGAGAGAATTGTAAAAGTATGGCTTTTGAGATGGCACGTCAGTTAGGCGTGCCACTTAAAACCATATATTTAGGAGATGAATATCTTGAGATCGTAAAAAATCCCAAATATGGTTATGGCAGTGGAATAAATCCATGTATTGATTGCAGAATTTTAAAATATAAAAAAGCAAAAGAATTTATGAAAGAAATAGGAGCTTCTTTTATTATAAGTGGTGAAGTTTTAGGACAAAGACCTATGAGTCAGCATAAAAAAGCTTTGGAGATAATTGAAAAAGAAAGTGACTTACAAGGGCTTATAGTCAGACCATTATGCGCAAAAGTTTTACCAGAAAGTTTACCTGAAAAAAATATGTGGGTAGATAGAGAAAAATTTTATGCAATAACTGGTAGAAGTAGAAAAAAACAATTAAAATTAACAAAAGATTTTAAAATTATAGAATATGCTTGTCCATCTGGGGGGTGTCTATTAACAGATAAATATTACAGTTTAAAAATGAAAGATCTAATTGATTCGGATATGTTTAATTTAGAAAATATAAAATTTTTTAATTATGGAAGATATTTTAAAATATCGAATAAATTTAAACTAATTGTTGGTAGAAATGAGATAGAAAATAATATCATAAAATCTCTAATAAAAAATGGAGATGTTATATATATGCCAGACAAAAAAGGACCAATAGCAGTTGGTAGAGGGGTATTTGATAAAAATGATATTTATGTTGGTGCTCAAATTTGTTTATATTATTGTAAATTTGAAACAGCAATAAAAGTAAAAATTTTACCTGATTTAGAAATGAACATTTTATTTAATGAAAAAATAGATCAAAACAAAGTCAAACTATATTTTTTATGAAAATATTTCTGAAAAACGCAATAAAAAATTTATGATTTTCAGGAGAAAAAAAATATTATTAAAAAACTTATAAAACGACACTTATGTTTTATTATTTATTTGAAAAACGGGTGGATAAATAATGCATTATAAAAATAAAAATTTATAAAATAAAAATATTAAAAAATTTTGTTTTCCCTTAAAAACGCGTTTTCTAATGCGTTTTTACGGATATTTTAATTACTTGACAAAAAGAAAAATTTGAGTTATAATATCACTAAAAAAGTGATATTGTTGGAGGTGTGAAATATGAATACCATAAAGGTAGATGTTAGAGGACAAAACTGTCCGGTTCCTGTCGTTGAGGTAAGAAAAGCTTTAAGAAATGCCAAACCAGGTGATATAGTTGAAATCATAGGAACAAATGAATTATCAAAAAGTGAAGTGCCAATGGTAATTGAAGCAGCTGGGAAAAAAATAGAAAAAATAATGCAATATGATAATGAATGGAAAATGATAGTTAAATGCTAAATAAAAGAAGGTGATTAAAATGATTAATAGAATATATCTGGATAATTCAGCAACAACTCGTCTTGATGAAAGAGTTTTGGAAAAAATGAAAGAATATTATTTGGAAAAATATGCAGTTGCAACATCAGAATTTGCATATACACCAGGTATTGAAGCAAAAGAATCTTTAGATAACGCACGACAGGTAATTGCGCAAAAATTAAATGCTAATCAAGAAGAAATTATTTTTACATCATCTGATACAGAATCTACCAATCTGGCAATAAAAGGTGTAATAAAGGCTAATAAAAATAAAAACAAAAATCATATAATTGTTTCAAAAATAGAAGATTTTCCTGTTTTAAATAGTGCTAAATCGTTGGAAAAAGAAGGGTATAAAGTTTCATATTTATCAGTAGATGAAGAAGGATTTGTATCAATTGAAGATTTAAAAAAAGAAATCAATGAAAATACACTTATTGTTTCCATACAACACGCCAATCAGGAAATAGGGACTATACAGGATATAAAAACAATTGCAGAAATTTGTAAAGAAAAAGGGGTTTATTATCATGCTGACGCCACGCATTCATTTATGAGAATACCAATTGATTTAAAAGATACGCCAGTTGATTTAATGACAATATCTGCTCATACTATACATGGCCCAAGAGGTATTGCGGGATTATTTGTAAGGAAAGGAACTAAAATAGAAAAAATAATGGATGG
>CALHNI010000001.1 GCA_938034975.1 Candidatus Goldiibacteriota bacterium | reverse complement strand
ATTACATACCATCAAATCTAATTTATATGGTGTGGTTGATCCGGAAATAGTAAATGATAAACTTCCTGTCTGATCAATGGATGTCCCTTGTGTACAACTACCATATAGAGAATTTTCACGAACAGCGACTAATAAATATTTATTTCCACTCATCTCTGGTGGAATTTTTGAAACAAAAGTTACGGTTACCCAATTAGGTGTTGAACCCATCTGAGGTCCAGGCAATCCACCACTTAACCCACTAACATCTGTATGGTCAGAACTTGTTACAGTATAAGTATTTCCACCATACCAATATGTTGTTCCACTATATATCCTATCTGCATTATATTCTTGATCAGCTGCTATCCAGTCATCGCCACAACCAGGAGTAGTATCATCAGATATAGCAACTCCCCAATATACAGTTTGCCCAGCATTAGCCTGAACCTGAAATGATATTGTAACTGTCTGCCCAGGAGCAGGATTAGATGGTGAAATTGAAATATTTTGCACTTGTGCTGCAGCATGGGTTTTCTGCACAGTAAAAATAAAAAGCACTACAAATACAAACAGACCAATCCCAATTACCTTTAGGATCAGTCCTTTTTTAATCATTTTAAATTACCTGCTCCTTAAATTTACGCAACCATAAATGTTGCGGTTGCATTAAAAATCATAATTCATCTCTTTTAAAAATTTTTTATTAAATATTTGCAATAAACTTTCAAACCTGAAATTTCGCCGTAAAAAATTTAAAAATTCATTATTACCAAGGACATAAACTCCGTTTTTTTTAAGATACGCAAAAATTTCTTTTTCTATTTCAAGATATGGATATCTGTATACCCTCACCCAGAAACATACTGTGCCTGATGCCCCAATATTTATTGTCGGAATGTTCCAGTAAACCACTGTGTTGCCAGCGCCATCTACATACCAGTTACAGCCACCAGTGCAACCTATATATTGAGTCACATAAGGAATCGTATCCCATATAGCATAAGATGTTACTGTATTATTCCCTTCATTTGTGTATGTCAAACAATAGGTAATAGTATCACCAATTGTGACTTCTGTTTTATCAATTGATTTATGCAAAGAAACCTGATTAAGACACACAGATGTTATGGTAACAGAATTTGAATGATTCGGAGCAATACCTAATTCTTTATCAGTTGCATAATTATATATATTATTTACACAACTTGAAACTTTTACTGTAAATGTAACTTTTTTAATTCCATCACATCCACTTACTGTTCCTAAATTCCAGCTTACAACTCCATTATTGTGGGTTCCACCACCTTCTGCACTGACAAAAGAAGTTCCAGTCGGTATACTATCCCATAAAGTTACCTGTTTTGACTCAACAGGTCCCCAGACATAAAGATTATCAAATCTGCCGGTTCCTTTATCCCATTCATAAGCAACCTGTCCGGCTGCTGTGAGTGAAGAATCCGTTGTATTAATATCCCATGAACCAGGTTCAGCACTTCCTTGTTGCCATACTTTCATTTTTATTGTATTTATTCCATTTGCTGTATCAACCTGGACTTTTATAGTATACCACGTATTTGTTGATATTGTTTTACTTGCACAAACGACCTGAGACCAGCTACCACCTATAACTTTTTCAAAACATAATTGATTGCTTGTTTTTATCCGTGCAATATATTTATTGCTGTTGTTTACCCATTTAAAATCAAATGCAACTGAACCATTATTACCACTGCTAGGTATATATGCATCGGTCTGATAAATTCCGCAGGTAAGTCCTGTTGGGATTGCTTTTACCAAAACAGGCCATTCATCACCTATATTTGATTTAACCTGTTCTACATAACCATTAATCGCTGAAAATGCATCATTATCATAAGTCGTTGCTTCAATCCAACCAGAATAATTTAATCTTTTAAAATCATCATGCGTAAGCATATACCAGGCAGAAGGATTTGAATAAGTTAAGTAATAAGTTATCGTATCTCCTTCCTGGACAGTCCATGTAACATTTGTTGATTTTTCAACCCAGAGTCCTGGAATCTGAACAGTGATTGGCTCTACCAGTGATTGCTGTGGTGCAGACATCTGATTTGCTTTTATACTTGCAAAATTATTTATAATCTGCCCTGCTGTTGCTGTATCATCAACTACAACTGTAAAAGTAACATACTTATTAATTTCACATTTTGCACAGGAACTTAAATTCTGCCATATAACCATACCATTTGAAAAACTGCCATTATCAGATGATGACTGATAAGTTGTATCAGTTGGTTCTGTATCCCATATATTTATATTATATGCAGTATTATATTTCCAGTAATAAAAATTGTCATACTGGTTTGGTCCTTCTTCTGACTGAAAACCTGTTTGCCCGACAAGATTCCAGTTGGATGAAGTATCATAAACTTCTAATTGCCATGAGCCTGGTTCAGAACCACCCTGCTGCCATACTTTCGCCCTTATTCTAACAACCCCGGGATAAACAATAATAAGGTCTGCTTTTACTGTATACCATGTCTGGTCATTTATTGCAATGCTGTATGCTCCTATGTTGCTCCATGTTCCATTTACAACCCTATCAATATTCAACTGGTCTGCATCTGACTGTATACGGACATGATATGAATTGTAACTTCCCGTAAAATTTGTCCCTTTTAAAATCATTGTAGCATCACCATTACCCCATCCACCACCGCCAGAGCCATGAATCCACATATCTGCCTGCCACTGACCGCAATAAACATCATTTGGTGTGTTGAGCCATATTTTCGGATATTGCCCTGCCATCCCAGGGACACCATTATTTTGTCTGAGATAATAATTAGATGCTCCCCAACTCGCATTTGCATTCCCGTCATTTGTCCATCCTGTTAATGTGCCACCTGCAAAATCTTCTGAAACTGAAAGAACAAGATAATCAGATAAATTACTAAAAGTAATTGTATAGATAACTGTATCTCCCAGTGTTACAGTATCACGCTGCGCTTTTTTCTCTATATGAAGCCATATAGTTGGTGTTGGGGTTGGAGTTGCGGTTACTATAGACGAATTTACGCACATAAATATTAACCATAAGATATAAAATAAATTTTTATTTTTATTTTTATTTTTATTTTTTTTATCTATTAATTTCATCCTTCCTCCTTAAATTTTCTTACAAAAATCTTATCAAAACCAAATAAACATAATTATATCGTTGGCAGAATTTAAAATTTTTAAAAAAATTTATAAACTCCACCTCTTTACAGAATTTTTCTATTATAAATTTTATTTTTATAGAAAAATTCTATATATATTTCAACTATTTTCCCTAATATAATTATACCCCATGTCAGGTTTATTGTCAATTTTATTTTAAATGACTTAATAAACATATTTTAAACCTAAATACTAAAAAACTCCTTATTTTTTAATAATTTTTTAGTTTCATATTAAATATTTAAATTTTTTAACTTTTATATGCAAACAAAACTATTATTGTCATATTATTTTTAAATTTAATTTTATTAAATAATCTAAATGCCCCAAAATACAAAATATTTTCTTTTTTTAAGTGAAAAGTAAGTTAAAAATTTTGATTTGGATAGGATTAAAGTATTTATTTCCAAATAAAAATATACTTGAAAATTGCTATAAAAAATTAAGATTTTCAAAAGAAAAAATACAAAAAAATATTTTTTAAAAAAATAAAATTTTTAAAAAGACACTTTTACTTTGTTTTTAACTTAAAAAGGCAATTAAAAGTTATACATTATAAGAATAAAAATTTATTCAATAAAAATAATGAAAATATTTTGTTTTGCATTAAAAACGAATTTTCTATGCCTTTTTAATGGACTTATTGCACCTTTAAAGTATTTTATTTACCATTTAAAAAATCCATAAATTCCATAGTAATAAATCTTTTATAAATATTACCATATTCTATCTTATTATCCCATATAATCTCATCAAGAATATTTTTAATATTTTCATCTTCCATTAAAATTAACTCAATTTCTAATTCTGTTCCTAACTTATGCATTTTTAAAAATCCTAATTCCTCTAATTTCATGCATAGTTCTTTTAATCTATTGATAGGAATTTTTAATAATTCAGAAAGCCGGGAGCAATTTATCTTATTTTTATGATAGTGTTTAGAAATACAAACAAATCCCAACCCTTCATTTAAAGAAAGAATTTTTTTTATCTCTTCATAATTAACCTTTTTTAACGCCATTCATATCGCCCCCTCCGAGCGATTTATTTAATTCCAATATAATTATACACAATAATTTTAGTTTTGTCAAGTATTTTGATAAAATTTTTAAACCTTACAAATTATTTATATGCTGTTTTAAATGATAAATTATTCCATAAATCAATTGAATTTTTAAAAATATTTTTTTTAAGTTTTATTAAATACTTTATTTTTTCCTCCAGAACAAGTAAAACAAGTTCATTCAATTCCATTTTCATTTTTAATTTTTTCCTTATCTTAACAGATGATAAATATTTTCTTCCTGGTTCTATATAATCAGCCACAAAAACTATTTTTTCTATATTACGCATTTTTAAATTACCAGTACTATGGTATTTTATTGCGTTTAAAATATTTTCATCTGTTATCTTAAAAATTTTTTTTGCTATTATAGCGCCTGTAAAACCATGCCAGATCAAAGGTATTTCTTTTAGTTCATTATCATTTAAATTTTTAAGAATTTTCTTTTGCTGTGAAATTTTTATATCTTTTGCTATATCATGCAATATTGCTGCCCAAAAAACCTTTTTTGGATTTACTTTATATTTTTCAGCCAGATAAAGAGAAATTTTTACAACATTTAAAGTATGAAATAATCTTTTTTTAGTTAAAAAATTTTTTATCTTTTTTATTAAATCATTTTGCTTCATTCAGTTTATTTTTGCGTTTTTAAAATCCAGTAAATTATCAATATTACTGGAACTAATAAAATAAGAAACCGTTTTATAATTCTTTTAACCCTCTCAGACAATCCAAGCATATTAAATCTATACTCATGCTGCGCCATATCAATTTTTTTCTCCATAATCTTTTTTTCTTTTTTTTTCTCTGCCATAATTAACCTCCAAATTTTAAATTTTTATTCCTGCAAAGTGGTAAATACCACTCCTTTTACGATATTTTTCTGGAAAATTAAAAATAATAAAATAGTCGGTATCATAGAAAGAGTTACTGCTGACATTACAATATTCCATGGTTGCCCTTCTTCTATTATTTTATAAATACCAAGCATAAGTGTGTATATTTCGGGTTCGTTTACTACAAT
Organism: Candidatus Goldiibacteriota bacterium; assembly: GCA_938034975.1. GTDB lineage: Bacteria > Oederibacteriota > PGYV01 > PGYV01 > DYJU01 > DYJU01. Next base: position 176,897 of record CALHNI010000001.1, on the reverse strand, counting down.
TAAAGGCCAGAAAAAGGAATTCCATATATTTACAAAATTCAAAATTGAAAGCACTGAAATAATTGGTTTTGATATCGGCAAAATTATCTTAAAAAATATTTTTGTTTCTGAATATCCGTCAACCCTGGCTGATTCAATAAAGTCATCAGGTAATTTATCAAAAAAACTTTTAAGTATAAAAATATTAAAAGCATTTGCAATGCCAGGCAAAATTAATGCCCAATAAGTATTTAATAAATTAACCTTAACTCCCGGAATAATTGAAAAATCTCTCATAAAAAGATAAAGTGGTATTGCAATCGTTTCAAAAGGAATCATTATTGTCGATAAAAATAGAAATAAAAATATCTGATACCCGGTTGGTTTTAATTTTGCTAATGAATATGCTGCTGCCGCACTCACCAGTATCTGTCCTATAACAACGGATATTGAAATCAATAAACTGTTAAAAAAATATTTAATAAATGGTACAATCATCCATGCTTTTTCAAAATATTCAAAATTTAATTTGAAATTTTTTAAAACTTTATCAGGCATTAAAAACAATGACGCAGACGGAGTCATCGCTGTAATTAACATCCAGATAAATGGAATAGTAACCAGCAATGCACCAGAATAAGTTGCAATTCCCCACAGAATAAATAATATTTTACTGTTAAGATTTTGCAACTCATACTTTGTAAAAACAAATCTGGTTTCTTCCTGATAAATTTTTTTTATTTTTGCCTTTTGTTTCATTTAACTTTATGTTCTCCTTGACTGTAAATTAGCACGTAATAAAGTTATACTGACAAGTATAAAAAGAAAAAATACAGCCACCCCGGATGCATATCCTATATCCATATAAAAAAATGCCTTTTTATATATATATGTTGCTATAACTTCTGATGCGCCTTCCGGGCCGCCATTTGTCATAATATATATTTCTGAAAAAACCTGTAAACTGTTTATAAGTTGTATAAATACAACTATAGTTATGATTGGTATCATTGCAGGTAAAATTATATGCTTAATTTTTGTCAAAATTCCACCACCATTTAATGCAGTATCTTCAAATAAAACTTTTGGAATATTATTAAGCCCTGCAAGATATATGAGTATTGCCCAGCCAATATTTTTCCATATAAAAACAAAAGCAATTGAAAAAAGAACCAAATCAGGATTTGTAAGCCAGCCAATATGAATCTCTTTACCAGGCAATAACAAAGATATTAAATAATTTATTAAACCAAATCCCTGATTATATAACCATTTCCATAAAATAGCAGCAGGAACAGATGGTATTAAAAACGGTAAAAAATAAAGTATTTTTAATATACCCCTGCCTGTCTTTACTTCATAAATATACAATGATAAAAATAATGGAATTATTGTTCCTATTAAAATCACAATTAAAGATAAACTGAAAGAATGTAAAAGCGCATCCCAGAATTTAGAATCATTAAATATACGAATAAAATTTGAAAAACCAACATAAATACTGTTGTCTATTGTTTTAAATTGGGTAAAACTTATCAAAAATGTTTTTATTATGGGTAACCAGCTAAAAATAAGAAAAATTATAAATGCAGGTAATAAAAGTTCCATACCCAAAAATTCTTTTTTAAACTTTAAAAATTTTAATTTTTTTAGGTCCTGCTTTTTTAAATCAGGTAATGGTTTTTCAACAACTGGTTTTTTCCGGATTATTTTTATGGGCATTCCAAATCTTTTATATCTATATTGAGCCCTTAATTTTTCAAGTGTTGTCATAGTATCGGGTAATTTTATAGACGGCGGAAGTTCAACAATAGGTTCCTGTGGTTTAAAATCAATCTGAACTTTTTCCTCAGTTGTCTCTTCTAATTTTGTTTCTTTTTTCTTTTTTATTGTAATAACAGGCTCTTTTGGCGGTAACTTTAATTTAATAATTGGAAGTTCTGCTTCTTCTTTTTTATGGCTTACAATTTCTTCATCTATTATACTCTTTATGGCATCATCTGATAATTGATGCCCGCCTAATTTATTTAATATATTATCACTCATAATATTCACTCTCTATTCTTTTTTGAAAATTATAAAGTAATTCATCTAAATTTATATTTTGTGTTATAAAAATTTTTTCCAAGACGTATTTATTAAAATCTTCTTTTATCATATTCCATTTATAAAATGTCGGTTCTGAACGAGCATATAAAAGAGAATCCTTCACTTTTGAAAATTCCGGCATATTTATCAAATTTGTTGCACAGGAAAAATCTCCGGGAAAAATTATCATATTCAATTCTTTCATTTTCATCCATTTCCACAATTGATATGGTGGTGAAAGTATGAATTTTATATATTCCCAGGCTGCTTGTTTTTTTTCCTCAGTAATTCCTGCATTTATTATAAATGCCTCTCCACCGACATGCCATGCTTTAATACCTGTTTCACCAGCAGGAAGAGGAACAATTTCTACGTTTTTAAGATCAAGACCATATCTTCTTGCCATAACCGGTAATCTTTTGGCAACGCCTACCATCATTGCTATTTTGCCTGCTGAAAAAAATTGTTCAACATCATAATTATCCAAAATATTCTGTGGTGGCATAACTTTATTTTTCCACTTTAAATTGTGCCAGAAATTCAACGCCTTTTTTACACCTACATTATTTAAATTTATTTTTCTATTTTCATAAATGTCACCGCCTGCCTGCCATATAAAATCTATAAAATAAAACATATCCGGTGGTAATGCTATACCTTTTACTTCAGGCATTAAAGAATTAATTTTTTTACTTATATCTATTATATCCTGCCATGTATTAGGTGCATTCTTAATGCCGCATTTTTCAAAAATATCTTTCCTGTAAAATAAAGTGGTAAAATAAGAATCATAAGGTATCCCATAAATATTGCCGTCAATATTAACAGAGTCCCACATTATGGCAGGCATATAGTCCTTTTGTATCCACTTTTTAGTAAATTCATCTAATTTCAATAAAAATCCGTATTTTGACATACTTGGCAAAGCAACTATTGGTATACGAACTATGTCAGGACCTTTACCGCTCGCCATTACACTTACAAATTCCTGGGTTTTATATTCACGGCTTATGCCTTTTATTTTTATTCGCGGATTTTTTATCTGAAAATTATTAGTTGATTCATCCCATATTTTCTTATAAAGTTCATCCGCATCAGGTGGCATATTCCACACGACAAGTTCAATTACATTTGAAGCACTTAACGAATTACATAATAATAAACCAAATAATAAAAAAACTATTTTCTTCATTTATTTCCTTTTATTTATCAATTCTATTATTTTTTTAACTGCTTCTTTAGGTGAATCTACTTTGTGTATTTCTTTAAAATCAAAAGTTTTAATACCAACTATTGGTTTTTTCTTTTTTAAAGCAAATGCAATTTCCGAAAGAGTTCCATATTCACCATCAACCGCAATTAAACCATCAGCCATATTAACTATTATTGCATTTCTTGCCTCACTTATTCCTGTTGGAACAGGAATATCTACAAAATCATTTGCTTCATCCTTTTCTTTACCTGGTAATATACCTACTGTTAATCCACCCGCATCCTTTGCTCCTTTGCTTGATGCTTCCATAACTCCTGAGCAACCGCCATTTATTAAAATACATTTTCTTTTTGCAATCCACCATCCGACTTTATAAGCAATATTATATAAAGAATCGGATATTGAACTGCCACCAATTACAGCGATGAAGTAATCTTTTTTTAATTTTTCGTAAGCCATTCTTTTGAGTTTAAAGCCCAGTAAGAATTTTTATTTTCACTTATAATTTCTTCAAAAATTTTTTTTGCTTTTTCAGGTTCTTTATTCTTATAATAAGCAAGTCCTAAATGAAATTTAGCATCAAAATAAAATGGACCTTCTTTTAATATATCTAATGTCTTTTCCCAGTCAGAAATTGCTTCTCGGATATTTCCCATCTGATAATTTGTAAATGCTCTGCCATTTAATGCATCAGATAAAAATTGGTGATTTTTATATTTTTCAATAAAAGAATTATAATACTCAAGAGCCTCTTTGTATTTTCCGGCATTATAATATAAATTGGCTATTGAAAGATATGCATAAGGAACTGCTGATGTTCCCTTGTAATTTTGCAAAACTTCCATGTAAATCCCTGCTATTTTTTCATATTTTTCTTCTTTTGATTTAAAATAACCATACATTGAAGCATCCTTAACGTCAGGCACAACAGCCCTTGTAAGGTAATAATCAGCATTTGATAATAAATTTCTTGCTTTTGTTTCCTGTGAATTTTTATTGTTCATATATAACGGAATAGCAACTAAAATTACTAAAATTATAATCCCTGCTATGAATAAATTTTCACTATTTTTTTTAATATTTTCCTTCAGATTAATAATAAATTCTTCAAACTCATTGCGTTTTATTATTTTTACGACTTCTTTATGTTTTAATTTTTTCTCCATCATTTCTCCTTTCATTATGAATCAAAATTATTTAAAAAACATAGTGACGCCACCATCAATGGTTAAAAATGAATTAACATCACCTGTCCCTCCACCCATGGCAGAATGATTATACATCACATCAATGTTTATACCAAATTGATTACCTAAAGGATACATCGCTCCACCACCAAGCATTATACCGATTGTTGTTTCAGAACCAGTTGTTGCTTGTGCTTCTTCAGCCCTTCCTGTAACTTTTACATATTTTAAAATAAATGCTCCAAGTCCGAACCTGACATAGGGCCATATAAAAAAATCAGGAACATAAGGCGCAAATGCTGCTTCTAAATTTATCATAGTTGCATTAAAAGGAGATGGAGCATCACCAATTTTATAAGGCAAAACTGCATAATTAATACCGCCCCCAACTGACAATTCCATATCAAGTCCTTTCCTTACTGAAACACCGAAGTTATAACTTGGATTTACATAATTTGCAAATTCTCCGGTTGGATAAGAAATTCCGCCACGGACATTGGTTACCCAATAATCCACCTTAAAACCTCCTGTATCTGCTGAATAACCCAACTGAAAAATTGCTGAAGTAATAAAAAGCAAAATCAAAAAATTTTTTCCCTGTTTCATAAAATTCCCTCCTTTAATATACTTAATTTTATTTTAGAACTTTTATTAAATTATAACATATTTTCTATTTAAATTTAATTATTTTTTCTTTACCGTAAAAACGCATTAGAAAATGCGTTTTTATGGTAAAACATACTACTTTTATTATTTTATTTAATAAATTTTTGTTTTTATAATGCATTATTTTTATTCACCTTTTTTAATTTTAAAAATCAGTACACTTTTAAAATTTTTATTTATTTATAAACCTTTTTTATATTTTTTCCCCGAAAAAACGCTAATGCGTTTTTTCAGGTCTTTAATCAGGCATTTTGAATTTTCAATAACAATTTTTATTTCACCGGGATTTAACCCAGCCGTTTTTAAAATTTTTTCTCTGCCTGCATCATCTACCAAATCCTCTGGTATATGAGTGTCTGTATTAAAAACCAGATTTGCACCAATCTTTTTTGCCAGTTCAGCAACATGTTTATTTGTTATATTATGCCCGCACCGTGCAGTTATTTCAAGATAAACTTTATTTTTTTTTGCCAGTAATACTTCTTCTTTTGAAATCCTTCCTGGATGAGCAAGAATATCAACTCCTGCTAAAATTGCAGCCATATTAGAACCTGGTTCAACAGGTTCTACAACTGTTTCCCCATGAAAAACAACAATTTTTGCTCCAAGTTTTCTTGATAAAACAGTTAACTTTTTTACTAATTCAGGTGGAGAATGAGTAATCTCAACACCTGGCAAACATATTATATCGGTATATATTTTATTAATTTCATTGCACACCCGGTTTATTCTCTTTATTATAAAATCAATATTTGAAATATCTACATGATCTGTGATAGCAATTGCTTCATAACCTTTTTTTCTCGCTCTTTGTATCAATTCTGATGGAATTAAATCACCATCACTAAAAATACTATGCGTATGTAAATCAATCATGCTTTCTCCTCAAATTTATTTTATAAATATGACCTGTTTTAACACATCATATTTTTATATGGCGCCCCCGACACGAATCGAACGTGCGGCCAAAGGTTTAGGAAACCTCTGCTCTATCCACTGAGCTACGGGGGCTTAATTTCATTAATTATAATAAATATTTTATTCTTTTCAAGAAAAAAAGATTTTCCTTGAAAATCGCTATAGAAGATTACGATTTTCAGGAGAAAAAATACAAAAAAATATTATTAAAGGAATAAAATATTTAAAACAACACTTTTGTTTTATTTAAAATAAAAGAACAGCTGAATAAAAGTAATGCATTATAAAAATAAAAATAATAAAAAAAACTTGATTTTTTTAATATATAAATTATAATTTTTAAAAATTTTAAAAAGGATTTTAAATGGAACAAAATTACGAAAGTATTTCTATTTTAACAGCATTTTTAGCAGGTTTACTTTCATTTTTATCACCATGTATTTTACCTTTAATTCCCGGATATATCTCTTTTATTTCTGGTGCTTCCATTTCCGAACTCACAGATGAAAAAGAAATAAAGAAAATAAAAATAAAAACCATGATAAATTCAATATTTTTTATATTTGGATTTTCTTTTGTTTTTATTCTTTTGGGTGCTTCTGCTACATTTATAGGTAAATTTTTATTGTCAAATATAAAATTCTTTTCAATAATTGCAGGCATTATTATAATTTTGATGGGGCTGCATTTAACCGGGCTTATCAGGATAAAAACCCTATTATATGAAAAAAAAATAAACATAACTACAAAGCCAATAGGTATTAGTGGGGCTTTTATAACTGGATTTGCTTTTGCTTTTGGCTGGACACCATGTGTTGGGCCTATACTTGCCGGAATTTTAGCTATTGCCGGCTCAAAAGAAACAGTAAATCAGGGAATTTTTTTACTTGCTTTTTACTCCTTTGGGCTTGCAATACCTTTTCTTTTAACATCATATAGTTTAACTTTATTTTTTAAATTTTTTAATGCTATAAAAAAATATTTAAATGTGATAGAATTATTTTCAGGCATTTTGCTGATAATTATTGGTATTTTAATACTCACAGGTAGTTTAACTATAATTGCGCAGTGGTTTAGTTTTTTAAATTTTTTTGCAAAATAAATATTTTATGAAAGGAAATTGCATGAATAAAAAAATTCTGAATTTAATTATTATTTTAATTCTCCTTTTTATATTTTTTCTGTTTTCATCAAAGACAAAAATTAAAAAATCCTCTGAATCAGTCCGGAATGAACCAACAAAAACAGAACCAGTATCAACAATTGCCTATGACTTTGAATTATCCGACATAAATGGTAAAAAGATTAAACTATCTGATTTTAAAGATAAAGTTGTTATTTTAAATTTCTGGGCAACCTGGTGCCCACCTTGCAGAGCAGAAATTCCTTCTTTTGTTGAACTTTATAAAAAATATAAAAATGAAGGTCTATCCATAATAGGAGTTGCTATTGATAATGAAACCAAAGTTAAAAATTTTGTAAAAGAATTTAAAATAAACTATCCTGTTTTACTTGCAGATGAAATAACTATACAAAAATATGGTGGTATTCGTGGTATTCCTACAACATTTATAATTGATAAAAATGGCAACATAATTAAAAATTATATCGGCTACAGGCCAAAAGAAACTTTTGAAAATGATTTTAAAAATTTAAAATAGTAAATTAAAACTCTTCTCTTTTTTGTAAAATAAATTTTTCTTCTTCCCCTTTTTCTGTCTTTTTTATCTGATTAAGTATATCATTAAAAGAAACCTGTCTTATTTTTTCAACTGTTCTGTCACCTATAGGCCTTAACGCAAGGTTTATTTTCCCTTTTTCTTTTGCAAAAGTAATTATTTCTGCTTCTTCTGGACTTACTGCAAATGTTACGGTTGAATAAATTTCTTCTTTTCCCTTCATTTTGAAATTATTACCAACCGCAATTACTTTTATTGCCTGTAAGATAGTTGCTGTATATAATTTTTTTTCACGGGAATCTTCATAAGTAAGTATTAAATCAACATAATCACCTGGTTTTATCATATAACTCACTCCTGTTATTTCATTTACTCCAACACTTACCGCCCTTAAACCGAGCGGAATTGCTGTATTTAATTCTTCTCCTCTTTCTGTAATTTTATTTATAAGTATGGGTTCGCTTTTTATAAATGGTCCTATTGCGACTTTTTTTAATGCTTTTTTAGGATCCAAAATATGTGCATCGGTTACCCAGTTTTTTGGCATGTCCGCAAAATCAACCATATCTTCTGTAATTTCTGACCATGCCGGAATATATTTGGCAGCAACAACAACCTTTACCGGTTCAATTTTTTGTAAAATAAATTTTTCTTTTTCCGAAACAAAAAAATAAATTAATAAAGCAGCAAGCAAACCAGATAAAAGTGAAATTAAAAGTAATTTTGTTTCTGTTTTTAATTCTTTAAAGTTCATTTTTTTCTCCTTTTTATCCTATTATGCTTAAATAATATTTTCTTTCTATAATTGTTAATGTGATGAAATATTCATTTTTATTTTTTTTTAAAAATAAAAATTTGTTATTCTCATTTTTGCTATTTAATTCAGTTATCTGCCATTTTTCTTCTTTTAACTTTTTTAACCAGTTGCCTATCACAAAATTAAAATTTGATGTATTTAAAATACCATAATAAAAAGATGTATAATTATTTTTACCTTCAGAAAATTTCATATATAAAATACCGGATATTTCATCGGGTAATTTTAAATTTTTTATTTTCTTTAAATTTATGGTTGTATTTATATTAACAGGTATTTTCATGAAAATAACTTTTGTTTTATCTGAAACTGTTGATGCTATAACCAAATTGCCTGTTTTATTTTTATCAATGTAAAATATACAATCAAAATCAGGATTATAATAATAGTTTTCGTATTTTAAAAGTATATTTGCCATATTTTTTATATATTGATTATCAATTATCTCAAAATCTTTTTCCTTTGCATAACTTAAATAATAACCTATAACATCCCCCTGATGGCTATCGGTTAAAAAAGTTTTTAATTTTATCTTTTTATCATTTATTAAAAATTCTGAATTTTTTGAAAAACCAATAACTTTAAAACCTTCAAAATTATTTAAACCTGGTATTTCATCATAGATAAAAGCATAAAAAAAAGGTGATAAAATTACTATTAAAATTAAAAAATATTTATATTTATTCATAATTATTTACTGTTGATTAAAAATATTAACAATTTTTTCTATTAAATTTTCAGCTGTTAAATTAAAACTCCCACCATGGGCAGTATGCAAATCAGTTGTTAGAACAATATTTTCTTTACCGGCTAATAATGAAAAAGGGGGGAGTAATTTTTCTTTATATGTTATTATAACTCTGATACTTATAAATTTATTAAATAAATTTGTTATTATATTACCTTTTAATGCTTGCCCAAAACCGCCTTTAAATTCAACTTTTAAATTATTATACTTTAATCCTGCAATTTCAGCATAACTTTTTATAAATTCATCCACCTTTTCTTCTTCATCAATATCAGAATTTATATACATCATTATTTCTCTTTCTAAAATGGCAAGTTTAATTTTAGTTATAAAAATACTGGCAAATTGCCATATACCAATAAAAAAAAATATCAATAAAGGTATTAAAATAACAAATTCCAAAAGTGCCTGAGATTTATTTTTGTTTTTCATAATTTAATGTAATAAGAATTTACTTAAAAATTTTTCATCAAAATTTCCGATGTTTACAGGCAAACCCGCTCTTTCAAATTTAGGCGAATAATTTGCGCCATTTAAATCATGGACATCCATAGAACCGCCATCTACAACGACTTTTGACATCGTTATAAAAAATTTATTTGATTCAATCTTTTTTTTCTTTTCATCTTTAAATAAATTTTTTACTATTAAAAATTCATTACCGGTTTTTACGCTTCCTACCCATATATAATGTGGCCCTTTTTCTTCAATGAATGCTTTTAAAGGGTTGTTTTCATCAGCATTAAAATTATATTTATTCACTACTTCCCTGGTTACAAAATATCTTCTTGGTCCATTTTTAGTTTGGATTGGATTTATTATCTGCCATCTTTTCGCTTTGTGATTATACGACACATTATTGGCATCAACATATTTTTTAACATTATTTTCTTTATAATAATATCTGACTTCTGTTGTTAAAATACTTGCGGCTGTTTGTCTTTTTAAGTTTAGATTTGGTATAATAGAATAATCACCATCCATATTTAAATTTGCAAACTCTTTTATCTTATTAAAAACTTCGTTTTCAATATTTATATTATTAATAATATCAGGAAACAAAGAAGTAATTTTTGAAAAAGAAAAATCTGATAATGAATTATTAATTGAATTTTCTCCGGCTTCTTTATTAAAAAGCGGAATACTTAATAATTTATTCTGATGACCATTAAGCAAAACGGCACCACAAATAAAATAAGGCGATAAATTTATAATCCAGTCCTGAATAATTTGAACCATGTCAATACTATTTTTTAAAATACCAAATGAAAGAAATGTAGCAACATAAGTTCCGGCTAAAATTTTATTTGTTATCGCTACTATATTTAATATTCTAGCATACCATATACCACCTTCTAAAGCAGCTGAATCACATGCATTTTGTATATGAATTTTTTTATAAATTAAATTTCCTGTTTCAATTACAAGAAAAGCAAAAATAAAAATTATTACAAACACAAAAATCGCCATAACCAATATCTGGCCTCTGGAATTTTCTTTAAATATTCTATTCTTCTTCATAAAAAGGACACCTCATTACAGCATTTGCCTTTATCAGATAATGCGGTTCTTTTAATTTGAATAAAATTAATTTTTTAAAATAACCGATGTCCTCATCTTTATTGAAAAATCCAAAAATTTTATTAACAAAAGGAACTTTTAATGGCATATAATATTTAACTTTTACGTTTATATATTTTTCTTTTGAATTTGTAATATTAATTTTTTCTATTTCAATTTCGCTCTTTTCTATTTTTTCTATGACAAAATTCAGCAAAATATTTTTAACTGTATTTAAAGAAAAAGTCGCTTCTGTATTTAATATAGACATTATAAATTTCATAATTTTATCTGCCTGTTTTGCATTTTCAATTTTTTCATCAGCATTGTAATAAGCAACAGCAACTCTTCCTGAGATATATGCTGTATATTTAACCATGAATATATTAAATATTATAAGAGAAAACTGTATTAGTCCCAGGGAAAACAAAAGAAAAATCGGAAGAATTAAACAAAATTCAACCAAACTTTGTGCTTTTGTTTTCCCTGTGTTGTATGTCATTTTTTGTGTCCTTAATCTTCAATTACATCTTTATTTTCAATACTAGTATTTACTTCTTCGCTTATTGTTTCTGCTGCATCTTTAAAAGATTTTTTGACTTTCCCACCAAATAATTTAACCCCACCAATAACCAAAATCGCAATTAATGCAATGATAAGTATATACTCCACCAATCCTTGCGCCTTTTTGCCTTTTAAAATTTTTTTCATTTTCCCACCTCCTTTTTTATGGCACCGGCAAATAAATTATAAATAAAAAATTTTTTAAAAAATTTGCAAGCATAATAGAAAAAAATCTTGTTAAAAGAACACTTAAAATAAAAACAAAAGAAATAATAATTATGTATTCAACAATTGTCTGAGCAGATTTATCTTTTTTCAATCTTTTCACCCACTTTTATCATATTTAATTCTTCTATCTTTTTTATTCCCTGTATTGCCTTAAGATTATCGCCATCCAACCTAAGAACATATTCATATTTGCTTTTGGCTTTTTCAAGTAATCCCTGACCAATTAAAATTTCTGCCTCAGAAATTAATTTTTTAATTTTTGTTTCTTTTTTTATTTCAAATTCTTTAACTCTTTCCTTTGCAATCTCAATATTTTTCTTTGTCTGTTCATCATCAGGATTTATTTTAAGAACTTCTTCCCAATACTTGCATGCACATTCATAATTTCCTTTTTCAAAACATGATACCCCTTTGTTATATAGTTGATTGACTTTTTTCTGAATCCTCTCTCTTTCATTATAAACAGCAAGTTTCATCTTTAATTCTTTTTCAAGATTGGAGGCAGGAAAATTTTTTTCATTAAATTCCAAAGCTTCTTTTACCTTACTATAAGCTTCTTTTAATTTATCGTTATTTTTAAGTTCAAAGGCTTCTTTATAAAGTTCATCACTTATTCTGTTAAATTCATTTAAATAAAATTCTGCCTGTTTGTTATTTTTATTATAGGTATAAACTTTTTCATATAAACTTCTTGATTTTTTAATTTCTCCTTCTGTCCTTAATTTATTTGCTTCTTCTATCAATCTGTCTTCGTCTTCTTTTCTTTTAATATTTATTAACCTTTCCCTGGATAAATTTAAAAATCTTTTCACAAAAGTATTTGTTGGATCAAGTTCTTTTGCTTTTTCAAATTTTTCAATTGCATCTTTATATGACCCTTTTCTGTAAAAAACCATTCCTTTATCATATAATTCTTTAACCAGATTCTGAAATGGCTTTGAATCATCAAAAACAAATTCTTCTTCTTTTATGTTATTTAACATCTGTATTGCTGTTTTGTTTTCTTTATCCAATTCTAAAATACTTTGCAATTCAACAATTGCATTTGATAATTTACTTTCTTTATAATATTTATTAACTTTTTCAAATTTGTTTATAAGAAAACTTTTTTTATTTTCATTGGAGGAATTACTAAAACCATTATCAGTCATATCGGTATTAAACTCTGTCCCTAACTGGCTAATAATATCCCTGTATTCACTTTTTATCTGGGCAAGTAACCTGATTTCTTCTAAAAAACTTTTTTTAAAACCCTTTTCATAGTATTGTAATGCTAATTTTATGTGTTTTTTAATGGTAAAATTTTTTTCTGCCGAATATAATTCTTCAAGTTTTGTTTTTATATCAAAACAAAAGATATACTTAAAAAAGATAGTAATAAAGAAAACTATAAATAATGTTTTTATATATTTTTTTCTCATAAAAACCCTCTATATTTTATAAAAAATTTATATTATAAAATGGCTTTTTTGTCAATAATAAATTTTTAAATTTTATTTAAATGGATTTTTAATACTATTTTTAAAAGTATAAGTTATTAAACCTTTTGATGTTTATACATTGCTTTATACATAAGATATGGCATGAAAGATATGATAAAAATTATTGCTTTAACCGCGGATTCATTTATATATTGTAAAAAAATCGCAAATACAACAAGTATTATTATCCTTCCCAAAGCAATGGGTATATCTCTTGCAACTATATATTCCATTTTCCTTTCACTTGCATTTGCGTCAAGGCTTATTATATCAAGCGCATACGCAGATAAAGGTATCCTTATTAAATAATCAGCTATTGCAGAAAAAATACCATATAAAATTAATGTCTGGAAATTTATCTTATAAATTAAAATTATACATGCAAGAAAATAAATAATGCTACCTACTAAAACATAACTATGTCTTGTTTCAGGCTTTGAAAATTTGCCGATAAAATATGAAGTTGCAATGGTAATCCCTGATACCAAAAATATGTATTTACCAAGGGAAAACTCATTTCCTGTAACTTTAAAAACCAATATTGAAATCAAAAACATGGAAATTGTGTCTTTGGCTGCCAGAAAAAAATAAGCTATCATTGTTCCACGCCATTTTTTATTTTTAGTAAAAATAAGGTCTTCTATTTTATATGGCTTTTTTATTGGCACTGATTTAAGTTTGGTTGATAAGTAAACTGCAAAAATAAAAAATAACGAGGATATTATAAAAACTGTATAATAACCTTTATAATCAATAAACCTGTTTATTAAAAAACCAGCAGCAAAAGGCGCAAGCAAAGAAATAACAGCAGAAATTATAGCAAGGTTGGCATAAAAATAGTCTCTGTTTTCTTTTGCAGTATAATCAAAAACTAATATATGATAACCAAACCAGTAAAATCCCATTGCAATACCTTTTATTATGCCTAATTCAATAAGGTGAGAAGTAATATTTTTATTAAATATCAATATTAAAAAATAAAATAAAGCATGAAAAATTATCCCGATTTTATAAATCCATACTCTATCTAACGACATTCCGATATAGCCTGAAATATAAAATATAAAAGGTATTGTTAAATAACATGCAAAAAGGTATGTTATTATTAAAAAATAATCATTTTTCAGCCGCCATATAAAAATATTAACAAAAACTTCAGAAAAAACAGTCCCCAAAGTAAAAAGGATGGTAATGAAAATTAATCTTTCTAATAAATATTTTTTCTCCATCTATATAATGTTTAAAAAAAACTACTTCTTTTCTTCTGTTTTTACGTTTTCTTTAACTTCCTCTTTTTCTTCTGAATACATATGTAAACTTTCTATTTCTTCTTTAGTTGCTTCTTTATCAAAACGCATGGATTCACGCCTTGCTTTTCTGCCAAATGTCTGTCTTAAATAATACAATTTTGCCCTTTTCGTTTCACCTTGTTTTACTATTTTTATACTTTCAATAACAGGTGAATGTAATGGAAAAGTTTTTTCTACACCAATACCACCTGCACATATCTTTCTGACTGTAAAAGTCGCATTTATTCCACTCCCATGCTTTGCAATTACTATACCTTCAAAGGTCTGAATCCTTTCTTTCCCGGCTTCTGTTATCTTGGTATTTACTTTTACTTTACTACCAATAGGTATCTTACTCAAATCTCTCCCTTTTTTTAAATAATTTTTTGAAACTAATTCCATAATATTATTCATTTATTTTCTCTCCTTTCTTTAATTCATTTAAATATTCTATATCTTCTTTTGAAAGTTTAATTTCTTTTAGAATTTCAGGTCGGTTTTCGTATGTTTTTTTAATAGATGCCTTTCGCAACCACTCCTTTATTTTTTTATGATTACCTGAGAATAAAACATCTGGAACTTTAAGTCCTTTAAATTCTCTTGGCCTTGTATAATGTGGAAAATCAAGCATATCTTCATTAAATGATTCATTTTTCAGTGATTCTTCATTTCCCAAAACACCTGGCAAAAGTCTTGTTATGCCTTCTATTATTACAAGTGCTGCAAATTCACCACCGCTTATAACATAATCTCCTATTGAAATTTCCTCATCAATATAATTTAAAATCCGTTCATCTACACCTTCATACCTGCCACAGATTATGGCTAAATTTTCCAGTTCTGAATATTCCCGGAGTTTACACTGGTTAAGTTTTTTTCCTGCAGCACTTAACAAAATAATTTTATTTTTTATTTTTTTATCATAATTTAAACTCTGTATGGCTTCATAAAGTGGCTCAATCTTCATAACCATACCATTAAGACAACCATAAGGCACATCATCTACTGTTTTATGTTTATCTTTTGCAAAATCTCTGATATTTATGATTTTAAAAAAAACTTTTTTTTTCTCTTTTGCCCTTTTGATAATACTAAAATTAAGGGTAATGTCAAAGACCTCTGGAAAAATAGTTAAAATATCAATATTCATTCATCAATTATTTCAACCGGTATCTTTTTTTTAATTCCTTTGTTCAGTGCCGCTATATTAACTAAATTTCTAATTGCCTTGATTGTTTTTCCTTCTCTTCCGATGATTGTTTTAAAATCATCTTTTGAAACTTTAATAATATATTTAATATTATTATCTTCTTTTTGTTCAATAATTTTCAATTTGTTTTTTTCTTTTATTAAATATTCAATTAAAGTTTTTAATAAAAATTTCATTCTTGTTTATCTTTTTTCTTTTTTTTACTTTTTACAGGTAAAGAAATTCCATTTTTTTTCAAAAGCGCCTTTACTGTTTCTGAAACTCTTACACCTTTGCTTAACCAGATTGATGCCTTTTCATTATCAATCTTAACCAAATTCTTTACAGGATAATAATGTCCAATTTCCTCAATATATCTGCCGCCTTTGGCTGATCTTCTATCATCTGCTATAACAATCCTGAAAAAAGGAACTTTTTCTCTACCCATCCTCTTTAATCTCATAATAACAGCCATAAAAAAACTCCTCCTTAAAAAATTAGTATTGTGAAAAGTTTTTTATCCTTTTCACTTAAAAATCCTTTTATTCATATACTTCTTTTGCCTTTGTTCCCCTTTTATCAAAGGGGGATTTTAGGGGGATTCACATCCATTCTCTTTTTCTAACTCTCTTTTAATTTAAAATCTCCCCTAACCCCTCTTTATTAAAGAGGGGATAATGTATATTATTTTCAATACTTTTAGAGTATATATTTTAATCTCTGCCTTCTTTCTTTTTCATAGAACTTTTCACATTATCTAAAAATTAGTTAAATTCCTCACAACTGGAGCCGGCGATGCGATTTGAACGCACGACCTACGGTTTACGAAACCGTTGCTCTAACCACTGAGCTACGCCGGCAAAAAATTAAATAATGGTGCCGAGAGACGGAATCGAACCGCCGACGCACAGATTTTCAGTCTGTCGCTCTACCGACTGAGCTATCTCGGCACCATAAATTCCTGCTTTTTTTTTAAAAAAAGTATAATAAATAATATTATTGTTGTCAATTGATTTTTATGTCCTAAAAATCTTTAAAAGTTCGCGATTTTCAGAAGAAAAAAAACAATAAAATATTTAAAACAACACTTGTTCTTTATTTTAAATTAAAAAACAGGCAAATAAAAATAATGCATTATAAAAATAATAAAAAATTTTGTTTTCCAGTAAAAACGCGTTTTCTTACGTATTTTTACGAGATGTGATAGAAAAAATTCCTTTTTAAAACGCTATTGAGAAAAGAAAATATAAAAAATGCTAATAAAAAATAAATTTTTTTATCTCAAAACTTTGATTTCCTTTCCTGACACATCAATTACTCTTGATGGTTTTCCACTTACCACACTATCATCTTTTAAAAAATAGTCCACACTTTCAATAATTTTTTTATTAATTTCACTGAATTTGCATGGCGTTTTATCACCTGAAAAATTTGCACTTGTTGCGGCAAGTGGTTTATTTAGTTTTTTTAAAATCTCATTAAGCACTCTGTATTTTATAACTCTGATACCTATTGTATCATCTTTTAAAAATATAAATTTTTTTTTATTTTTTTTACGTATTTTAAAAATCAATGTATATTTTCCTGGTAAAAATTTATCAATGTATTTTTTGTTATTTTTATTTATAATTGCATATTTTTTTATTGATTTTATATCCGGTAAAAAAATTTGTAATGGTTTTTTATAATCTCTTTTTTTAATATCATAAATTTTATTTATTGCTTTTTTGTTATCGCTCAACGCAAAAATGCCATAAACAGTATCAGTTGGTAAAATTACAATTCCGCCTCTATTTAATATATTGACTATATTAGTAATCATTTATTTTAATTCTGCAATAAATTTTTCTATACCAATTTTTTGCAATTTTATATCTTTTGTATTTATACTATCTGCCATTTCTTTCCTGTATTTTTTTATTTTGTCTTTTAATTTATTATATTTTAAAGAGAGTATTTCAACAGCAAGTAATGCTGCATTTATAGCGCCTGCCTTACCTATTGCAACCGTAGCAACCGGAACACCAGATGGCATCTGCGCTATGGAAAAAAGTGCATCTATACCATTTAATGCACCACCCTGCATTGGAATACCTATAACAGGTTTAATTGTTTGTGCAGCAATCACGCCAGGAAGATGAGCTGCCATACCTGCTGCTGCAATTATCACTTCACAATCTTCAGTTTCTTTTAAAACTTTCTTTATTTTATCAGGTGTTCTATGCGCCGAAGCAATATTTACTGAAACTTTTATACCGAACTTTTCAAACATTTTTATACTTTCATTAATAACCGGTAAATCAGAATCACTGCCAACAACAATAGCAACTTTCATAGATAACCTCCTTTAATCTACACATGTATTGTGAAAAGTTTTAACGCTTTTCACTTAAAAATCCTTTTTATTTTGCCTTTGTTCCCCCTTTATCAAAAGGGAATTTAGGCGGATTTACATACATCAATTATCTTTTTCTCGCTCTCTTTTAATTTAAACCCCTCTTTATTAAAGAGAGGAATTTTTTATTCTTATTTTTATTTTTTTCTCCCACTTTGCAAAAGGGAGACTAAGAGCGATTTTCCTCCTCTTTTTTTTTCTACCACTTTGTAAAAAGGAGATTTCTGGGGGATTTGATTCATTATTTTTAAATCTCCCCTGCCTCCTCTTTTTAAAAGAGGGGGAAATGTATATTATTTTCAATACTTTTTGTATATATTTTAATCTCTGTTTTCTTTCTTTTTCATAGAACTTTTCACATTATCTCTACACATTTTTGTGTGATTTGCTTTTATTCAATAATTTTTATAAATATTTAAATACCCGTTTTCCTATATCTGTCCTATAATACATTCCTTCAAAACTTATTTTATTTATTTCACTATACACTTTTTCAATTGCTGATTTTATATCTTTATCAATGGCTGTAATATTTAATACTCTACCACCAGCAGTCACAATATCATTATTCTGCCTTTTTGTGCCGGCATGGAATATAATTATATCCTGTCTGTCTTTAAATGCATCAAGACCTTTTATGACTTTTCCCTTTTCATAATTTCCGGGATAACCTTCAGATGCTATGACAACATTTATGGCTGCTTTATTTTCTATTTCCAGTTTTTTATTTTTTAGACTCCCATCTATTGATGAAAAAAACAAATCAATAATATCTGACTTTAAAAGCGGCAAAACTGCCTGGGTCTCAGGATCCCCGAATCTCACATTATATTCAAGAACATAAGGTTCCTGGTTACATATCATAAGACCTGCATACATTATACCTTTGTAAATTATACCTTCACGCTTTAACCCATCTAAAGTTGGATATAAAATTTTATCCAGTATTTTTTTTTCAAGTTCTTTGCTGATAAGCGGAGTAGGAGCATAGGCCCCCATTCCTCCTGTATTAGGTCCTTTATCATCATCAAAAATTTTCTTATGATCCTGGGAAGGTGGTAAAGGATAAATTGTATTTCCATCTGTCAAAGCAAGTATACTTGCCTCATCTCCTTCTAAAAATTCTTCTATAACAATTTTTTCACCTGCTTCTTTAAAAATCTTTTTTATCATTATATCATCTATTGCATTTATTGCCTGGTTTTCATTTTCACATATTATTACGCCTTTACCTGCTGCCGGACCATCCGCTTTTATCACAATAGGGTATTTTTTATTTTTAATAATAAATTCTTTTGCTTTTTCCGGCAAATCAGTTTCCAAAAATAAAGCAGTTGGTATATTATTTTTTTTAAGCAGGTTCTTTGTAAAACTCTTGCTCCCTTCTAATTGTGCTGCATCTTTACCTGGTCCAAAAATTTTTAATCCTTTTTCTTCAAAAATGTCAACAATACCGTTAATCAAAGGTATTTCAGGACCAACAACAGTAAGATCTATATTTTTTTCTTCTGCAAATTTTAATAATTCATCAATATCTTCAGCATTTATTGGAATGTTTTCTGCTATACCTTCTGTCCCTGCATTTCCCGGCGCACAATAAATTTTTTTAATATCTTTATTTTTAGAAATTGTCCACGTTAATGCATGTTCTCTGCCACCACTTCCTACAACAAGCACTTTCATATTTTTCCTCCTGCCATAAAAATTGGTATTGTGAAAAGTTTTAACGCTTTTCACTTAAAAATCCTTTTATTCATATACTTTGGTTGCCTTTTGTTCCACCTTTATCAAAGAAGGATTTAGGCGGATTTACATACATCCATTCTCTTTTTCTCGCTCTCTTTTAATTTAAAATCTCCACTAACCCCTCTTTATTAAAGAGAGGAATTTTTTATTCTTATTCTTATTTTTTTTCTCCCCCTTTGCAAAAGGGAGACTAAGAGCGATTTTCCTCCTCTTTCTTTTTTTCTACCACTTTGTAAAAAGGAGATTTCTGGGAAATTTGATTCATTATTTTTAAATCTCGCCTGCCTCCTCTTTTTAAAAGAGGGGGAAATGTATATTATTTTCTATACTTTTAGTATATATTTTAATCTCTGACTTCTTTCTTTTTCATAGAACTTTTCACATTATCTAAAAATTAAAAACTACTTATCATTTAAACTACCCAGTTATAAAGTTCAAAATCTTTTTCAGGAACCTGTATTTTTACTGCACCTTTTTCAGGCAACTTTTCAATCAGGTTTTCTGCTCTTTTTATAAATCCGATAAAACTTATTTCGTTATTATTGACAAACCTTTTAATATTTTCAAATGGTATTTTTATCTCCATTATATCCTTAAAATTTAATAAAACATCTTTTAAATCAATATCTGATTTTATCTGTAAATCTGATAAATTTATTTTTATTGTCCCTGTTTCTTTTTCTGAAATAAATTTAATTTCCAAAATATCTTCTTTTAAAAATTTTTTATTTAAAAAATCAATCCGTATATAAAAATTTTCTGTGTTAAATCCATAATAAAGCGAATTTGTATACCTATCTAAATTATGCATAGTTCCTTCATAAGAGAAATCATAAACGCCTGCTCCCCGCCATTCAAAAAAATTAGTTATTACTCCGTCTATCTCCGGATATATAAATTTTGATGGCTGTAAAAAAAATGTCCTATCTGCTTTTGTAATCGGCATATATAAAATATCCGGAATTGGTTCATTTATAAGTTTATATACATTCATAAGATGTAATCTGAAAAGATTATCAAATTCAGCATCATTTTTTGATGAATGATCATCGCCATACCACCAATTCCAGTCGCTTCCTTCCGCTATATAAATTTCTTCCCATGCTTTCTTTAAAATTTCTTTATCCTGTATGTTTTTTTTGATTAAATCATCCCTTGTCATTTTTAATAATTGCCATGCCTTTCTGTCATCCTTATGCCCTATCCAGATATAAAAATCATGATTTATCCATGAACCAGGAAAAATTTTTGTAAGAATCTGTTTATCTTTAAAAATTTGTGTTGCTTCATTAAGAGTTATAAGTTTTATATTTTTACTTTCTTTAAAACTTTCATAAAGGCCGTTTAAAAATTCTTTACCATCATTAGGATAATATTCCCAGGCATTTTCACCATCCAAAATTACACTTATGTGACATATATTATCTTTGCTATTTTCTCCGATTTTTTGTATCTCTGAAATAAAATGATTGATGGCATCATTTGTATTCCAGGATTGATAGGTAAAACTAATCAAATCAGATAAATAATGATTTCTGAAAAAAATATTAATATTCCCCGAATCGCTATTAAACAAATAAGGTTTGTAAATATTAACTTCGTTATTATTATTTTCAGAAAGCGTCTTTTTTAAAATATCTTCATCCGTTGCTATCCATTTTATATTGTTTTTTATAAATATATCTATTACTTCATCACTCACAGACCCTTCGGATGGCCAGAAACCATATGGTCTAACTTCAAATTTTTCCTCATAATATTTTATTGCTTTTTCAACCTGAACTTTTGCATCATCAGGACAGGAAAAATCAAAATCAATTTGTAAATCAGGTAATGAAACTTTTGCTATTTTTGAATTACATAATAAGGGTAAAATTGGATGATAAAAAGGAGTCGTTGAAATTTCTATAATTCCGTTTTGCTGCATGCTTTTGTATTCAGGTATTATCATACGTAAAATTTTGATGTGGGTATCAATAACAAATTTTTTTTCTTCTTCAGAAAAATTTTCTTCTTTATCTTTTAATTTTTTTAGTTCGGGAAACACACTATAAAAATCACTGTCTACCCAGGTTAAATTAAACCAGGTTTGCAGGTCTCTTATTTCATCAATTGAAAAATTTTTGTGTATTTTTCTTATTTCATCAGGATTGGTATTTTCTCCCCTTTTTTTAAGTAAAAAAGAATATCTTTTATATGGATAAACCATTGTATTCCAGTTAGCCATAAAAAAATTATTTAATATAAAAACTCTTTCGTCCTCATTTAAATCCTGAGCCCTTTTTAATGTCATATCCATAAAAATATCGGTTGTGCCTTCCAAATATTCTTCTATTTGTTTCAAAAGTGAAGGCACAAGATTAAAATTTTGTCTTATCCCATGGTATTTTTGCAAAATATGCACCATATCATAATAATCTTTCACCCCATGTAATCTTACCCAGGGAAGAATGAATTTATTTGTTTCAATATTCTTATAATATGGCTGGTGCATATGCCACAAAAAAGAAAGATAAATTGTCTTCATTATATTTATTAAATCTTTTTTTCTATCAAATTTTTATATAGATTCTCAACTTCTGTTACTATATTCATAAAATTATGTTTTTCTATTTTTTCAAGACTTTTCCTGCTGAACTTTTTATATAGTTCTTCATCTTCAAGCACTTTTATTAGTTTTTCTCCCATCTCCTGATAATTACCTGGTTCAAATAAAAAGCCATTATCCATATCACCTACCAGTTCAGGTAAAGCTCCGCTATTTGCTGCAACAACTGGCAGACCAGACGCCATGGCTTCCATAACAACAATGGATTGCAACTCAGCAGTTGAAGGTATGGCAAAAACATCTGCCATTGTATATACAGAAGGAAACTCATTTTTTTCAAGAAAACCAATATATGTAACAAAATCAGTTAAACCCAGTTTATTTACAAGTTTTTTTATATTTGGCAACTCTCTGCCTGCTCCTGCAAAAACCAAATGATAATCATACCCTTTATCCCTTATGTATTTAAACGCTCTTACTAAAACAGGTAAACTTTTTTCACCGCTTATCCTCCCTGTATATAGAATTATCTTTTTATCAGGAATATTATATTTTTTTATTATAATTTCTGGCGAATTATCCGGTTTAAACACGTTTAAATTTATTCCATTTGATAGTGGTTTGTTTTTAACTTTCAAACCATTTTCTAAAAGAAAATTAACTGCTGTCTGTGTCGGAGATGTTACAAAATCACATCTATTATAAAAATCCACAATTAATTTCCAACCAAAATCTTTTAAAAATTTGTATAAAAAAGAAAATTTTGCAACATGCATAAAAAAATTTTCCGGCATAAGATGGTTGGTTCCTAAGACAGGAATGTTTAATTCTCTTGCAACCTTTAATGCGGCTCTTCCAATCATATATGGGTTATGTATATGAATAATATCCGGTTTTATTTCATAAAGTCGTTTCTTAATTGATTTATATGGGAATACCGTTGCTTTATACTCCCTCAAAGTAGGGAAAGTAATTGCCTTAAATCTTGCAATTGTGGTATCGCCATCCTTTTCATCATAGTCCTCAAACCTTCTTGCAGGTGCCAGTATTGTAACGCTATGCCCCCGCCTTGCAAGTTCATGCGATAAATTTCTCTCCATAACAGCGCCGCCATCAACATTTGGATAATAAGATTCTGTTGCTAAAACTATTTTCATATAGCCTCCTAGATAATTTTTTTTTATTATAGTATAAAAGAATACATTATCAAGATTTTTTTATTAAATTTAAGAATTCCTGTTCATCTATTATTTTTAGGTTAAGTTTTTTTGCTTTTTCATATTTAGACCCTGGATTTTCTCCAACAACAACAAAATCAATATTTTTGCTTATTGCAGATACTACTCTGCCTCCTGATGATTTTACTATATTTGCTGCCTCCTGCCTTGAATAATTCTTAAGTTCGCCTGTAAAAATAAAAACTTTACCACCAAGAATATTTTTAATAATTTTACTTTTACTTTTATTAAAATTTACACCTGCTTTTTTTAATTTTTCTATTACTTTTTCTGTATCTTTCCTTTTAAAAAAATCAATTATTGAATTTGCTACAATATCCCCTATTTCTTTAATTTTAAGTAAATCTTCTTTTTTTGCTTTCATTAAATCATAAAGTGAAGAAAAATTATCAACCAGTATCTCGGCTGTATGTTTACCCACATTTCTTATTCCAAGTGCATATATTAAATTGTCAAGATCTCTTTTTTTACTCTCCTTAATCTGGTTTAAAAGATTTTCTGATGATTTCTGACCCATTCTTTCCAAAGATGCGAGTTTGAAAATATCAAGAAAATAAATATCACCATAGTCATCAACCATTCTTTTTTCAACTAATTGATGGACAAGCGCTTTTCCTAAACCTTCTATGTTCATTGCATCTCTTTCAGCAAAGTGCAAAATCCTACCTTCTAATTGTGCCCTGCACTGCAAATTATCACATCTTATTATAACTCCGCCTTCATCTTTTGTAACATCAGAACCACAAACAGGACATTTATCCGGCATTTTAAATATTTTCTCATTCCCCGTTCTTTCTTCTTTTAAACTTCTTATAACTTCCGGTATAATCTCTCCTGCCTTTTCAATTATGACCCAATCACCGATTCTTATATCTTTTCTTTCTATTTCTTCCTGGTTATGAAGAGTTGCTCTTTTAACTATTGTGCCTGCTAATTTTACAGGTTCTAATTCAGCAACTGGGGTTAAAGTCCCTTGTCTGCCAACCTGGACTAAAATATTATTTAATTTAGTCTTTGCCTGTTCTGCCTTAAATTTATATGATATCGCCCAGCGTGGACTTTTAGAAGTTACACCAAGTATTTCCTGTTTTTCAAACTCATTTACTTTAATAACCATACCATCAATACTATAAGGCAGGTCATTTCTCTTTTTTTCCCATTCATTACAAAATTCAATTACTTCTTCTATTTTTTCACATAACTTTACATTTGGATTTACAGCAAAGCCTAATTTTTCCAAAATTTTTAAAGCTTCAAACTGTGTTTTTATACCATATTTTACTGCATCTTCAAAAGAATAAACAAATACATTCAATTTCCTTTTGGAAACTTCTTTCGGGTCAAGTAAACGCAAGGAACCAGCTGCAGCATTTCTTGTATTTGCAAACAATGGTTCTCCTTTACTTTCCCTTTCCTGATTAATAATATCAAGTTGTTTTTTTGACAAATAAACTTCTCCACGCACTTCAATATCGCTGAATTTTTTTTCATTAGTTTTTATTTTAAGTGGTACAGTTCTTATGGTCTTTATATTTTGAGTTATGTCATCACCTTTTATTCCATCTCCACGGGTAGCCCCTGTTTTTAAAATAAAATTTTCATAATGCAATGCAACTGCAACACCATCTATTTTTAATTCTGCAACATAAGTTACCTTTTCAGTTATTTTTTTTATTCTGTTATCAAATTCAATTAATTCATCAGGCGAATAAGTATTATCAAGGCTTAACATTTGCTTTTTATGTATAACTGTTTTAAATTCATCAAGTGGGGCACCACCTACACGCTGGGTTGGTGAGTCAGGTGTTTTAAGTGAAGGGTATTTCTCTTCCAGTTCAATTAAGTCCTTCATCAATAAATCGTATTCATAATCACTTATCTCGGGCATTGCATCAATATAATACCTGCGGTTGTGATATTCTATTTCTCCCCTTAATTTTTCTATTTTGTCTTTTATTTTTTCCAAATCCTGTTTCATTTTTTTCTGAGATTTTTCTTTTTTAAAATTAATTTTTCCAATTTAGCTATTCTTTTTTCTAATTTTTTAATTTTATCTTCTTCTGGGTCCGGTAAATCCGCATGTTTTAATTTATCTTCAGGATGCAATTCACCTTTTCTTACTATTCTGCCAGGAACACCAACAACGGTGCTATTAGGTGGCACATCTTTAATTACAACAGAACCTGCTCCTATTTTGCAATTATCTCCTATTGTTATATTACCTAAAATTTTTGCTCCAGCACCAACAACAATATTGTTTTTCAAAGTAGGATGCCTTTTTCCTTTTTCTTTACCTGTTCCTCCTAATGTAACTCCCTGGTATAAAAGAACATTATCGCCTATCTCAGTTGTTTCACCTATAACAACACCCATACCGTGATCTATGAAAAATTTTTTCCCGATTTTGGCACCAGGATGTATTTCAATTCCTGTGAAAAATCTGCTTATATGTGATATTAACCTTGGTATTAATGGTATATGTAATTTATATAAAAAATGCGCAATACGATGATTTATGATTGCATGCAAACCAGGATATGCCAATAACACTTCAAAAATATTCCGTGCCGCAGGATCTCTTTCAAAAATAACTTTTATGTCATCAATTATGAACATATACCTTTTAACCTCCATTAAATTTTAAATAAAATTTTTTATCAAATAAAACGAACCACCAATTATTATTATATCATTTTTTTTCTTGATTTTATATGCAAAGTTAAGTGCTTCTTTATTATTTTTAACAACATAATTTTTTACTTTATATTTTATCATATATTTTTTAATCTTTTTAATATCCATTGCTCTTTCATTATAAATACTTGTTATTATAACTTTCATCTTTTTTTTATAACAACTGATTATTTTTGCAATTCTATTTATATTTTTATCTTTAAGTAAAGAAAAAATAAATAAAAAACTTTTATCGGGATAAATTTTATTTATTGAAATCAGCATGTTTTTTAAAGCTTCAGGATTGTGTGCCACACTTAAATAATAACCGTTTTTATGCCATGTCAACCTCCCATATAAAAACATCTTCTCAATAGACCTCTTAATTTTTTTCTCTGTAAACCTGAATTTTTTTTTTAATATCTTTATTGCAGTAAGAACCGTCAGTATATTTTCAATTTGTGCGATTTCAAGCATTTTACTTTTATATATTCTTTTAACCTTTGATGTTTTATCATAAACCTCAACAAACAGAAATTTGTCTTTATAATAAAATTTTTCTAATTTATAAAAATGGTCATTAAAATAAACCTTTCCCCCGTATTTTTCTAAAATATAATTTTTTAATTTTACTTTTTTTAAATTACATATAACTTTTGAATTTTTTATTATCTCTGCTTTTTCTTTTAATATTGACATTTCTGTATTTCCAAGGTAATTGGTATGCTCTTTTGATATGGAAGTTATTACACTTAATAGTTTATTTTTATAATCAAGATTTGTCGCATCGTATCTTCCACCAAGCCCAACTTCTATTACTGCAATTTTAACCCTTAAACTTTTAAACACAAGGAGAGCAACAACAGTTAAAAACTCAAAATAAGTCAATTTTATATTGTTTTTATTTAAAATTTTAATTACTTTTAATCCCGCAGATAAAAAAAAATTTTTTTTAACCTTTTTGCAATTGATGAGTATTCTTTCCCTAACATCTTTTATATGTGGCGAAAGATAAGTTCCAACTTTTATTTTATGCGCATCAAAAATTGATGAAATATACATACAAACCGAACCTTTTCCATTACTACCTGTTATATGAATCACATCATAATGATTTTGTGGATTTTTTAATATTTGAAGGGTTTTTTTTATTCTTTCAAGGGAGTAATCAAATTTGAATTCATTTAATCCATTTAAATAAGATATAAAATATTTATATTTTTTTAATAGCATTTTAATTAAAAACTATTTTTTTAAATTGGCGGTAAATTTTGAAAGTAAACTGAATATTGTATTTTTTAGATTTTTTCTCTCAACTATCATATCAATCATTCCGTGTTCTAATAAAAATTCAGATCTTTGAAATCCAGGGGGTAATTTTTGTTTTATGGTCTGCTCTATAACTCTTGGTCCGGCAAACATAATCAAGGCACCTGGTTCAGCAATATTTACATCTCCAAGCATGGCAAAAGAAGCTGTAACCCCACCACCTGTGGGGTCTGTTAAGACTGAAATATATGGTAATTTTTTATCATAAATTTTTGATAATCCAGCTGAAATTTTTGCCATCTGCATAAGCGAAATAATACCTTCATGCATTCTGGCTCCACCTCCTGACGCAGAAATTATTATGAGCGGTAAATTTTCTTTATAAGCATGTTCTATAATTCTGATAATTTTTTCACCCATTACAGAACCTAAAGACCCACCCATAAAATTAAAATCAGTAACACCAATTGCTACATCCATACCATTGATTTTACCTGTGCCGACAATAACTGCTTCTGAAAGACCAGTTGATTTCATTGATTTTTCAAGTTTTTCTTTATATTGGGGAAAATTTAGAAAATCAACCGAAAAAATATCAGGCCACATTTCAACAAAGGAATTAGAATCAAGTGTAATTTCAATACGTTTTTTTGCATTTATTCTGTTGTGAAAACCACATTTAGGGCATACGTTCAAATTATCATCCAGTTCTTTTTTAAGTAAAATTCCTGAGCAGGAATCACATTTAACCCACATTCCTTCTGGAATTTTTGTATCTGTTTTTTGAACTTTTCTTATAATTGTATATTTAGGTCTATGGAACCATGCCATTTTTTATTCCCCTTCCTTATTTTTTAGATTCAAAATGTTCTTTTAATGCTTTATGTGCAACTAATGCAATTTCAGGGTCAAATTGTGTCCCCGAACAATTTATTATTTCCTGAATACAAATATCAAGGGGTAATGCCTGTCTGTATGGTCTATTTGATGACATAGCATCAAAAGTATCAGCTATTGCTATAATCCTTGAAAAATATGGTATTTCATTTCCTTTGAGCGCAGAAGGATAGCCGTGTCCATCATAACGTTCATGATGGTGTTTTACTACTGGTATTATTTCTTTTAATTGTGGTATTGATTCCAGAATATTAGCTGCATAAATCGGATGCTTTTTTATCTCTTCAAATTCTGTTGCTGAAAGTTTTGCTGGTTTTCTTAAAATACTTTCATCTATACCAATTTTCCCTATATCATGTAACAGAGCTGCCAGTCGTAAATTTTCAAGTTCTTCTGCTTTAATACCGAGTTTTTCTCCTATTATCATACTATATTTGGTTACACGTTCAGAATGACCGCGTGTATATATATCCTTTGTTTCAATAGCAGCGGCAAGCGATTTTACTGTGTTTAAAAATAATTGCTTCAAATTTTCATAGAGTTTTGCATTTTCAATTGCAACAGCTGCCTGATTTGCAAGTGCCTCAAGTAAATTTACATCTTCTTCATTAAATAATGAATTATCTTTTTTATTAAGAACTTCA
This sequence comes from Candidatus Goldiibacteriota bacterium, assembly GCA_938034975.1. GTDB lineage: Bacteria > Oederibacteriota > PGYV01 > PGYV01 > DYJU01 > DYJU01. The sequence goes on along the minus strand of CALHNI010000001.1, from coordinate 147,881 downwards.
ACAACTCCTATCAATTTTTCTTTTGTTTTAAGCGGAACAGCAACAATTGTTTTTGTTTTAAATTTTGTTTTCTGATCAGCTTTTTTAAAAAATCTCGGATCGTTCTGGGCATCAGCAATTAATACATCTTTATCTTCCCTGGCAACCCAACCCACAACACCTTCACCTACCGGCACTCTTATTTCTTTTATTTTATCACTTTTTTCACCTGTTGCTGCAGCAAATACAAGTTCATCTTTTTCTTCATCAAGCAAAAGAATTGAACCTGCCTCTGCATTTAAAACATCTGTTGAAATTTCAAGCATCCTGTTTAAAAGCGCATCAAGATTCAAGGTGGAATTTACAAACTTTGTAATTTCAATAAGGTGTTCCAGTCTCTCTATCTTTTTTCTGTTTTCAATAAATAACTGGGCGTTTTTTATAATTACACCAATATATGGTGTAAAAATTTCAAGTATTTCAAGGTCATCTTCATTAAAAACCCCATTTCCTTTTTTATTTATAAGTTCTATGACACCGAGAACTTCTTCTTCAAATCTTAATGGTGCACAAATAATATTTTTGGTTGGATATTTTATTTCCTTGCTTATTTTAGAAGCAAATCTTTTATCCTTTTTAACATCCGGTGTTATTACTGATTTCCCTGATTGGGCAACCCAGCCGGCAATGCCTTCTCCAATTGTTAATTTATAATCCTTTAATTTTTCTGCTTTGCTGCCACGGGCAACAGCAAAATAAAGAGTGTCTGAATTTTTATCTATTAAAAGTATGGAACCGGCATCAGCACCTACAACTTCTAATGTAATATCAAGAAATCTACCAAGTATTTTATTTATATCAAAATTCTGACTTGTTACTTTTACAACTTCATTTAATATCCCTATTTTTTTTTGCATTAAATTAATTTCTTCTAAATATTTTTGCAAATTATTCTGATTGTTTTTCTTATCTGATTTTTTAATTATTTTATTTTTCTTGTTACCTGGCATTCTTAACCCCAGTTAAAAATTTACAAACAAATTTTTTACATTCTTTTAATAATTTTTCTGTTTTATTGCCATATTTTTCAATAATATTTACAAAAGCACTTCCAATAATAACTCCATCAAAGTATCTTAAAATTTCTTTTACCTCATGTGGCATTGAAACTCCAAAACCTGCAAAAATTGGTTTTTTAGAAAATTTTCTTAAAATCTTTAAATGCCTAAAATCAAACGATGATCTTTTATTATTTATTCCTGTTACTCCTTTAACAAGAATATAATACACAAAACCCATGCTTTTTTCTACTATTTTTTTGGTTCTTGAAATTGTATTGGTTGGCGAAACAAGATAAATAATACAAAAATCATTTTTAACTGCCAAATCATAAATTTCGCTTTCTTCATCAAAAGGAAGATCCGGAATTATGGCACCATCTATACCTGATTTTTTTGATTCTATTATAAATTTTTTTATTCCAAAATTAAAAATAATGTTATAATAAGTCATAAGCACAATAGGAACATTTACTTTTTTTCTTACTTTCTTCATAAGCAAAAAAACTTTTTTTAAATTAATTCCCTGCTTTAATGCTCTGTCACCGGCTTTTTGTATCGTTACACCATCAGCAATCGGGTCAGAAAAAGGGACTCCTAATTCAATTACTGAAACTCCAATCTTATCAAGAAGATAAATTAATTTTTCTGTTGTTTTAAGATCTGGATCTCCTGCCATGAGATAAATTATCAAATGTTTCTTATTCTGTTTTTCAAGATTATATAATCTATTCATGTTTGTCCTGCTTTAAATACTGTATTTATATCTTTATCGCCCCTACCGGATAAATTTATAACTATTATATTATTTTTATTTGGTTTTAATTTTTTAATGTATGCAATTGCATGCGAAGATTCAAGAGCAGGAATTATTCCTTCTTTTTCTGATAATAATTTAAATGCATCTAATGCCTCTTTATCTGTTACAGACGCATATTTTACTCTGCCTGTTTCTTTTAAATAACTATGTTCAGGACCGACCCCTGGATAATCAAGTCCTGCGGCTATGGAATGAGTTTCTTTTATTTGCCCATTTTTATCCTGTAATACATAAGTTTTTGCTCCATGCAAAATGCCAATCTTGCCTTTTTCTAAAGATGCTGCATGTCTTCCTGTATTAAGTCCCAAACCAGCTGCTTCAACTCCATACATTTTTATTTTTTCATATTTTAAAAAAGGATAAAAAAGACCAATTGAATTTGACCCACCACCAACACAGGCGATTAAAATATCAGGTAATCTACCTTCAAGTTTTATAATTTGTTTTTTTGTTTCAATGCCGATTACCGATTGAAAATCTCTTACCATAGCAGGATAAGGGTGAAAACCAGCAACAGAACCAATTATATAAAATGTTGTATCAACATTTTTAAGCCAATCCCTTATTGCTTCATTTAAAGCATCCTTTAATGTTTTACTGCCTGATTTTACCGGAATAACTTTTGCACCAAGTAATTCCATCCTGTAAACATTTAAAGATTGTCTTTTTATATCTTCTTCTCCCATATAAATGCAGCATTCCATTCCGAAAAGGGCAGCAACTGTTGCTGTTGCAACTCCATGCTGTCCCGCACCTGTCTCTGCTATTATTCTTTTTTTACCAAGACGCTTGGCCAGTAAAATCTGACCGATTGTATTATTTATCTTATGAGCGCCTGTATGACATAAATCTTCCCTCTTTAAATAAATTTTTCCCTTTCCCAAATATTTGGTTAATCTTTTTGCAAAATAAAGTGGTGTAGGCCTGCCAATATAATTTTTTAAATAATAATTTAATTCTTCTTTAAATTTTTTATCCTTTTTGGCTTTTTCATATTGATATTCCAAATCATCAATTAAAGCCCGTAATGTCTCAGGAGCAAATTTGCCACCGAATCTGCCAAAAAATCCTTTTTTATCAGGAAGCATTCTTTTTTAATTCTCCTTTTTTATTAGCTTTACTGCCTCTTTTATTTTTTTAAATAACAATTTTATCTTTTTTTCTGACTTTTTACCATAACTTTTTTCTATGCCTGAATTAACGTCTATGGCATATGGCTTATATTTTATCAATAATTCCTTTATATTTTCAGGTTTTATTCCACCCGCGACAAAATAGGGTTTTTTTGACTTTTTAATCACATTGATAAAATCCCAGTTAAATTTTTCTCCTGTTCCTCCATAAATTCCCTTTTTATAAGTATCAAGTAAAAAGTAATCTACATGATTTTTATATTTTTTTATTTTGTTTATCAATTCTTTTTTAGTTCTTGGCCTTATCACTTTTATTATTTCAGTATTTTTAATTTTTTTTATATCTTTTATTTTTTCTTCGCCACACAATTGAACAAAATCAAGTTTTAAAGTTTTTATCAAATTGTTTATTTTTTTTGTTTTTTCATTTACAAAAACACCGGCATATTTTAAATTACATATATTTTTTATAATTTTTTTTGCTTCATTTATTTTTATCTGCCGTGGACTTTTAGCAAAAATAAAGCCAATAATATCAGTTTTATTTTTCATGGCTAACCTGGCATCATTTAAATTAGTTATGCCACAAATCTTTATTTTCGGGAAATATTCCATTTATCTTGAATTTACAATATCCATGATCTTTTCTGTATAACTTTTTATTTTTTCTTCTTTGGCAGTCATAAACATTGTTCCTATTAAAACACCCTTTATTCTTTCATCAATTAAAATTTCCTTTATATCCTCGGGTTTTTTAATTCCGCTTTCACATATTATTATTCTGTCTTTGGGAATAACCCTGGCAAGTCTTTTTATTATATTCAAATCTGTTTTAAAAGTTTTAAGATCTCTGGTGTTTATGCCAATAATTTCCGCACTGCTTCGTACAGCTTTTTTAACTTCTTCTTTTGTATGAACCTCAACTATGGGTGTCATATTTAAAAATCTTGCTTTTTTAACAAAAGCACTTAATTGTTTACCATCTAAAATTGCTGCAATTAATAATATAGCATCTGCTTTTACAAGCCGCGATTCATATATCTGATATTCATCTATGATAAAATCTTTCCTTAAAACAGGCAAAGTTGAATATTTTTTTGCTTCTGCAATAAAATCAGTATTTCCGTCAAAATATTTCTTATCAGTCACAATTGAAAGAGCATTTATACCTGCTTCTTCATAAATTTTTACTATGTTTTTTATATTTATACGGCTCTTTAAAGTTCCAGCAGAAGGTGACTTTTTCTTTATTTCTCCTATAATTGAAAAATCATTATATTCAAAAATATCCCTGAAATTTCTATTTGCAGGGGATTTCATTATTTCTTTTAACATCATATCTATGGTAATATTTTCTTTTTTTATTTTTATTTCATCTTTTTTATTTTTTATTATTTTTTTTATAAAATTCATCTTTTCATCCTCCTTAATTTAAATATTACTCATTTGAACATTCAATAAATTGTTTTAATTTGGAAAGTGCCTTACCGCTTTCTATTAATTCTTTTGCTGATTTAATTCCCTCTTTTATCGTTTTTACAAAATCAGCTATATAAAGAGCAAAACCACTGTTTAATACAATTATATCATAATATGCATCTTTTCTTTTGTTTTCAAGTATTTCTTTTAATATATTTGCATTTTCTTCAGGCGTTCCACCTTTTACAGCAGATAAAGGGCTTTTTTTAATTCCAAAATCTTTGGGGTGTATTCTGAATGTCTTTACTTTACCATTTTTTAATTCGCTTATTTTGGTATCTCCCCATAAAATTATTTCATCAACATTGCCTTTGCCACAGATAACAGCAGCATGTTTTAATCCCATTTTTTTTAAAACATTTGCTATTTTTTCAGTTAAACTTTCAGAAAAGACACCCATTAAATGGTGTGTATTTTTTACAGGATTAATAAGCGGACCTAAAATATTAAATATTGTTCTTATTCCTATTTCTTTTCTTACCGGCATGGCATATTTCATTGCTTTATGACATCCTGGTGCAAATAAAAAAGCAATACCTGCTTTTTTAAGACAATTTTTTATTTTTTCCGGCGTAAGTTCTATGTTAACCCCAAGCGCTTTTAATATATCAGCACTTCCTGATAAACTGGTCATCCCACGGTTTCCATGTTTTGCAACTGTTATACCAGCAGAAGCAGCAATTATTGCAGAAGCAGTTGAAATATTAAAAGTATGCGACATATCTCCGCCTGTTCCACAGGTATCTAATATTATATTGCTTTTAAATTCTATTTTTTCTGCTTTTTCTCTCATTACTTCTGCCGCTGCAACAATTTCATCAACTGTTTCTCCTTTCATCCTTAATGCTGTTAAAAAAGCTGACATCTGCGGTTCACTTACTTTACCTTCCATTATTGCATTCATTGCATTTTTCATCTGGTCTTTATCAAGATCTTTGTAATCCACCAGTAGTTTTATGTATTCCTTTAACATATTCCACCCTCCATAAGTAAAAATTTTTTAAATATTATTTCAGACTAAACAATTTTTCTGCATTATAAGATGTTGCTGTTTTTACTTTTTCTTCTGTCATTTGTTTCAAAATTGCTATTTCTTTTACAACATATTTCAAATAAACAGGTTCGTTTCTTTTTCCACGAACTTGTTGCGGTGCAAGATACGGCGCATCAGTTTCAAGAATAAAAAAATCAATTCCAACATATTTTACTGTTTCTTTTAAAATACCCGCATTTGGGAAAGTCACAACTCCACCTATGCCAAGTAAAAATCCGATGTCAATAAATTTTTGAGCTGTTTCTTTATCACCTGTAAAACAGTGAATAACACCTTGACGCGGCATTTTAAATTCTTTTAAGATATCATAAACTTCTTTATGCGCTTCCCTGCTATGAATTATAACAGGCAGATTAAAATCCTTTGCCAGATTAAGCATTTTTTTAAAAATACTTATCTGTAAATCAGCAGGCATTTCATTTTTGAAAAAATCAAGTCCAATTTCTCCAACCGCAACAACATCTTTTGATTTCTTCAAATAATTTTTTATTTTATCAAATTCATTATCATCAAATACATCTATATAATGCGGATGTATTCCAAAAGATTTATAAACCCCATGCCTTTCATATTGAGCAACCTTTGTATTTTCTTTTATTTCAGCTCCTATATTGATAAACTTTAATACACCTTCTTTTTCTGCATTTTTTAACATATTTTCTCTATCTTGGTCGTATCTTTCATCGCATATATGTATATGTGTATCTATTATCATATTTTATTCTTTTATACGTGGAAATAAAGGTTCTCCTTTATTTACTCTAATCCCTTCTTTTATTATACCAAATCTCATTTCATCCTTTATCAATAATTTATTTTCATTATAATTAATCCCTATTTTTTCCCATACTTTTTTTGAAGTATCAGGCATTATTGGCAATAAAGCAACTGAAGCGATTCGTATTACTTCTACAAGTAAAAAAAGAACCGAATTTAATTTTTTAATATTACCTACTTTGTAAAGGTTCCATGGGGCCTCATCTTCAATAAGTTTATTTGCTGAATTTATCAATTTAAAAATCAGTGCTATCGCATTGGAAAAATCAAATTTTTCCATTAAATTATCAAATTTTTCAAATAATTTTTCTATTTCATTTATAATGCTATTCATTTTCTCATCTTTTGTGGTTTCATCAAATGAAGGGACCTTTGCTTCACAGTATTTTTCAATCATATTTAATGAACGATTTATCAAATTTCCAAAATCATTTGCAAGGTCAACATTATATCTTTTTATTATTTCTTCTTCTGAAAATTCACCATCAAATCCATTAACAATATGAGCCATAAAAAAATAACGGATAACATCCACTCCAAAAACATCAGCAAGATTATTCGGGTCAACAATATTTCCGCGTGTTTTTGACATTTTTTCACCTTTATTTAATAAAAAACCATGGGAAAAAACTTTTTTAGGTAAAGGTAATCCTGCGGACATAAGCATCACAGGCCATATTATCATATGAAATTTAATAATATCTTTACCTATTATATGAACATCCGCTGGCCAGAACTCATTAAATAGTTTTTCATCTGAACCATAATTTAAAACTGTAATATAATTTGTTAAAGCATCAAACCACACATAAATTGTCTGATTTTCAACGCCTGGCATAGGAATTCCCCAGGGTAAAAATTGTCTTGAAACACTCACGTCCTTAAAACCAGTTTTAAGCATACTTAAAATTTCATTCTTTCTTATCTCTGGCTGTAAAAAATCAGGATTTTCTTCTATATATTTTATCAATCTATCAGTATATTTTGATACTTTCAAAAAATAATTCTCCTCTTTTAACCAATCAGGCCTGGTTTTGTGAACCGGACAATTTTTTTCTTCATCCAATTCATTTTCATTTAAAAATGCTTCACATGATTTACAATACCATCCTTCATATACACCTTTATATATATCTCCATTATCCATCATTTTTTTAAAAATTTTCATAACGCCTTTCTTATGTCTTTCTTCTGTTGTCTGGATAAAATCAGTATTTGTAATTTTGTATTTTTTCCATAGGTTTTTATAAATTGTTGCAAGTTCATCACAGAATTGTTTAGGATCTTTGTTTAATTTTTTGGCACTGTTATATACTTTTATACTGTTTTCATCTGAGCCTATTGATAAAAAAACTTTTTTACCTTTTAAACGCTGATAACGGGCTATAACATCAACCATCACGTGTTCATACGCGTGTCCTATATGCGGTTCAGAATTTGGATATGGTATAGCTGCTGTTACATAAAATTTTTCCAATGAATTTCTCCTTATATTTTTAAATTATCTAATCATCCTGCCAGTTAACATCTGTTTCAACAATAATATCGGTTTGTTCATCTTCAAATAACTGGGTTATTTCACCCTCTTCAGGTTCAATCTGTTGAATTATAGGTTTAACGGATGTTTCATATTTTTCATAGGCAAGGCAACATAATAATCTACCACATATTCCGGATATTTTTGAAGGATTTAAAGGTAAACCCTGGACTTTTGCCATTTTTATCGTAATCGGATTAAAATTTTTTAAAAAATTCTTACAACAACACTCAAGTCCGCAAATTCCAATACCGCCTATCTTTTTTGCATACTCTCTCCTGCTTATCTGTCGCAACTCAATTTTTACCTTTAATGTCCTTACAAGATCCTTTAAAAGTTCTCTGAAATCAACTCTGTTTTCTGCCACAAAGAAAAAAGTAACTTTTTTTAAGTCCTCTGTGTATTTAACATCAATAAGCCGCATAGGCAAATTTCTCACTTCTATCCTTTTTGCACAGAACTCCCATGCCTTTTTCTCTAATCTTTGCTTTTTTTGTTCAAAAAGTTCTTTTTTATCAGTTAAATACGTAAGCACGTTTCTTAATGGGGCATATATTTTATCCGGCTCTATATAAAAGTTGGATAAAACAACTTCTGCTTCACAATCCCGGCCTGCTGTTTCTACAAGACACTTTTCACCTTTTTCAAAACTCATTTTATTCGGATTATAATAATAAATTTTTTCATCATCTTTGAATTTTACACCAATAACTTCTATCATTCTGTTCTTACCACCTTTCTTATATTGAAAAATAAAGAATTTAAAAGTAAACCCACATTTGCATTTGCTTCCAAATCATAGTATGCATTTTTTATTAAAAATAATATTTTAAGTATTTTTTCAGGAGTAAATTCCTTATATTCATCTAATTTAAAAGGATATTTGTTTTCAAAATAATTATCTACACCTGTTATTGCATGTAATAAATCCTTATAAATATACGCGAGCATCTTCAAATTTTCAATTAAAAAATTTCTCGTTGCACCTGAAACTTTTTCTGCTTTTTCGCTTTTGTATTTTAATTCCAGTTCTTCTATTTTATTAAATATCAATTCAACATTATCTGTTTTCAAATTCAGAATTTTAAAAATTTCTACAACTTCCTCATAATTTTTTTTAACCTTATCATAATTTAAAGCCAAGCCAATTTTACCTTCTGAATAAATTGCCATTTTTTCTGCTAATTTTTCATCAATTCCTGGTTTTATAATTAATATTTTTTCTTTTATTTCATTTATACTAGCCCTTTTTATAGCTATATTATAACATCTGGATATAATAGTAGGAAGTATTGATTCTATATTGTTGCAAATTAAAATAATAACAACATCGGATTTTGGTTCTTCTAATTCCTTTAATATTGAATTTGATGCATCAATTGTCATTCTCTCAGCATCTTTTATGATAACAATTTTTTTTCTCAAATAAACAGTTTTTATTGCATTTGCAGATTTTAATGCATCACGAACAAGTTCAATTGACAATTTTGCTTTTTCAGTATCTATATATAAAATATCAGGATGAGGATTTTGCGTATTAAAATTTTCATCCAAATTCAGAATAACTTTTTCAATTGTTAAACAATTTTCGCATCTGTCACAGCAATCACCATCTTTTAATAGTGCCCTGCAGTTTAACGCTTTTGAAAATTGAACAGCCGCAAAACTTTTTCCTGTATTTTCTTCGCCAGAAAAAATATAAGCTGCTCCCAACTTTCCAGTCCTTATGATTGAAAGCATTGTTTCTTTTGCCTGTTGATTCCCGATAATATCTTTTATGCTCATAATAATTTCTTATTATTCAAAATTTTTAAAGTCATTTCAAAAACCTGATTTACAGTTTTATTTTCGGTATTTATAAGATAACAATTTTTTAATTTTTTATATTCTTTTAGATATCCATCTCTTACTTTTTTGTGAAAAAAAACTGATTCTTTATCAATTCTGTTTATAATTTTTCTTTTTTTAATTCTTTTATATATTGTATCCAAAGAAGCGTCCAGAATTATTGTAAGGTGTGGTTTCATATCTTCAATCACAAAATTATTAATGGCTTTTATAAATTTTATATCAAGACCTCTTGCATATCCCTGATAAACAATTGTTGCAAGATAAAATCTATCAAGAATTATTAAATAATTTTTTTTTAAAAGTTTCCTTATTTTTTCAAAAATAAGCTGGGAACGGCTTGCTAGATAAAGTAAAAACTCTGTTTTTTTGCTTATATTTTTGTTTTTACAATCAAGCAGTATTTTTCTTATTTTTTCGGATATTTCTGTGCCTCCTGGCTCACGCAAAAATATTGCCTTTTTCCCTTTATTTATCATATATTTAAATAATTTTCTGGCAATTGTGGTCTTTCCTGTTCCTTCTACACCTTCAAAAACAATTATTTTCCCTGGCATTATAAATAACTCCTCTGATTTATTTTAGGTTTTTACATTATACAAAGAATAAATAAAAATTCAATAAAAGATTAATAGTCCCGAAAAACGCATTAGCGTTTTTCAGCGGAAAGGAGAAAATATAAAAAAAGGTTTATAAACAAATAAGAATTTTAAGAGTGAACATGTTTTTAAAATTAAAAAACAGGTGAATTAAAGTAATGTGCTATAAAAATAAGAAATTATTAAACCAAAAAGACATATTTTATATTCTCGTAAAAATGCTTTTTCTAACGCGTTTTTACGGTAATTTTTAAGGAGACGATAATGAATAGTAAAATTAAAAAAGTTGTTCTTGCTTATTCTGGAGGTCTTGATACTTCAATCATAGTTCCATGGTTAAAGGAAAATTATGGATGTGAGGTAATTGCTTGTTGTGTAAATATTGGACAAGACGATGATTTTAATAAAATTAAAAACAAAGCAAAGTCCAGCGGTGCTGATAAGGTTTATGTAATTGATAAGAGAGAAGAATTCGTAAGCGAATATATAATCCCCATGATAAAATCAGGAGCAGTTTATGAAGGTAAATATTTAATGGGCACATCTATTGCAAGGCCATTAATTGCAAAAACACAGATAGAGATTGCAAAAAAAGAAAATGCAGATGCAGTAGCACATGGTGCCACAGGGAAAGGAAATGATCAGGTCAGATTTGAATTAACCTATAAAGCATTATCACCTGATATAAAAATAATTGCACCATGGCGTGAGTGGAATATAAAATCAAGAACAGAAGCAATGGAATATGCAAAAGCACATAATATACCGGTTCCTGTAACTAAAAGCAAACCATATTCAGAAGATGATAATTTATTTCATATATCACATGAAGGCGGAATTCTTGAAAATCCTGAAAAAGAACCCCCAGATAACATACTTAAAAAAATAAAAAGTATTGAAAAAGCACAAAATAAAGCAGAGTTTATAACTGTTGAATTTATAAAAGGAGAACCTGTTGCAATAAATAACAGAAAAATGAATTTGCTTGACATTATGTATAAATTAAATTATTATGGGGCAAAGCATGGCATAGGTCTTGTGGATATGGTTGAAAACAGGTTGGTTGGCATAAAATCAAGAGGAGTTTATGAAACACCAGGTGGAACAATTTTATATACGGCTCATTCATGTCTTGAAGAGATAACGCTGGATAGGGAAACTTTACATTTTAAACAACAAGTGGCTATAAAATTTTCTGAACTCATTTATTATGGTATGTGGTTTTCTCCATTAAGGGAGGCTTTAAGTGCCTTTATAGATAAAACTCAGGAATTTGTAACAGGTAAAGTCAAATTAAAATTATTAAAAGGAAATATAATACCTGTTTCAAAAAGATCGCCTTTTTCACTTTACAGTGAAAAATATGCAACTTTTGAAAAAGAGGAGGTGTATTCACAAAAAGACGCAGAAGGTTTTATAAATTTATTTGGTTTGCAGATCAAACTCACTGGTAAAAGAAAAAATTATATGGAGGAGAAAAAATGAAAAAAGTTTGGGACGGCAGGATAAAAAAGCATTTAGATAAAGATGCAGAAAAATTTAATGCTTCTGTAAGTTTTGATAAAAGATTATTTAAATATGATATTTTGGCCAGTATTGCCCATGCAAAAGCACTTTATAAGGCAAAAATAATATCAAACGAAGAAAAAAATAAAATCATTTCAGGTTTAAAGTTATTGTTAAAAAAAGAAAAAAAAATTAACTGGTCAAAATACGAAGATGTTCATTCAGCAGTTGAAATTGAACTTACAAAATTAATAGGTAATACTGGGAAAAAATTACATACAGGCAGAAGCAGAAATGACCTTATTGCAACTGACGAAAAGTTATTCTTAAAAGAAGAAATAAAAATGATAAAAAAATTATTATTAAATTTATTAAAAACAATTTTATCACTTGCAGAAAAGAATAGGAAAAATTTTATGCCTGGGTATACTCATTTACAGCAGGCACAGATAATATCGGTTTCCCATTGGTTGTTGTGTTATTTTCAGAAGTTAAAAAGGGACTATGAACTTTTAATATTTATAGAAAAAAGGATGGATCACTCACCATTAGGTTCAGGTGCGCTTGCCGGAATTGGGTTTAATCTTGATAGATTATATATTGCAAAAGAACTTGGCTTTAAAGGTATTACTGAAAACAGTATGGATGCTGTTTCTGATAGAGGGTTTATAACTGAATTTTTATACTTTACTGCAATTACAGCAACTCATTTATCACGTTTAGCCGAGGACATTATTATTTTTAATTCAAATGAATTTTCATATATAGAAATTGATGATTCTTTTGCAACAGGAAGCAGTATTATGCCAAATAAAAAAAATCCGGATATAGCAGAGTTGATACGTGGAAAAACTGGTCTGTTTTACGGTTATCTTATTTCAATTTTTGTTATGCTAAAAGGAATTCCGATGTCATATAATAAAGATATGCAGGAAGATAAAAAACCTTTATTTGATGCTGTTGATGAAATGAAAAGTATTTTATTAATAATAGAAAAATTTATTAAAAATATTAAATTTAATACAGAAATAATTACAAGGAATATAAATAAGTCGTATATGTTTGCTGTTGATATTGTGGATCTTTTGGTAAAAAAAGGGCTTCCATTCAGAGATGCACATTTCATCACAGGTCAATTAATTGCCTATTGTGTTAAACATAATAAAAGTTTAAAAGATTTAACAGAAAATGAATTAAAAAATATTTCCAAGTATTTTGATAAAGACATATATAAATTATTAAATGCAGAAGATTCTGTTAATTCCAAACAAACGTATGGTTCAACATCAGAAAAAAGCATAAATAATCAGATAATAAATGCCAGAAAATTTATAAAAGATGAAACTTGAACATCACATTGCAATATCAACACCTGTAAGTTTGGCAATTCTTTATTTTACCAAGTCCTATTTTTATTTCTTTTTTTCGTTTTGCATAGGGGTTTTACTTGACATTGATCATATTTATGATTATGTGAGAGAAGAAAAAAAATTTGATTTAAAACATCTTTTTATAAAATCTTATTTGGGAGATTTTAAAAAAATGTATCTTTTTTTTCATGCTTATGAATATATTCCGATTGCTTTTATAACTGGATTTTTTATGAATAATTATGTTTTTCCTGTTGTTTTTTCTATTTCGTATCTTTTTCATATTTTGCCAGACCAGTTTTCAAATAATACAAAACCATTTGGTTATTTTTTGATTTACAGAATATGGGTTAAATTTGATATGAAAAAAATTTTTGATGTGCCTCCCGGAGGAATACATAAGATATGAACATATTTTTTAAACTAATAATATTAGTTTTTTTAAATGGCATCTCTGCAATGTTAAGTCAGATTATTCTATTCAGGGAGATACTAAGTCAGGTTTATGCAAATGAATTAGTGCTTGGTATAATACTATTTTCATGGCTTTTATCAGGTGCTTTTGCGGGAACTTTTTTTTATGAAAAATTTATAAAAGATTCTTCTTTAAAAAAAATTTTTTATTCAATGATTATTTTGCCGGTATTATCAATAATAACTGTTCTTTTGATGATTTTATTTACAAGGGTTATAAAGACAGCAATTGGTATTCCGCAAGAGATTATATTAAATATATGGGATGCAATGTTAATTACAATAATAGTATTTTTTCCTATTAATTTTTTATTAACCATTAATTTTTCTTTTATAATTGAGTTTTTAAGAAAATATGATTTAAAAAAATATTTTTCTTTACTTTATTTATTTGAGGCTCTTGGAGCAATTTCTGCCGGGGTTATTTATACATTTTTTTTAGTTGGAAATATCCCGAATTTTATTCTTATTTACTGGATTGGTATAATAAATATAGTAGTAATTTATGTTATTTTTCATAGCGAAAGTTGGAAAAATATCAAATTGCAAATGATTTTAACATTTATTCTTATTTTATATCTTTTGCCGCTTATAATAAATGTAAATCAAAAATTAGATAAAAAAAGTTTGGATTTTAATTTTTTAAAAAAAACAATTCTTTTTAATAAAGAACTTAAAACATCCAAAATAACAATCACAAAAGAAAATAATGTTTATAATGTATATTCAAATGGAATTTTACATTATTCAAAACCAGATGAAAGAAACAAAGAATTTACCGGATGGGCAATTTTAACTCATGACCAAAATGAAAAAATTTTACTGATAAATGGCGGTTATACCGGGATGCTGGAAGAGATTTTAAATTACAAAACAACAAGGAAAATATTTTACATTGAAAATGATAACGAAGAAGCCAAAGTGTTAAAAAAATTTTTTGAACAGGATATAAAACACAAGGAAAAAATAAATTTTTATTATGGTGATGCTGTTTATTATTTAAAAAATAATTTAATAAATGAAAAATTTGATACAATGATACTTAATATAACGCTTGAAGGAACATTAGCATCAACAAGGTATTATACAAAAGAATTTTTTGAAATTCTAAAAAAATATTTAAAAGATGAAGGAATTTTAGTATTTTCTTTAAAAGCAGGTGAAAATTATATAGATAAAAATATATTATACGGATTAAGTTCTGTTTATAAAACAATAAAATCAGTTTTTAATAATGTGTTTTTAATTCCTGGTGAGTCATTGTATTTTTTATGCTGTGAAAATAAAATAAATATTACTCCGGAATATGTTTTGTCAAGAATATCCGAAGAAAAAGTTGAAATACCTACTTTTAACAGAAAATATCTTGAAAAAATTTTAAATACAGAAAAAAGACAATATATTGAAAATCTATTGGAAAAAACAAAAGTGAGATTAAATACTGTTTATTCACCATCTGCCTGCTTTTATGGTATTTTATCTGATTTTTTTTATTTTAAAAATAATTTTAACATATTAAAAACAATAATAATGTTTTTGTTTTTTATAGTTATTTTTAATTTTTTAATAAAATCAGAAGAATTAAAAAAAAAATTAAATTTTTATATAAATATGTTTATAATAAGTTTTACAGCAATAGTTTTACAAATGGTTCTGATTTTTTTATTTCAAAGTGTTTACGGTTATATTTACCAGATAATTGGATTGCTTTTTGCTGTTTTTATGGCTGGAATTGTGGCTGGTTGTTTATTTGCTTTTATGAAAAATATTGATATTAATAAAATTATTATCTCTGCTTTATTTATAAATATTTTAATTATTTTAACAATTAAAAATCTAAATTTTATACTGATTTTATTTTACTTGTTCAATATAGGATTTTTTACAGGGGCAACTTATACAATAATAGCCAGACAGGTAAATGCCTCATTTTTATATGGCATTGACCTTTTGGGAGGTGCAACAGGTGCATTTATGGTATCTGTTGTTTTAGTTCCGGCAATTGGAATAAAAATTACCATAATTTTATGTTTTATTTTAATTTTTATCTTATTATTTTTAAAAAAGGCTACAGATGAAAAATAAAAAAAGTGAATTTCAGACACTTATTAAAATAATGGAAAAATTACGTGGGAAAAATGGTTGTCCATGGGATAAAAAACAAACGCATAAAACCATACTGCCATATTTATTGGAAGAAACATATGAATTAATTGAAGCTTTTAATAAAAATAAAAAAGAAGATATAACAGAGGAACTTGGCGATCTTTTATTGCAGGTTGTTTTTCATTGCCAGATTGCAAAGGAAAATGGGAAATTTGATATTTATGATGTTATAAAAAAATTAAATCAAAAATTGGTGCAAAGACATCCACATGTTTTTGCAGATAAAAAAGGGCTTAAAAAGGACTGGCATGTAAGGATTTTTTGGGAAAAAGAAAAGAAAAATGAAAAAAATCGGTCATCAATACTTGATGGCGTTCCATATGCATTGCCTTCTTTGTTAAGGGCAAGGCGTCTTATAAGTAAAGCAAAAAGTGCAGGTTTTTCCTGGAATGAAAATAAAAGTATTTTAAAAAAAATAAATGAGGAATTTTTAGAAGTAAAAGAAGCAATTAAAAATAAAAAAGCATTAAAAGAGGAAATAGGGGATTTATTATTTATAATTGCTGCTTTGGCTTATTATAATAAGATAGACCCGGAGGACGCGCTTCATAAAACAAATGATAAATTCATAAAAAGATTTAAAAAAATAGAAAAAAAATTATATGCTGGTATGAGCGAAAAAGAAATGCTAAAATTATGGGAGAAAACAAAAATTTAAAAAAATTATAAATTACTTTTTAATATTATGCTTCCGACAGGCAGGTTCATATAATCAGAAACAACATCACATTTAATTTTAAATAAAAAGAATATTGGCTTTTTTATTTTATCAAGCGCTTCAAAATTTCCCTGACCTTTGCTTATTATGAGTTTTGATTTATTAAAAATTTTTAAAAATTCCTTATTGCAATATTCAAGAACAATGCCGGGTGAATCAGCGCCACAGGATATAATTTGTGCATATTTATCAATACCTGCAAAAACAGCATCTTCAAAAGTTGCATCATTTAAAATTGGCTTTTCTTTTACAGCATAAATAACTGAAGAATTATAAGTTTCTATTAATTGTTCTATTAAAATTCTATCAAAAATAGTTTCGCCTGTATTATCAGCAAGATATAATATATCTTTGACTGATTTTAATTTTTGTTTTAATTTTTTATAATCAAATATGGCAAAATTTTTATTAAGAACATCAGATAGATCTTTTTTTATATCAAATGTAAGTTGTGCGCCAAAATCAATTATATTTCCAGCAACAGCAATTTTAATTGCTGTCAAAAGTTTATCGTCAGATTTTTTTATTTTGTTTTTAAGGGATTTATATAGTGACATTGCAATTTTATTATATTTAATTTTAACATGAACATAAGGGTCGTTGACTTTGATTAAATTTTTTATTTTAATATGCATATTTCTGCTTATTTTGGGCGGGCAAAAGGAAAGATTTACATAGGGTAAAAAATTTTTTTCTATAAATTTGATTGTTTTTTGCTGTAATTTATTTTTAACTTTGGCAAATTTAACTGTTTGTATAGTTTGCTTTAAAAGACATGATAAACACTCGGGATAAGTTTTCATTTTCCTTTAAAAAATATTGTTTTGTTATGTTTTATTTTTAAAATCATTTTTTCTTTAAATAGTTCGTTTAATTTTTTTCTTAATAAATTTGGATTTTGTTCAATACTTTTTTTTAATTCTTCAAAAGTTACAGGCCGGAACCTGATAATATCCAGTATCTGCTGTTTTAGATTGTTAAATTTTTTTATTTTTTTGTTTTTAAAACCAGATATAATTTCTGCTTTGTTTCCGAATATATTTTTTAATTTTTTTAATTTTTTTTCGCTTACAGCGCATGCGTTTTTTTCAGAACCAGCCCGAACTACGGTATTTAATTGTATTTTTTCAATGTTATGAAGTCTATCAATGATTTTTTTTATGCTTTTTAATTCATTTTCATTGTCATTTATATTTTTAACAAGCATTATTTCAAGCCAGATTTTTCCTTTATATTCTTTTGAAAAGGTAATGAGTCCTTTTACCATTTTATTAAAATTAAAATCTTTATAAGGTCGGTTTACTTTTAAAAAAGTTTTTTCTGTGCCTGCATCTAAAGAAGGTAAAACAACATCTGCTTTTTTTAAGTTGTTTCTTACATTTTTATTGAATAAAAGTGTTCCATTTGTTATTACAGCAACTTTTATATTTGTTATTTTTTTTATTTTAGATATAACTTCACCTAAATTTAAAGCAAGGGTTGGTTCGCCATTGCCTGAGATGGTTATATAATCAATTTTTTGTTTTTTTAAAAGAAATTTTTTTAAGTCATTAATTACTTTTTCAGTTTTGACAAAAATTTTTCTTTTAACTGATAAATTTTTAGTTCTGAAAAGTTCACAATAAATACAATTTAAATTGCAAGTTTTAACTTGTCCAATTAAATCAATGCCAAGGGATAATCCAAGGCGTCTGGAAGATACAGGGCCAAAAATATGCATAAGATTTTTCTCCTTTAAAAAACTGGCGGAAAGGGCGGGATTCGAACCCGCGAGCCCAGTTGCCCAGGCCAACTGCTTAGCAGGCAGCTGCCTTCAGCCACTCGGCCACCTTTCCGCAAAAAATTATTTAATATATAATTTGTTTAATTTAAATCAAATGAGCATAATTTTATTTTAAAATAAATTGGCGGAGGGCGCAGGATTCGAACCCGCATGGGATTGCTCCCATCTGATTTCAAGTCAGACGCCTTACCAGTTAGGACTAGCCCTCCGCTTTGTTTAACGCACAATAAATATTATTTTACTCATCCCAGCCAACCAAGATTCCGATTGCTATTGTTATATATCCACCTATTATTAAGATAGGTGCTACAACTCCCTGCCAGTTAGATGCATCTGCATTAACTTTGGTTAAAGTATAATAACCTAAAATTAAAATCAGTATAGATATTCCAATAATATATAGTCCTGCTTTATTTTTTTTAATCGTTTGTTGAGGTTTTTCTTTGTTTTCCATGTAAGAACCTCCTGTAAATTTGCATTAACTATACTATTTTTTTGTTATTTTGTCAATTCCACCCATATAACTCCGTAAAACTTCTGGTATGATAACTTCCATATTTTCTGTCTGATAATTTTCTAAAATAGCAGGCAATAATCTGGAGGTTGCCAAGCCAGAGCCATTTAAAGTATGGACAAAATATGATTTGCCATCTTTTGCCCTGTATTTTATTCTTGCGCGTCTTGCCTGAAAATCAGTGCAATTGCTGCATGAAGAAGTTTCCCAGAATCTCTCTGTGCCTGAATGCCATACTTCTATATCATAAGTTTTTGCAGATGCAAAGCTCATATCGCCCGTGCATAATAATACAACCCGATAATGCAAATTTAATCTTTTTAAAATTTCTTCTGCGTCGTTTAATAATTTTTCAAGTTCATCATAGGATGTATCCGGTAAAGAAAATTTTATCAATTCAACTTTATTGAATTGATGCAATCTCACAATACCTTTCATATCTTTTCCATATGAACCTGCTTCTTTTCTGAAACAAGGGGTATATGCAGTATATTTTAACGGCAAATCTTTTTCTTTTAAAATTTCATCTTTATGTATGTTTATAAGTGGAACTTCACTTGTAGGGATTAAAAAATAATCAGGATCAACAACTTTAAACATATCATCTTCGAGTTTGGGCAATTGCCCTGTTCCAGTCATTGTATCCCGATTTACAAGTAAAGGCGGTATTATTTCTGTATATCCATGTTCTTTTGTCTGAACATCAAGCATAAAATTTATTAATGCGCGTTCCAAAAGAGATCCCATTCCTTTATACATGGTGAATCTTGCTCCTGTTATTTTAGCAGCTCTTTTATCATCAAGGATATCAAGGTATTCTGCAATTTCCCAATGAGGTTTTGGTTTGAAATTAAATTTTGGTTTTTCGCCATACTCTTTTACAACTAAATTGGATTTTTCGTCTTTTCCATAAGGAACACTTTGATGAGGAATATTTGGCACAAAAAGCATTTTTTTATTGAATTCATCTTCAATTAACGCAAGTTCTTCGTCTAATTTTTTAATTTTTTCAGATACTTCTTTCATTGATTTAATTAAATCTTCTGTATTTTTCCCTTCTTTTTTTAATCTTGCAATTTCGCCTGATGCTTTATTATTTTCTGCTTTTAAATTTTCTACTTCCTGAATTTTTTCCCTTCTTTTAATATCAATATTAAATATTTCATCAATAATGACAGGATCAATATTTTTTTTGGAAATTTCGTTTTTAACAAATTCTTTGTTTTCTCTGATAAATTTTATATCAATCATATATTCTCCTTATTTTGTTAAATTTTTTTTAATATAAATATATCAAATTAAGAAATAAGTTCAAGGATTTAATTCTACCTGAAAAACGCATTAGCGTTTTTCAGTGGAAAAGAGAAAATATATAAAAAGGTTTATAAACAAATAAGAATTTTAAGAGTGTATTTGTTTTTAAAATTAAAAAACAGGTGAATAAAAGTAATGCATTATAAAAATGAAAATTTATTAAATAAAAATGATAAAAACAGTTTGTTTTTCCATAAAAACGCAATTTCTAACGCGTTTTTACGGTTAATTCTACCTGTATTGACAATACGAGGGTAATTGGTATAATATTACTATTTAAGAAAATAAAAAGTTTGGAGGAATTATGAAAGTCAAGATGGTTTTAATAACCATTTTGGTAATGTTATCAAATATTACATTAGAGGCAAAGCCAACATATACAATAGGATTTATAGGTAATTCTTTATCAACTAATTCTTCTAATTTATATGATGCGCTTTCTTTACTTTTAGAGGATATAAATAAAAAAACAGAAAATTATGAACTACAAAAAAAATTTTTTGAAGATGATGAAAATCTGGTTGATAATATAAAACATGAAAAAAATTTAATTGCAATTACCGGTATAATTTTGGAAAAGCATAAAAAAGTTCTTGAAAATATAGATGATATTCCTGTTTTTTTAATAGGAACTGAATATTTAAGTATTGATGATAAAAAAAACATATTCAGGATTGCGCCATCAAATCTGGATCTGGCAAGGATTTTATGCAGAATACAAATTTCTGTTTTACAGAAAAGAAATTTTGCAATACTTTACACCGATGGATATGATGAATTTTTAAAGATAGCTGAGGCATACAAGGATACTGTTTTAAAGAATAAAGCATCTGTTGGATATTTCAGGAGTGTTGACGCAGAAAGAAAAGATTTTGAGACGATTTTGATAAGGTTAAGAGAATTAAAAGTAAATACAATATTTTTTGCTGGATTAATGGAACAGGCTTCTTTAATTGCAAAACAATCAAGGGAGTTAAACGTGGGTGCTGATTTTTCTTCCATATCAGATATTTGCAATAAAGAATTTATTAAAAAAGCAAAAGATGGCTCTCAAGGAGCACATTTTGTTCTTTCTGTGCCACCTTCACTTTATTCTTTAAAAAAGATGCGGAGTTTCCTTGAAAAATATAATGAAACCCACAAAGGCACTGATGCTAAGTTGCCATTTATTTTTGATACGGTTAATATTATTCAATATTGTCTGGATAAAGGTAAAATAGAATCAGGTTTACTTAAAGAATGTTTAATTACAGAAGAATTTGAAGGAGCAACAGGAAATATAAAATTTAATGAAAAAGGACTCAGGGTTGCTTATCCGCCTTATTTTTATGTGATACGTGGCAAGGAATTTTTATACAGAAAATTAAATGCAAAAGAAAAAGATTTATTTTATAAAATGAGGTAATTCTTTAATGGCGAAAAGATTAGGTGATTTGTTAAGAGAAGAAAATCTTATAACAGAGGAGCAATTGAAGCAGGCAATAGATGAACAACAAAAAACCGGAGAACCACTTGGTCGTATTTTGGTAAGAATGGGAGCAATTACAGAAGATGCATTATTTTATTTCCTTGCAATACAGTTTGGGGTTGATTATGTTGATTTTATGGATAAAACCATACCTGATGAACTTATCAAAATGATTAAAAAAGAAGTTGCAGAAGAGTTTAGTATTATTCCTTATGAGAAGACGGATAATACAATTGTTTTTGCAACATCAGAACCTGATGAACACCTGATCTTAAAACTAAGAGAAAAAGTTTTATTGCCCAAAGAAATGGAAATAAAATTTGTGGTTGCCACAGAATCAGCAATTAAAAATGCTTTAAATATGTATTATGGTATTTCGGAAAAATTACAAGTTGATGAGAGTTTGAAAGAAATATTAAAAGGAACCGATTCTACTGATTTTAAAGAAGAAGATATGATAGAAGAAGGCGGTTATACTGAAAATGATGCACCAGTTATAAAAATTACAAATGCTTTAATTGCAGATGCCGTAAGATTGCGAGCATCAGATATTCATTTGAATCCTTTTCCTAAAAATATGGTTGTAAGATACAGGATTGATGGAGTCTTGCAAACACAAAAATCACCACCCAAACAATACAGGAATGCAATTGTTTCAAGAATAAAGGTTATGTCGCGTATGGATATTATGGAGAAAAGAAGAGCTCAGGACGGAAGAATAAAAATTAAGGTTCAAAATAAAATAATTGACCTAAGGGTATCTGTATTACCAAGTATATATGGCGAAAATGTAGTAATGCGAATTTTGGACCAGGAAGGACTTATGCTTGATCTTTCTAAACTTGGTTTTGAACCAAAGGAACTTGAAATTTACAAAGATGCAATTCAGTCGCCATATGGACTTATTTTACATACAGGACCTACAGGAAGCGGTAAAACAACTACACTTTATTCAGCTCTTTCCACAATTAATGATGTATCAAGAAATATAATGACTCTTGAAGATCCTGTTGAATATCAATTGCCTGGTATAATTCAAATACAGATGAATCATGAAATAAATTTTGATTTTTCAGTTGCTTTGAGGGCTGTTTTAAGGCAGGACCCGAATATAATGATGGTCGGAGAAATCAGGGATAAAGAAACAGCAGATATTGCAATTAAAGCTGCATTAACCGGGCATCTTTTATTTTCCACTTTACATACAAATGATGCACCATCCACTATAATGAGGTTAATTGACATGGGGATAGATCCGATTTATGTTGGTTCGGCATTAAGAATAGTTGTGGCACAACGACTTATGAGAAAAGTTTGTCAGAAATGTAAAAAAGAATATGTCCCGGATGATGATGAACTTCAAAAACTACAGATAACAAGAGATTTCATTAAAAATGCAACACTTTATGTTGGGGAAGGCTGTCCAGCTTGCAGTGGATCAGGTTATAAAGGAAGAGTTGCCATATATGAAATAATGCCTATGACCCCGGAATTGGCAGAACTGGTATTTAAAAGGGCAGACCTTAATGAGATAAGAAAACAGGCAGAAAAGGATGGAATGAGAACATTAAGAAGTGTGGCTTTAGAAAAATGGAAAAATGGG
The DNA here is from genome assembly GCA_938034975.1 of Candidatus Goldiibacteriota bacterium. Lineage (GTDB taxonomy): Bacteria > Oederibacteriota > PGYV01 > PGYV01 > DYJU01 > DYJU01. The sequence continues at coordinate 124,681 of CALHNI010000001.1, read as the reverse complement.
ATTACAACTTCTGAAGAGATAATCAGAGTTACAGCAGAAGCAGAAGGTTAAAAATGAAAGAGGGATATATTTTATGAATGAACAGAAAAAATTAGGCGAAATATTATTAGAAGAAGGCATGATAACAGAAGAGCAGCTTGATAAAGCAATATCAGAGCAGGAAAAAACAAGCGAATCCTTAGGTGTTATTTTGGTAAAATTAGGATATATAACAGAGGATGTTTTATATCATTTTCTGGCTTTGCAGGTTGGAACAAAATTTGTGGATGTTGGTATTTTGCATATTGAAGAAGAAGTAATAAAAATTTTATCAAAGGATATTGCCCAAAAATATAAAATTATCCCAATTGAAAAAAAGCCAGGAAAAATAATTTTTGCTACATCAAATCCACTGGACCCTTCATTGCAGAGTAATTTAAAATACGAACTTAACCTTGGAGAAGATGAAGATATAAGTTTTGTTGTAACAACTGACAGCGCATTAAATGCTGCTTTGGAAAAATATTATTTGGGTTCTTCAACATTGGATGAAACATTAAAAAATATAGGAGACACAACAGGAGATATAGAAATTATTGAGGAAGAATTAAAAATAAAAGAAGAAGAAGGCGTAGAAGAAGATATCGAAGGAGAACACAGTCCTGTTGTTAAATATGTAAATTATATCATTGAAGATGCAGTCAGAAAAAGGGCATCGGATATACATATCAATCCTTATGAAAAAAAGATCGTTTTAAGATACAGGATAGATGGTGCTTTGGTGGAGATGCCACCGCCTAAAATTCAATTTAAAAAACCTCTGGCTTCAAGAATAAAGCTTATGGCAGGGATGAATATAATTGAGAAAAGATTACCACAGGACGGAAGGGTTAAATTTAAACTTTCCAATAATAAAGAAGTTGACCTCCGTGTCTCTGTTGTCCCTTCTATATGGGGAGAAAATATTGTGATGCGTATTATAAATCAGGAAGCTCAGAGTCTTGCTTTAAAAGATTTAGGTCTGTTTGAAGAACAACAAAGAGAACTGGAAAAAGCACTTCAGAATCCATATGGAATGATTTTAATTACTGGACCTACTGCCTGTGGTAAAACAACAACAGTTTATGGTGCTTTATCTCATATAAATGACCCGCATGATAATATATTAACAGTTGAAGATCCGGTGGAATACAGATTGCCGCATATTATTCAGATACAGGTAAATCCTGCAGCCGGGCTTACTTTTGCAAATGTATTACGCGCATTTTTAAGGCAAGACCCTGATGTAATGCTTGTTGGAGAAATAAGGGATGAAGAAACAGCATCAATTGCAATTAAGGCAGCATTAACAGGACATCTTGTTCTTTCTACTTTGCATACCAATGATGCGCCAACAACAATAACACGTCTTGTTGATATGGGAATTGACCCTATATATGTTGGTTCTTCTGTTTTAATTTCAATATCACAAAGGTTGGTCAGGCGTATATGTGAAAATTGTAAGGAAAAAATAAAAGAAATAGATTTTTTAAAAGCAAAAAAATATGGAATTCCGCCTGAGTTGTTAGAAGGTTCTGAATATTATGAAGGAAGAGGATGCCCGAATTGTCATTATACAGGTTATAAAGGAAGAATAGCTGCCTATGAAGTATTACCAATAAATATGAAAATAAGAGAAGTCATATTTAAAAAAGGCAGCTTAAATGAATTAAAGCGTGTTGCATGGGATATGGGAATGATGACAATAAGAGAATCAGCAATAAAAATAATGAAAATGGGTATAACTACGCTTGATGAAGTTTTAAGAGAAACCCTTTCAGATAAACCATTAAGTCAGTATATTGATAAAATAAAAATTTAATAAAAGGAGAGAAAATGTTGCAGAAAACAATGTTTAACGAAGTAAAAAATTTTTTTCAGGTTTTTGAAAAAAAGGGTAATTTGATAACAGGGGTTAAAGTTCCTGGAAGTGTCCAGATACTTGGAGATATTTTCAAATACAACAAAGGCAAGGTAATTTCAGCTCCTATTGATGAAAGCGTATTGGTTCTCGCACAAAAGAGAAAAGATGGAGACAGAATAGTTAATTTTTATTCTCAAAAATACAATGAAAAAATAAGAATTTCCTTAAATGAACCACAATTCAGGGAAGAAAACGGTTGGGCGAATTTCATGAGCGGAGTTCTTTTTATGCTTGAAGGATTATCAAAAAAGGTGAGCGGAATGAATGTTTATATTGATAATAAAATTTCTGACCTTTTCAATGCAAATAGTAATGAAGCATTAGAAATAGGTATAATTGATATTTCCCAGAAGTTTAATGATTGGGAACTTTCTGATATTGAAATTGCCGATGTTTGTGTAGAAAGTGAAAAAAAATTTTTGGCAAAAGAAAAGAGTGGAGAAAAATATATACCTGCAATTATTGCCAAAAAGGGGCATCTTACCTATTACGATGGTTTTAATAAAATTACAGAAAGTATTAAAATTGATTTGGGAAATCTGTGTTTTATTGTTTTTAGTTCAGGCATTAAGAAAAAAAATATAGAAGAAAAAACAAAAAAGATATTTCAGGAAACAAAAGAAGCAGTAGAAATACTCAATAGAATTGACCCAAAAATTGAAGGGTTACATAATTTAAATATGGAGCAGTTTGATGAGTTAAGAAGCCATTTAACTATTCAGCAGAGAAAGCGTTGTGCTTATTTTATTTCAGAAAATGAAAGAGTGGAAAATGCGAAAAAAGCACTGCAAAATGGTAATATTCAGCAATTTGTTGACCTGATTAATGAGTCAGAGAAAAATCTGAAAAACAGATTAGAATTAGTTGACGAAGAAAATGAAATTCTTGTTGATATAACCCAGGATGCACCAGAAGTAAAAGCGGTTCGTCTGATAAATTATGGTTTGGATGGTTCGGTAGTTGCAATTATTGAAAAGGATAAGATTGAACAGGTTGAAAGTAAAGTTAAAAAAACATTTCTTACACGCACAGGGCTTGACCTTAATGCAGAAGTTTTTACTTTAAATAACGAAATAGAAAGAATAAATATTAATATAGAAGAGTTTACTAAGTGAAGACCTGTTTTTTAACTTATGGTTGTAAAGCAAATCAATATGATACAGAAATTTTAAAACAGGTTCTGGCAGAAAAAGGATTAAAAGAATCTGATTCGCCGGATATTTTTATAATAAACACATGCACAGTTACAAGCAAAATAGACAAAGAAATTCTTAAAAAAATAAAACAGATAAAAAAGGACAAAAACAAAAAAGTAATTTTAACAGGTTGCCTTACAAAAAATGATTTAAAAGAAATAAGAAATAATGTTGACTTGATAATTCCAAATGAAAAAAAATTTGATGTAAATTTTTATCCCGACTGGATTTTTAATAAAGAAGATATAAGTCAAAAAAATAGTTTTATTAAATTTGCACATAAAAATAAAGCATTTATCAAAATTGAAGAAGGTTGTAACAAGTTTTGTTCTTATTGCATTGTTCCTTATGTGAGGGGAAGTAAAATAAAAATAAAAAATAAAGAAGAAGTTTTGGCGGAATTAAAGAGTTTTTTAAATATAGGATTTAAAGAAATTGTATTTACAGGTATTAATCTTGGGCTTTATGGCGAAAAAAATATAATTGACCTATTAAAAGAGTCGGTTAAATTACTGAATAATGCAAGAATAAGATTAAGTTCAATAGGTCCTGTTGAACTTACAGAAAAAATCATAGATTTTATTGCTGATAATCAGGATAAAATATGTCCACATTTTCATCTTTCAATGCAAAGTGGAGATGATAAAATATTAAAACTTATGAACAGAAATTATACAGTTTCATTTTATGAAAAAAAATGTAACTATATAATAAAAAAGATACCCTATGCAGGAATAACAACTGATATTATAGCTGGGTTTCCCGGTGAAGGTGAAAAAGAGTTTCAAAATACTTTTGATTTCGTTAAAAATATACCATTGACAAGATTGCATATTTTTTCTTATTCTGACAGGAATGGAACAGTGGCAGAAAAAATGCAGGATAAAGTAAAAGAAGAAATTAAAAAGCAAAGAGTAAAAAAATTGATTTTATTAGGTAAAGAAAAAGAAAAAGAATTTATAAAAAAGAATATTGGATTAAAAAGAACAGTTCTTGTAGAAAATACAATAAAAAATGGTTATAAAGAAGGATATACAGAAAATTATATAAAAACAATTTTAAAAGGAAACATTAACTTATCCGGAAATTTAATATCCGTGTTAATAACAGATTTAAACGGTGATAAAGCCATAGCAGATATATTATGAAAGGAGGGATAAAATATGACGGATTGTCTTTTTTGTAAAATTTTCAGGAAGGAAATAAAATCAAAGGTTGTGTATGAAGATGATGAGATAATGGCATTTGAAGATATTAATCCGCAGGCACCAGTGCATATTTTGATTATTCCGGCAAAACATATAGAAAATTTAAATGAAATTACAGAACAGGATAAAGATTTAATTGGTAAAATGTTTTTAGTTGCAAAGAAAATCGCACATGAAAAAAATATAAGCGCGGATGGTTATAGAACAGTTTTTAATACCAATAAAAATGCTGGGCAGGCAGTTTTTCACCTTCATCTCCATCTTTTAGGTGGAAGAAAGATGGCATGGCCACCTGGTTGAAATGCAATATGCAAAGAACGGCAATTTGCAGATTAAATAATAAATGTGGCGGGTGTTCATTACTTGCGGTTGATTATTTTGAACAGCTCAATTTAAAAAAAGAAAAATTAAAATTTTTATTTGCAACAAAAAAAATAAAGCATTTACCTGAAATAAAAGTATTTTTTAAAGATGAGTATTTTTACAGAAATAGGATGGATTTTGCATTTTCTGAAAATGGGCTTTCATTAAGAGAAAAGGGAAAATTTTATAAACTCGTTCCTGTAAAGGAATGTTTTATCGCAAATGAAAAAATAAATTTTTTACTAAAAGATATTAATAATTGGTTTTATGGTAATAAAGATAAATTGGATGTTTTTGATATAAAGAAAAGAGTTGGAACATTGCGGTATGCGGTTATAAGGGCATCGTATTATTTAAATGTAAGCACAATAACTTTTATTTTAAACAAAAATTCTGAAAAATTAAACGAACAAAAAGAAATATTATTTGAATACTGCAAAAAATCAGGTGCCGATAATATATTGCTTGGTTATGTTAAATATAATTCGGATTTAAGTTCAATCTGTGATTATGAAATAATAAAAGGGAATGATATATTACAGGAAAGATTAAAAGGCGTTTCATATTTTTATCATTCACAGGGGTTTTTTCAGAATAATTCAAAAGTTACAGAAGATATTATGGAGTTTTTAAAAGAAAAGATAAAAGATGAATATGATTTGCTGGTTGATTTTTATGGCGGAATAGGGACTTTTGGAATTTTCCTTCATCAAAAAACAAAAAAAATAATAATAGCAGATAACAGTAGTATAAGTTTATCCTGCGCTGAAAAAAATTTAAAAGTAAATAATATATCAAATGCCGAAGTTATTATGGTTGAAGATTCAAAACCAGGAGTAATTTTAGATATAATAAAAGATAAAAAAACTATCATGATAGCGGATCCACCAAGAGCAGGCATACATAAAAATTCATTGAAAATGATAAATGAAATTTTACCACAAAAATTATTTTATATTTCCTGTAACCCGGAACAAATGATAAAAGATATTTCTTTACTATTAGAAAAATACAACATTCGGGAAGTTGCAATTTTTGACATGTTTCCGCAGACAGACCATATAGAAGCAGTTTCTATATTGGAAAAAATAAATTTTAAATGAATTTATGTAAAAAAAAAGGAGTTGAGTTGATGGATTTAAAAGAGGGTATAAAAATAAAATTTGCATGCCAGCAATGTGGTAATTGCTGCAGAGCACCTGGATTTATCCATATATCAAAAACAGAAGCCCATAAGATTGCAGATTATCTTAAATTATACTATTTTGATTTTAAAAGAAAATATACTCAATGGATTTTATTTGCAGGCAGGGTATTAAAAGGAGCAAAAGAATCATCCTGCATATTTCTTGAAAATAATAAATGTAGAATTTATTCTGTAAGACCAAAACAATGCAGAACTTTTCCTTTTTGGGATGGTATATTAAAAGAAAAAACAGAACTGGAATATGTAAAAACTTTTTGCAAAGGAATAAAAGATTAAAAAATACTTGATAATCGCATTAAAATATTGAGATTTTCAGGAAAAAACAAAAAAAATATATTTTAAAAACAATAAAATATTTAAAACAACACTTGTTCTTTATTTTAAATAAAAAAACGTGTGAATAAAGTAATGTGTTAAAAAAATAAAAATTTATTTATTGGCATTCATAATATAATAAAATATTTTAAGATTTTAACGATGTCTTTTAACTCCAATTTTAGGGCATTTTAAATTAACAGGGCATAAAGAGCAAAAAGGAGAAACAGGAACACAGATATTTTGACCAAATAAAACAAGAAAATTATTAATTTTTTTCCAGTATTTTTCTGGTAGTTTTTCCCTTAATTTCATTTCTGTTTCATCCGGGGTATTTGTTTTGACATAACCCCAGCGGTTAAAAATTTTATGCACGTGTGTGTCAACGCATATGCCCATTTTATTATAAGCAACTGTTAAAACAAGATTTGCAGTTTTTCTGCCAACACCGGGTAAAGACAATAAATCATCAAGCGTATCAGGAACTTTTCCTTTAAAATCATTTAATATTTTTTTTGTAACATTTTTAATTGTTTTTGCTTTGTTGTTATAAAAACCTGTCTTAAAAATAATTTTTTTTAATTTGGCTAAAGGCAATTTAAGTATTTGTTCCGGGGTTTTAGCGATTTTATAGAGATTTTTAATTACTTTTTCAGTTATTTCATCTTTTGTCCTTAAAGAAAGTAAACAGGATATCAATACCCAATAAGGTGAATTTAATTTTTTATTAAATTTTTCAAGAACCGGCTCTTCATATTTTTTTATGCTTTTTTTTACTTTTTTTATTATTTCATCTATATTTTGATTATTTATCATTATCTTTTGGTTCTGGTAATGGTTTACCTTCTATGAGTTCAATTTTTCCTTTTAATCTTTTTAAATAGCGGTTAAAATCTTTGTCTGTTTTTTCTATTTTGCGTTTGTATTCTATAACAGAATCTTTATTGTTCTTTTCGTATTTTAAAGCAGATATGAGTTTATTTAAATATTTATTTTTCTGATTAATATATTCTTTTAATTTTTTAAAAGTTATTACATCTTCTCCATTTGTGGTTCTATACATAGAAATCCATATTAAAATTTCATCCATAATTTCTTTTGCTTCATAGATTTCTTCTTTTGGTTCATAATACAGGACTTCTTTTGATGTTACTTCTTCGCCACCTGCTTCACTTTCTTTTACAGATTCGCCTTCCAAAGTTGTTTTTCTTTCAGAACCATAGGATGATTGGACGATTTCCTGTTTTATTGCTTTTATTCCTTCTTTTACAAGATTTGTAACTTCCTTAAACTGATTTATAATTTTTTCTTCAAAAGAATTTTCCTGTGTGTTTTCAGGGACATAAGAATAAGAAAGATTTGATAAAAACAAAAACATAAAACCGGCAATTAAAATCCAAAATTTTTTCATAATTAAAACCTCCTTTTTTTTATTTTTTTATTTATGACGTTTAATTTAATAAATAAGTTTACATTATTATACAATTTATTTAATATAAAACACAAGATATTTTTAATAATAAAAATGTGAAAATTTTGTTTTTGAGGTGTAAAAATATTTGATTAATAATACTATTGGTAATAGGGTGTGGATTTTAGATAGCATTAAAGAATTTCTCGTTAGTAAATTTATAATTTAATTTTTAAATCTCAATGAAAAAAAATTACTTCAGCATAAATTAAAAATATATAAAATGCCAATATCATACCGTAAAAACGCATTAGAAAATGCGTTTTTATTTTTATGACGCATTACTTTTATTCGTCAGCTTTTAAAATAAATAATAAAACATAAGTGTTGTTTTATAAGTTTTTTAATATATTTTATTTTTTTCTCCTGAAAATCGTAATTTCCTAACGATTTTCAAGTTTAAATAAAAAATTGACAGGCGAAGGTGCAGGGAATCCCTTTAGTCCCCCTTTGCTAATAGGAGAAATAAAAATAAAACGATGTAGGTGCAGACTTTATGCCTGCGAAATTTTATACAAGTGCACTATAAGGTTGCGGTAATAAAAGAAAAAATATAACTATGAAGATTTGAGGATGCGAGAGAAAAATTCCAAAGAAACTTTATTAAATCAATTTTTATACAAGTTACTGAATATTTTGGCAATTTTATCTCTGCTTGACTTTTTATAAAAATGTGCTATTATTTAAAAAATAAAGAGAAAAAGGGTAATGTGAAAAGTTCTATGAAAAATAAAGAAGGCAGAGATTAAAATATATACTAAAAGTATAGAAAATAATATACATTTATCCCTCTTTTATAAAGAGGGAGTAGGGGAGATTTTAAATTAAAAGAAAGCGAGAAAAAGATAATGGATGTAAATCCCCCTAAAATCATCCCCCTTTGATAAAGGGGGAACAAAGGCAACATAAGTATATGAATAAAAGGATTTTTAAGTAAAAAGCGTTAAAACTTTTCACACTACCAGAAAAAGATTCAGGAGGGAATTTTTGAAGGAATATGTAAAGAAACTTTTGTTAAGTGCTTTTTTTATTCTTTTTATTTTAAAATCAAATGTATTTTCAGTATATGTAATAACTTCGCTTGACCATACAATTACTCCTACTGCTCAGACCGCTAAAATAGGTGATTATATTTATTTCAGATTAGCAGCAGTTGACATTACAAAATCATATACTGATGTTACAGTGGCAACCATTACAGCATCTGCTATTTATCTTTATAGTCCGAGTTTCCCGGGTTCTTTTCCTGGATTTATGTATGTTTATGATGGTGAAAGAACATGGGAAATAACAACCTATACACCCAATCCTTTAAATGCGTCCCAGAATACTTTGATGATAAATAATGCAACCCTAAAAGCAGGCAAAAATTGTGCTGATTATTTAACATTACAATATTCTTCTTTTTCGGTTGCAGAAGGAAGTATGATTACAGGCGGTGATGCTTCAATAGATATAGGAACTTCTATCTATGGAATACTTTTATTTGATGATGGAGATATGACATTACATAATGATACAGTTGCTGGTGATGGAGTTTATAATACAAAATTTCTTGTAAGGGAATCATATAAGTTTAATTTAAAAAACGCATCTGTTGTAGGACATTTTGCGGTTAGTAATATAAAAGCCAGTAATGATGGTTTTATCAGCCCGTCAAAATTATCAATAGATGGAATAAGACCTTCAATTGAACTGGTTAATGCAAGTCCAAATCCATACAACCCAGAGACAGAACTTTTACAGTTTTATTATTACCTTACTGAAAATTGTTCAGTTAAGCTTAATATTTTTTATAATAGTGTTACTATAAAAACTCTTTCTGCTACTGGTTATTATGGGTTTAATCAGCCGATTTTATGGGATGGACTGAGTAATTCAGGAACAATGCAAACAGATGGAGATTTTACGTATGCTTTTGAAATTACTGATTCTGCAGGAAATACAGGAAGAAGTTATACTGGCCCTTTAAAGTTAACTACTGTTCAAATATGGACAGATATTTATTCAATTGACGCAAAATACACAAATGTTGGGGTGCCAATGACTATAGTAAGATTAAAGGTTAATTCGGAGTTGAAAAATGCAACCCGTCAGAATCTTGCAAATCTTGGATTTAATTATACACTTGGAGAAACTCCTGGCATAAGTCATGATTATAGGAATTATCCATGGCTTTATCATGATGTGAAAATCTATAATAGCTCCGGTGGTCTGGTTGAAACTTTCAAAAAAGATTCTTCATCTAATTATGATATGGATTTATCTTATAAAGATATAACATTTCCACAATTTGCTGATTTGCTGGCAATGAGTGGTAATGTTTATGCAGGTCCTGATCTACCTGTGGATTTATGCTCTGGCGATACATTAACTGTTTATACAAAAGGTGATGATGATAAAGATAATGACTGGGATATGGCATTTTTTAATTCTTTTACAGATGGGACTTATGATGATGGTGTTTTTAAAATGAGTGCAGATTTCATTTTTTATTCTAAATCAATATCACCAGGAGTATATATTGGTGCTGTAAGGGGTATTCTTGTTGGTAAATATATTTTACCAATATATTGTGAGGACACAGCATCTTATATCTGGCAGGAAACAGTAGATTGTGGCGGAACAACAAAAACATTGAGTTATTATAAATTGCACGTAATGCCAAGTTATTTTGAAGATGAAAGTTATAATATTATAAGTGATGAACGAGGTTATGGTTTAAGTTCTTCGCAGAGAACGTGTTCTTTTATTGTAGAACAGGATCCTGGAGTTCCTTTACCTGATACAACACCACCACAAATAGTTCCTTATTCTGAATATCCATCAGATGGTTCAATTGTTGAACCCAATGTTCTTGGACCATCAAATTATTTAAAAGTAATGATAACTGATGAAGGGGTTGGCGCAGGTCCTACCAACCTTTCTACATTTACATTGAAAGATCCTTATGGCAATCCTGTACCTGGAAGGGTTGCATGGAATGCAGGTAATCCGGGAACTAAATCCTGGGAAATTTATTATATACCGGATAATAATCTGACAATTGGTGGTCGTTATTCTTATACAGTTGTGCCTGTTGATGCAAATTATAATATAGGACAATCAAAAACATTTACTTTTGATATAAAAGACACATCAATTCCTGTTGTTACAAATTTATCGGTTCAGTCGCCATCAGGAACGACAAATGAACTTTCACCATCAACATCCACACAGATAAATTTTCTTGTGTCAAAAATTAATGCCACAGTAATACCCGGTGGTTCATCTGATGTTGATTGGACACTTTCTACCATAACAGTTAGAAATAATACAACAGGTAATTATGTAAATGGCAGTGTTGTGCATACAACAGGAACAAATTTATTGGTTTTTACTCCAAATACAGTATTATCAGATGGTAATTATACTGTTTTTGTCAGTGTTGTTTCACAAAACGGGTATTCAGGTGTTTATTCATATACATTTTATATTACAACAGCAGGGATTACTTATATAAATCTTTCCGGAACAGGAGAAAATTCAACTACCTATATGATAATTTCTGTTTTTACTGAAACAACATCAGGGATTGTAAATTCAATGGGCAATACAATTTCACCTAAAAGTATAACAGTAACTGCTGTCTCTTCTCCACCATCTCCACCTGGGACTTATGCTTTAATAGCAACAGCAGTAAGTTTTACAGCCCAGAATATGCCATTGACTTTTAATCCGACTTTATGTTCAGCAACATTAAGAATGCATTATACAAATACTGATATTGCAATACTTAATAATTTAAAACTCACTGAAAATGATTTAACTTTATGGTATTATGACGGTGTCACATGGAACAGGATAACAAATATAAGTAATCCTGTAATGAGTGGTTCGGACCATTACATAGAAGCAACAATAACGAACCTTGCGCAAGGCACAATTTTTGCACTTTTGTATTCTGTTCCGCCAACAATTGTTGCGATTAAAAAGTATACTGATGATTTAAGAAGTGATAAAGTATTTAATCCTGAAAAGGGAAATGCAGTAATTTATTTTTATGATAAAGATGGTATATATCTTGAAAACCTCACTGAGGCAAAAGAAATAAAAATAAATATTTATAATTTATATGGCACACTTGTAAGAACAATAAATTATCCAAAAGATGCTTCTTATTTTTACAATTACACCTGGCTTGGTGGTATAACTCCTGTTAATTTAGCATATTTTTTATTTGATGGCAAAAATGATAAAGGTGCTAATTTAAAAAATGGACTTTATATAATGAAAATATCAATAAAGAAAACAGATTCAGAAATAATGAAAACGAGAATGATAGTAATAAACAGATAACGGAGAAATAACAAATGATTAAAAAATTTTTAAAAATTTATTTTGCAATAATAATAATTTTTACTTCAATTTATGCGGAATCTAATTTTTTAGGTGGCAGTTTTTCAGAGGGTTATGATGCGACAAAAGCAGCTGGTTTGGGGGGTGCATTTACAGCGCTTGCAAATGATGCAAATGCGGCAATTTATAATCCTGCTGCCATGTCGCTTTTTGATCCGAAAGCCAAAAGTTTAAGTTTTACTTATATACCATCTCTTTTTGACATTGCTTCTGCTGGCAAGATTTCAAAATATTTACTCAGTTATGCGCAGGGTGATTTGTCCGGATATGGTGCAATCGGAGCTGCTTTAAATTACACAACTGTAAATATTGCTGGAGATTTCACAGGAGATTCTGATAATAACTGGAATGAATATGTAATAGTCGTTTCATGGGCATACCAGATTGATAAATTTTTAGGATTAAACAAATATAAATATCCGAAATTATCAATTGGATTAAATGCAAAGTATATGGCAATAAACAGCAGTTTAACTCTTTCTGGGCAAAAAATTGGAGCTTCAGGTTATGGACTGGATGCTGCTTTGATGTTTGCCGTAAAAGAAAATTTAAATCTGGGAATAATGGCACAGAATATTTTAAATCAATTAAACTGGCAGGCAGGTTTAAAAGAAGAACTTCCATTCATATTAAAAGGCGGTTTTTATTATGGAATAACAAATAACTTTTTAATAATAGGCGAAGTAAAATTGTTGGAAAATGACAAAGGCTCCCCTGAGATAGAATTTTATAATGCCGGGTTGGAATATGCAGTTGATTTGAATCAAATGGAGCAGATTAAAAAAGTTGCATTACGCGGAGGTATTTCAATTGATCAGAAAAATGACGCATATATCATCTCAGGAGGCGGAAGTATCTATATGGAAGGTTTTTCTATTGATTATACATATCAGCAATATCTAAAAATACTTCTGACCAATTCAATCCATCGTTTTGGGGTAACGATGTCTTTTTAAAATTAAATTAGAGGGATTTTCATAATGAACATTAAAGACCTTTTGCATTTAATGATAGAAAAAAGAGCATCGGATTTGCATTTAAAAGAAGGAAGACCACCGCTTTTAAGAATTGATGGGAAACTTTTACCGCTTGATATGAGCATATTATCAAATAGTGATTTAAAAGAAGCAATATATTTCATATTGGATGAAAAACAAAGAAAAAAATTTGAAGAATCAAATGAAATTGATGCTGCGTATAATTTGGAAGGTGTTGCAAGATTCAGGGCGAATGCATTCAGGCAGATGGGAAAGTTGGAAGTTGTCTTAAGAGCAATACCGATTAAGATACCAACATTAGAAGAATTAAATTTACCTGTGATATTAAATGAAATTGCTCTTTATCCGCGTGGTTTGGTTTTGGTAACAGGAGCAACAGGTACAGGAAAATCAACAACTCTTGCTGCAATGATTGATAAAATAAATGAAAATTATAATTGTCATATAGTTACAATAGAGGACCCAATTGAATTTGTTCATTCGGATAAAAAAGCAAGCATATCGCAAAGGGAAGTAGGACTTGATACTGAAAATTTTTCAACTGCTTTAAAATATGTTTTGCGACAGGATCCTGATGTAATTTTAATCGGAGAAATGAGAGATAAAGAAACCGTGGCAACAGCGATAAGTGCAGCTGAAACAGGACATATGGTTTTTTCTACTTTGCATACGATAGACACCATACAGACGATCAACAGGATACTTGATTTTTTTCCTAAAGAACAACAACGTCAGATTGCGATACAACTTGCAGATGCATTACGTGCTGTTATATCGTTACGGCTTGTTGCAAAAGCAGATGGAGCGGGTCGTGTTCCTGCTGTTGAAATCATGGTTGTAACGCCAACTGTGAGTGGATATATAGAAGAATTAAAATTAAATTCAATAAAGGATTTAATAAGGGATGGTGGACAATTTGGGATGCAAACTTTTGACCAGTCATTAATATCACTTTATAAAAAGGGGCTTATAACTTTGGAAGAAGCAAAGAAAAATGCAACATCTCAACAGGAAATTGACCTTGCTTTAAAAGGTATATCATCAAGCAAAGCATCGGCGCAATCAATACTGGATAGTATGCTCAAAGAACAAACAAAAAAAGAATTTGAAAACCAGTTAAAACAGGGAAGATCTTTATTATCAGCAGGAAATTACAAGGAAGCTTATGAATTTTACAGTAAATTAAGAAGTAAATATCCTGATAATCAGGAAATAGCAAAAGCTTTTGAGATGATTCAGCAAAAATTAAATAGTGAACAGTTTCAGGAACAGATAAAGGCAATAATGTTAGAGGGGTTAAATATTTATAAAAAGGGTAATATAAAAGGAGCAATTGTTAAATGGCAGGAAGGGTTAAATTTGGATCCGGATAATGCCCAACTTAAGGCATATATTAAAAGCGCTGAAGAAAAAATTCAGGTTGTTGGTAATATAACCAATTTGCTAAATGAAGGGGTGGAGATTTATAAAACAGGAAAAATAGAAGAAGCTATAAAAAAATGGCAGGAAATTTTAAAAATAGAACCAAATAACTCATATGCAATAACGTATATTGAGAGTGCAAAACAAAAATTAAAAGAGATAGCCGGGAAAAAAGAACAGGAAGAATTATTTAACAAAGGAGTAGAGGCATTTAATGCGGGAAATGCTCTGGAAGCAATTTCGTATTTAAAACGTGCGTTAAATTTAAATCCAAATGAGGAAAAAATAAAACAAAAATACGACGAAGTTTATAATAATCTGATGGCAGAAACTTTCGGTGGAACAGATGTAGAATCAGCAATAACAGCAGAAGCGTTTCAAAAAGGACTTGTGAAATTTTTAGAAGAAGATTTTATAACAGCAATAAAAGAATGGAAAAAAGCTATTGAGAAAAGGCCATTGGAAAAGAAATTAAAAGATTACCTGGAAAAGGCAAAAGAAATTTTAAAAAAACGTCTGGAAGATCTTATGGAAAAAGTAGACGCATATTACAGGAATAACAGGATAATTGATACTTTGGAAAAAATTAATGAAATATTAAAAATTGATCCAACCAATGAATTTGCACTTAAATATTTAAGAGATATAAAACCGCTTGTTGAACAGGAACTCCAGCAGATGTATAAAATCGGAATTGACCTTTATGAACAGAATAAATTAAAAGAAGCAAAGGAAAAATTTGAGACAATATTAAAAATTGATCCGGAACATTTAAGTGCAAAAAAAAGATTAGAAGAATTAAACGAAAGAATTGCAAAATTAAAGGACCTCGGATAATATCATTAGATGTTAAAAAAAATAATCTATTTGTTTTTGACAGGTTTTTTTTTACTGTTTTCATTATCTGCTTTAATGGAATTTATAAAAATATTTAAAAATTATTCAATAACAACAAAAATTGAATTTTTTTTTATACTTGGATTTGCTGTGTATTTAATTGTTCATATAGTATTTTACAAGCCTGTTTTTATTCACGTTATGAGCCATGAATTAACTCATATGTTATGGGCATTTTTGTTTGGTGGTAAAACAAAAAAGATTGAGGTTTCAGAAAACGGTGGAAAAGTTGTAATTAACAAATCAAATTTTTTAATTTCACTTGCACCATATTTTTTTCCTTTATACACCTTTATTTTTATACTCATATATCTTATCGCAGATAAAAAATTTTACCCCTTTATAGCATTTTTTATTGGTTCTTCACTTTCTTTTCATATTGCCCTGACTTTACACTCTTTAAGGCAGAGCCAGAGCGATTTAAAAGAAGATAGCAATATTGTATTTTCTCTGTCATTTATATTTTTTATGAATTTAATAATAATTGTTTTTATATTATCTTTATTATCTGAAAAAATAAATTTTATTTATTTTATAAAAAACTCATTTTTGGGGATATTTATTTTAGTTAAAAAAATTTTTATTAAAATTAATTATTTTTTAAAATAATATTAAATTTATCCTGAACCTGAAAATCGGATTTATTAAAAGATTGCGGTTTTCAGGAGAAAAAAACACAAAAATAATATATAATATAAAAAAAATAAAATATTTAAAACAACACAAATTAAAGCATTATAAATATAAAAATTTATTAAATAAAACTAATAAAAAAATTTTGTTTTTCCGTAAAAACGCGTTTTTACGAACTTTACAATTTTGTTTACTTCAGTCCTAAAAAAACAAATTTCATTGAATTTTTCCATTAAGTTAGTTTATATTTTTTAATCATTTAAAAAAACACCATATTTTTAAAGTAATTTATTTAATAAAAGTATTATATTTATATTGACAAAAGTGGGATAAATAGGGTATAATTTGCCCGTAAAGTGGGTTATTAGGTGTTAAAGTGGGTTAATATTGTAAAAGAGGTATTTGTATGCAGGAAATAGGTTTTATAGGAAGTTATGAGCATATATTAGATGATAAAGAAAGAGTTAATATACCAGCAAAATTTAAAAAAGATATAGAGATGTCTTCAGATCCACAAACAAGCAGATGTCTTATTTTAACTGCATCAGAAACAGCTGATGGTAAAAAGTATATTGATATTTTCCATATAAGTAAATGGAGTAAAATTGCAATGGAGTATGAAGAAAAAGAAATGAAGGAATATTGGGAGGGACAACTGGATTCAAATAAAGATACACGTATCAGAAAAAAAATGAGATTTACCTATCAGGTGAATATGGATAAAAGCGGAAGAATTATAATACCGCAAAAATTAAAAGAATATGCAGGTATAAAAAAAGAAGTTATTTTTATAGGAAGAAAATACAGAATTGAACTCTGGGATAAAAATACTCTGGATAATAATTAAAGGAGGTAATCAAATGGCTGTAGCGACCAAAACTAAAAAAGTAGTAATTCTTATTTTGAAAGGGGATATTGATCTTGAAGATATACTGGCGTTAAAAGGGATTATAACATCATTTATTGAAAAAGAAAATTTTTTCTTTATTCTTGATTTTTCAAAGGTGACTCATATAAATGTAAGTGGAATAGAATATTTAAACGAAAGAAAAGAAAGGGTAAGAAATTTAGGCGGGGATATAAAAATTATTTGTGCCAACGATTATATTTCAAATCTTTTTATCTATGCTGGTTATTGTGGGGAATTTGAATTTTTTGACTCTGAAGAAGAGGCAATAAAAAAATTTGAAAACCTCATATAATTTTTTACATAAATCAGTTCTTTTAAAGGAAAGTATTTTTTATTTGGATATTGAAGAAAAGAAAAAAGGAATATGGGTTGATGCAACTTTGGGGTTAGGTGGTCATTCCAAAGAAATATTAAAACGGATTAAAGAAGATTCAAAAGTTATAGGGATTGATTGTGATGAGGAAAGTTTAAAAATAGCAATTTCTATCCTGAAAGATTTTAAAAACTTTATTCCGGTAAAAGGAAATTTTAAAAGTATAGATGTTATTTTAAAACAGCTTGATATAAATGAAATTGACGGAATATTATATGATTTAGGTGTCTCAAGTATGCATTTGGAAAAGGCAGAAAGAGGATTTAGTTTTTTAAAGGAAGGCAGACTTGATATGCGTTTGGATAAGGATACAGAATTGACCGCTTTTGATATAGTGAATTATTATAAAGAATCAGAGATTGCCCAAATTATAAAAGAGTTTGGAGAGGAAAGATATTATAAAAGAATTGCCCATGAAATTGTAAAGTCAAGGCCAATAAATACAACAAAGGAACTTTTGGAAGTTATAAAAAAGGTAAAAAAAATAAAAGAAAAGATAAATCCTGCAACCAGGGTTTTTCAGGCATTGAGGATTGCGGTAAATAATGAACTGGAAAATTTAAAAGTCAGTATAGAGAAATCAATTAAGCTATTAAAAAAAGGAGGCAGGATAGTTATCATAAGTTTTCATTCTCTAGAGGATAGAATTATAAAGAATTTTTTTAATAAGGAATCCAAGGATTGTATATGTGAAAATAAAAAGTTGCCATGTGTATGTGGACATAAAAAAACAATAAATGTTTTAACTGAAAAACCAGTTGTGCCTATGGCAGATGAAATAAAAGAAAATCCAAGGGCAAGAAGTGCAAAACTTAGGGCAGCAGAAAAAATAATTTAAAAAAGAAGGGAAAAATGAATTATATTAATTCAAAAAGATTTTTAAGGAATTATTCGTATAGTTTCACAGAAGTTAAACATACGCCAAAGAATATAGGTAAATTTTTTATTATTTTTATTCCTCTTTTCATTTATGCCTGGCTTTGCGTGCAAACAAATAAAATTGATTTTAAAATAAACAATGACTTAAAAGAAAAAGTAAATAAATTAAAAGCTGAAAATCAAAAACTTGAAGCTGAGTACCGGATGATGATATCTTCCAAAAAAATAGAACAGATAGCATGTGAAAAATATGGTTTTAAAATACCAGCGGCAGATGAAATATTTATTATAAATAAAAGCAGTAAATTTTTTAAAAATTTATCATTTAATAAAACAGACGAAAATGAATAAAGTAAATAATTCCAATGCTCCAATAATATTCGTTTTTATATTATTTGTTTTATCTTTTATACTGATATTAATTCAACTTTTTAAACTTCAGATTATTCAATATAGTTTTTTCAAAAGTAAAGCACAAAAAATGCATTTGACTACAATTGAACAGCAAATCGGTCGCGGTGATATATATGACAGAACAGGAAATAAAATTGCTTTTAATGTAAAAACTGCTTCTATTTGTGCCTGTCCAAGAAAAATAAAAGATAAGATGAAAGTTGCCGATTTTTTAAGTTCTAAATTAAATCTGGATAAAAAAGAAGTTTATAATAAATTAAAAAGCAAAAAAGGATTTGTATATATAAAAAGGAAAGTGGATATAAATATAGCAGAAGAAGTCATGAAAAAAGAAATCAAAGGAATTTTTACGCAATATGAAGAAAAAAGAATTTATCCGTTAAAAGAAATAGGAGCGCATATCATAGGATTTACAGATATTGACAATAAGGGATTGGAAGGTATTGAACTTAAATATGATAAATTTTTAAGAGGGAAAACAGGCAGGATTCTTGTAAAAAGAGATGCAAAAGGAAGATTTATAACGATAGATAAAATTGAAATTAAAAAAGCAGAAAAAGGCGGTGATGTTTACTTAACCTTGGATTCAAACATTCAATATTATGCACAAAAAGAATTGAAGGAAACAATTAAGAAGTATAATGCAAAAGGAGGAAGTGTTATTGTTTTAAATCCCAAGACAGGAGAAATTTATGCTATAGCAAATTATCCTGAATTTGACCCCAATGTCTTTTATAAATTTGAAAGTAATGAAATAAGGAATCGTGCTATTACAGATATTTTTGAACCAGGTTCTACATTTAAAATCTTTACAATGTCTGCTTATTTAAAAGAATATCCGGAATATGAAAATATAAAAATTTTTTGTGGTAATGGTAAATACTTTTTTTTCAACAGGTTCGTAAGAGATCATGAAAAATATGGCTGGCTTAGTATTCCGGAAATTATTAAATATTCATCTAACATAGGTATGGTCAATCTTGCTTTAAAGTTAAAGCAGGAAAAAATATATAAAGAATATTTGGATTATGGTTTTGGTAAAAAGACAGAAATAGATTTAGAAGGGGAAGTTGCAGGCGTATTAAGAAATTATAAAGAATGGGATAATACAACTTTGACTTCAATACCTTATGGTCAGGAAATTGGAACAACAGCAATACAACTTTCACGAGCTTATATGGCTATAGCAAACGGTGGTTATCTGGTAAGACCATATATAGTGGACAGGATAGAAAAAAACGGCAAAATAATTTATAAAAATACACCAATAAAATCAAATAATAGAATAATTGATGAGCAAACGAGAATAAAACTTTTAAGTATGTTAAAATCTGTTGTAGAAAAAGACGGAACAGGTAAAAAAGCAATTATTCAGGGTTATAGTGTGGCTGGGAAAACCGGAACAGCTCAAAAGCATGATGAAAAAAATAAAGGGTATAAAAAAAATGCATATATTTCTTCTTTTGTGGGATTTGTTCCAGCTGAGAATCCTGAATTGCTGGTGACTGTGGTAATTGATGAGCCGAAGTCAATTTTGTATTCTGGTGGTGATATTGCAGCACCTTTATTTAAAAATTTAACTAGAATTGTATTGTCATATTTAAAAATTTCGCCACAGGATGATAATATAAAAATAGCAGATGAAAAAATAAACCCTAAAATTAAAATGCCGGATTTTTCTTATAAAAGTTTTAAAGAAGCCAGGATATTCTTTTTGAAAAATAATATAAAGTATAAAAAAATAGGATTCGGAAATTTTGTAATAAAACAAAAACCAGAACCAGAAGAAATAATTGATCGTGAGACAGAAGTGTTATTATATCTTGCAGATTTAAAAGATAAGGAAGTTAATAAAATATACATGCCTGATGTTACAGGAATGCCGGTAAGAAAAGTATTGGAAGTTTTGACTTCGTATGGTTTGAAAGCTGATTGCATAGGAAGCGGGATTGCAGTTGATCAGGATCCCAAACCTGGTGTTGCAATTGAAAAAGGGAAAAAATGCACGATAAATTTTGAAAGCAAGGATGAAATTTAATGGCATACTTTAAACTTGATAATAATCTGAAGACACTTTTAAAAAACAAAGATATTAATAAAATAAAAATTTCATCTAAAGAAATAAAAAAAGGAGATATTTTTTTATGTGTCAAAGGAACAGTTGATGATGGACATAATTATATAAATGAAGCAATAAAAAGAGGTGTAAGAGTAATAATTGGTGAAAAAAATATAAAAATAAAAAATAAAAAAGTAAATTATATAAAAGTAAAAGATACAAAAAAGACACTTTTAAATTTGATCAATTTTTTTTATAGAAAATATATAAATAAAGCAGAAATAATAGGAATAACAGGGACAAAAGGCAAAACCACGGTTTCCTATGTTATTGATGCATTATTGAGAGAACAAAATAAAAAATTAAACACAATTATTGGCACAGTTAAATATGTTATTGGTAAAAAAGAATATCCTGCCGCAACAACCACGCCTTCCCTGCTTGAAATAAACAGATTAATTTCAGAATCAATTAAAAATAAAATCTATACCATAATTATGGAAATATCATCCCATGCTTTAGCGCAAGGGCGAGTCGCAAATTTAAAACTTTTAAGGGCTGTAATTACAAATATAACACGGGATCATCTTGATTATCATAAAACTTTTAATGCGTATTTTGCGGCAAAAATGAAAATACTCAATATCCTTAAAAAAGACGGCAGGGTAATTTTAAATTTGGATGATAAACATGCAGATAAAATATTAAAAATTATAAAAGCAAAAAAATTGAAATACACTACTTATTCTATGAAAAATAAAGCGGATATTAAATTATTAAGTTATAAAACTGATATAAATGGCTCTAAATTTATTTTAAAAATTAAAACAAAAAAAATTTTCCTTGATACACCTCTTATAGGATTACATAACATTTATAATATAATGGCTGCAATAGGAGCGGTTTACGATAAATTGACTGTCAAAAGTATTAAAAGAGCAATCAAAAATTTTAAAACTGTAAGGGGGCGTTTAGAAAAAATTTATGATAAAAAATTTTTTGTATTTATTGATTATGCTCATACGCCTGATAGTATGGAAAAAGTTCTTGAAACTTTATATAAATTAAAAAAAGGAAGAATAATAAGTGTGTTTGGAGCAGGAGGAAATCGTGATAAAGGAAAAAGGCCTTTAATGGGTGCTGTTGCTTCTAAATACAGCGATGTTGTGATAATAACTTCTGATAATCCAAGATTTGAAAAACCTCAGGCAATAATAAATGATATTTTAAAAGGAATAAAAAATAAAGAAAATGTGATTGTTAAATCAGATAGAAAACAAGCGCTTAAAATTGCAATTTTAATGGCTAAAAAAGATGATATTGTTGTGATTATGGGTAAAGGACATGAAACCTATCAGATAATTGGCGATAAAAAAATAAAATTTAATGATGCTGAAGTAGTTTTAAATGAAATAAGGAAATTGAAAAAAGATGAATCTTAAAATTAGTGAAATTTATAGGTTATTTGGCAAAAAGTTTAAAGGTAAAGATAAAAATGTAAGTGGCATATCAACAGATACTAGAAGTTTAAAAAGAAACAATGTGTTCTTTGCTATAAAAGGCGAGAAAAATGACGGGCACAGGTTTGTTTATGACGCAATTAAAAAGGGTGCTTGTCTTGTTATTTGTGAAAGTATAAATAAAACGAAAATGAAAACAAATTATTTAAAAGTTAAAAATACGAAGGCGGCTTTGCTTTTACTTGCTAAATATTATTTAGGAAAGTTTAAAAACACAAAGAAAATAGTAATAACTGGTAGCAATGGAAAAACAACGACAAAAGAGATTATAGCAAAAATACTTTCTTCAAAGTATAAAGTTCTTAAAAGCGAAAAAAGTTATAATAATTATCTTGGATTGTCTTTGACCATTTTTAATTTAAAAAAAGAACATGAAATACTCGTTCTTGAAGTCGGAATGAATCATAAAGGAGAAATAAAAGAAATGTTGAAAGGATTAAAAACAGATATTTCTATAATAACGAATATAGGAAATGCACATATAGGATTTTTTAAAAACAAAAAAGATATTGCCCTTGCCAAATCAGAAGTTTTTTTATCTCTTAAAAAAGGTGGATGTGCAATTTTAAACAGAGATGATGAATTTTTTAAATTGTTAAGTAAAAAATTGAAAAATATAAAAATATTTAGTTTTGGTAAGAATAAGGATTCTGATATAAGGTTTGAAAAAGGTTTTTATCATGGTAATTATATGAATTTTAAAATTTATTATAAAAATAAAGTTTATAAATTAAAGACATTGTTAAAAGGTGAACATAATATATATAACATTATTATTGGTTTTCTTATAGGTTTGCTTTTTAAGATAAAAGAGAGCAATATAATAAGAGCAATAAAAAATTTTAAAATGAAAAATTTTTTAAGATTTGAAGAAAAATTTATAAATGGAATTTATATTATAAATGATGCTTATAATGCAAATCTTGATTCTTTTAAAAAAGCAATTGAAACTTTAAAAGAAATGAAAATTAAAAACTTGTATATGGTTGTTGCTGATATGTTAGAACTTGGAGAAAAAACAAAAGAAATGCATACAGAACTGGGGAAATTACTTGCCGAAATACATATAAAAGGACTTTTTTTATATGGTAAATTTACCAATTATATAAAAAATGGATATTTACTTAATAATGGTAATTTACAAAAAGATTTAATAATCTGTATGAAAAATAAAAAACAATTAGGTAATAAAATAAAAAATATAGTCAAAAAAGGTGATTGTGTATTTTTAAAAGGTTCACGACAAAATAAATTAGAAGAAATTGAAAAGTATTTAAAATAAAAAGGAGAAAAAATGCTTTACAATTTTCTTTACAGTTTGAATGAGCATATTTCATTTTTTAATGTATTCAGGTATATTACTGTCAGATCTGTTTTTGCAGCGATAACAGCATTTTTAATTGTGCTTATTTTAGGCAATTATTTTATAAAATTATTAAAAAATAAAAATATAATACAAAAGATAAGGGAAGATGGTCCTAAAAAACATATAATTGAAAAGAAACAAATACCTACTATGGGTGGGGTTTTAATTTATCTGGCTGTTGTTGTTGCATGTATACTATGGTGTAAACTGGATAATAATTATGTACATATAATTTTAATTTCAGCAACCTGGTTTGCTGCGGTAGGATTTTTGGATGATTATTTAAAATTAAAGATAGGAGTAAGAGGTTTGTCAGTTAAATCAAAACTTCTTTTGCAACTTGCAGGTGCTTTTTTAGTGGTTCTGCTGTTTATTATATTTAATAAACCATATTTTAAGTATATAAATTATATAAATGTCCCATTTATAAAGTATCCATTTTATTTACCGATGTGGCTATTTGTTATAATCTCTGTTTTAATTATCGCTGGATGGTCAAATGCCGTGAATTTGACAGATGGATTAGATGGACTTGCTGCCGGGCTTTCAATTTTTGTTTTTGCAACATTTATTGTGTTAACTTATGTAATTGGAAATTTAAAGACAAGCCAGTATCTTTTAATTATGCATATACCCAAAAGCAGTGAATTAACTATAATTTGTGCAGCTTTCGTGGGAGCATTACTTGGGTTTTTATGGTATAACGCTTATCCAGCCCAGATGTTTATGGGTGATGTCGGGTCATTGATGTTGGGTGGAATTATAGGCACCCTTGCAGTGCTTATAAAACAGGAATTATTGCTTTTTATTGTTGGTCTTGTTTTTATAGTTGAATTATTTTCTGTTGTTTTACAGGTTACATCCTATAAGATAACGCAGAAAAGGATATTTAAAATGGCTCCACTTCATCATCATTTCCAGCTTAAAGGTGTGTCAGAACCAAAGATAATAATAAGATTCTGGATAATAGCAATAATTATATTACTTTTAACTTTAAGCACATTAAAATTGAGGTAAAAAATGCTTGATATAAAAGATAAAAAAATATTAATACTTGGTGCAGGCAAAAGTGGAACAGCAGCTGCCAGATTACTTTTAAATAAAAAACCATCTAAAATTATATTGAGTGATATAAAATCATATTCAAAATTGGATGAGAAAATTTTTGAACTTGAAAAAAAAGGTGTTATTTTAGAAAACAATGGGCATAAAGAATCTTCACTTTTGGAAGCCGATATTATTATTATAAGCCCGGGGATTCCTTTGCAGGATAAATGGAAGGATATAATAAATAGACATAATAAAATTTTAATAGGTGAAGTTGAACTTGCTTATCAGTTTGCAAAAGGAAGAATAATTGCTGTTACAGGAACAAATGGTAAAACTACAACCACAAATTTAATTTATGAAATTATAAAGGCACAAAATAAAAAGGTGGCAATTGCCGGCAATGTTGGTATTCCATTTTGCGATGTAGTAGCAGATAATGTGGAATATGATTTTATCGTTCTTGAAATCAGCAGTTTTCAATTAGAAACAATAATTGATTTTAAACCGTTCATAGGAATTATTTTAAATATTACCGAGGACCATCTGGACAGATATAAATCAATGCAGGATTATGCAGAAGCAAAGGCAAATATTTTTAAAAACCAAAGTAAAGAAGATTTTATTATCCTTAATAATGAAGATAGATTTACCCCGATAATGCTTGGGATGGCAAGAAGTAAAAAAATACTTTTTTCTGCTTATAATGAAATAGATAGCGGTTATTTTGTTAAAGATGGTGTGTTTTATAAAAAAATATCCGGAATAAAAGAAAAAATTTTACATTCTTCTGAAATTATTTTAAAAGGTAAACATAATTACGAAAATATTTTATCTTCAATAATTGTTTCTGATATTTTAAATTTTGATTTTGGCATAACAAAGGAGGTTGTGAAAAATTTTAAAGGATTGCCGCACAGAATAGAATTTGTCGCAGAAATTAATGGAAAAAAATATTATGATGATTCAAAAGGGACAAATATTGATGCGGTTATAAAAGCAGTTGAAACTTTTAATGAAAATACAGTTTTAATTTTAGGTGGCAGAGAAAAAAACACTGATTTTTATAGTTTATATAAGGTATTACCGTCTTATATAAAGATAATTATATCAATTGGAGAAAGCAAGGATAAAATAGAAAAAATTTTTTCAGATAAAATACCGGTTATAAAAACTGAAACAATGGATGAGGCAGTAAAAAAAGCATCAGAACTTGAAAATGTAAATGTTGTGCTTTTATCTCCTGGTTGCGCGAGTTTTGATATGTTTAAAAATTATGAACACCGGGGTGAAGAATTTAAAAAAAGTGTGATGAGGTTGAAAAAAAATGGAAAATAAAAAAGTTGAAAAAATAGATGGCATTTTATTGTTTGTTTTTATTGTTTTGACTTTTACAGGATTGCTGATGATCTATAGTAGTAGTTCTGTTATTGCAAATGAACTATATCATGACAGTGCATATTTTTTAAAAAAACAGATTTTGTGGCTGACCATTGGGCTTATTTTGGCAATTTTATTTTTTTATCTGCCTTTAAATAAAATGAAAAAAATTATTGCGTTTCTTTTTTATTTGTTCATAATTTTACTTTTTATGGTTCATATTCCTGGTTTTTCCAAAAAAATAGGTGGGGCAAAAAGATGGCTTTCTTTACCTTTTTTGCCGGCGTTTCAACCATTAGAATTCATAAAATTATTTTTTGTTTTATACCTTGCTGATTTATATTCAAGGGATGATGTGCAGGAAAAAGTAAAAATATTAAAATCTTTTTTAGTGGCAGGCGTTATATTTGTAAGTTTGATTTTTCAGCCTGATATGGGCGGTGCAGTCATAATAATATTATTGTTGATTTTCATGATGATAATAACAGGTAATCTTATAAAATATCTTTTGATTTCGCTGCCGGTAATTGTTATGGTTGTTTTTATTTTCATAAAAAGTGAACCATATCGCGTAAGAAGGCTACTCGCATTTTTAAATCCTTGGCAGGATCCTTATGGAGCAGGGTATCAGACGATTCAATCATTAATAGGAATTGGTTCGGGAGGTATTTGGGGTATCGGATTAATACAAAGTCAGCAGAAATTCCTTTTTTTACCAACTCCACATACTGATTATATTTTTTCAATTATAGGTGAGGAAGTTGGCTTTTTGGGATGCCTTTTTGTTTTATTTATGTTTTTTATAATTTTATGGCGTGGATTCTTAATTGCCATTAATTCAAATGAAAAATATCAGAAATTTTTGGCAGCAGGACTTACAATTATGTTGATTACACAAGCGGTTATTAATATAGGAGTTGCTATTGGATTATTGCCATCTAAAGGAACTACTTTACCATTTATCAGTTCCGGTGGCTCTTCGCTTGTTGTGTCAATTATAGCGGCTAGTGTTTTGCTCTCATTATCAGGAAAAATATATGGGGAAAAAGTATGAAAATAATTTTTGCCTGCGGTGGAACAGGTGGACATATATTTCCTGCAATTGCAATAGCACAGGCATTTAAAGATAAAAGACAGGATGTAAAAATTATTTTTGTAGGAAGTGATATTGGGATGGAAAATAATATAATTTGTAAATATGAATATGAATTTATTGCTGTAAAAGCAAGGCCTTTTTTAAGAAAAATTTCTTTTACAAATATAATAAATTTTTTTATTATTTTAAAAGCAGTTGTTGATTCAATAAAAATAATTAATAAAATAAGACCTGATTGTATTATAGGAACAGGTGGTTTTGTTTCATTTCCGGTTGTTTTTTCCGGTATCTTATTAAGAAAAAAAGTATTCATTCACGAACCAAATATTTTTCCAGGCATTACAAACAGGATATTAGGAAAATTTGTATCTGCTGTTACTGTTGGTTTCAAAGAAACAGCAAAATATTTTCCTGAAAATAAAGTTTTTGTAACAGGCAATCCTGTAAGAGCGGATATTTTTAAAGTAAACAAAAATACAGCAATAAAAGAATTAAAAATTAAAAAAGGTATGAAAACTATATTAATAATGCCTGGTAGCCGGGCTGCTCATAATATAAATATGGTTATATTAAACTCATTAAGAGATATAACTGAGAATATTAAAAATTTACAGATATTATGGATGACAGGAGAAAAAGATTATAATTTTATTAAAAATAAAACAAAAAGTTTTAAAAACATAAAAATTTTTAAATTTATAGAAAAAGTATCCTTGGCTTATGCGGCATCTGATGCCGGTATTTTAAGAGCAGGTGCAAGCACATTATCGGAGATTATTGCCTTAAAATTTCCTGCTATTTTAATTCCTTATCCGTATGCAACAGGCAATCATCAGGAAAAAAATGCAGAGGTTTTGAAAAAAAATAACATGGCAATTGTTATAAAAGATAAGGAATTGACAAAAGATACTTTATTAAAAAGTTTGAAATTGATATTAAACAGGAAAATAAATTTAAGAATAAAGAAAAGTATGGATAAAATAAAGACAGAAAAAAGTGCTGAAAAAATAATGAATATTATTTCAAAGGCGGTTGATAATGTTAAATAACATCAAAAGAATACATTTTGTTGGAATTGGTGGTGCAGGAATGAATGGTATTGCTGAAATATTTATAAATATGGGATTTAAAGTGAGTGGATCAGATTTAAAAGAATCTGAAAATACACAGAGAATAAAAAAATTAGGTGGCAAAATTTTTATCGGACATAATAAGAACAACGTGGGTAATGCTGATATTGTTGTTTATTCAAATGCTGTTCCTGAAACCAATCCTGAAATTGTTTTTGCAAAAAAGAAAAAAATACCGGTTATACCAAGGGCGGTAATGCTTGATGAAATTTTACGTTTTAAAACAGGTATAGCTATTGCAGGCTCTCATGGAAAAACAACTACAACTTCCATGGTTGCACACATTTTTGAAAAAGCAAAATTAAGTCCAACATATATAGTAGGTGGTGTAGTTAAAACCCAAAGTGCCCATGCGAAAGCAGGAAAAGGGAAATATGTGATAGTTGAAGCATGCGAGGCATATGGTTCATTTTTATATTTAAATCCTGTAATTGCAGCTATTACAAACATTGATAATGATCATCTTGATTATTATAAAAATATGGATTCTTTAAAAGAAGCATTTAAAGATTTTGCAAATAAAATACCATTTTATGGGGTAGTATATTTAAACGGTGATGACACAAATATAAGGAATATATTAAAAGATATCTTTGTGAGAAAAATTCTTTTTGGTTTTGATAAAGAAAATGATATTTATGCAACCAACATAAAAACAAGAAAATTCATTCAAAATTTTGATGTGATCTATAACAAAAAAAAGTTGGGAAATTTTGAATTGCATATACCTGGAAGGCATAATATTTTAAATGCTTTAGTATCCATAGCAATTTCCTATGACTTAAAAATTAAAACAAAGATCATAAAACAGGCATTAAAAACTTTTAAAAATGTAAAAAGAAGGTTTAATATCCATAATATCAATGGATTTACGGTAATTGATGATTATGCCCATCATCCTTCTGAAATAGAAAAAGTTCTTTTGACAGGACGTGATATAGTAAAAAAAGATGGGAAAATTATTGTTATTTTTCAACCGCATCTCTTTTCAAGGACTCAACTTTTATATCAAGAATTTGCAGAAAAACTTATGATAGCAGATTATGTTATTTTAGATGAAATATATCCAGCAAGAGAAACACCAATACCTGGTATTACATCCAAAATTATTTATGACTCAATCTTAAATTCTGGTTTTAAAAATGTGTTTTATGAAAAAAAATGGAGCGATATAACTGTTAGAGTAAAATCATTAGCAAAAAAAAAGGATATCATATTTGTTTTGGGAGCAGGAAATATTATTGAGATATTAAAATTTTTTGAGGATGAATTGAAATGAAAAAAATAACACGAGAAATGAAAAAACTTAAAATATTTTTTAAAGAAAATTTTAATATAAAAAAATTGACATCTTTTAAAATAGGCGGCAAAGTTGAACTGTTTGTAAAAGTTAAGAGTATAAGTGAATTATTAAACGTATTAAAAATTATTAAAAAGTATAATAAAAAATGGCTTGTGCTCGGAAACATGACTAATGTTCTTATAAGTGACAAAAAAATAAGAAAAGTTATAATTGTTCTTGATGGAATTTTTAAAGAAATTTTTATAAAAGATGAACGTGTTTTATATGCCGGTGGGGCAACAAAAATTTCTGAGTTAACAGATTTTTTTATTAAAAATAATATAGGTGGAATGGAATTTATGGCGGGGATTCCGGGAACACTAGGTGGCGCTATTTTTATGAATGCAGGAGCATTTGGAGAAAATATAGGTAATCATATTAAAAATATTTATACAATTACTCCAGGACTTAAATATAAAATAATACCAAACAATGGCAAAATTTTCGGTTACAGAGAAAGTGTTTTTCAGAATAATAGATATATAATAATTGGAACCGATATTTATTATAAAAAAGAAAAAAGATGTATAATAAAAAAACAAATAAATAAAATTTTACAATTAAGACAAAAAAAGCATCCGTATGAATATCCTAGTGCAGGAAGTTTTTTTAAAAATTCAAAAGAATATTCAGCAGGCAAGTTAATAGAAAAAGCAGGGCTTAAAGGTTTTAAAACAGGGAAGGCAGAAATATCACAAAAGCATGCTAATTTTATAATAAATAAAGGTGGAGCAAAATTTTCTGATGTTATCAAATTATCAAATTTAATAAAAAGTAAAGTTTATGAAAAATTCAAAATTAAATTAAAAGAAGAAGTAAGGAAAATAATATGAAAAAAATAAATATTAAAATGTTAAAAATAGGAATTTTAATGGGAGGAATATCTTCTGAAAGAGACGTTTCTTTAAAAACAGGACAGGCAATATACGAAGAACTAAAAAAACATAAACTGAATGTCAAAAGAATTATTATAAATAATAGAAATCTGAATTGGTTAAAAGAAAAATATGACCTTTATATAAATGCTTTACATGGAACTTATGGAGAAGATGGTGTTATACAGGGAATATTGGATTTCATAGGAAGACCTTATACTGGTTCAGGGCATTTAACTTCTGCAATTGCGATGAATAAAATAAGAACAAAGGAAATACTTTCATTTTATAAAATAAAAACCCCAAAATGGCAGGTTATAACAGATAAAAGGGATTTGGATAAAATAAAATATCCTGTTGTTTTTAAGCCAGAAGCAGAAGGTTCTGCTGTTGGTGTTTATATTGTAAAAAATAAAAAAGATGCAAATGATAAATTTTCAAAAGTGAAAAAGTTAAGTGAAAAAGT
The DNA here is from genome assembly GCA_938034975.1 of Candidatus Goldiibacteriota bacterium. Lineage (GTDB taxonomy): Bacteria > Oederibacteriota > PGYV01 > PGYV01 > DYJU01 > DYJU01. The sequence goes on along the minus strand of CALHNI010000001.1, from coordinate 93,774 downwards.
ACTAGTTGAAGAATATATAAAAGGAACAGAAATATCAGTTCCGGTGTTTTTTGGTAAGGCACTTCCCATAATTGAAATAGTTCCTGTAAATGAATTCTATGACTATGATGCAAAATACACTCAGGGAAAATCCACCCATATAATCCCTGCCAGAATAGAAAAGGAGATTTACGAAAAGGCAGGTAAGATTGCAGAAAAAATTTTTAAAATACTTGATTGTAGTGAACTTGCGCGTATTGATATGATCATAAGAGGGAAAGAAATTTTCGTGTTAGAAGTCAATACCCTGCCAGGTATGACTTCTGTTAGTTTATTTCCGGAGTCTGCAAAAAAAGCAGGAATTGATTTTTTTAGCTTGCTTATGAAACTGATAAAAGATGCCATTAAAAGGAGAAAATAAATGAAACGCGGGCATCATGGGTATTTTGTAAAACGAACCAGACATTATAGCACAACAAATATAGTGAATAATATAACATTTTTTATCAAGAGTATTATTTTTTCCGGATTAATTTTTTTAATTTTTACATTCAGTATAAATCTTATAATCAAATATTTTGTAAATACAATTGATATTAAAATACCAAAAATTTCGCTTTTTGAGTTTAATACTCCTAAATTTATAATTATAGAAAATAAAAACTTTTATGCGTTGTATGGCAACGGCGAAATAAAACTTATTGAAAGCAACATAGATAATTATAATTTGCCGATTATAAGTGGTGTTTCAACAAAAGAAGAAAATGAGCAAAAAAGCGGTTTGATTAAACAGATCCTAAAAATCAATAAAAAATTTTTAGTAGATGTTTCTGAAATAAATATTAAAAATCCGGATAAAATAATCATATTTACCAATGAGGGTAAAAAAATTTTTTTAGGTAAACAAATAACAAATGAAAAATTAGAAAATTATAGCCTGGTAAAAGACAGGCTTAAAAATATAAACATTAAATATAAATATGTTGATTTACCTGATGAAGAAAGAGTAATAATTAAAAAAGAAGGGAAGTGAATTTAAATGTCAGTAAATACTTCAAATATTATTGTTGCTGTGGATATTGGGAGCACAAAGGTTTCTACTGTTGTTGTTGAACTTTTAGAAGAAGAGTTAAATGTAATAGGCGTAAGCACTGTTCCCAACAGCGGTGTTATTAAAGGTTCAATATCTGATATTGCAATAACTGCAGAAGCAATAGAAAAGTCAATCAGAAAAGCAGAAGAATTAGCAGGTGTAAAAATAGAAGGGGTTATAACTTCAATTTCAGGTAAAAGCATTTCAGGTATAGTTGGTCATGGGATGACTTCGCTTTCCCGTTCAAAACAAAAAATAATAACCGAAGATGATATTGAAATGGCTCTTGATTCAACGACAACCCTTTCATTATCCCCGGATAGAGAAATTTTACATATTAAACCAATTCAGTATATTGTTGATGCCCAGGATGAAATAAAAAACCCGCTTGGTATGACAGGAATGAAACTTGAAGTAGATACATATATAATAACAGGATCAACTACATCTATTGAAAATGTTAAAAGAGCAGTGGAAAAAGCAGGGTATAAATTGATTGATATAATAGCACAACCACTGGCTTCTGCAAAAGCAACGCTTTATCAGGATGAAATGGACATAGGAATTTTAATGCTTGATATTGGAGGCGGAACAACGAATATAGCACTTTATCAGAAAGATGCTCTAAGATTTGTAAAAATAATTCCGGTTGGCGGACAATTTATCACAAGCGATATTGCCCAGGGATTACATATATCAAAAGCAGCTGCTGAAAAAATTAAAAGAGAAAAAGGGATTATATATCCGGAAGATGCAGGAGATAATGAATATATAGATGTTCCTGATATGAGCGGTGAAAAAACAGAAAAGATTCATAGAAGAGAACTTATCCAGTTTATTGCGCCAAGAGTAAAAGAACTACTTGATTTTGTTGAAACAGAGTTAAGAAAGGAGGGGATAGATAAAACAATGTATGCTGGTGGAATTGTAGTTACAGGAGGGACTGCATTATTAAAAGGTATAGACAGATTGATAAAAGAACGCTTTAATACACGCTGTAGAATAGGTTTGCCGATAAAGGAAAAAATAGTAGGATTGTATGATATTATCTCTTCGCCTGAATATTCTTCGGTAATTGGATTGATTGATTTTTATATATCAGAGCAGGGATTTACTAACTATATATTACAAAAAAAAGGCCTTTTAGAAAAGGTACTTTTCTATATAAAAAAATTTATTAGTGATTTCATTTAAAAAGGAGGATAAAATGGAAGAAGAAAGAAAAATCAAATTTGAATTTTCAGAAGATGTGGTTTTGGAAGAAAATGATGTGAATTTGAAAATTTTTGGTGTTGGTGGTTGCGGTTGTAATATTGTCAATGATATGTATGAGACAGAACTTAAAGACTCAAACATTGAACTTGTTGCTGTAAACACTGATAAAAAAGCGTTGCAAAAGATTAATGCCAGAGAAAAACTACAGATTGGAAAAGCTTTGACAAAAGGTTCTGGTTCAGGAAATAACCCGCAGATAGGTGCAAAAGCAGCAGAAGAAGATAGAGAACTTATTGAAAGTAAAATCAAAGGGACCGATATTTTAATATTAACCGCTGGTCTTGGTGGTGGGACAGGTTCTGGTGCTTCGCCGGTTATTGCTGATATAGCAAAAAATTTGGACACAATTATAATTGGAGTTTTGATTACACCATTTGAAGATGAATTATCAAATAAAAAAAGGAAGATAGTAAACGAAGCGCTTACCAAATTAAAAGAAAAGGTCAATGCATGGGTTTTAATTTCAAATGAGAAACTAAATGAAGTTTTTGACCCGAACGAACCAATAGAATCCGGATATAAAGCAATTAACAAAAACATTATTGAACAAATAAAAGGTGTAATAAGAATGATAATAGAAACAGGAGAACAGAATCTGGATTTTGCAGATATAAAATCAATTTTAAAACAGGAAGGAAATAAATTTATTGGTATTGGAAGGGGAAGCGGGGCAGACAGAGGTAAAAAAGCACTTGAAAACGCAATTAATAATCCATTTCTTGAGAATGTTGATTTTAAAGGTGCAACGGATATTATTGTAAATTTTGTAGGAAATATAACTCTTTTAGACAGAAAAGAGGTTATACAAAATATCAAAAAGTTAACAGGGGAAAACACAAGTGTGAAATGGGGAATGGTTAAAGATAACAACTTAGGTGATGAAATTGAAATTACAATACTGGTATCAGGGCTTAAAGATAAACAGGCAATTGAAGAGGAAGAAGAAATTAAAAAAGTTGAAAATATACAGGCACATATCATTGAAAATGATTATGAGAGTCCTATACTGGAAATGCCTACTTTTCAAAGATTGAGATTTATATCTACTGAAAAGACAAAAAATTAAAAAATATTGTAAAATTTTAAAAGATGAAAATAATTTGGCTGTTTTTATTTCAATTTATTTCATTTTGTGTTTTGGCAAATGAATATGTAAATTTAAAATATTTAAGTAAAGAAAATATAGATTATGAATTTAAGTATGATATAAATTGTATAAAAGTAATCAAGAATAATAAAACAATAAAAATATTCCCGGGGACTGATTTTATTTTAACCGATGACACAGTTGTTAAAGTTGATTGTGCGCCTTTTGTTGAAAACGGGAATATTTTTATTTCAAAATTCACATATGATGTTGTTAATGAAATTTTTTCTGGTAAATATAAAATTACAAAAGAAATAAAAAATCAGGTAAAGACAAAGGAAACAGAAGATAAAAGTGTTGAATGGAAAAAAGAAGTTATAATAAAAGAACCACAAAAAATAGAAATAAAAGAAAAATTAAAAAATAATCAGCAAAAAATAATCGTGATAGACCCAGGACATGGAGGAAATGATCCCGGAGCAATTGGCAGATATTTGCGAGTTAAAGAAAAAGAGGTAGTTCTTAAAATTGCTAAAATGATAAAAGAACAATTGCAGAGAAAATCCAAAAATTTTAAAGTGATTTTAACAAGGGATGATGATAAATTTATCTCATTGAAAGAACGTTCTTTGATGGCTAATAAGTTAAATGCCAATCTTTTTGTCAGTTTGCATTGTAATTCTTCTTATAACAAAAGTGCAAAAGGAACCCGGACATATATTTATAGCAGAGTTGCTTCATCAAAAGATGCAGAAGAAGCAGCAAAATTTGAAAATAGAAATACAGGCATATTTGAATTTTTATTAAATGATTTAAAGAAAAACGCATATGAATATTTAAGTGTTGAAGCAGCAGGTTATATTCAACATAGTTTAGCTAAAATTTTAAGATTTAAATGGCATCCTACAGAAAGAGCACCGTTTTATGTCCTGGCAAATACCAATATGCCTTCTGTCCTGGTTGAGGTTGCATTTATTTCAAATCAGGATGAAGAAAAAAAATTAAATTCAGATTATTTCTGTCAGCAGATAGCTGATGGCATAACAGAAGGCATTTTAGAGTATTTTGACAAAATACAATGAAAAAAAGTTTTATTTTTTATCCATCTAAAAACCCAAAATTTATTTTAAATAAAGTTATAAACAAAAATAAAAATTTTTTAGAAGCATTTATTTTAAAAACAAAAGATCCATACAGGGTTGCAAAAAAATTTTTTAAAATTAAAGTATATACAGGAAGGCAGGTTCATAAAGATACAATTAAAATAGTAAACAAAAAAAATAAAAAATTTTTACATAAAATAAAAGCTGATGCATTTATAACTTCAACACCTGAAATAGCGATAGGCGTAAGATTGGCAGATTGTGTTGGTAGTGTGATTGTTGATACAAAAAAGAAAATCATAGCGGTTGTTCATTCCGGTTGGCGGGGCATTGCAAAAAAAATTATATTAAAGACAATTGATAAAATGAAAAAAATGGGTTCTTCTGTTGAAGATATTATTGTGTCAATGTCACCTGCTATAGGCAAATGTTGTTATGAAATAGGAAAAGATGTTTATAATAAATTGAAAAAAGATAAAATTTTTAGTAATATATTTATAATGAAAAATAAAAAAATATTTATGGATTTACATAAAGCAAATTATACTCTTTTATTAAAAGCAAAAATTAAGAAAAAAAATATTTATATAAATGATCTATGCACATATTGTAATAAAAAGTTATTTTTTTCATTCAGACGGGAAGGGGGAAAAACAGGCAGAATGATTTATTTTGCCGTAATAAGAAAGGAAGAAAAAAATGCAGAATGACAATGAAATAAAAGACAGATTATTGGGGGATGAATGGCAGGGTTGGAGCGGGGAATTAATTGAAAGTGAAAAACAGATAAATGAAAGTCCATGGTTGTTTATTGTTTTTTATTTTTTTGCCATTGTAATTTTAAATATTACTTTATTTTTAATTTTTTATTTGATCTCTCCGCGACTTAAAAGTATAAATTATTTAATCGAAAAAGTAGGGTTATTTATTTTAATTTTTATTTTTGCCTTTTTGTATATAAGATTTTTTCTTTTGGTTTTGACTTTATTGCTAAAAAAAAATTTTTTAATATCAAAAAATCAGCGTTTTGGATTTTTTTTAACAATAATTTATAAACTTGCAGAAATTTTTAAAATATCAAAAGACAAAATAGGAAATTCATTTATCAAATTAAATAATATTCTTATATATTCCAAAAAAATTAAAAAACCTATTAAGAATTTATTAATACTTTTGCCCCGTTGTCTTAATAAAGATACAAGGGAAAAAGTTATGGAAATAATAAAAAAATATAATTGCAAAGTTTTTATTGCAACCGGCGGGTCATCTGCCCGTCAGGTAGTTAAAAAAGAAAAACCGGATGCTATTATTGGTGTTGCCTGTGAAAGAGACCTTGTATCAGGTATGAAGGATTCTTCCAAGAAAATTTCAATAATTGCCATTGAAAACAAAAGGCCGGAAGGACCATGTAAAAATACAATAATTGATATTCAAAATCTAGAAAATGCAATAAAATATTTTTTAAATATAAAATGAGCAGGATTTTTTATGTTGATAAATAAAAACGGAATTTTTTATAGAAAATGGTGTGTGAAAAAACCTGATGCAGTTATAATTGCAATTCATGGAATGGGTGCGCATTCCGAAAGGTTTTATGAAATGGCAAAATTCTTAAATACAAAAAGAATATCAGTTTATGCAATTGCTTTGCGTGGATATGGCGACATTATATGCAAAAATCCGGGTTATGTTCCATCATTAAAAGTTTACTGTGAAGATATTAAAAAATTAAAAGAAATTATAAAAAAAGAAAATCCGAAAACTCCGATTTTTATTGCAGGAGAAAGCATGGGTGCTTTAATTGCACATCTTACCGTGCTTTTATTTGATTCTGATTATAAAGGACTTATTGAAATTGCTCCTGTTTATAAAGATATAATGAAAATAAGTTTATTGAAAAGATTAAAAATTGCTTTATTTGCATTTTTAAAACCCAAAAAGATAATAGATATGCCATTTACAACTGAACAATTAACCAGAGATAAAAAAATTATAGAGAAATTAAATAAAGATAAAAGAGAAACAAGAGTTGCATCAGCCAATCTTCTTTTGCATATACTTTTAAATCAGATAATAATATCATTATTTATTAAAAAAATAAAAATTCCTGTATTATTTTTACTTGCTAAAAAAGATATGTTGGGTAGCACAGAATTTAATATAAATTTATATAAAAAATTAAAATGTAAAAAGTATATAAAAATTTATAAAAATTCTTATCATGCACTTACCATAGAAAAAAACAGAAAAGAAGTTTTTAAAGATATTTATTTATTTATAAAAAAAATAATTAAGGAAGGTATAAAATGAAAAAAAATTTTTTTCAAATATCAATTATTATTGTTTTAACTATGCTTATATTGAGTTGCTCTAAACAGGATAATCCATCCGGAACAACCGGAACAGGTAATACTTCGTCTGTATTTTCAATATCAGGGAAAATAGTCTTTTTTTCTATAATGGACGGTGATTATGATATATATATTTATAGTAATACAAATATAATTAAATTAACCAATAATCCAATTTACGATGTTCAACCATTTCTTTCGCCTGATGGAAAAAAAGTTGTTTTTACAAGATTTTTAAATATGCCAACAGACGCAGATTTGTGGTTATATGATTTTGATTTAAAATCTGAACAAAAACTGACATCGGTAAATACAATGTCATCCGTTTCCTGGGCGCCGGATGGAAATAAAATAGCATTTACCAAAGATGTTGGCAGCAATATTGAAATATTTACAATAGACGCTAATGGAAATAGTGAAACAAGATTAACATATAATACTGGTAATGATATACTTCCTGAATGGTCTTTAGTTGGTGAAAAAATTGTTTTTTGCAGCCAAAAAGATGGCAATCAGGAGATATATGTGATGAATACTGATGGAAGCATACAGAATAGATTGACCAATAATAATGTAAAAGATGAATATCCCAAATGGTCACCTGATGGAAATAAAATAGCATTTGTAAGTTATGCAGATGAAAGTCATGGAGAAATATATATAATGAATTCAGATGGTAATTCTAAAAAAAGATTGACAAATAACATGTCAGAAGATTATTTTTCAGAATTTACTTCTCCATGGTCAAAAGATGGAAGTAAATTGTTGTTTACAAGCGCAAGGGATTTAAACGAAGAAATATATATTATGGATTCTGAAGGAAATAATCAAACAAGATTGACTGATACTGATGAGGAAAATTCAAATCCTGTATTTTCTCCTGATGAAAATAAAATAGCATTTTTAAGATGGTTTAACAATGGGACAAATGCTGAAATATTTATTATGAATAAAGATGGGACAGAACAAACGAGAATCACCAATAATTCTGAAAGTGATATAATTACCGGTTGGCGATAAATTTTTAAATATAACCTGAAAAATGCAATAGAATTTGCATTTTTCAGGGAAAAAAAGAAAATACAAAAAATAATAATAAACAATAATCAATAAAAAAGATAAAAATATTTTGTTTTTTCGGAAAAATACGTTTTCTAACGCGTTTTTACGGTATAAAGTAATTCTATAATTTTTTCCTTTGTTGAATTTTCTTTCTTATTTCTATTCTTTCAAAAACTTCTTCTATTTTTTTAATCAATTTTGAAGGAGAAAAAGGTTTTGTTATATATTCAAATCCGCCAGCCAAAAGTCCTTGTTCTATATCTTCTATCTGGGTTTTTGCACTTAAAAAAATGACAGGTGGATTATCAGGGGTATGTGTCTGATGCAGCTTTTTTACAGCATCTCTGCCATCCATATCAGGCATCATAACATCCATTATGACCATATCTGGTTTTTTTTCATCAATCAAAGAAAGTGCCTTACCACAGGTATTTGCGGTTATTATTTCAAATTTTTCTCCCAGGGTTTCTTTAACAGCAGAGAGAGTAGATTCATCATCATCAGCAATTAAAATAAGTTTTTTACCCAATTTCACTACTCCTTTTCAATATTTCGTGTTGCTACTATATTTATACCTGAGTTTGAAAAATTTTCAAGAATAATCTGATTAATATGCACAGGTGCTTTTACTTTAATTTTTTTAAGCTCCAAAAGTAACTCAAAAATCTTATCTTTGGGTATTGGTTTTTCTGTCCATACAGGGCATAAAGGATAACGACCACCTTCAACTTTTACGGTTGTAGTTACTATTCTTACAGGATTTTTTATTTCATCTTCGGCATAAGAAATTCCAAGTTTACAGGAATTACCGGTGATTTCTATGATTTTTTTGTCATTATCATAAATTACTTTTAATTCACAGCCGCGGGGGCATCTTATACATATGAGTTTTTTTTCCATCTTATTTAACCTGCTATATCAACTGTTAAATTTTTTATATTATCAGAAAAATATTTTTCAGGATTTTTTATTTTTAAGTAAATCATTTCAGAAGGCCTTGTATATTTTAATTTTTCTGAAAATAAAATTTTATTTGAATCATCAGTTATATTTAATATAACTTCTTTATTTATTTCATATTTTGTCCTAAGTTGTAAAATCAGTTCGTTGTTATTAAATGGTAATGATAGTTTTTGCGGAATTATATTTCTTATATTTTCACTTGGTAAAATATTTATGAAAGAGTTATATTTATGATAAAGATTAAGAGCAAATAAAGCAGCATTTTTACCTGCCATAGCACCTGTTTCTGAAACATAATCAACAAGGTCATAAATTGTTGTCACATTACCAGCAGAAAATATACCGGGAATTGAAGTTTCAAAATTCTGATCAATTACGGGACCGACTGTTAACGGGTCAAGTAAAATTCCGGCTTTTTTTGATAATTCATTTTCCGGAATTAAACCAATTGATAAAAGCAAAGTATCACATTTTACAATTTTTTCTGTTCCATTTATAAAATTAAAATTTTCATCAACTTTTACAGTTTCAACTGCTTCTAAACGCAATTTGCCGATAATTCTTTTTATAGTTGTTGAAAATTCAACAGGAATATTAAAATCCAAAAGGCATTGGACATAATTTCTTTTAAGACCTGTAAGATGTGGCATTATTTCAATCACTTTAATTACATTTGCACCTTCCAAAGTTAACCGTCTTGCCATTATCATACCTATATCACCTGAACCTAAAATAACAAAATTTTTACCAGGCATAAAATTTTCTATATTTACAAATCTCTGGACTAAGCCAGCAGTAAAAACACCCGCTGGTCTGTCACCTGGTAATTTTATATTCCCACGTGTTCTTTCCCGGCATCCCATTGCAAGGATAATTGCTTTTGCATTAAATTCAAGTAAGCCGTCATTTTTGTTGGTAGCATAAATTTTTTTATTCGCTGTGATGTCTAAAACAGCAGTATCGGTCAATATTTCAATACCGGATAATTTGGCTTCTTCAATAAAGTTATTAATATATAAAGGACCCGGCATATCTTTTTTATAAATTATTGTGCCAAATCCATTATGTATGCATTGAAGTAAAATTCCGCCAGGTGCTTCATTTCTTTCAAGGATAATTACATTTTTGGCTCCGTTTTTTCTTGCAGCGATTGCAGCTGCAAGTCCTGCTGGACCGGAACCAATCACAACGACATCATATAACCGTAAAAACGCGTTTTTGCGGGAAAACAAAATTCTATTATTATGCATTACTTTTATTCACCTGTTTTTTAATTTAAAATAAAACTCAAGAGTTGTTTTAAATATTTTATTTATTTCTTTAATAATATTTTTTTTGTATTTTTTCTCCTGAAAATCGTAATCTTTTAATGATGCGATTTTCAGGAGAAAATTTTTCATTTTTAATCCTTAACTTTATTAAAAATAATTTCACTGCCAGGACCTTTTTTTGTTATTTTTTCTTCTGGTATTGAAAGTTCCCTGGAAAGTATTTTAATAACCCTTGGATAATCAAAAGTTCCCTGACATCTGCCTGTTCCAAGCCAGGTTCTACGTTTTATTCCATCATAAGTTTTTGCAGGAATTGGAGAATGAATTGCATCAACAATTTCACCTTCTGTGACTTCTTCGCATCTGCATACGATTCTGCCATATAAATGGTTCTTTTTTATTAAATCTGCTTTTTCTTTATATGATAAAAGATGAAAGTGTAATGTTGCTTTACGAACAGGGTTGAAATTTTTTTTGAGAAAAAATTTTACACCTTCATTTTTTAAAAGTTCAATAACATAAAGTGCAATTGCAGGTGCACTTGCAAAACCAGGGGATTCTATACCGCATAAATTGATAAGTCCTTTTATTTCTTTTGATACTTCTACAATAAAATCCCTGTCTTTGGCATTGCCAGTTGCTCTTATGCCTGCAAAAGTTGCAATTGAATTTTTTTCATCAAGAGAAGGTATGAGTTTTTTTGCACCTTTGATTACTTCATCTAAACCTTCTTTTGTTGTTGCGGTATCGTTTTTATGTTCAGAAGTTTTGGCATTTGGACCTATCATTACATTTCCATGTGTTGTTGTGGAAATAAGGATTCCTTTGGTTTGCTGAGAAGGAACAGGAAATAAAACATTATTTATAGAAAATGCCGAAGAATCAAATATTATATATTCACCTTTTCTTGGCGTTATTAAAAAATCCATTAAAACACCGAATTTATGGGCAACTTCATCAGAAAAAAGACCAGCAGAGTTTATAACCCAATTACAGTAAAATTTCCCGCGGTTTGTTATTATACCTTTTACTTTTTTATTTTCAATGATTGCATCTTTAAATTCTGTTTCAAATAAAAAATCAACTCCGTTTATTTTGGCATTTTCAGCAGCAGCCAATGTTGCGGCAAAGGGATCTATTACCATGGCAGTTTCAGCAAATAAAGATCCTGTTGTATTTTTATTTAAAACCGGTTCTCTTTTTAGTATTTCATCTTTATTAAGTAATTTTAATCTTGGAACACCATTTGCGATTCCCTGTTCATACAAAGTAAACAGTTTTTTAAATTCTTCATCATTTATTGCAACAACATAACTACCTGTTTTTTTAAAAGGAATATTTAGTTCATGAACAAGGGTATGCCAGATTTTATTCCCCTCAACATTAAATTTTGCCTTTTTTGTGCCTGGTCTTGGATCATAGCCGGCATGAATAATTGCTGAATTTGCAGAACTTGGACACATACCTATATCTATTTCTTTTTCAATTACAAGAATTTTGATATTGTATTGGGATAAAAACCTTGCTATAAGCGAACCTACGATACCAGAACCTATTATAATTAAATCATATTTATTTTTATTCATATCAAATCCAGTTTAATGATCTTTGAACTGCTTTTTTCCAGTTTAAAAAATAAAAATTTCTTTTATTGTTATTCATCTTTGGAAGCCATTTTTTATCTAAAATCCATTTTTGTTTTAATTCGTTTAAATCTTTATAAAAAGAGCAGGCAAGACCTGCACCCAAAGCAGTTCCCAGTGCTGTTGTTTCTGCTATTTTTGGTTTTAAAACAGGCACATTTAAAATGTCTGCCTGGAATTGCATTAAAATTTCACTTGCTGTCATTCCGCCATCTACTTTTAAAATTTTTAATTTAATTTTTGAATCTTTTTCCATAGCATCAAAAATTTCTTTTGTCTGAAAAGCAGTTGCTTCTAAAACAGCTCTTGCCAGATGTTCTTTTGTTGCATAATGGGTAATACCCGCGATTATTCCACGAGCATCAGAACGCCAATAGGGAGCAAATAGCCCTGAAAAAGCAGGGACAAAATAAAGCCCACCGTTATCATTTACTTTTTCTGCAAGGTCATTTATTTCTTTTGCAGATGAAATAAGATTTAATTTATCACGCACCCACTGGATTAAAGAACCGGCAATGGCAACAGAACCTTCTAATGCATAAATTGCATTTCCTTTTCCTATTTTATAACCAACTGTTGTTATTAATCCATTTTTTGAAAAAACAGGATTTTCTCCTGTATTTAAAAGTAAAAAACAACCAGTGCCATAAGTGTTTTTTGCACTTCCTTTTTCAAAACATGTCTGACCAAACAAAGCTGCCTGCTGGTCTCCTAAATCTGACATAATAGGGATTTTTTCATTAAATGGACCATCTCTTAAAGTTAATCCAAAAGATTCCGGCTCTATTGAAGGTTTTATTTCTGGCAGGATTTTTTCCGGAATATTAAAAACATTTAACATATCCTTATCCCATTTTAAGGTTTTCAGATTCATAAGCATTGTTCTGCTTGCATTAGTTACATCAGTTATGTGGACACCTGATTCAGGACCGCCTGTTAAATTCCATATAATAAAAGTATCAATTGTTCCAAAGAGCAAATCGCCGTTTTTTGCTTTTTTATAAAGTTCTTTATAATTATCAAAGATCCATCTTAATTTTGGAGCAGAAAAATAAGTTGCAACCGGTAAGCCTATTATTTTTTGATATTTGTATTTACCGCCTTTTTTACTTAATTCTTCACAAATTTTTGAAGTTCTTAAATCCTGCCATACAATTGCATTTAAATATGGCTTTCCTGTTTTTCTGTCCCAGACAATGGTTGTTTCTCTTTGATTTGTAATACCGATTGCTGCAATTTCAGAAGGGTTTATATGATAATTTTTTATAGTAAATTTAATTACTTTATAAGTATTTTCAAGAATTTCTTCTGGATTATGCTCAACATATCCAGGCCGGGGATAAATTTGTTTATGTTCAATCTGATGACCGACTGTTAATTTCCCTTCTTTATTAAATAGTAAAAATCTTGTGCTTGTGGTTCCCTGGTCTATTGCACCTATATATTTTTTTTTGATTTTGATAATCATAATAATTTACCTTCTTTCATTAAGTTTTTAAAAACTAAAAAATCATCAGGTAATTTTGCTTTTATTATAATATTTTTTTTTGTAAAAGGGCAGGGATAAGATAATTCATAACAATGCAATAAATGGCGCTTTACGTTTCTTAAATTTTCTTCTTTGATAAAAGATGGTCCATATATTTTATCTCCTACAATTGGAAATCCGATTTTGGCAAGATGTATTCTTATCTGATGTTTTCTTCCTGTTTTTGTGATGATTTTAAAAAGAGTTAAACCATTTTCACTTGAAATTTTTTCAATAAAACTTTCAGCTGGCTTATCATTTACAGGGAATTTTATTTCTTTTTTGTTAAAGTCTGCAACGTGATGGCATATTGAAAGATAGATTTTTTTTACTTTTTTTTCCTTCCATAAATTTTTGAAAGTTTCAAAAATTTTATTATTTTTAGCAAATAATAAAACTCCGCTTGTTTCCTTATCCAGCCGGTGAATTGCTTTTATATTTTCATTATTTAAAAAATTTTTTAACTGGCTTTCAAAGGAATCAGATGTTTTGTCCGTGATAATCCCTGCCGGTTTATTTACTGCAATAATAAAATCATCTCTGTATATTATTTCTATATTAGATTCTTTTTTAATTAAATCTATATCAGGAATAGAGATAATATCACCTTTTTTTAGTAAAAAAGTTGCTATCCATGTGCGCTTTTTATTTACAAAAATATTTTTTGTATCAATCAAACTTTTTGCTTTTGAGCGGGAAATTTTAAGTTTTTCTGAAATAAAAGTTTTTAAATCTATATTATTTTTTTCTGCTTTGATTTGCATATTTTAAACCACTTGTTATTTTTATTTAAAATAAAGATCAACTGTTGTTTTAAATATTTTATTTTTTTTAATAATATATCTTTTTTGTGTTTTTTCTCCAGAAAATCGCAATTTTCTGTTGCAATTTTCTGGTTAAATATTAACATAAAAAAATTAAAAAGTTGACATAAATTTTTTTTGTGCTATAATTAATAACGAAATTTAAATTTTAGGAGGTAGTTATGAAATTAAGCATAAAAATTTTTATCTTATTTACTTTTTTTTCTATTTCTCTTTTTGGATGGACAGAAAGTGAACTTATTCCAAGTGAACAACCCAACCAGAAAGGCTTAAATGATTCATTTACAACTGCTGCTGATTTGGGAAATTATTCTTTACCTTATTCAGAAGGCACAGGATTTATTGCCGATATTTCAGATAATGATTATTATAAAATAATTATTCCTAATTCTGAAAATAATCCTGATCATGATATTTTAAAAGTTTCTTTATGTGCTCCTGAAAATACAGGTTATAGATTAATAATATATGAAGATGATGGTGCTGGTGGGTATAATAATAAAACTGAAATTAGTTCTTATAATAAATTAACTTCAACTACATATGTTGATATTTCAAATAGATCGGAGAATGACTGGTTATATGTAATTCAGGTTCATGCTGATTGGAACAGCAGCACGGCAAACCCATATTATTTAAAAATAGAAGTGGTTGATAGTGGTTATATACAGGGGCAGATTAATTTAATAGGTGCAATGGGAAGTTTTTCAGATGTAAACATTGAGGCAAGAAGTAAAAATAATTATATTAATTCTGGAATAACAAATTTGTCAGGACACTATTCTATAAAAGTTCCAGTTAGTGTTGAAATTACCAGTTTAGTAGCAATCAGATGGTGGTATCCTTCCTGTTCACCTGACTGGGCTTATGGAAGAACAACAAAAAAATTTACCAGTCCGATTATTTTAACAAATCCAGGGCAGGTTGTTAGTAATATTAATTTTGATGTATATAAAGAAGGTGTTATTGCAGGTAATATATCTGCGCTTAACAATGTTGATATAGCAGTAATAGATCCTTATACTGGTGATTGGGCAGGAAATTGTACAAATGTAAATTTTAATTATGAAATACATAATTTAGAAGCTGGAAATTACTGGATGTGGGCAAAACAAACAGGGACTTATAATTGTATGCAGGCAGCTCAACCAATAAGCTGGACTCCGAATGTTAATGTTAAAGATGGATTTACAACTCTTATAGATTATAACATTGGTTCTGGCGTAAATGTTAATGGTTCATTAAATCCTTCTCCAGTATCAGGAGTAAGAGTTTATGTAAAACCAGCTGGTTTACCTAAATCTGATGGAACAAGAAGTTTTGAACCTTTTTCAGAATATTATAAAGTTGATGTTTCAGGAAATACTTTTCAAATAAGAAATTTACCAGCAGGAATAATGCTTGATTATAGAGTAGAAGCAGAAGGACCTTCTATGTGGAATCCTGTTTTAAATACTCCACCTATTTCACCTATTAATTTTACAGGACCAGCGCTAAATAGTGTTATTTCTGGGCAGGTTATTGATAATACCGGAGAATATCCGGATAAATCTATTATTGCTGTTTATGCAGTTATATCAGGAACAACAGATGTTATGTCTGATATTTTAGCATATGTAGGTATGTGTAATTCTTCAGGAAATTTTATGATGCCGGTTCCGTCAGGATATTTGTATGATTTAGCAGCAGTGGATATATCAAAATCACAAAATGGTCCGCCATATTTTGTTGGAAGAACTTATGATGTTAATCCAGGTAGTATGATTCCAGCTAATATTTATATAAACAGTGGATATTATATATCAGGTAATTTTTATTTTTTTAGTAATCCTTTAAGTTATTATAGAATACACAACGCTGGATGTTATATTTTAAAGGATACTGGTTTAGGTTCATATAAATTTTATGATATGGGTTTTGGAAATGATAACTATCAGACAGCAAATCACATAGAAAATGGGAATTATAAAATAGTTGGTTTTGATACATTTTTTAATAAAATTGAAAAAAATGTAATGGTAAATGGGAATCCTTTAACAGGGCAGGATATAAATTTTACAATAGATATAAACAGAGATCTATTTAAACCATGGGCAGGGCAATTAAATCCGGCAAATAATGGTTATATTTATGCTGATGATTATTTATATGTAACTGTTAGTGATAAATTATTAGGAAGTGGATTGCAATTTGTTTCAATTTTTTCTGATAGTGTGCCTGTAGAAGATATGTCCGGGCAATCTTTGGAAAATAATACATTAAGATACCAGTTCAGATTACCTACTTCACAAAGAATACCAGGAACTTCTCATAATATATCAATAAGTTTAACAGATTATAAAGGCAATCAGTATCAAACTACCAATTGGACTGTAAATATTTATTCCAGCACTGCAACGCCAACTCCTACACCAACTGGCACATGGTGGACAAATACACCAACAAGTACTGCTACATCAACGGCAACACCAACACCAACTCAGACATATCCGCTTAATGTGTTTGGAACTGTGAGTTTGCCAGCACCTTCAAATGGGAAAGAATGTGCAGTTGTAATAGATACTGATACAGATGGTAGCAATGGATGGGTAGCAATTTATTTTGGAACAACAAATGGACCAGCTCAGTTTCAATATTCAACAGGTGCGCCCGATGGTACTTATTATATATATGGATTTGTTGATGAAAGTGGAGATGGAATTATGAATGGACCGAATGAAGGCGATTATTTTGGTTATTATGGTGGTGGTTCTGGACCATTTTTACCGCCGCCTTTTCCAAATGCAAATATTTCAGGACCTAATAATGTATTTAACTTCCAGTTATATTTAATCTCTGCTCCAACACCAACTCCGACTCCTTCCGGAACACCAATTGCAGATTGGTATGAAGAAAATTTAATGCCATCAGAACCACCAACATCACGGGGTATCAATGATACAGAAGGACAGGCAGCGACAATACCAAATTATTTAAATAAAACAGGAATAGGATATATTGCAGATCAAAGTGATAATGATTACTATAAATTTACTGTTTTAAATGCGCATAATAATCCAAATCATGATATGCTAAAAATAACTTTACAAGTGCCACAAGGTTCATTTTACTATAATTTGGAAGTATATGAAGCAAGTATGCTTGGTGGATGGAATTTTAAAAATTCAAAAGGTGCTAATGGTGGAAAAACAGCGGTTATTTATGTTGATATGTCATCGCATACTGAAGAAGATTGGAATTACTTGATAAGAGTAAGAAGCTATAACAATTCATCTTCTTCTAAACCCTATTATCTTACAATTGAGATAGTTGATTCTGGTTTAATATCAGGAAATATAAATCTGATAGGAGTAAATTCAAGTGGTCTTTCTAATGTGAATATTGAGGCAAGGACATATCAAAATAATTTTATAAATTCTGCTTTGACAGATGGTATGGGTAGTTATCAGGTAAGAGTTCCTGTAAATGTGCCAATTACAACCTTGCGTGCGGTAAGATGGTGGTATCCTTCCTGTGCACCTGACTGGGCTTATGGGAAAACAACAAAAAAATTTGATACACCTATTATTATTTCTTTTGGCGGTGAAGTTAAATTAGTAGATAATTTTGATGTATATAAAGAAGGAATAATTTCAGGGAATATTACAGGAGCATTATTAAATAATGTTGATGTTATTGTTATTGATCCATATGTGGATGGTGATTGGGCGGGAAATTGTAATAATGTAAATGCAAGTTATGCAATACACAATTTAGAACCAGGTAATTATTTTGTATATGCAAAACAAACAGGGACAAATATCTGGACAGAAGCAAATCATGCAATTGCTTTTAAAGAGAATATAAATGTCAGAGACGGAATTACAACCCAACTTAACTTCGCAATTGAATCTGGATGGACTGTAAATGGTACTCTAAATCCGGCACCATTTTATAGTTCTGAGGTTAAAATACAATTGCCAGGTGGAACTAAATTTGGAGAAAATAGTCCTTTGGGCAACTATTATAGGACAGATACTTCGGGGAACAATTATGAAATAAGACATGTTCCAACCGGGATTTTTGACTTTTTTGCTGGTTCAGGTCCTTCATACTGGGAACCAGTAAGAAATGTAAATGTAAATGGAAATAAAGTTGTTAATTTTACAGGACCAAACATTAATACAACAATTTCAGGGCAGATAATTGATAATACCGGTATGTATCCGGATTTATCAGGTGTCATTATTGCTGCGGTTGTTTCAGGCACTGCAAATATTCAGAGTGATAATGCTTATTTATATATGGGTCAAAGTTCAGCAAGTGGTAATTTTATTGTAGGTGTCCCTTCGCAATTTATGTATTATGACCTTGTTGCTCTTGATGGAAATACAATGGAAGGTGGAGCTCCATTATTTTTAGGTAGAGCATATGATGTTGTAACAGGAACAGCATCAACAGTTATAAATATAAATTCAGGTTATTCAATATCAGGGAATCAATATTTTGCAGGAAAAACTTTAGATGAGATAATGACAAGAGCGAATGTATGGGTTTTAAAAGATATTGGTGCTGGAGTATTAAAATTTTATGATTTTGCTAACGGTGAAACAGCATATATAACAGGTAATTTTATAGAAAATGGTAATTACTTGGTAAAGTCATCCGGCTATTTCTTTAATGAAGCAGAATTGCCTGTTTTAGTAAATGGTGGAAACAGGACAAATCAGGATTTAAATTTAAGTATTAATCCGACAAAAGACAAATATAATCCATATGTTGGATATTTAAATCCTGCAAATCAAGGAGTAATTGTTGATCCTGCCAATGAGTATTTGTATTTTACAATATCAGATAAAATTTTAGGTTCCGGGTTACAAGGTGAACCAGATATTTTTATTAGTGGAAATGCAGCAGTTGACATTGATCATATTGATACAGGTCTAAATGAAAGAAGATATAAATTCAGATTACCTATGGCAGCAAGAACTCCTGGTAATGTTGCTCAGATATCAATAGATGTGAGGGATAATCAAAATAATTTGTATTCCACAGGATATTCATGGATAGTTTATGTTGCAACTTCTACAATTACACCTACACCTACTATAACTGGCACTCCTACTGAAACACCAACCGGCACGTGGTGGACAGATACACCAACAAATACTTATACTATAACTAATACCTTTACTGACACACCAACAAAGACATTTACTTATACATATACCTTTACACCTTCAAAAACATTTACATTGACTTATACTTACACTTACACAGTAACAGATACATTAACAAATACGCCAACTGAAACATTTACGCCAACGGATACAACGACAAATACTCCAACTGATACAGCGACAAACACCCAAACTGATACATTAACGCACACAGTAACAAATACAGCAACAAATACGCCAACTGATACATCAACAACAACCCCAACAGAGACAGTGACAGGTTCTCAACCACCTACATGGACACATACTGATACTGCGACAAATACAATTACATTAACACCGAGTAACACGCCAACATTTACAAATACATTTACTTTTACACATACACATACAGTTACAAATACTCATACAATAAGTAATACACCAACAATAACAGAAACACCTACAATTACTCCTACACAATTGCCTGTTGATAAATTAATGCTAAATAAAAATTTAATAAATATATCTAAAAATGAGATTGTTAAAATCAGAATACCTGAAAGATATAAAGGCAAAGAAGGGAAAATAATGATTTATACCAGAAACGGAAAACTTGTAAAAATGATAGAAAAGGTTTCCATAGATGATGATATAGCATGGGATGGAAAAAATGATGCCGGTAAAAAAGTTGCAGCAGGTGTTTATATAATAAGAATAAAAATTGAAAGCACAATGGAAATTTTAAAAGTAGCAATAATTAAATAATTTTAATATAAGGAGGAAGAAATAATGAGACAGATATATTTACTTTTAGTTGGTATAATTATTTGTTTTAATCTATACGCAGCAGGGGAGTCAGGTGGTTTAATATTTGAAATTGCAACCGGAGCAAGACCTGCATCTATGGCAGGTGTTTTTATTGCAAAGGCAGATGATGTAAATACAATATTTTATAATCCAGCAGGACTTGCAAATATAGGCAGTTATGAAATTGGGTTTACATATGATAAAAATGTTGCAGGTTTAAGAAATGCTATGATCACATTTGCAGCACCAATAGAAGGTGTTGGTTCATTAGGGCTTGGTGTTATACATAGTGCATTGGAAGGAGATATAAATAATGCGATAGAAGAAAGTGCAATAAAAATATATGATCTGGCAGGTATAATAGGTTATAGTTATGCATTCACAAAAGAATTGCTTGCAGGAATTGGAATAAAATTTTTAAATAGTAAAATTGGGGATTATTCATCATCAGCATTTGGATTTGATATAGGATTACTATATTATTTAAATAAAAGTATAAGTTTGGGTTTTACTTGTCAGAATATAGGCACAAAGTTAAAATATGATACAGAAGAGATAAGTTTACCTTTAAAAGCAGGGGCTGGTATTAATTACGAAGTTTTAAAAATAAAAGAGCATATAGCAGCAATAAGTAGTGATTTTAAATATAATTTTACAGAAAGTGAAATAAATGCCGGTATAGGTCTTGAGTATTTATTTGATAATATGTTTTCTGTAAGAGCAGGTTATTCAATAGAGCAGAAAAGTTTAAATGGCTTGACTGCTGGTGCCGGAGTAAAATCAGTTATAAATGATACAGTGATAAAGTTTGATTATGCCTTTTTATCCAAAATATGGCAGGATGGGGGATTTGATCCTGACCATATAATTACTGTTACGGTTGAGTTTTAAATAATAAATAAAAACATTTTATCTTTCAATATTTATAAAGTAATTAAATGCTTTTGATTTTTCATCTAAAATAATTTTTATTGTATTTTCAACAATTTTAAAATTTTTGTATTCTTCTTTGATATAATTATTTTCATCTAATATAAAAATTTTTACATTTTTAAATTTAGAAACATTTAAACTCAAAGTTGCGACAACAGGTTCTAATATAACAGGTGAATTACCACCATAAATTATAGAAGTATGAGCAGGATTAAATTTCATATCCGAGTTTTCAACTCTGGCAGATGTGGTTAAAATGATTTTTTGTGATTTTAAAATCGGTGTTTTATCAAGAGAAGTTAACATGATAGCGGCATAATTATTAGAACAGGTTAGTTTAAAATTTTTAAATTTTAAATTACTGTTTTTTAAAAAACCAATTGCACCCTGGATTTTATCAGAGTTTATCTGAAAAATACCTTTTTTGTAATTTAAATACAACTCTCCGTTTAAAGAAAGCGCAGCATCTTTTTTTAAAGAAGGGAAAAATTTTTTGTTTTCTTTATCCTTATCAAACACCTTTGCAATTTTTATTAAATTTGGAATGGCAATGTCATTATTTATAAATTTAAAAGAAGTTTCTTTATTATAAAAAATATCATCTTCTGATATATATTCAGTAATATATTCTTTGCTTTCTTTTATATAATTGTATCTGAAAATCATTATAGCAGGAAACCAGAAAGAAAGCATATCAGGAGAAGATGAAAAATCGCAAAAAGCAGTTAACTTATCTTTCCATTCGTAATGAGAAAAATTAAACTGCAAAAGTGCATCCCAGCCCTGAAATTTACCATAGGATGCCATTATAACAGGTGCGCCGGCTCTGAATTCATTGGGCATTAAAAAATTCCATTCGCTGACAGTAAATGGTTTTTCAAAAACTCTTGTATGTGCCAGTTCGGATATGCAATTGTATTTTGATTTTAAAAAAGGTTTATTTAAAAATGAAATATTTTCCTGAAGTGTCCAGCCACCGGATGGATGGTCCCAATATGAATGCCTGTCAATAAAATCATATTTGCTATTTACTAAAATATCCGCATCCCATAATTCCCAATGATTACTGCCGGTTATAAGTGCTTTTGCTCCAATTGATTTAATAAAATTATAAAAATCATCATACATTTTTTTTTCTAATTCAAAATAAAATAATTTTGTATCAGCAGCCCTTCCGGTTGAATTTGCCTTTGCAAAATACATTGGATTTTCCCAATTTATTTTAAAAATTTCCCTTTTAACCGTATTTTTATTAAAATCTTCTTCTTTACTTAAATTATTATCACCGAATTTATCCCATTCTCTTTTTAGATTTTCCATAGTTTGATATTTGTTTTTTAAATATTCATTGAAAAGTTTATTCAATTTATCAGTATAAAAAGAAGGAATTTCAGAATTCCTGTCCCAGTAAAATAATGAACTTTCATTGATAATTTCCATAAAGATTATTGACGGTTCATCTTTGTATTTGATTTTTGTGTATATGTTTTCATGTTCTAAAAGGTTTTTTATATATTCTTTGGTTAATCCTTGAAGATTTTCATCAATAAAAATTACTTCTTTAAAACCAGCTGGTATTTTTTCAAAATTATCAACCCCGTCATCTTTTTTTAATTTGCGATGAACAAGTAAATCAAGGAAAATATAAATACCTGCTTCTTTTAATTTATAAATAAGATAATCAAGTTTATTTAAAGAATCTTCTGAAAAATTACGTGTGTTATCTTTTGTTTTATCAAAGATGTTTGGTTCTCCCCAATATGCGTCCATATGATGTAACCTTATCATATTAACTCCAAGTTTGGCAAGGCGCTTTACCATTTTATCAATCTCTTCATAACTTCTGAAAATGTCACCATTAACTAAATTAGTGCCGAAAAATTTTGCTTTTTCACCATCTTCAAATACAAGTTCGCCTTTTTTATTAACGGTTATAAATCCATGTTTACCTGCGGGTTTATCAAGTTCATTAGTAAAGTCAATAATTGCATTATCTAAAAAATCATCTTTTTTACTTTCAAATGCAAACCAATTAGATTTATCTTCTTCTTTAATTAGATTGGATTTTACCAATTTTCCATTTTTGTCAAAACCCATGGCTTTTATTTTATCAATAAAAATTTTTCCTTTACAATTTAAAAGGCCTGCACTGATAACTATTGATTTAGTTCCATTGGGCAGGGAATATTCGCGGGAAAATTCAACCCAATTATTTTCAGTCCCTGTTAATTCACCAACAACAGGCGGCCAGTCTCCGATTCTTTCTTTTTCATCATGGAATTCAACACCTATTCTTGCTTTTTCCCATGGATTTAAACCTTGTTCCACATTTTCAGTTTTTAAATATCCTGAAATTCTTATACTCTTGATAATTGATGAATCAACAGGAATTTTCTGAGTTATCATTGAATATCCTGGATTTTCATTTTCTATCATAAAAGAAGAAGGGGAATTATATCCTGGACTTATAAAAGTGCTTTTACCTGAAATCCAACCACCCCAGTATAGCGGCAAATTAGAGCCATATTCCATATCACCATTTATGATAAGATTTTCCGGTTCAGAAGGAATATTAAAAGAGATACCTTTTTCTATGGATAAATCATCAATTGACATATCGCCGGTGCAATTTGATAGCTGAATTTCTACTTTTATTGTTCTTGCATCTGACGGAACATTTAATATATTTATTTTTTCTGACCAGTCAAAAGTCCCTAACCATCTTCCAAGTTCAGGCCAGCCACCAACCTGATTACCATTTTTATCAAAAAAAAGAACAAGCACACGCGCATAAGCCCAATCTTCACTTCCTTTGATTACATTGTTTAATTTGATTTTTGCTTTTACAAGAATTGATTTTAATTTGTTAGGTTCTATGAGAATATACTGGGAAAGTCCTGTATATTTTGGAGAACTGTTTGAAATTTTTATAAATTTATTATTGTCTTCTGTAAAAAGTTTTATGTTATTAGGATCATCTATTACCCAGTTATCCGGAATATTATCCTTATTTTCATCAAGTTCAAAATCACCATTTTTAATCAGGTTTTGGCTAAAGCAAAAAAATGTAAAAAAACAAAAATAAAAAATTAAAGGAATTTTTTTCATTTTAAAGTTCTCCTTTTACAAAGGTAATAAAATATTAAAAGAGGATCCCATATTTATACCTTTTGATTCAGCCCATATAAAACCATTGTGAAGTTCAATTAAATGTTTTGTTATGTAAAGTCCAAGTCCTGTGCCCTGGGTCTTCCTAACATTTGCATCCTCTGCCTGATAGAATTTTTGGAATAAATTTTTGATTTGTTTTTCTGTCATTCCAATTCCATTGTCTGCAATTGATATTAAGGCAAAATAAACTTCATTGGTGGCTATTTTTTCTTTTATATCAGGTGGTATCTTTGGAAAATCTTTATTTACTTTTTTCAGTTCAACAAATATTTTTGAATTTGGAGGAGAAAATTTTATTGCGTTGTTTAATATATTGGTGATTGCCTGATTAATACGGTTCGTATCAACAGTTATCAATAATTCATTGAATTCAGAATTAAAATCGCACGAAATTTGTTTTTTATTTAATAATGATTTTAGATTAACTATAGAAGATTTGATTAAAAAAACGAGATCGGTTTGTATCAAAGAAATTGTTAATTTTCCACTTTCTATTTTTGAAACATCAAGCAAATCATTTATCAAAGAAAGCAGTCTATCTGAGTTGTTTTTCATCAAATCAAGAAATTCAATCTGATCTTTATTTAACTTTCCTATTGCGCCGCTGCGTATTAAAGAAATAGAACCCATTATTGCGGTTAAAGGTGTTCTTAATTCATGTGATATTATAGAAATAAAATTGTCTTTTAATTTATTTAATTCCTTCAATTTTTCATAACTTTCCCTTAAAGCAATTTCTGACTGTTTTTTTTCAGTAATATCAATACCAGCAGATAAAACAGCATAGATTTTATTTTCTTTATCTCTTAATATTGTGTTTGACCAATGAATCAATTTTTTTTCACCTGTATTAGTTAAAATGAAATTTTCAAAATTCTTTATAACTGTTTTTTCGTTGGTAAATTTTAAAAAATAACTTTTTAAAGCATCTTTCTCATCTTCCGGAACAAAATTTTCAAACCAGTTTCTGCCTAAATATTCACTTTCAGAATAAATCCCCAAAAGTTTCATACCCATCTCATTTAAAAACAAAATTTTACCTTCTTTATTAAGAATCAGAAATATGACAGGTGCAATATTTAAGTATTTTTCAGCAAGTTCACGTTGTTCTTTTAAATATTCAGTTAATTTAATTCTTTCTGTTATATCTATTGCTATGCAGATAATTCTTGAAATATCACCATGTTCTTCTATTAATTTTGCAGAAAAACTAACAGGAATTATTCCGCCTTGTCGTGTTTTTAAAGTTAAATCATAACCAGAAATAGATTTTTTTATTATTAAATCTTTTAATAATTTATTAAATCTGTCCGAGTCAGATATTATTATTCCCAATGGCTTATTTAATAATTCACTCTCTTTATATTGCAAATTAGATAATGCTGTTTTATTTATAAAAGAAAAATTAAATTCACCATCAAGTATAAAAAGAAATTCAGATAAATTTGAAAGAACAATGTTAAATGTTTCTATAGGCGAAAAGCCTAAAAACTGATATTTAAAAGTTGCATAAAAAATACCTAAGGCAAACAAAAGAAAATAAACATTTGTAATATCATAAAAAGGATGCATATTTAAATTAAAAAACGGTAGTATTAATTCAAAAAAAACAACAATAACCAAAATTAAAATAGTCATAAAAATAAAAATATTAAATTGCTTTTTTTTATTTTTTATAATGGTTTTGTTTTTTAAGATAAAAAGATGAAGAATGCTGGCAATTGTATATGTGATAAAATAAAAATAAAATAAATAAGCAAAAATATTTTTTTTAAAATAACTGAACCAGAAGATATCAATCTTTTTAACAGGTTCAGATAAAAAACCTGAAAAATTAAGTGCTAAAAATATAATACATGGTATAAAAATAATTATTTTAGTAAAAGTTTGTAGAAAAATTTTTTCATTTAAACTTAAAGAAAATAAAAAAGTAACAGCAGGAATTAATATCCAGGAAATTGACATTAATTTATCAAAAAAAATAGCAATTTCAAATGAAGTTGCTGGATTATGAAGAAATATTTTACAAAAAGACCATAATGAAGATAATGATAATAAAACAATTATTAATCTGATTTTTTTATCTATGGGATAATTTGAAATTAAAAAAATAATTAAATGGACATAAATAAACAAAGAAGTTAAATGTAAAATCTGTAAAATAAAAAATAATTGCATAAAAATCTCCATTAAATTAAGCTTTATTATATTATAACAGATTAACTTTAAAAACCAAGTAATAAAACCGTAAAAACGCATTATTAGAAAATGCGTTTTTAAAGAAAAACAAAATATTTTTATTTTTATAAAGTATTACTTTTTTTTATCCGTTTTTTAATAAAAAAAACAAGTGTTGTTTTATTTGATAATATTTTTTTTGTATTTTTTCTGAAAATCGCAAATTTTTATTGTTATTTTAAGGAGGAGATTATATATTTACAAAAATTTTTTTTCTGGTAATATTAAATAAATTAATCAAAAAGGAGTAAATGAAAGTGGATATAACAACAAGACTGCACGCCTTGGTTGTTGAATTATTTTATGCACCAACAGTTATAGAAGATAGAAAAATAAGACAAATTTTTGATAAGGTTTCAGATACGCATGGCATTAGCACATATTCTACTTTGCATGCAGAAGGAGTTTTTATGACATCCGGTATGCAACCAGGGAATAATAAAGTTAATATAACCTATAAAATTATGAAAGACAGATTTTTAATGGTATATGAATTTTGTGATAAAAGTTTAAATTATTACATAGGACTAATAAATGATTTTATAGAAATATTTAAGAATACAACTAATATTTCCTTTTTTATTGTAAATAATATTGCAATTAGAAAACTCATTAATATACCTGGAGTAAATGATACAAGAGAATTTATAATTAAAAATATGTTTTCTTTAAATGAAGAAAAATTAAATGTTTTTCAAAGGCCATTACATTTAATAGGAACAAGAATTCTTTTCCCTGCTATGAGCCAGTTGGATATTGATTCTTTTGATATTAAAATAGAAACATCAATTGAAGATTTTAAGACTTTTTTTATTGAAATCAAAGGAATATTCCCAAAACCATTTGATTTTTCAACAGAAAGTAATTTGGTAACCGGTAATATAAATAAAACAGAAAAGTTTTTAAGTGAAAATGTAATAAATTTTATTTTACAGTTTTTATAATATTAAAAAGGATTAAATTGTGGAAATTTTTATAAAAAAAAATAAATTACTTGATGTAAAAGCAGATGTATATATAGTTCCTGTGTTTGAAAATTTTGATTTAAAGATAAGTGAAGTATTTGGGGATTACTATAACAAAGTAAAAAATTTATTAAAACAGATAAATGCCGGATACAAAAAAAATACATCTTTTACAGTTGAACATAAAGGGCAAATAAAAAAAATAATTTTTTTAGGATTAGGGAAAAAAGAAAAAATTGACGTAGAAAAAATAAGAAACGCAGCTGGATTTATTTCAAAGATAACAAAAGAAGAAAAAAATAAAGCATTAGCAACTTTTTTCTGGATAAAAGATAAAAATTTAATAAGAGCACAAATAGAAGGTTTTTTACTTTCTGATTATGAATATAACAGATTTAAAACAGAAAAAAAGAATAATCTTAAAAGGGTCTTGTTGATTGCGGATGATTCATTATTATTAAGAAATACAGATATAAATGAAATAAAAACAGTAATAAATGGTGTTAATTTAGCAAAGGATTTGATAAATTCTCCGTCAAATTATGTCACCCCTGTTTTTCTTGCAGAACAGGCTAAAAAGATTGCTTTGCAGAATAAAAAAATAAAATTAAAAATTTTTAATAATCAGGGCATAAAAAAAATAGGGATGAATGCTTTTTATTCTGTTGCCATGGGTTCTGATGAGCCGGCAAGATTTATTGTTATTGAGTATTCAGGTGGAAAAAGAAAAGAAAAGCCAATTGTTCTTATTGGAAAAGGGATAACATTTGATTCTGGTGGTATATCTTTAAAACCACAGGCAACACAACTTTCTAAAATAGAAAATATGAAGTATGATATGGCAGGTGCTGCATGTGTTATTGCTTTGATGAAAATAATTTCAGAATTAAATTTAAAAATGAACATTATCGGGTTGATTCCATCTGCTGAAAATATGCCATCAGGAAAATCTTATAAACCAGGGGATATAATAAAAACTTTATCCGGTAAAACAGTAGAAATAATTTCAACAGATGCAGAAGGAAGATTGCTTCTTGCAGATACAATCACATATTCATTAAAATATAGACCGGAAATGATTATTGATATAGCAACATTGACAGGGGCCTGTGTGGTGGCATTAGGAAAATATGCAATAGGTCTTATGGGGAATAATGAAAAATTAATTGAAAAAATAAAAATATCAGGATATAATACAGGTGAAAAAGTTTGGGAACTCCCTTTATGGGATGAATATAAAGAACAAATAAAAAGCAAATTTGCAGATTTGAAAAATGCAGGAGGAGGTGATGCAGCAACTATAACAGCTGGTATGTTTTTAAAAGAGTTTGTAAATGATACTCCATGGCTACATCTTGATATAGCAGGAACTGCTTATGAAGTAAAAAATAAAGAATATATTTCTGATTATGGAGCAAGCGGAATTGGGGTAAGATTAATTTTTGATTTTTTGAAAAATTCAAAGGAGGTATAAAATGAGAAAAAAATTGTTAATAATGTTATTAAGTCTGGTTTTTTTATGCAGTTCATTATTTGCAGCAGAGAAAAAGACAACCAAAAAAGAAGAGCCAGCAAAACAGGTAACCCAACCTGTTGTAAAAAAAGCACTCCAGGAACCTAAAAATGCACCTTTTAAGGAAAAAATTGGTATTGGTGTTGATTTAATGAATAAAATAACATCAATCAGATTCTGGGTTTCCAATAAATTAGCAATAGATGGTATTGCAGGGTTAAGTTTTATTGGTGGTAATCCAGCAGCATTTGGTTTAAAAATAGGAACAAATATAGTTTTCCCACTTGTTGATGATCAAAAATTACGCGTTGATTTAACACCAGGAATGCTGATTGCTTATTCAAAAAATACTCTGGAAGAATTAGCGTCTTTAGGTTCTTATGCCGGACTTGCAGGAGACATAAGCACGATTAGATTTATTTTTAATGTTGGAACAAGTTTTGAAGTATTTTTAGGACCTATAAGTAATGATCTAAGTATAGGAAGTTCAATAGGTTTAGGGTTTGGATTTAAAAGTGTGAGTGCCGGCGGTTCATCTGATACAAGTTTTGTATTTTCATTAGTTGAAGATTTTGCTGTAATGCCAGTAATTATCAGATATTATCTGTAATTAAAATATTAAAATCAAGGCCGTAAAAACGCATTTTCTAATGCGTTTTTACGGAAATATAAAATATTTTTGTTTTTTTTTGTTTGATAATTTTTTATTTTTATAATGCATTACTTTAATTCACCTGTTTTTTAATTTAAAAAATAAGTACACTTTCAAATAAAATTCTTATTTGTTTATAAACTTTTTTATATCCCTTTTTTTCTTGAAAAACGCTAATGCGTTTTTCGGAGCAAGGTTATGTTTAATTCGTAACCCTGATTTTTAATTTATTTTAGAAATAATACCGGATACCAATTCCTGCATTAGGTGCAAATCCGGTAGAAGGAATCAAGCCAATTCCTGGTTCTATTTGTAAAAAGACATCAATTGGCGCTTCTTTGGGAATCCATACAATACCAATCGGAACCTGAACACCAAGAGCCATTGAATGAGAAGAAAGCCCTAACCATCCTTTTATTCCAAAATAAAGTGGTAGTAAACTATCTTTAACTGTAATTAGTTTAAAATTATGAAATAAATAAGCAATTCCAACACCGAAAGCAGCCCAGTGAAAATCCCAGCTGATATCAAATTGTAAAGCACCTTCGCGTGATATCCAGTTTTTTAAACTGATACCGCTTGAAAGACCAAAAATAAGTCCTGCACCAAAACCTTTGGCTGCTTTGTAAGTTTCAGAATAATAAAGACTTGTTGATGTTTTTGTTTTAGATGCTGAATATAAAAATTGTTGTGAAAATACCAATAAAATAATTAAGAAATAAAGCAACTTTTTCATTATTAAAAGACCTCCTGTTTTAATTTGTTATTATTTTAAATTAAAAAAAAGACAAGGTCAAACTTTTTTTTATTGAAAAAAATTTTTTTTAATATTAAAATAATAAAAAAATAAAGGAGATGATTTAAAATGCCAGAAGGTGAAATTTTTGTAGAAAGGAGAAAATATAAAAGAGTTGATAAAAAGTTTAAAGTAAATTACAAATTAGTTTCTGCTCAAAATGAAATACAGAATATAAAACAGGAAGCTTTTAAAAAAGAAGTTGAATCAGCAAATATCAGCGTTGGTGGAATCCAGTTAATTGGGGAAAATGAATTACAGAAAGAGCAAATATTAAGAATTGAATTCAAGCCGGAAGGAAAAGAAGAACCGATAATTACTTTTGCAGAAGTAAGATGGTGTGCTAAAGATGCAAGTTTAAATAAATTCAGAACAGGTATAGAATTTTTGGTATTAAAAGAAGAAGATAAAAATTTTATTGCAAAATTAGTAGAAGAATAAATAATTCCTGAATTAAATATTTTTTATATAAAAAGGAGGCGATTTTCAATGAATCAATTTAAAACTTTTTTACTCATGGGAATCCTAACAGCTCTTTTTATATATATTGGGGATTTAATCGGTGGACAGACTGGTATGATTTATGCATTCTTTTTTGCTTTGCTTATGAATTTTTTCAGTTACTGGTTTTCGGATAAAATTGTGCTTACGATGTATGGGGCTAAACCAATAAAAAAAGAAGATGCCCCTGAAATTTATTCAATGGTTGAAAAATTATCAATAAATGCAGGTATTCCTATGCCAAAAGTTTATATAATTAACGAAAGGATGGCAAATGCATTTGCAACAGGCAGGAATCCTTCTCATTCAGCTGTTGCATTAACCACTGGAATACTGGATATATTAGACAAAAGAGAATTAGAAGCAGTAATTGCCCATGAATTGTCTCATATAAAACATTATGATATATTAACCGGAACAGTTGCAGCAACATTTGCCGGTGCAATTACAATGCTTGCACGGATGGCATTCTTTTTTGGTGGGAGAGATGATGAGCGCGGTAGCAGTGGGATAATGGCATTACTCCTTTTGATTCTTGCTCCAATTGCAGCACTTTTAATACAACTTGCAATATCCCGATCAAGGGAATATGCAGCAGATGCTGGGAGTGCTCAAATTACAGGAAGACCACAGGATTTGATAAGTGCTCTTGAAAAATTGCATCAGTCAGTCAAAACAAAACCTGCTAATATAGAACCATCAACAGCACATATGTTTATTGTAAATCCATTAAAAGGAGATTTTTTTGCATCTCTTTTTTCAACGCATCCTACATTAAAACAACGTATAGAAAATTTAAAAAAGTTATAGGTCTCTTTTAAGTTTTGCAATAAAAAAGCCATCCATATTATCTTTGTTTCCTGGCAGGGATAAAAAGAAATTTTCTTTCATATAAGTTTTTAATTTATTATTTTTATATATTAAATTACACAGTTTAAAATTCTTGTTTTGTTTTAAAAATTTTGCAATTAAATTTTCATTTTCTTCCGGATTTATGGTGCAGGTGGAATAAAACAATAATCCGTCTTTTTTTACCCAGTTTTTTACATTATTCAGTAATTTAATCTGTAATTCTGGAAAAGAAAAAAGAATTTCTTCTTTTAAACACCATTTTTTTTCAGGATGGCGTCGTATAACTCCCAGACCCGAGCATGGTGCATCAAGAATAATTTTATCGGCTTTGTCTTTAAAATTTGGTATATCAAAGGTTGCGTCCTGTTGAATAATTTCTACGTTTTTAATACCAAGCCGCATAAAATTCCTTTCCATCATTAAAATTCTTTCTTTTTTTAATTCTATTGAAATTATTTTCCCTTTGTTTTTCATATTTATAGCACAATAAATAGTTTTACCACCAGGTGCGCTAGCCACATCCATTATTATTTCATTAGGTTGTGCATCAGTAAAGTATCCCAAAAGTTGTGAAGACAAATCCTGAACATAAAAAAAGCCATTTTCAAATGATGGTGTTTTTATTGGGTCGCCTTTTTCAACTAAAAAAGCATTTTTTAAAATTTTAACTGGTTTTATAAAAATATTCAGATTTTTTAGTTCTTTTTCTAATTCCTGACTTTTTATTTTTAAAAGATTTGTTCTAATAAAAACAGGTGGTTTTTCATTGCCGGATTTTAATATCTGTTCAACGGTTTTTTCATCATAATATTTTAGAAAAAATTTTATCATCCATGGTTCATAAGAATATTTAATACTAAAATACTCAATATTATCTTTTGCATGGATATTAACTTTTTCATTTTTATATCTTAAAATATTCCTTAATACAGCATTTACAAAACCTGATGTTTTGGGATGAATAAAATTTTTGGCAAGTTCAACACATGTATTAATTGCAGCATAGGGTGGAATTGAATTCATATGATATATCTGGTAATAACCGATTCTTAAAATATTTTGCAACATAATATCTGTAACCGGTTTTTTTATATATCTTGAAATATAATAATCAATTAAATTTTTATTGCGTAAAATCCCATATGTAAGTTCATAAACTTTTTTAATATCTCCATGTATATTATCAATTGTATTTAAATTTTCTTCAATTGATTCTTTGGCCCAGCGTTTGCTTTTAAAAACATCTGTTAATATTTTTAATGAAATTGTCCTGAAATCGTATTTTAACATTATATTGCCTTTTATGAATTGATATTGGGTTAATTATACTAAATAGAAAAAAATTAGCAATTTAAAATTGTTAACTGAAAATCGCAATTTACTATTTATTTTCAAAAGAAATATATTATAAATAAATAAATAATAGTTTTAAGAGTGAACTTGTTTTTAAAATTAAAAAAACAGGTGAATTAAAGTAATTTACTATAAAAATAAAAAATTATTAAACCAAAAAGGCAGAAATATTTTATATTTCCGTAAAAACGCTTTTTCTAACGCTTAAATAAACTCTTGCTTTGTTTTATTTTAAATTAAAAAAACGGCATAATAAAAATAATGCATTATAAAAATATCCTTGTTTTTTCGTGAAAAAAATTTTTAATGTGTTTTTACAGGGTTATTTGATTATGTTAAAAAGTAAATATAATTTTATTATTTTATTACAAAAATCCTTCCTTTTTTTATTGAACCTGTCTGTTTATTGGTTATAATGAATAAATAAATACCTGGAGAAATTTCTTTACCATACCTGTTTTTCCCATCCCAGTATACTATTATATTTTGTGCATATAATGTGTTTACCATCTCGCCTGATATTGTGAAAATCTGTATCACTGAACCAGGAATTATGTTTTCAAATTTTAATTTTTTATCTTTAGCTGTTTCTGGATTAAAAGGATTTGGGTATACAACAACTTCGCCTACTGGATAAAAAGACATATCAGAAGTAATCGGCGGATGCTTATCATACGGGTCAGTATAATGCTGGTCATTGTAATCAACAGAGACCCTGTTTGTTATGGGCAATTTTTCAGGAATAATGTTTGTTATTTCAACGGTAAATTCAATTGTAATTATTTTACCCGGTTCAAGGACCAAAGTACCTAAGTCCCATCTTAAGACGTTGTTGTTTAAAACAGGAGCTTGGCTGAATTTATTTTCCTTAAAAATAACTTCATCAGGCAGAGTATCCCATACAGAGATATTATATACAGGTGAAGAAGAAGGATTTTTTATATTTATGGAATAAGTTATTTGTGCACCTGGTCTTGATTCTTCACCATAAGCAGCAAGAGTAATGATTAAGTCAACAGGAGAAGGACGTTGTGTAGGTGTAATAGTAGGTGTAGAAGTTATAGTAAAAGAACTGGTAAAAGTAAAAGAAGGGGTATGAGTGCGTGTAAATGTAAAAGTATTTGTATTTGAAAAAGTAAAAGAAGGGGTTGGCGAGATGGTAAAAGTGTAAGAAGCAGAAGGAGTAAAAGTAAAAGTATGTGAAAAAGTTATAGTATGAGAAAAAGAAGGCGTAAAAGAAGGAGAAAAAGTAAAAGTGTTGGTAAAAGTAAAACTGGGGGGTGGAGTGCCTGTTGTAGTATGAGTTGGAGTATAAGTATAAGTAAATGTTCTGGAAGGAGAATTAGTAAAAGTAAATGATGCAGTATTTGTGGCAGTAAAAGTAAAAGTAGGTGTAAATGATGAAGAAGGAGTAAAAGTAAATGTAAAAGTAAAAGTAGGTGTAAAGGTAAAGGTAACAGTAAAAGTATTGGTAAAAGTCCATGTAGGTGGTTGAGTGCCGGTTACAGTTTCAGTAAAAGAAGAAGTGGATGTGTTTGTGGGAGTAAAAGTAGAAGTAAAAGTAGAAGATACAGTATTAGAAAAAGTAGGAGTAAAAGTTTTTGTAAAAGTTAAAGTCATGGAATAAGTATTAGTTGATGAATTGGTTATAGAATTAGTTGGCGAATTGGTTAGTGAGTTAGTAGGAGTAAAAGTAAAAGAAGGAGTTAAAGATAAAGTGGGTGAATTTGTAAAAGTATAAGTAAAAGTGTTTGTGGAAGTATTAGTTCTTGTTCTTGTTGCTGTGTTTGTTGATGTGTTAGTAGGTGTTGATGTAATAGTTGGTGTATAAGTATTTGGTATTACAGATGGGCATCTTAAAATAACCTGTGCATTATCAGAGACAGGTGCTTCTTTATCACCTTTTATCCATGCAATATTTTCTAAATTTATATCAGATACAGGACAACCAGGATCCTGTGCTATTGCATAGTATTTTATCTGTCCGCATTGATTTATTTGCATGTTTCCAATATTGCATTGTATTGTCCTATTTCCGGCATTATAAGTGCATGTGCCGTATGTATTTATGAATCCGCCCCAAATTAAATTATTTGGTAAGGAGTCATATACAACAACGCCTGTTACTTCTCTGCCTGGCATAGGACCATTTCCAAAAACCCTGCGCCATGTATAGCCATCCCATTCTTCTATTAAAATATTTTCTATTCGTGTAGAGGTTGTTTGGCATGCATGTTTGTTAACTTTATTTAAAATAATTCCAGGAGTAGAAGGTATGCCGTCTGTCCAATCAGGAGAAATAGGAAACATCATCTCGGCAGGTCCGCCAACTGAAGTTGCAAGTGTTTGTTGTGACCAATCATCAGTCCAGTCCTGATTTTGATAACCTGCTGTTATTCTTACTTCAAAATAAAGCGGGGAAGTTGCTGTTCCTAAATGAATTCTTCCCATATTACCGTAGTAATTATATAAATGATGTGTTGGTGCAGATGGGAGTGATGCCGGTTGTATCATAATTCGCTGGTTCCAGTATTTACCTGTTGCGCTATCATAGCATGGCGTTGGTGTGCAGGCAGAATATGTTTCAGTGCTTAAAATTAAATTATGATTGTTTGGAGAAATTGAATTTATATATAACTGCCAGTTAGAACCATGATACGGTGAATTTATGAAATACGAAATTCTGTAATTACCCCAATCAATAACCGGCTCTGCTGCTTCATGATGTGCGGCAATGTCAAGGATTAATTGTGAACTTGCTGAGCCGGGTAAACCATTTACTCCGCCTGCAAAAATAACTCCTGAGTGACCCCCTTCTATCCATCCTGCCTGGGATGAATTGCAAAAGTCAATTGTGTATGTTATTGTTTGTCCTGGATTGACTAATGAAACATTTGCGGTTTTTGTAATTGTTAATGCTGCAGCAACTATATCAACACAATTTGTTTTTAAAATTGATGTTATTTCATTTGCTTCATCTGATGAAGTCCAGCCGGTTCCATTGCTGGTTCTTATATCTGCGGTGTTACAATATTTATCCTGTAAGGCAGTTTGTTTAACTCTGACTACAAGGGTAACGCCGCCCATTGTTGCTGCATAATTTTGATTTTGAAGACCAGGCACAGTAAAAGGTCCCCATTCATATACATTAGCCCCTGGATTTGAATTCGCTGCATTATAAACAGGAGTTGATGAAACATATTCAAATGCAGATGGTAAAGTATCGCGGATATAGACGTTATTTGCCTGAACTGAACCATAGTTTCTGTAATTTAACCAATAAGTTAGAGTTTCACCGGGAAAAGTATATGTTTTATTAACAGATTTATATATTTTCATATTTGCCTGTGGATATAGATTGCACGGTGACAAATAATTTCCTGTTAAGACTAAAAGAGATAAAACGCGGAAAAATCCGTGAAAATAAGCAGGAACAGAAGTTAAATATCCATCACCAGCAGATTCAACATCCCATTCTATCATTGATTCTCTGAACCATTGTCCCATTAAATCAAAATTCTGGGAAGCAACAATTGCCGGAGATGCTGCGCCAAATGTTTTTATTTGATGAAATGTCCAGAAAGGAGAACCGTCAAGATTGAATTCAACAATTGATGGTGTTCCACGGTATGTAATTGGCGAAGAACCATAAGATTTACAACCATAAACCCCGTATGATTGTGGATCATTTAAATAATTTGCAAGTTTTATTGCAGCATCTTTTTCATAAGTATTAGAAGCAGTAAAGGTAAGATGGGTAGTCGGATTCCAGGATATATTTGGATTGCCATAAAAAAGATAATCAAGTGCATGTCGCCATGGAGTCCTGAAATCTTCTCCGCCTGGATTTGCATTGGTAAAAGTAACATTTGTTCCATTAATTGAATACTTACCTGCAAAGGTTGTTAAATGAGATGAAGCAGCAAGTTGTCCCTGAGTCCAGTTCATAGCAGCAGCTGCTCTTATAAATTGTGTTATGTTCCAGCCTATATCTCGGGACTCGCCATTAAGTTGCAATGCTTCTGCAAAACATCTATAATAATAGGGAGCAGAATAATCATACCATGTTTCCTGTGGACCTGGATATTCCAAAACATCAGGTCCGATATACCAGTTTGTTAATTCTTTCCAGGTATTACCACCTTTTGCATAACCATCATAACCGATGATTCCGCTTACGTATTTATTGTTTGGGTCTAAATATTTTTCAACTAAAAATCTCATCATATCAAGCGCCATATCTTTATATCTTATTGGTTGTCCGTCCCATCTTGTATATCCGGTGTTATCTCCCCATTGACGCCAGGCAATTAAAGCTGCAAGAGCAATATCAACATCTCCATCTGCAGCAGAATCAGCACCTGGTCCATTCCATCCAGGCACATGAACGCCATAGGCATAACCAGGTGTGCATATAGTTCCATCTCTATATCTTGGAATTTTATTAAACCAGCAATTATCATTTAAATAAAACCATAAACCATCAAAAGTTGTTTTATCACCCATTAAAGCAGCAGCAAGTAATGCATAACCATGTCCTTCTGAACAGAAAGGAGAAGATTCAAATCTTATTCCCTGGACACCGCATATTGTGCCGCCGGCATAATTTGCCCTGTTCATCATAATCTGATAAGCATCCCGTATCCATTTTTCCATTTCTGCGTGAGACACTCCATCTGGTAAGTGTGCCCAGTCAGCAATTGAATATATGGTGGTCTGACCACCAGCGGGGTAGTTATTAAATTGTGGAAATGGCATTGCAGGATTACCTGAATTTATATTAACAGTTATTGCAGAAAAAATATTATTAATATTAATGAGCAGATATAAAAACATGAATAGCAAAAATTTTTTCATCTTATTTCCTTATAAACAGAATACTTACAATTAATTTCATTTTATGCAACATTGTTTTTATCGTTTAAATACAGTGTTTTAGACAGTTTTAAATAAATAATGTTTCGGTAATTTTTAAGTATGTAGTTATTCAACATAATAATTTTTTATTTACTGAAAATTGCATTTAAAGTTTGCGATTTTTCAGAGGAAAAAAGAAAATATAAAAAAGGTTTATAAATAAATAAATAAATAAATAAAAATTTTAAAAGTGTACTAATTTTTAAAATTAAATGGTGAAAAAAACAATGAATTATAAAAATGAAATTTTATTAAATAAATATAATAAAAGTAGTATGTTTTTTCGTAAAAACGCATTTTCTAATACGTTTTTACGGTATTTAATTCCTATTGACAAAATAAAAAAAAGTGATATAATATAAAAAATAAAAAATTAAAGGAGGATTTAAAATGGGTAAAATTGCAAAAGCGATTTCGTTGATTGTCTTATTTTTAACTTTAACAGTAATAATTTTTACAGGTTGTAAAGATACTAAAATTTTCAAAGGTAAAACAGTTTTAAGAGCAGCATACTGGGGAGATATTAAAGAAGTAGAAATTATAACTAACAGCGTTAAGAGATTTAAGCAAAAAAATCCTAACATAGAAGTGCAATTGGAAAAACTTCCAGCAGGTGATGCATATATAGAAAAAATGCTAACACAGATTGCAGGTGGTAATCCGCCGGACGTTATGTTTGTAAATGCAGAAAGATTTATTGTTTTTGCTGAAAAAGGAGTTTTATTGCCGCTTAATGAATATATAAAAAAAGAAAATTTTCCTATAAATAAATTTTATAAAAAAATTGTAGAAAAATTTACAGTGAAAGGTAATATATATGCATTACCAAGAGATATAGCACCTATTTGCGTTGTTTATTATAACAAAGATCTTTTTGATAAAGCAGGTGTAAAATATCCAACAAATGACTGGACATGGACAGATCTTCTTAATAAAGCAAAGAAATTAACCAAAGGTGAAGGTGCAACAAAAGTTTTTGGTTTTGCTGATGACTGGCCAATCTGGGATGCATGGGTTTTATCAAATGGTGGAAAATACGTAGATGATATTAAAAATCCAAAAAAATGTCTGCTTGATAGTAAAGAGGCATTAGAAGCACTTAAATTCAGACAGGATTTAATTTATAAGCATAAAGTTATGCCATCTCCATCTAATATGTCAGCAATGGGTGGTGTCGGTGCATCTGATCTTTTTGTATCAGGTAAAGTTGCGATGTTTCACAGTGGAATATGGAAATCACCATTTTTCAGGGAAATAAAAAATTTCAAATGGGATGCAGTTATGTTTCCAAAAAGCCCAAAGGGCAAACGTGGTTTTCCTTTAAGTGGTGCTGGCTATGCAGTTCTTAAAACAACCAAACATCCTGATGCGGCATGGAAATTAGTAACTTACCTTGCAGGAGAAGAAGGACAGATAGAACTTGCACAAACAGGACTTGCACAACCGGCAATAATTGAAATTGCGAAATCAAAAAATTTCATAGATGATAATCCTCCAAAATCAAAAGCATTTTTACTGGAAGCTGTTGATTATGGCACATTTCAGCCTGATACATCAGCATGGACAGAGATTTTGAACAGACATTTCTGGCCTGCAATGGATAAGGTATGGAATGGAACATCAAAACCAGAAACAGTTATCCCTGATGCAGTTAAAAAAATAAATCAGGAATTTTTTAAAAAATAATATTAAGATTTATAATTTATAACAGTATCCTCGGTTATCTGTGGACATTATATATTGTCCCAGTAAATTTCAACCTTTGCGTGTTTTTTTAAGGATGAAAGTAAATCGCTATAAATTTGATTAAATTTCATACTTCTTAATCTTTCCAGAAGTTCATCATATTCTTTTTTAAATTTATCTTCGTCAAATTTGGCTTTTTTAGAAGAAGTTATAATAAAAAAGTAATATCCATTTTCTCCTTCTACAACCTGCGATGGTTCATTTTCATTTAAATCAAAAATTATTTCTTTGAAATTGTCAGATTTGATTTCAGATATTTTAGATTCATAAGTAAAAAAATCAGTTGATTTTACAACACATTTTAATTCACTTGCTGCTTTTTCAAAAGGAATTCCGTTATCTAATTTTTCTTTAAATTTTAAAGCATTATCAAGCATCATTTTCATTCCTTCGTTTTTTTGTAATTTTTTAAGTATATCGTTTTTTACTTTGTCATAAGAAGGCTTAAATCCATCATCTCTATCAGTTACTTTTACAATATGATAACCAAATTGGGTTTTAAATACATCGCTAACTTTTCCTTTCTCAAGGGAAAATGCAATTTTTTCAAATTCGGGAATCATCTGTCCTTTTTCAAACCATCCTAAATCGCCACCTTTATCTTTTGACCCAGGATCAGCAGAATATTTTTTGGCAAGTGTTGCAAAATCTTCGCCTGCTTTGATTTGAGTTAAAATTTTTTTGGCAAAACTTTCTGCTGCTTCTTCTGAAAGTCCTGTTGGTGAAGTAGGAGAAAGGTCTGCCCTTATTAAAATATGAGATGCTTTAACCCTTTCAGGTTTTTCAAATTCTTTTTTATTCATGGCATAATAATCCTTCATCTTTTCTTCATCAATATTTATTTCTTTTAAATGGTCAAGATAATTGAAATATACATAATTTGTTTTTATACTGCGATGCCTTTTTAAAAAATATGATACTAATTCATCATCTGATATTTTAACTGTTGACCTGTAAAAATTTTTTAACTTAGCTAATATTATGGATTTTCTCTGGTCTTCTTCAAATTCTTCTGGTTTTAATTTATTATTATAAAGAAAAGAAAGATATCTATTTTTATCAAAATTGCCCTTATTATCATAAAAAGCCTCAACACTCATTATTGCCTGTGATACTTCTTCATCAGTTGCATTTATGTTTAGTTTCTTTGCGTGGTTAAGTTGGAGGTAATTATCTATCATATCATCTAGTATTTGTTTTTTTATTTCTTTTTCCTTTTCTTCCGTGATTTTTATGCCTTCATCATATAATGCCTGTAATCTGTTACGCCAGACAAGACCAAAATCCTGATAGGTAATATAGGAATCATAAACTTTTGCAACAGCATCAGGATGGCCTTTATCGAATTGTCCTTTCATACCCCATGTTACAAAAATACTTAAAATAAACGAGATAACAACAGCCCATAAAACAAATTTTAAAAATGTTTTTGCTCTGTATCTTAAAGTATTCATCATGATTAAATTCACCTCAATTTAAAAGATTATAGAACATAATTATATTTAATTTAATAAAAAAAGCAACAGAATTTAAAAAAAATTTAACACCCAATTTACAAAGTATATTTTTATAATGATCTCCAGTAAAAACGTTTTAGAAAAAAGCGTTTTTATGGGAAATAATATTTTTATTTAATAATTTCCCATTTTTTGTTATACATTACCTTTATTCACTCCTTTTTAACATCAAAAAATTTTAGCATTTTTATTACACTTATTCACCAGTTTTTTAATTTAAAATAAAACATAAGTGTTGTTTTAAATATTTAATTTATTTTGTTTGTTTAATATTTTCTCATGAAAAGCGCAATTTTCTATTGTAATTTTCAAAATTTGAAATATTATTGACTGTGATTATAATTTATTTTATTATTTATTTTATGAAAGAAAAAATAAATTTAAAAAAAATA
This sequence comes from Candidatus Goldiibacteriota bacterium, assembly GCA_938034975.1. Lineage (GTDB taxonomy): Bacteria > Oederibacteriota > PGYV01 > PGYV01 > DYJU01 > DYJU01. The sequence goes on along the minus strand of CALHNI010000001.1, from coordinate 52,101 downwards.
TATATAATTTTCTTTTTTTTTAGCTTTACTGATAGGTTGTTTAATAAATAAAAACTTTTGCATTTTTGTCATTGAAACAGCCAGAAATGATATTTTGCTGGTTTGTCTATGGTTGTTATTAATTGTGCTATTTGTTATTCATACTTTTTTTGTAATAAAAAATAATATAATCTTAAAATTATCCATTTCGTTTCTTATCTTTTTAATTTTTATACTAAGTATCATTTTATATAATTATTGGTGAATTTTTATAGAAAAAACACAGGTGCTAAATAAATTGGCTGTGTATATAAAAACAATAAATTTTATAATACCCCACAATTGTTCGTTTTGATTTTAGTTTTATTTTTTGTTTTTATTAAAAAATATAATGAAACAAATTATATATATAGTTCTTTTGTTTTAAATATTTTGACTTTTATATTGTTTATTATTTTCATAATAACTGTGCTCAGGAATGCATGGGCAAATGAAGATGCATTCATTACAATGCGAGTTATAGACAATTTCATAAATGGCTATGGCTTAACATGGAATATAATTGATGATTTAGCAATAACAGAACCTTTACTTGCCCGTCTTTATCCTGTGCCGGATTGCAGAATAGGACATTTTCAAAGGGAAATACCAGATGGTTATATTGAAACAATAGTTAAAGGTGAAAATTTTATTTATGAAAAAAACCTTGCTTTGTATTATGATAAGTTAAAAGTAATTATTTCGGGTGAAAATATTTTCTCAAAAGAAAGATTAAAAGAAATATTTAAAATGAATATTGGTATATATAATGGACTCATAAAAAAATACCATCAAAATAAAAAAGAAAATGAATTATATGTTTCTTATGATATGATTAATAGGTCAGTTCAGGATGGTACTCCATGAGATGATAAAAATAATATTTTTATACCATCAGGTGGTTTAATTGTTGAATTTGATAAAATCATTCATAAAAATCAGGTTCACATATCAGTGTCTAAAAATGAATATGATATTATTTTTTTTAAAAAATGGTTCTGTCGTATATAATACAAAAATTTTTTCATTACCAATAAATATGTATCAATTCCAGGTATTTAATAATATTATAAATCTGCCTGATGAAGTTTCAAAAAATGGTTTTGATGCAATAAAAATAAAATTAAAACCTTATGCTGATTTTAGAATGGCGGTATTAGGGCATATTGTTTTATATTAAATTATATTCAAAGTGAAAGCGAAAACCTGAAAATCGCATTATAAGAAGATTTCGATTTTCAGAAGAAAAAAATTATATATTATTTAAAAAAATAAAATATTCAAAACAACACTTGTTTTTTTTAAAAATAAAAAATGGGTGAATAAAATAATGCATTATAATTTAAATAAAAATAATAAAAATATTTTGTTTTTTTGTAAAAAACGCGATTTTTAATGCGTTTTTACGGAAAAATTAAATTATTGTAAAAATTTAATCATTTGGTATAATAAAAATAGAAAATTATTTATTTTATGGTTATGTGCGGATAAATTAGTGTATATATTAAAAGGAAAAATTTATGATTAAAAAAATTTTTACTGAAGAATTTTTAAAATTTGCCAGGGAAAATAATTTAACAGAAGAAGAACTATATAGATATGTATTTTCATTTTCCGAAAGAAAGAAAACAGATTATTCTGAGGAAAAAAAAGAAAAAAGAAAAAAAAGAATAATGGAACTTGACCATAGAAAAAGGATGCTTCTTTCTGATCTTGATGTATCAATGAAAAATTTAGATAATATAAAAAAACCTATCAGTAGATAATTACCTTTGGACATATAGAATTTAAATGACAAATCTATATTTATTAAGTATAATCTATAAAAATTTTTAAGGAAAAAATATGTTATTTAGCAAAGAAATATATAAAAAATTTTTGGATTCACAAACAAAAAATAAATGGGAAAAAATAGGAATAAAAAGAAGAGCCGGAGTTTTAGTCCCACTTTTTTCAATCTATTCCAAAAATTCAACTGGGATAGGTGATTTTTTTGATTTGAAAATTCTGGTTGACTGGTGTAAAAAATGCGGACTTTCAATAATACAACTATTACCATTAAATGATACCGGCTATAAATTTACCCCTTATGATTGTATTTCAACATTTGCAATTGAACCTGCTTATATTAATTTATACAAACTGAATGCACAAAATTTAGAAAAATTTTTACCTGAAATTGAAAAATTAAAAGAAAAATTTATATTAAAAGAACGTGTAAATTATGAAATTAAAAAAGAAAAATTAAAGATATTATGGGAAATATTTAAAATTCAAAAAGAAATATGTAAAGAATACGAAACTTATGTGGATAAAAATGCCTTCTGGATAAATGATTATGCTATTTTTACAGTTTTGAAAGAAAAAAATAATCAAAGTGCATGGGAGCAATGGGAGATAAGATATAAAGAAAAAGACGAAGAACAATTGGGAAAATTTCAGGAAGAAAATTTTGACAGGATAAATTTTTTCAGATGGCTTCAATGGCAGGCATATTTGCAATTAAAAGAAATTAAAGAATATGCAAATAAAAATGGGGTTTTTATTTTAGGGGATATACCTTTTCTGGTTTCCCGTGATTCAGCTGATGTATGGGCAAACAGAAAATATTTTAAATTAAATTTGGCATCTGGCGCACCACCGGATATGTATTTTGCAAAAGGGCAAAGATGGGGAATGCCACCATACAACTGGGAAGAAATAGAAAAAGAAAATTTTGTTTATTTAAAAGAAAAATTAAAATACACAGAAAATTTTTATGATATGTTCAGGATAGACCATTTTGTAGGTCTTTTCAGGATATGGACAATTGAACTGTCAGAGCCGGAAAATACTTTTGGTTTAAATGGTAAATTTGACCCTGAAGATGAAAAAAAATGGGAAAAAAACGGACAGAAAATTTTAAATGCTATGCTTTATGTATCAGATATGTTGCCATGTGCTGAAGATTTAGGGGTTGTTCCGCAATGTTCTTTTGATACATTAAAAAAATTTTCAATACCTGGGATTGATGTGCAGCGGTGGATGCGGGATTGGGGAAAAACTTATGAATTTAAAAAAGAGTCTGAATACAGGGAAAATTCAGTATCAGTAATTTCAAGTCATGACATGACTTTGCTTATTTGCTGGTGGGAAGAAGAAGCAGGCAAAGTTGATAAAGCACTTGTTGAAAAGTTATGTAATGAATATAATTTTAGTTATAAAGAAATTTTAGAAAAACTTTTTGAAGTAAAAGATTTAAAAGCAAAAAGATTAAGATGGAAAAGCGAAATAAATTCACCTGAAAAAGTGCTTGAGACCCTGAAAAAAACAAGGGATGAAGTTTGGATGTTCTATGATTTACACAGAGAAACATTTGATGAAAAAGAAAAATTTTTAAAATACCTTGAAAATGAAAATTTAGATAAAGAAAAAGCAACAAAAGAATTCGTAAGAACAGCACTTATAAAATGTATGAAAGCCAAATCAATTTTTTCTATACAGAATATATTTGATTTTTTATCACTAGGTGATTATTTTAATAATACTGACAAATGGGATTTAAGAATAAATACCCCTGGTATTATAAGTGATAAAAACTGGAATTTATTGTTGCCTTTATCCCTTGAAGAATTATTAAATGCTGATATAAATAATGAAATAAAAAAAATATGCGAAATTACTGAAAGAAGTTAGAAAAAAAATGGGCAGGTAAAATTGTGAAAAAAATTATATTTTCTTTATTATTGGTTTTTTTTAAATTTTTAACTTTTTCATCGGATTTTTTATTGAATGACTGTGAATCCATAAAAAGCAATGGGATATGGATTGGACAAGGTGCAGAAAGAAAAGTTTCAAATGAAGAAAAACAGGCTATAACCCAGGGGAATTATGCATTAAAGATTACTATTTTAAATCATGGTATTATAAAAGATGATATTGCTATACTTTCGGATTTTAAACCTGATAAATTATCAATATATAAAGGATTATACCTAGATGTTTATATACCCTGTTCTTCATCATATAAAAATGAATTTTTTGATATTTCAATTTATGCTGATAGTATTACTAAAAGTAAAGTTATGCAAAAAATTGCAAATGATGCACTTTTAACCTGTGGCAAAAATAATGTTTATTTTGAATTTGATTTTAAAAGAAAAACAGAGAATGAAATAACTGAAAAAGATAAAATTGACAGAATAAATTTTGTTTTCATAGATAAAAAAGAAAATAATGTAAAAGAAATTTATTTTGATAATATAAAACTTATTTCTAAAACACCAACAGTTACTCCAACACCAACAGCAATGCCAGACAAAACAATAAAAGGGAAAAAAATATTTGTTTATTATCCATATTGGAATCCACAATACAGGTCAAGCAAAATACCATTAAAAAAAATTACACATATTTGCCACGCATTTATCCTGCCAACAGCATCAGGTGAAATACAGATACCTGGGGGATATTCAGAACCGGAACTTTTGGATGATGCACACAGGGCAGGAGTAAAAGTTTTGGCATCAATAGGTGGTTATAATCTTGAAGCATCTGCTGCATTCAGAAGAATTGCTGCATCTGAAGAATTACGAAAAATCTTTGCGGAAAATCTGGAAAAGTTCCTGCGCGAAAACAGATATGATGGAATTGATTTTGATTGGGAGTTTCCAGAAGGGATAACTGATAAAAAAAATTTTGTTTTGCTTTTAAAAGAAGTAAAAGAATGTTTTAAAAGGAAAGGTGGGGTAGCATCATATTTTTTGATAACACTGGCTGTAAATCCTGGACATTTTTATGCCCAGTGGCTTGATTATGAAAATTTTGATAAGTTTGTTGATTTTTATAATGTGATGACTTATGATTTTCATGGCTCATGGTCAGACCATTGCGGTCATAATTCGCCGCTTTTTACCGGAAATGATATTTTTGATAATTTAAGTTGTGATGCAGCAATTGATTATATTTTAAATACTCGCTTGGTTAAAGCAGATAAGGTAAATTTAGGAATACCATTTTTTGGAAGAAAATTTTTAACCTGTGGCAATATAAATGAAAAATGTTCAGGCAATTGCAGTGATGAATATATGCAGTATTATACAATTCATCCTTTAATTGGTTCTAACTGGCAGGAAAAATGGGATGATGCTGCAAAAGTTCCATATCTTTATCAGACTGGGGGAAAAAATATAATCAGTTATGATAATGCAAGATCAATCAAAGAAAAAGTAAAATATGCTATTTTGAAAAATTTATCAGGCGTTTTTGTTTGGGATATAACAGGGGATTATATAAATAATGAAAATATTCTGTTAGATGTTATTTATAACGAAGTGAATAAGTAGATTGCATATTAAAAAGCAAGAACGAAACAAAATTTATTTTTATTTGTCTAAACGTTTAAATAGGTATTATATTAAGTTATTTATGTTGCTTAATGGTGTAAAAAAATGAAAAAATTTTATGCATTATTACTATTTAATTTAATATCATTATATTTATATTCAGACACCTGTAATTTCCCTTTCCCCCAAGCAGTAAATTATCCTTATGGAATAAAACCAAACAATTATACCCAGGAGCAGATGAATCAGCATTGTCAAAATTGGTTTGACCAATGGAAAAATCATTATGTTCATGGCAAAGCACAAGACCCGTGGATGGCAGCAGATGAATACAGAGTGGTTCGTTACGAAACAGGTGATAATAACACAGAAGATACTGTATCAGAAGGTATTGGTTATGGAATGATTATAATGGTTTATATGTCATCAGCAACTAATAATACAAAACAATATTTTGATGGGATGTGGAAATTTTATAAAAGATATATGAACGGGAATGGTCTTATGAACTGGAGAATAGCAGATGGTGGTGGAGTAATAGGAACAGGGGCTGCAACTGATGCAGATGAAGATGTTGCATTTGCACTAATTATGGCGCATTATCAGTGGGGTTCAGGCGGAGCAATTAATTACAGACAGGAAGCACTAACTTTGATTGATGCAATATTGCGTCATGAAGTTACAAATAACAATGATATACGCCCTGGAGATGGATGGGATTTTGGTAATATAAGTTATTTTGCACCTGCATATTATAGAATGTTTGGCGATTTTACAGGAGAAACAAGATGGTATCAGGTAGCACAAAGAACATACAACACAATTATAAATTATTATAAGAATCATCCTGATACTTATAATCCAGAAACAGGACTTTATACCTGGCTTATGCCTAACTGGTGTAATTATGATGGCACAAGAAATGATTCAAATGACTCATGGGCAATGGATTCGTATTCATATTGGTGGGATGCGTGCAGGACTCCATGGCGTCTTACTTATGATTATTTGCTTTACGGAACTTTGAACCATCAGTATGCATATGAATGTCCATCAACAATTTCTAATTTTTTTAAGATAAAATACAATGGCGTTTCAACACAGATTAAATCCCATTATGCACTAAATGGAAATGAAAAAACATATTGTCGTAAAGACAGGTCTCCTGATTTATGTGACGAAGATGTTATGAATCTTCCGCCTTTACAGGGTGCTATTGCAGTTGCTGCAATGACAACAGGTGATCAGCAATGGTTAAATACATGTTATGAAAATTTAATAAATTTCCCTTTCCCAACTGATACAGGTGTTAACTGGGGAACAGATTATTTTTCTGATATTTTAAAAATGCTATATCTTCTTGTTCTTACTGGAAATATGAAAAATCCGCTTGGTGATTATCCTACTCCGACTCCTACAAATACCTGGAATCCATTAACCCCAACTCCGACTTTTACACCAACGCCGCTTCCTGGCTTGTTTGATGATTTTGAAACAGGTATATTAAAAGAACCATCATCAATAGGTGATGGTTGTAACCCAGTCCTTGAAAATTCACCAGATGATAAATATTCAGGATTGCGTTCAATGAAATTGCCTTTTTCACCTTGTGCTCCTGGTGGCTGGGGTTCTTATCTGTCAATAGGTTCTCCTTATACCACGGCAACAGCGCCTGAATACTGGCGTGATTTTACAGGTGCTACTTCTTTTTCATTCTGGATAAAAGCATCTGCTGGAACAGTTTTTTTCATAAAAGTTGAAGAGTTTGAATCAGGATTAGGTGGTTCAAATCCTGATGGAGAGGACTGGTCAAACAGAAGCATGCCATTTACAAAAACCGGGAATTTATGGGAAAAATTTACTGTTACACTTTCAACTCTTTCTGTTGATCCGTATTCAGGCAGGCAAAACGGCAATAAAATTATAAATGTTGAAAAAATAGAAAGGGTCGGGTTTCAATTTAGTGGTGGAACAACTGGACCTGTATATATTGATGATATAATTTTTTGGGGTATGCCAACTTATACTCCAACAAAAACATTTACAACAACTTTTACTTTTACATCAACCCCAAGTTATACAAGAACAAATACTTCAACAACAACACATACATATACTAAAACTTTTACAACAACAAATACATTAACATATACATTTACAGGCACAATAACTTATACATCAACAAATTCATTTACTATAACATCAACAAAAACTTATACATATACACTGACAAATACATACACATCAACAGCTACATATAGTTATACAGCAACACCGAGTAATACAGAAACTGCAAGTAAAACAGTAACCGGGACACAGCCACCAACCTGGACATTTACTTATACACCAACAATAACAAATACATTTACAATAACTTTTACAACAACACCAACAATGACTCATACACAAACAAGCACTAATACATGGACATCAACAGCTACATATAATTATACAGCAACACCGAGTAATACAGAAACTGCAAGTAAAACAGTAACCGGGACACAGCCACCAACCTGGACATTTACTTATACACCAACAATAACAAATACATTTACAATAACTTTTACAAATACTTTGACGCCAACGCAGAGTTTTACATTTCAAATAACTTTGACTTTTTCAAACACAAATAGTCCAACTCTTACTTTTACTCAAACATCAAATATGACTTTTACATACACAGCAACTTATACCAATTCACAAACACCTGTTTTTACGGCAACGAATACTTTTACAAACACACCAGTAAATACACCTGTTCCTGAAGATGATAAAGAAGAAAAATTTTTAATAAAAAATATAAAAATTTATCCAAATCCATATAATGCTAGAGATTATCTTAATATAAAAATAAATATTACAAAAAAATGCAAAAAAATAGATGTTAAAATTTATACAACATCTTTAAGGTTAGTGATAAATAAACAAATTACAGGTGATTTTGGATTTGGGGATATAGATATTTTAATTGAGAGTAAGAACTTTATGAGATTATCTAATGGTATATATTATTTTGTGGTAAATTTTACTGATATAAATAACAATAACATAAGTTCAAAACCGCAGATATTGCTGTTATTAAAATAAATTTTTACTTAATTTTGATCGTTTACTAAAACTCAAAAATTAATAGAAATTTTTTTAAAATATGGATTCTAATAATATTTTTATAATACATTAATCATTTATAGCCGCACCTTTTAAGGTAAGCGGATTTTTTTACAAAAAACATATGAGCAATTAATTTATGAATTGTCCATACATTAAAATTGTGTATTTAAATGAAAAATTAAAAAGGCGAGGGCATACTTTGCCAAAGTGGGAAATAAAAATAAAAAAGAATGTAGGCACAGGGTTTATAGATGTGTAGTTTTAGAAAAGAGCAAACATAAAGCTTGCGGCTATACATATAGTTATAGAAAAAAATCCAGAGATACCTTTTGTATGCCTGCCTGCGGGTATTCTTGACAAAATTATTTACATAGAATATAATTTATCATACCATGAGTTTCAAATTCCATTTTAAAACTTGGCTATTGAAGCCGCAAATAAATGTAGGAGCAAAACCTGCTGAGTTTAAAACCTTATTAAGTTTTACCTCGGCAGAATTAGAACGTGAAACAAAATTGTTATACTCAAAAGCACTTATGAACTCATCAAAAATAGATCCATCGGTTACATCAGATGTAAAACGAGAAGCAATCGCTAAACAAGATTCTACAAATATAGAAAAAGTTACAGAAAGATCAAAAATAAATGCTATGCTATATTATGTAACTGAATGCTTAGACCACGCAACTAAACTTCATTATATATTTAAAGCAGCATATCTTACAGAAGTAAAAATACCATCAAATATGTTTCAACAATTTTAAATAAGGGAAACTGGAGGGTATACAATGAAAAAATATAAAACAGAACTTGAACGTATAATACAAGAACAACATAAGAAGATCCATGAGATTATGTTGCGAGACGGCCTGTATAAACTTGCGGATAATGTGGTAAAAAATGGAATTGAACCTTATAAAGATAAAATATATTTAAAGGAGATGATACCCGAAGAAAGAGCATTTTTCTTTTTCTATTTGATAAATAAAGCGGTGTATTATAAAAAATTTAAATTTGCCGCAGAAATGCATAGAAATTTTATTCAGGAAGTAGTTAAAGTAAAATATATTAATATACTGCGACCATTTATTCTTATTTCTGCTAGAGCAGAAAAGGGAGCATATTCTTACGCTGCTGAAATTACTATAGATGAACTTAAAAAACAAATAGAAAAATGCGAAGATCCAGCAACTAAAGAATTATTAATAGATATATATAATGAATTAACTACACTGTATCAAAAAAATCTGGATGCGTTAAAAAGTTCTTGGAACTATTATAAATTTTTAGAACTAAAAGATAATTTAATTAAAAAATTTTTGTATGTATTAGCACTTGGAGCAGTAGTTGTTTTAGCTTGGCTTATAGGAACACATATAAAAATATTCTTTTAAGCATGGTAAGTCTGACTATATTAGAATTGCTTAATGGTTATAAGCAACTTGGTTTGGATTTGACAGTTATTAAAAAGAACATACAGAACTTAGTGATGCCTTCTATGTTAAACCTTCATCTAAAATTTCAGTAAAAGATTTAAAATCTTCCGAAGAAGACGCTAAAATAGTTCTGGGTGTTAAAGAACTTATGATTACGCCTGATTATGAATCTAAAGTAATAAAAATAATCCTAGGCAATACTAACACCGATACCACTTACGTTTCAGATGAAGATGTTGTGGCATAAAGAAATACACTTAGAATCCCCATAGGCAAAAATATAACTGGTGTAATATACCATTCTTTTAATGATTTACCACATCTTTTAATAGCTGATTCTACAAGTTCAGGCAAGTCCAGTCCTGCAGAATAAGTTTTTTTTTCGTACCTGCAGCAAAATAATATTAATTTTACAATAGAAATTAAATCCCATTAAATTATTAAAAAAAAATTTTTCGCAAAGGATAAGATAGATTATTCTATGATACATATACTTGTAGCATATACTGTGGGTTGTGATTTTACTATTTATATGTAAATTAGAGTCGCGTAGACATTTTTTAATACGAAAGAATTTATAAAAAATTTCAAATATTTAACCAAGAAAGAAGTAAAACAGGTAGCATACCCAGATAAAATAGGATATGTATTAAAAAGTATTGCTCCGGAAGAGTGAATGAAATAAGGAGAAAGATGGTGAAAAGGTTAATAAGGAAGAGGGTATTAGAAAGGAGCAGGTTATTAGATAAATATTATTTAATTGCGATAGATGGGACAGGATATTTAGGGTTTAAGAAGAGGCATTGTAAAAAATGTTTAGTATCAAAGAAAGAGGAAAAAGTAGAATATTATAATCATAATATATTGGAAGCGGAATTGATATTTGAGAATGGATTAGAATTGTCAATAGAGACAGAATTTAAAGAGAACGATAAAGAGGGATATGACAAACAGGATTGTGAATTAAGAGCATTTTATAAGATGAGTAAAAGGCTAAAGAAGAAATTTCCGCAATTAAAAATATGTTTATCATTAGATGGGTTATATGAAACCGAGCCATTAATAAAAGTATGTAAAGAAAATAATTGGATATATATAATTACATTTAAAGAAGGGAGAATGAGAGTGGCATGGGAAGAATTTGAAATGCTAAAAAGAGCAAGAGATGAGAATTACGGAGAAAATAGCATTAGGTAAATAAAACAGGAATGTAGATGGGTAGAAGATGTGATGCAATATAAAAGTAGTTATAAAGTAAATGTGTTAGAATGTATAGAAAAGGGAGGGGAAGAAAAAAACGATTTGTATGGATAACAGACATAGAAATTAATAAAAACAATTTTAGTAAAATAGTGGAAGGAGGGCGTAGAAGATGAAAGATATTTTAATATACAAAAGAATGGGGATATAATCTGGAACATGGTTACAGTTATGACAATGTAGGTATGAAGAATTTCTATCTGCTGATGCAGATAGCGCACAATATTAATCAATTGATGAAAAAATGGATTTTACTCAAAAAGCAGATAGTAAAAGTATTTGGTAGTATTAGAAACATTGCCCGAATACTTTTGGAAGATTTAAGGGCGAAGTATATAACTCAAGAAGTATATCAAAGATTAATTAGTAAAGCGATACAGATAGGATTTAATTCATCTTAAAGTTATAAAAAAAATATACCTATGTTTATCCCCTATTAAAAATTGAGATGAAGTAAAAAATGGGAAGTAATATACAGGGAATACTATCTTTTTTATTAAAATCCCTTTTTTTCATTATAACATTCATTTTTAAACATATTTTTTAAGTGTGAAAGAAAATTTATTATGCAGACTTGCCTTCATTAAAAATTCCTTGACTTTAACATTTAAAATAGTAAAATAAATAAAAATTTATTAAGGAGGATTTGTTGTATGAAAAAGATTATTTCTCTGGTCTTGATGATCTTTTTACTGGTTTTTTTTAATTCCTGCGGTAAAAGTAAAGCGGTTTCAAAGGATATGTTAAGATTTATGTACTGGGGCGATGTGCAGGAAATAGAAATAATAACAAATTTAGTTAAACAATTTGAAAAAGATACAAAGATAAAAGTGAGTGCTGAAAGAGCACCATCAGGTCCTCCCTATATGGAAAAAGTATTGACCCAATTTGCCGGTGGAAATCCACCTGATGTTTTATTTGTTGAGGTTAATAATTTTAAGGCATTTGCAGAAAGAAATGTTTTAGAAGATTTAACTCCTTACCTTGAAAAAGAAACAGCATTTAAGAAAAAAGATTTTTATCCCCAGATAATAGACAGATTTACAATTGGAAATAGTTTATATGTGCTTCCACGTGATATAGCACCAATATGTGTTGTTTATTATAATAAAAAATTATTTGATGAAGCAGGCGTAAAATATCCGACTGATGACTGGACATGGTATGATTTAGTTAAAAAAGGACAAAAATTAGTAAAAAAAGATTCAAAAGGAATTTATACGCAGTTTGGTTTTGTAGATGACTGGCCTATATGGGAATCATTTGTATATAGTAATGGTGGTTCTTTGGTTGATAACGTAAAAAACCCAAAAAAATGCACATTAAATAAAAAAGAAGCAATTGAAGCAATTCAGTTCAGAGCAGATTTGATTCATAAATATAAAATTGCACCATCACCTTCCCAAATGACAGCAATGGGTGGAATGGGGACATCTGATATGTTTGTATCCGGTAAAGTTGCTATGTTTTACAGCGGAATATGGAAAACACCACTTTTCAGACAAATAAAAGATTTTCAGTGGGATGTTGTGATGTTTCCAAAAGGACCAAAAGGTATAAGGGCATTTTCAACAGGCGGGTCTGGTTATGCAATAACCAAAGCCTCAAATAAAAAAGAAGCAGCTTGGAAACTTGTAACTTATCTTGCAGGAAAGGCAGGACAGATTGAACTTGCAAAAACAGGGCTTGCACAGCCGGCAATGATATCAATAGCAGAATCAAAATATTTTATTGATGATAGACCACCAAAACATAAAGATATTGTGTTAAAAGGAGTAAAATATGTTGTTTTTGCTCCTTTGATGTCAGAATGGGAAGAAATAAATGTAAGTGCAATAGCACCTGCATTTGATAAAATCTGGAGCGGAAAAGAGAAAGCAGAAAAAGTATTAAAGGAAATTGTTCCGGAAATAAATGAAAATTTTTTTAGTAAATAATTTAAAATAAAAAACGGAGGAATTTTATGGAAGTTGCTTCCAGGAAAATTAAAAAACCATATCTTAAAATGAGCACACATGAAGCAATATGGGGTTATGTTTTTCTTATGCCGTGGATACTTGGGATGATATTTTTTGTTGGTGGCCCTATAATTGCATCTTTGGTTCTTGCTTTTTGCAAGTGGGATTTGATAACACCGCCACAGTTTGTTGGAATGGATAATTTTATAAAAATAATGAGTGACCCTAAATTCTGGAAAAGTTTATACAATACCTTTTATTATACAATTTTTGCAGTTCCAATAGGTATTGTTGGTTCAATTATAGTTGCTTTACTTATGAATCAGAAATGGAAATCAGTAAGGTTATTAAGAACCATTTATTATTTGCCGTCTGTCACAGCAGGTGTTGCATCAGCAATTATATGGATGTGGCTTTTTAATCCGGACTTTGGACTTATTAACTATTTTCTTGGTAAATTAGGTATAAAAGGACCTTTATGGCTTGCAAGCGAAGAATGGTCAAAACCAGCCCTTATTATAATGAGTTTATGGGGAGTTGGTGGTAACATGATAATTTATCTAGCAGGACTTCAAGGTATACCAAGGCAACTGTATGAAGCAGCTGAAATTGATGGTGCTAATATATTTCAAAAGTTCTGGAATATAACTCTGCCTATGCTTTCTCCTGTAATATTTTTTAATCTTATAATGAGTATTGTATGGTCATTCCAGATATTTACACAGGTTTATGTTATGACGCAGGGGCAGGGTGGTCCTGCAGATTCAACACTGGTTCTTGTTTTATATATATATCAGAAAGCATTTAAATTTCACCAGATGGGTTATGCTTCAGCACTCGCCTGGATACTTTTTATAATAATTCTTATTGCTACAATGCTTCAATTTAAATTTTCAAAATGGGTATACTATGAAGGTGAATTAAAAAAATAGAAAAAAATAATACGGAGGTATTATTAATGGATTATACATCAAAAAATGCCGGTTTTTGGGCAAGCAAAAAAAGGCAGGAGAGAATAATCAGTTTAATACTTTTCATAATTGCATGGGCAGGAGCTTGTATTTTTGTTGTGCCACTTGTATGGATGATAACCACTTCATTAAAAACTCCAACTGAAATTTTTACTATTCCACCAAAATGGATACCGATTTCCCATATTAAACTTGATTATGAAACTAAATTAATTGCCAAAGCAAGTGGTAGGGTTATTATTTCAAAAGGAGAAGAAGGTAGCAAAATTATTGATATAATAAAAGATGGTAAAGTGGCAAGTTCTGTTGTAGTTCCGGCGGTCGGGACTTTGCTTGTTAAAGATAAACAGTTAATAAAATCAGGAGACGTTGCTGCTGAATTACCTGAAACCGGTATTGTGAAAATTATTAATAATGCTGATGGGACAACAATTTTAAGGATTGTTTCAAAAGCAGATCTTACAATCCAGGAATATAATCTTCCAAAAGGAATAAGATTAAAAGTTAAGGAAGGGCAAAAAGTTAAAGTTGGACAGCATTTAGCAACAATTTTACCACAATGGAGAAATTACCTGGAAGCATGGGCACCAAAGGCTTTGAATGAAACTTTTAATACATATCTATTAAATACAATTATAATAACTGTATCTGCAATAATTGGCGTTGTATTAAGTTCAACATTTGTAGCTTATGGATTTGCACGTTTCAGATTTCCTTTAAGAGACCCTTTGTTTTTACTCATGATAAGCACTATGATGATACCGGTCCAGGTTACAATGATACCTACTTTTATACTTTTTAAATATTTGGGATGGATAGATACTTTTGCACCTTTAATTGTTCCTACATTTTTTGGTGGAGGAGCATTTAATATTTTTCTTATAAGACAATTTTTTATGACAATACCTTATGAACTTGATGATGCAGCTAAAATAGACGGCTGCAATTATTTCCAGATACTCTATATAATTTTATTGCCGCTTGTTAAGCCGGCATTGATTACTGTTGCCATATTTGGTTTTGTATATAACTGGAATGATTTTTTAAATCCACTTATTTATCTTAACAGTTCATCAAAATATACGCTTGCTTTGGGTTTACAAACATTTACAACAATGTATGGCTCGTATTATCATCTAATGATGGCAGCTTCAACGATAGTTTTATTGCCTGTTCTTATAGTGTTCTTTGTTGGGCAGAGATATTTTATAGAAGGAGTTGCAACAAGCGGTCTTAAAGGATAAAAATTAATTGATATTTTTGGTTTTTACTTGTTGAGTAAAAATATTTTGAAATGAGAAATTATATAATAAAAAGATTGTTACTGCTTGTTCCTATTCTTTTTGGTATTACACTGATAACTTTTTCTATAATTCATTTAACCCCAGGCGGATTTACAACTGTAAATCTCCAGATGGACATAAGGACATCGCCTGATTCTATTGCGAGATTAAAATCTCTTTATGGACTTGATGAGCCGTTATATATACAATATTTAAAATGGCTTAAGAGATTTATTTTTTTTGATTTTGGAAATTCTTTCCTTGACGGAAGACCAGTGCTTATAAAAGTTGCAGAAAGATTACCAGCCACACTTTTACTTAATATATCTGCTTTGATTTTAGAATTTTTTATAGGTATAATTCTTGGGGTTACATCTGCATTAAAAAGAAATTCTTTTTATGACAAAAGTATAACTGTTATTACTTTTATGGGATATTCTATGCCATCGTTCTGGCTTGCTTTAATTTTAATGTTCATATTTGGTGTTAAGTTAAACTTACTGCCAATTTCAGGTCTAAAGTCAGTTAATTTTGATTTTTTAAATACAGGAGAAAAAATAATTGATATTTTAAAGCATTTACTTTTACCTGTTTTTATAACTGCTTTTGGCGGGCTCGCATATATCTCAAGATATGTAAAAAACAGTATGATTGAAACTATAAATCAGCAATTTATAAAAGCATCTTATGCAAAAGGAATGCCTGAAAATATTATAATTTACAAACATGCATTAAAAAACAGTTTATTACCGGTAATTACCTTACTTGGACTTTCTTTGCCAGGACTTATAGGTGGTAGTTTTATATTTGAAACAATTTTTGCTTGGCCAGGAATGGGCAGGTTGGCTTATGAAGCAGCTGTTAATTTTGATTACCCTGTTATTATGGGAGTTGTAACAATGGCTGCATTTTTGACTTTGTTAGGCAATCTGCTTGCTGATATTTCATATGCATTGATTGATCCTAGAATAAGATATAAATAGTAAAAAGAAATATGTTGGTTTTTAATGGATGAGGAATTTATATGAAAAAAATGATTTGGACAGGACTTATAGTGTTAATTTTTTTTATAATTTTGGCCATATTTGCACCTTTTATATCAAGTTATGATTATAAAACCCAGGATATAAGTTTAAGATTACAGCCCCCTTCTTTAAAGCATATTTTTGGGACAGATGAATTGGGAAGAGATGTTTTTACAAGAATGTTATATGGTGCAAGAGTATCATTGAGTGTCGGGCTGTTAGCAGTTATAATTGCAACTTTTATTGGAGTATTATATGGTGCTGTTTCAGGTTATTTGGGTGGTGTTTTGGATAATATAATGATGCGCATAGTAGATATAATACTTACCATACCTGTATTGTTTTTAATACTTATGCTTATTGTTTATCTTGGGCCATCTATTATAAACATCATTATCATAATTGGACTTACATCCTGGACAGATATAGCAAGGATAGTAAGAGCCGAGGTTCTTAAAATAAAAAATTCTGCATTTATTGAATCTGCAAAACTTATTGGATTACCCAAAAGAGTTATAATTTTTAAATATATTATTTTAAATACATTGGGCCCGATTCTTGTATATATTGTTTTTGGTATATCTGGTGCAATTTTAATAGAATCAGGACTCTCATTTTTAGGTTTGGGTGTTCAACCCCCATATCCAAGCTGGGGTAACATTTTAATGTCTGGAAAAGATTACATACATACCGCGTGGTGGCTTATTTTGTTTCCTGGTGTTGCCATATTTTTAACAGTTTTTTCATTAAATCTTTTAGGAGAGGGATTAAGAGATCTTTTTAATCCCAAACTGAAAAAAGAGTAAAAAGATGAGGAATATTATTGAGATAAAAGATTTATGTGTTAATTATAAAATCTCATCTAATGAAAAAATATATGCATTGAAAAATATAAATTTAAATATAAAAAAAGGTGAAACAGTAGCTGTAGTCGGAGAATCCGGTTGTGGAAAATCAACACTTGCAGTTTCCATGATTAAACTTTTGCCAGAAAATGCAGAAATTTTTGGCTCAATCAAAATAGATAATGAAGAAATTTTAGACAAAAATAATCAACAGTTATTGGATATACGTGGAAAAAAAATTGGCATGATTTTTCAGGAGCCAGGAGCATCATTGAATCCAGTTTTTAGTATCAAAGAGCAGATAGAAGAAACAATCAAAATAAGGGAGAAAATAAGCAATAAAGATGTTTTAAAAAATATTGGACTAAATCTTTTGAAAGAAGTTGGGATAAAAGATGAAAAAAGAGTTTATGAATCCTATCCGCACCAGTTATCAGGTGGATTACAACAGAGAGTTATGATTGCAATTGCTTTAAGTTTATCACCAGAAATACTTGTTGCTGATGAACCCACAACTTCTCTTGATGTTACTGTGCAGGCGCAGATAATTGAACTTTTAAAAAAATTAAAAATTAAAAGAAATCTTACAACCATACTTATAACTCATGATTTACATCTTGCTTTGGAGTTATGTGAAAGAATTGTAGTTATATATGCAGGTGAAATTGTGGAAGATGGATTTATAAGATCAGCAAAGGATGCGCATCATCCCTACACAAAAGCATTATTTGAAATAATTCCCGATATTAAAAAGAAAATAAAAAAATTCAAGGTAATAAAAGGTGAATTCCCTGATATGAAAGAAAATTTTAAAAATTGTAGTTTTTCCGGCAGGTGCGAATTTTCAAAGGCAAAATGCAGACGGTATCAACCGGAAGTTGTCCGAGTAGGGAAAAATTATGTAAAATGTTTTTATCCTTTAAAAGGTTGAAAGATAAAATGATAAAAATATTACAAGTGAATAATTTAAAAAAATATTTCAGTATAGAAAAAATTTTTTCAGAAAAAGAAAAAATTGTTAAAGCGGTTGATGGTGTTTCTTTTAGCATAAAAAAAGGGCAAATTGCTGCCATAGTAGGTGAAAGCGGCTCAGGTAAAACAACTCTTGCCAGATGTATTGCCGGTATTGAAATTCCGGATGAAGGGGAAATATTTTTTGAAGGGAAACTACTGGATTTTTCAACAAAAGAAAAAAGAAGAAAAATTCAATATATATTTCAGGACACTTATGGTTCGTTAAATCCGAGAATAAAAACAGGAGATATATTGGCAGAACCAATTAGATATCATTTCAATTTAAGCGGAGAAAAATTAAAAGAAAAGGTAAAAGAATTTTTAAAAAAAGTCGGATTAAATGAAAATTTTATTAAAAATTATCCACATGAATTATCAGGAGGTCAGAGGCAGAGGATAGTAATTGCGCGGGCTTTGACAATGGAGCCTAAGTTGTTAATTGCTGATGAACCTGTATCCAATCTTGATGTTTCTGTTCAGGCGCAGATTTTACAATTATTTTTAGAATTAAATTTAAAGGATAAAATAACTATTCTGATTATTACTCATGATTTAAGAATTGTATATAATCTTGCTGATTATGTTATTGTGATGAAAGATGGGAAAATTATAGAGTCAGGTAAAACAGATACAATATTTTTAAACCCGAAAAGTGATTATACCAAAAATTTACTTTGTTCAATACCTAATTCTCCATATAAAAATCAAAAATAAAAATTTTTAAAAGGATTAAAATTTTTACCGGAGGATTTTTTCAAAAATTTTTTCATCTGTGAAAATTGTTTTAAAAGTTTATTTACTTTTTCATAACTTGTTCCGCTTCCGCGTGCTATTCTTGATTTTCGGCTCTCATTTATGATTTCCGGCATTAACCGTTCTTTTTTTGTCATAGAAAGTATTATTGCTTCTATGTGTTTTATGTCTTTTTCATCTATATTTATATTTGGAAGGTTATAACCACCGGGTAACATTTTAATTAAATCCTGTAAAGGTCCGATATTCTGAAGTTGTTTTAATTGTATTAAAAAATCATCAAAAGTAAAGGATGCTTTTTTTAATTTTTCAAATTGTTTTTTTCTTTCTTCTTCTGAAATAGTTTTTTCTACTTTTTCTACGAGTGATACTATGTCGCCCATGCCAAGAATAGCAGAAGCAATTCTATCAGGATGAAAAATATCAAGTTTATCAATTTTTTCCCCTGTGCCTATAAATTTTACAGGAACCGAAGTTACATATTTCATGGAAAGTGCAGCCCCGCCTTTTGCATCGCCATCTGTTTTGGTAAGAATTATACCTGTCAGACCAAGCATTTCGTTAAAATTTTTTGCAATATTAACTGCTTCCTGACCAAGCATAGCATCAGCGACTAAAAATATTTCGGAAAATTTTATTTTTTCTTTTAATTTTTTAAGTTCAGAAAGCAGTTCCTGATTTATATGGAGGGTACCTGCTGTATCAAATATCATAGCATCACAAAGTTTATCTAAACCAAATCTATAAGCATTTTCAGCAATTTGGAGAGAATCATCATTATTTTCAGTATAAAAAAGGAAGTTATTTTTATCTGCAAGAATTTTTAACTGCTCTTTTGCTGCTGCTCTTTTTGTGTCAAGCGAAACAAGTAATATTTTTTCAGCTATTTTTTCATTTTTAATGTAAAAAGCCAGTTTAGCCGAGGTTGTTGTTTTTCCGGATCCCTGTAATCCGGCAAGTAATATTGTTACTGGTTTTTCTTTTGAGATACCGTTAAATTTATTTCCAAGAAAAGAAACAAGTTCGTCATGAATTATTTTTACAAATTGCTGTTCAGAAGTTAAGGAGTTAAGAACATTTTTACCTAATGCTTTTTGTTTTACTTTTTCAATAAATTCCTTTGTAACCTTATAATTTACATCTGCTTCCAAAAAAGCCATTTTTATATCATGTAGTATATTTTCAATATTTTTTTCGGTTATTATACCCTGTCCTGTTATTTTTTTAATCAGGTTGCTTATTTTGGCAGATATTGTTTCAAACATATTTTATTTTTTGCAGATATTATAAAGTTTTTTTATGATTTTAATTGGATTTTTTGATTTAAAAATAGCGCTGCCTGAAACAAGTATGTCAACCCCGGCATCACAAGCCAAAGGAGCAGTATCAGGATTTATTCCACCATCTATTGAAATTAAAAATTCATATTTTTTTTTAAATTTTTTTAAAATTTTGATTTTATCTAAAACTTCCGGCATAAATTTCTGTCCACCAAACCCGGGTTCAACACTCATTATAAGCACTAAATCCAGAAATTTTAAATAATTAATTATTTTATTTACATCGGTTTTGGGTTTTATTGATATACCGGTTTTTACTCTTTTTGTTTTTAATTTTTTAAATATTGGGATTATATTTTTTGTTGCTTCATAATGTATAGTTATATAATCCGAACCGGCATCAATAAAATCATCAATATATTTTTCAGGATTTTTTATCATAAGATGGACATCAAAAGGTAAATCCGTAAGTTTGCGTATCTGTGATATAAATTTGGGACCAAAAGTTAAGTTCGGAACAAAGTTTCCATCCATAACGTCAAAATGAATAAAGTCAACATTTGATTTTTTTAACAAGTTAATCGTATATTTTATACGCGTAAAATCAGAATCCAGAATTGAAGGAGAAAGTTTTATTTTTTTCATTTTGCACCTTTCATTTTAATTTATATTCAAGTTCTTTTAATAATTCATTACCCATAAAAATCTGGACGTAAGCATCGCCTATCACATTGGTATTTAACGATATTGTTTTTTGTGGTTCAATGACATCATTGAAGATGGTCTCATTACCTGATAAACTGAAAACATTGATTTTAATCAATCTGGCAACATTTGATTCTGTTAATGTATATACTATTTTTATTAATCTTTTTTTTAGGAAAGTATCAGATGGCTTTTTGGTTGCTGTTAAAATTATTTGAGTATCAGAGTTTATTTTATGACCATATGGCGGTTCCTGATTTATAATTGTTCCTGTGTTAAAATTTTCATTATCTTCTATAATAAGTTTATTTAAAAAAATTTTTTTAGATGATAATATTTTATAAACACTGAATATATTCTGATTTAAAAAATCCGGCATTAAAAAAGATTGTTTTTTTTCTCCTGCGCTTTTTAAAAAATTAATCCTTGATTTAAACTGAATTTGAACCCCAGGTGGCGGATACTGGGCTATGATAAAATTTTCTTTATAAATTGGAGAAAAAATAACTGATTCATATCCTTCATCAAGGTCATTATTTTTTATTTCTATGATAGCTTTAGATTTTAAAGTGTTTGTAATATCCGGAGTTGTAACTAATTTTGATCCTTTACTTAAAATAACATAGACAACCCTGCCTTTTTTTATTTTGGATTTTGGTTTTAAATTTTGAGAAATAACTATACCTTTTTCATAAATATTGCTATAAATTTCATCTTCTACTTTTAATTCAAGGGCTAATTTGGAACATATCTTTTGTGCATTTTCAAATGAAATACCGGTAAAATCAGGCATTGTTATTGTGCTTAATGAAAAGATAAGTTTTATAACAAATAAAGCGGTAATTATTGAAATAAAAAAACCAACTATGATTAATTTAAAAAAAAATGCTTTATTTGCTTTTTCCATAAAAACACCTTTTTAATATATTTATTAAATACTTTTCTTATTATATTTAATTAAACTGTTTTTGCAAGTGTGTTTTTTATTGCCATTTTAAGTTTTTAACTGTAAAATAAAAAAAATGGAAAATAAAAAATTATTTTTAATTATAAAAAACAGGGTAAAAAAAATAATAGAGGAAAACCAAAATTCACATAACTGGGAACATACGGAGAGAGTATATAATCTTGCATTAAAAATCGGGAGAAAAGAAAAGGCTAACATGGAAATATTAAAATATGCTGCAATATTGCATGATATAGCCAGAGCAGATGAAGATAAAAAAAATGGTAAAATATGCCATGCTGAAAAAGGAGCTAAAAAAGCATTTAAGTTATTAAAAGAATATAAAATTAACCCTGATAAAATAAAAAAAATCGTTCATTGCATTGAAACTCACAGATTTCGCGGAAGCAAAAAACCTGAAACAAAAGAAGCAAAAGTTTTATTTGATGCAGATAAGTTAGATGCGATAGGAGCGGTTGGTATAGGCCGGGCTTTTTTGTTCGCAGGAGAGGTTGGTGCAAAATTACATAACAGGAATATAGATATACATAAAACAAAACCATATACAAGAGAAGATACGGCTTACCGGGAATATATTTATAAATTAAGAAAAATAAAAAATATAATGCAGACAAAAACTGGTAAAAAAATGGCTGAAAAAAGACATAGATTCATGGTTCAATTTTTTGATAGATTAAACAGGGAAGTAAATGGTGAAATATGAATTTTAAAGATTTTTTAAAAGAGGAAGAAATAACGCTATTGAATAATATGATAAAGAGTATAGAAAAACAAACGAAATGTAAAATTAGAATTTATATAATGAAAAAGATAGGAAAAGATGCATTAAATAAAGCGCGGGAAATTTTTATCAAATTAAATTTAAGGGATTCTGATTTAAAAAATAATATTTTATTTGTAGTTTCCATTAAAGATAAAAAGATTGTTATTTTTGGAGATGATGGCATTGCTGAAAAAGTGAATGATAATTTCTGGATAAATGCAGTTAAAGCCATGGTTGAAAAATTTAAGAATAATGAATTCGTAATTGGTTTATCAGGTGGTATAAATTTAATAGCAGAAAAAGCCATAGAATATTTTCCGGATAAAAAAGAAGAAGTTATTCCCGGGCAGATAATATATTTTGAAAAATGAGAAAAATATTATTAAAGAAATAAAATATTTAAAACAATACTTGAGTTTTATTTTAAATTAAAAAACGGGTGAATAAAAGTAATGCGTTATAAAAATAATAAAAATATTTCGTTTTTTCGTAAAATTTTACGATTCATGTTGCTTCTTATATTTATCAATATTATATTAAATGCCAGGGGAATTGAAATTAAAGATGAACATATCAATGACCTTGCAAAAATATTAAAAGAAACAGATAAAAAATCTCTTGAAGAATTATTAATAAAATTTAATAAAATGCAAAATATTGAGATCAAAGTAATTGTAATAAATTCATTAAAAGATTATGTGCAGGATGAAATGGTTATTCAAGAGTATGTGAAAGAATTATTTAATTCAGAAAGGATAAAATTTTTAGACAAGCAGAAAGCAATTTTGTTTTTTATTGCGCTAAATGACAGGAAATTACATTATGAATATGGAGAACAAATACCTGTTAATATTATCTCAATATTATCTTCGGTAATAGATAATAAAATAATACCTTGTTTTAAAAATGAAGAATACAGCAGAGGTATATACGAAGGTATTATGGAATTTATAAAGAAAACAGGGGGTAGGGACAAAAATAAATTTATAAAATTTACTAAATCATTTTATATAATAATTAGTATTTTTATTTTATTTTTTATTATATTATTATTTAAAATTAAAAATAGAAAAATAAGCAAGGTTGAAAATTTTGGAGCTGGCGCTTTCGGATCCTGGGAATAAAGATGATATATATTATAATAAAAAGAGTATAATGCTATATTATACCAAACCTTAAAAAAGCAATGATAAATTGTAAGGAGAAAAAACACAAAGAAAATTATTAAACAAATAAAATTTTTAAAACAAAACCTTATGTTTTATTTTAAATTAAAAAAAAAGGTGAATAAAATTAATGTGTTTAATAAATAAAAATTTATTAAATAAAAATAATAAAAAAATTTGTTTTTTCTAAAAAAAGCGTTTTCTGGCGCGTTTTTACGGCTAAAAAATATCTTTACTTTTTTTTAAAAAAAATATATAATCTGAATGGGTAAAAATGCTTTTTTAGGGGCTTTGTATGGCAAAAGGTATAATTATAAAAAATAAAATTAATGAGAGAAATTTTTCAGAAAAACTATTTTCAAAATTATACAGAATAAATTTTGTAAAAGAAAATAATGAAAAACGTGTAATAAAAAAAATTTTTGAATTAATAGGGAAAACATTTAATTTTGGCCGGGTTTCGTATAATGCATACAGGGATTTATACCATGAATGTATAATAGAATGGCGAGATAAAGGAATAAAGTCAAGTTTAAATTATAAATTACCGGATAAAATTATAAAATATTTTTTTAAAAAAAAGTATAAAATTTTCCAGACAGACAGATTGGTAAAAAATTTTCCCGGGAAAATAAAAAACCTGAAAACAAGGAATTTAATAAAAAAATTTTTTACAGATCTTGATATAGAAACTTTAATTTTTATTCCAATAAGTACTAATGATAAAACAATGGGGTCAATGACTTTTGATATATGTAAAAAGCAAAAATTAAAGCCATTTTTAGATGAGAATTCAAAACGGCTTTTATTAAAAACTGTCAAAATAATAACCAATATAATTAAATTTTATAATATCCAATTAAAATTAGAAGAAAACGAAAAAAAATACAGGGAAATATTCAATAACACAAATGATATGGTTATGATAAATGGACTTACAAGAGATGGCAGGGCTCATTATTTTTTAGATGCCAATAATAAGGCGATCCAACTGTTGAAATTTAATAAAAATCAATTGTTGAAAAAAAAGCCCCAGGATATAGTTACTCCGGAATATTTAAAAGATTTCCCGAGGATAGGACATGAACTTAACACAAAAAAATTCTGCATATATGAAACTGAAATAGTAAATAAATATGGAAAAAAAATACCAGTTGAAATAAATACGCGAATTTTTCGTTTAAAAAATAAAAAAGTCGCTCTTTCAATAATAAGAGATATAACTGCAAGAAAAGAAATTCAAAACAAATTAATTGAATTTAAAAAATTACATGATATTCTTATTAATCAAACAGGTTTGATGAATTATGACTATGATGTGAAAACAGGAAAAATTAACTGGAGTGGTGCAATTGAAAAAATAACCGGATGGCCAATTGAATATTTTAATAATAAAGTTGATATCAAAAAATGGGAAGAAATGATACATCCAGATGACAGGAAAAACGTTATTGAATTATTAAAGAAAGCATATCGGGAAAAAGGTAAATATAATGCAGAATATAGATTTTTACATAAAAATGGTAATTATATATTTTTAGAAGATGAGGGTATTTTTTTAACAGATAGCAATAATAAAGTTTATAGAATGTTAGGTGTGATGCGCGATGTTACTGAAAAAATAAAAGCTAACATGTTGTTAAAAGAATCAGAACAAAAATTTAAAACTTTATCAGAGCAGGCAAATTATGGCATTCTTATAAATCAGGATAATAAAATAATATATGCCAATAATGCAATTTCCGATATTTTAGAAGTTAGTATACAAGATTTATATAGTTATTCTAATAAGGATTTTTTAAATATGGTTCATCCTGATGAGAAAAGGATGGCTGCACTATATATGGATGATATTGATAAATTAAGACAAGATGAAATATACAATATCCAGACACGAATATTGACAAAATCCAAAAAAATAAAATATATAGATATGAATTTTAAAAAAATAATTTATGCAAACAAAATTGCGAATTTGATAACAATTATTGATATTACATCAATTAAAGAAACAGAAGAAAAATTAAAAATGATAATTAAAGAATTAGAAAGGGCAAATACTGAATTAGAACAATTTGCTTATATTACATCGCATGACCTGCAGGAGCCATTAAGAATGATAGCAAGTTATGTTCAACTTTTGGAAAGAAGATATAAAGATAAACTGGATAAAAATGCAGATGATTTTATTAAATTTATTGTTGAAGGCGTAAATAGAATGCAACAATTAATTAAAGCCCTTCTTGATTATTCAAGGATTGGAAGGTCCGCCGGAGAATTTAAACTTATAAATACTTTAGAAATTGTTAAAAAAGTAATAGACAATGTTTCTTATCTGATTCAGAAAAAAAATGGGAAGATAATTTATGATAAATTACCTGATTTCTGGGGAAATGAGATTTTGATGGAACAGGTTTTTCAAAATTTAATAACAAATGCCTTAATTTTTTCAAAAAAAGAAGTGCCCCCTGTTATAACTATTTCATATAAGAAAACAAGTAAAGGAATAGTTTTTTCTATCAAGGACAATGGTATTGGTATCGCAAAAGAATATTATGAGAAAATATTTGAATTATTTAAAAGGTTACATACAAAAGATGAATATCCTGGAAGTGGTATTGGTCTTTCTATATGTAAAAAAATTATTGAACTTCATAATGGAAAAATATGGGTTGAATCTGAACCTGGGGCAGGTTCAACCTTTTATTTTAATATACCGGTTGTAAACAAAAAATAAAAGGAGTTTAAAAATGAATAATTTATTAAATAAAGTTATGTTGGAAATATTGCTTGTTGAAGATAATGATGCTGATGTAAGATTAATAACAGAAGTTTTTAAATACATAAGGAATGAAAATATAGTTGTAATTAAAGATGGCGAAGATGTAATTAATTATTTATTTAAAAATAAATCTGTTAATAAAAAAAGACCGGATATTATTATGCTGGATATAAATATACCTAAAAAAGACGGATTTGAAGTTTTAAAAGAAATAAAAGAATCAGATGAATTTAAAGATATACCTGTAATAATTATATCAAGTTCTGATTCAGAAGAAAGCATTATAAAAGCATATAAGATGGGAGCGAATTGCTATATAGTAAAGCCAATGCAGCTAGATGAATTTATTAAAGTTATAAGGTGCATTGAAGAATTCTGGTTAAATATTGTGAGATTACCCAAAAATAAAGGTGGATAAAAGTGTTTGAAGAAAAAAAGCATTTAAAAGTTTTACTAATAGAAGATAATGAGGGAGATGTCAGATTAATCTGGGAGATACTATCAGAAATAAGGAATTCACCTTTTTATCTTGAAGTGGCAAATACGTTATTAACTGGTTTGCAGGCAATAGATAAAGTAAAGCCGGATATTATTTTGCTTGATTTATCTTTGCCTGACAGTAATGGTATTTATACTTTAAACAGGGTCAGAGATAAGGCATTAAATATACCTATAGTCATTATTACTGGTTTGGATGATGAAATAACGGCAATAAAGGCATTAAAAGAAGGTGCACAGGATTATCTTGTAAAAGGCAGGATGGACAGCGATCTTTTAAAAAAATCCCTTTTATATGCGTATGAAAGAAATAAAATATTCATTGAACTTCAAAAAAGCAAGGAAATTCTTGATGGGAATTTAAAAAGAGTAAAATGGTTTGAAAATGCAAAAGCAAATTTTATGATAAATATAATAGAAGGTCTTTTAAATCCTGTGTTGGGAATAAAAGAAGCAGTAAATTTTCTGGAAAAAGTAAAAAATGGTAAATGCACATCTGCTCAACAAAAAAAATTAAAAATTATAAGAGACAATACAGTTAAAATATATGATTTAATGAACGATCTTTTAGATACAGTAAGAATTGAAACAGGAATCATGAACTTGATAAAAAAAGAAGAAGATATTATTAAAATTTTAAAAGAAGTTATAAAAAATAACTATAAAAAAGCCATAATTGAGAAAGAATTATTACCAGGAAAGATATTATTAAATATTGATAGTTATAGAATAGCACGGGCTTTGAATATATTAATTGAAAATGCAATTTCTTTTACTGATAAAAATAAAGGAATAGTAATTGGAATAAAAAAAAGCGATAATGAATATAATTTTATTATATATATAAAAATATACGGTAATAAATTCAAAGATAAAATATATGATGATATTTTAAAATATGATTTTTACAAAAGAATTGAAGAAAACGAAGAATACAAAACACAGATACTTAATTTTTTAATATGTCAGAGCATTTTAAAGGCACACAACTGGGAATTAAAATTCGGAGATTCAGAAAGAAAAAAAGAATTTGTTTTTAATGTTTTAATAAAATAAACCGGTTCATGATAACTAAAAAGCAGATTAATGATGCTATAAAAAAATTTAATATAAAAGGGAAATGTATCATATTACATTCTTCTTTAAAATCATTTGGTGATGTAGTAGAAGGTGGTCCTTTATCCATAATTAATGTTTTCATAGATAACGGCTGCACTCTTATCACTCCAACATTTTCTTATGAGTTTTTAATAAATCCACCAGAGGGGAAAAAATATTCAAGAAACGGTTATGATTATTCTGTTAAAATAACTGAAAACAGGGAAATTTTTACGACAAATTCTGATTGTATCTCAAAAAATGAGATGGGGATTATTCCTTATACTATGCTGCATATGAAAGAAAGAATAAGAGGTTATCACCCTGTATGTTCTTTTACAGGGATAGGTCCATTTGCAAGCGAGATTATAAAAACACAAAAACCAATGGATGTATTTGCTCCTTTAAGAGAACTTGCTTTATTTAATGGTTATATACTTTTATTGGGTGTTAATTTAAATAAATTAACAGCTTTACATCTTGCAGAACAGATGGCAGGTAGAAATATGTTTATAAGGTGGGCATTAAATACTGATGGTTTGCCAATGGAAGTTGAGTGTGGGGGATGCTCTGAAGGCTTTTTAAATCTTGATATTTTTTTTAATGGAATAGATAAAAAAATAACTATTGGAAAAAGTTTATGGCGTTTATTCCCGATTGGTAGTTTATTAAAAAAAACTGCAAGAATTATACAAATTACCCCCCAAATTACTCATTGCCATGATATAAAATGTATAAAATGCGCTGATATGATAGCAGGAGGCCCAGAAAAATACAGAGAAATGAGCAATAAATAAATTTAAAAATAAAAGATGATAATAAAATTTGTGTTTTTCTGAGATGAAAAAATATTTTCTTAGCCGTGTTAATAAAATTTACCTAAAAATTGAATTAAAAGATTTCAATTTTCAAAAGTAAATTTAAAACAACAATTGAGTTTTATTAAAAAAACTGGTGAATAAAAGGGCTGTATTATAAAAATAAAAATTTATTAATAAATATAATAAAAAATTTAGTTTTTCCGTAAAAACGCGTTTTCTAACGAGTTTTTACGGAAAAAAATCTTTACTTTTCACTTTTTTTTTATATAATTAAAAACGAATGCCTAAAAGTTTTTGACTAAATTTAAAGAGGAGCTTTGATTGACTAAAAACAGATACTCACAGGTTTTTAATTCCAAAGAATCCAAAGATTTTCATCCCAACCTTCTTAATTATCAATATTTAAATTTAAAAATAAAAACGCTTCAAAATTCACTTAAAAATTCCGAAGAGATGTATAAAAAAATTATAATGACATCAAATGATGCTATAATTATGATTGATAAAAGATTTGACATATTGTTTTCTTCGGATAAGGCAGCTCAAATATTTGGGTTTTGGGATGAAAAAAGTATGGAAGGAAGAAAATTTTTTGACCTGGTATTACCAGATGAAAGGAAAATTATAAAAGCTATTTTTAAAAGAGCATTTAATGAAGGTTTTGTGGGTAATTTTAGGAGCAAATTTATAAAAAAAGAAAAAGAATTTTATGGACTTGTAAATATTGCGCGGGTTAATAATGCGGATAAGGAACCTTTTGCACTATTGTTAACAATTAGATATTTGGAAGAAAATGATAATGTGTCAGAAAAAGAATTATATAAAACTATTTTTAATAAATCCAATGATGCGATTGTTTTACATACAATTGAAAATAAAAAACCCGGTAAATTTTTTGAGGTAAACAAAGCCGCATGTGAGCAATTGGGATTATCAAAAAATGAAATATTAAAAAAAACCCCTTTTGATTTTTATGCGAAATTTAATAAAAAAATCATAAATCTGTATTTAAAAAGATTAAGAGAAAATAAAAAAGCTATTTTTGAAGTCCCGGTAAAAAAGAGTAATGGGGATATTATTAACTGTGAAGTTAATTCTCATGTTTTTAAATACAATAATAAATCTGTGGTTTTATCTATAATAAGGAATATAAGTGAAAGAACAGATTTTCAGAATAAAATAGAAAAGAATTTTTTAATAATGAAAAAAATTATGGATGGGGTTATAACCGCAATGGAAAAGCTTGTTGAGAAAAAAGATAAGTATACTGTTGGACACCAGAGAAGAACCGCTGAACTTGCAAAATTTATTGCAAAGGAATATGGATTATCTGATGAACAGATTGAATGTATATATATTTCTGCTGTAATTCATGATATAGGAAAGATTTTTATATCAGGTTCCATACTTAATAAACCAAGAAAACTTACAAAAGAAGAATATGAAATAATAAAAACTCACTCTGAAGAGGGTTATAAAATTTTAAAATCTATATATTTCCCCTGGCCTGTTGCAGAGATTATTTACCAGCATCATGAAAGGATAGATGGAAGCGGTTATCCGCGCGGACTTAAAGGAGATAAAATTCTGTTAGAAGCAAAAATTATTGGCATTGCTGATGTTATTGAGGCTATGACATTTAAAAGACCGTATAGAAAGGCGCTCGGAATAAATAAGGCGCTGGATGAAATTATTAAAAATAAGGGAATTCTTTATGATAATGATATAAGTAAGTTATGCTTAAATATTTTTAGAAAAAATAAATTCAAATTCATATCCTGAAAACCGCAATAGGAAATTGAGATTTACAGAGGATGGAAACATTATTAAAAAAATAAAATTTTAAAACAATACCAATGCTTTATTTTAAAAAAGTCGAGTGAATAAAAAAAAATGCATTATAAAAATAAAAGTTTATTATAAGATAGATAAAAAAATTTTCAGTAAAAATGCGTTTTAGCGGTCGTATAAAAAAACTTGTAAAAATATTTAAATTCTATATAATAATAAAAACATAATTCCTGAAAGTTAAAAAAAGCAATGAGGTGTTTTATGGCAAAAGCAAAAATATATATTACTTTTAAAGATGGTGTTTTAGAGCCGCAGGGCAAAACAGTAAATGCGGCACTTGTAAAAATGGGTTATAAAAATATAAAGGATGTAAGGATAGGTAAGTATATTGAGATGGAAATTGACGGAAATAATGAAAAAATAAAAAAAGAAGTAGATGAGATTTGTGATAAATTACTTGCCAATCCAAATATTGAAAAATATGATTTTGAGATAATTTAAGATGAATAAAAAATTAAAATTCGGTATCGTTGTTTTCCCCGGTTCAAATTGCGATGCGGATTGTTTATGGGCTTTAAAGGATGTGTTAAATCAAGAAGCAGAATTTATATGGCATGAATCAAAAAATATTAAAAAATATGATTGTCTTGTATTACCAGGTGGTTTTTCTTATGGGGATTATTTAAGGAGCGGAGCAATAGCGCGTTTTGCAAAAGTTATGGAAAGCATAAGTGATTTTGCCAATAAAAAAAACAAATTTATAATTGGAATCTGCAATGGTTTTCAAATTTTGCTTGAAGCAGGTCTTTTACCCGGGGCTATGCTGCATAATAAAAATTTAAAGTTTATTTGTGAATATGTAAATATTACAGTTGAAAATACAAATACGCCTTTTACAAACAGATGTGCAAAAGGACAGGTATTAAAAATACCAATTGCTCATGGTGAAGGAAATTATTATTGTGATGAAAGGACATTAAATACTTTGATTGCAAAGGATAAAATTATTTTCAGGTATTGTGACTCAAATGGCATGATAACCGATGAAGCAAATGTCAATGGTTCAATATATAACATAGCTGGTATAATGAATACAAAAGGAAATATTTTGGGAATGATGCCGCATCCGGAAAGAGCAATGATAAAAGAACTTGGTTCAGAAGATGGAAGATTAATATGGCAGTCAATTATAGATTATATAAAAAAAAGTTGAAAGTGGTGAAAGATGAATAATTATGATATAGAAATTACGGATGAAATTTTAAAAGAGCATAATTTAAATAAAGAAGAATATAACAATATAATAAAAATACTGGGAAGAAAACCTAATATAGTTGAACTCGGTGTTTTTTCCGCTATGTGGTCTGAGCATTGCAGTTACAAACATTCAAAACCTGTACTTAAAAAATTTCCAACAAAAGGGAAATATGTATTACAGGGACCAGGTGAAAACGCAGGAATTATTGACACCAAATTGGGCATAGGAATAGCATTTAAAATAGAATCTCATAATCATCCATCTTCCGTTGAACCTTTTCAGGGCGCTGCAACTGGTGTTGGGGGCATATTAAGGGATATTTTTACAATGGGAGCAAGACCTGTTGCTATTTTAGATTCGTTAAGATTTGGCAATATAAAAACTTTAAAGACCCAACATCTTTTACATGGTGTTGTGAGTGGAATTGCATTTTATGGAAATTGTGTTGGTGTGCCAACAGTTGCAGGAGAAACTGTATTTGAAGATTCATATCAGGATAATTGTCTTGTAAATGCTATGACAATAGGAATAGTAAATAAAAATAAAATAAAAAAAGGGATTGCAAAGGGAGCAGGGAATCCAATTATGTATATTGGCGCTTTAACAGGCAGAGATGGCATTCATGGTGCATCTTTTGCATCGGCTGAACTTACAGAAGAAAATCAAAAAAGGCGTTCATCAGTTCAGGTTGCAGATCCTTTCATGGAAAAACTTTTACTTGAAGCCACACTTGAACTTATTGATAAAAATTTAGTGATAGGGATTCAGGATATGGGGGCTGCAGGGCTTACGTCATCTTCTTCTGAAATGGCATATAGAGCAGGGACCGGAGTTGAAATTGATATAGACAAAGTCCCTAAAAGAGAATTAAATATGAATGCCTATGAAGTTTTGCTTTCTGAATCACAGGAAAGAATGCTGCTTGTTTGTAAGAAAGGAAATGAAAAAAAAGTTGAAAAAATTTTGAGAAAGTGGGGGTTGCATGCTGTAAAAATAGGTAAAGTTATTAAAGAACAAAAGTTTAAAATTTATGAAAATGGTAAAATAGTTGCGGATATTCCAATCAGGGCATTAACCGATAGCAGTTATAAATATTTTCCTCTTAAAAAGCAAAAAGGAATAAAACCTGAATATTTAAAAAATATAAATATTAACAATGATGATATAAAAGTCCCTGATAATATAGAAGAGATTTTTAAAAAGTTAATTTCATCGCCAAATATATCCTGTAAATCAAATATATGGCGACAATATGACCACATGGTTCAGACAAATACTTTTACTTTGCCTGGTTCTGACGCTGCGGTTATTAATATTAAAGGAAAAGATTTATTACTTTCAACATCAGTTGATGGAAATGGGAGATATGTTTATCTTGATCCATTTACAGGTGGTATGATAGCAGTTGCAGAAGCAGCAAGGAATGTTAGTATGAGTGGAGCACAACCAATTG
Organism: Candidatus Goldiibacteriota bacterium; assembly: GCA_938034975.1. Lineage (GTDB taxonomy): Bacteria > Oederibacteriota > PGYV01 > PGYV01 > DYJU01 > DYJU01. The sequence goes on along the minus strand of CALHNI010000001.1, from coordinate 18,521 downwards.
CTTTTACCAATTGTCTTAATTTTGGAAATCCTGAGGATCCGGAAATATTTTATCAATTCCAAAAAGCAGTGGAAGGTATGGCTTATGCGGCAAAAAAATTGAATACTCCTGTTATAAGCGGTAATGTCAGCTTTTATAATGAAAGCCCCCAAAATGCTATTTATCCAACACCTGTTGTAGGTATGGTAGGTTATATTAAAGGGAAAAATAAAAGATATGTGAAACAATATTTTAAAAATGAAGGTGATATAATAGTTTTGCTGGGCGAGACAAAAGAAGAAATAGGTGCGTCGGAGTATTTAAAAGAAATTCACAATATGGTAAAAGGACCGGTTCCAGGAATTGACATGGCAAAGGAAAAGGCACTTCAAAAAACATGTATAGAAGGTATTAAAAATGGAATTATAATTTCAGCACATGATATAAGTAAAGGTGGTCTGGCGGTGGCTCTTGCTGAATGCTGTTTATCAGGAAAATTACATAATGAAAAAGCAATTGGTGCTTATATTGAATTACAAAGCGATATAAGAATAGATGCGCTTTTATTCGGAGAAACCCAATCACGTGCCATTGTAACTGTTAAAAGAGAAAATTTATTGAGATTAAAACGTATAGCATCTAAAAACAAAATAATAGCAACCGAAATTGGTAAAACAGGTGGTGATAGGTTAATAATAAATATTGATTGGGCTGCAAAAAAATATTCAAAAAAATTAAATTTGGATTTAAATGAGATTGAAAAATTGTGGATGACAGGAGTAAATGAATATGTATGAAGATAAAATAAAAGAGGCTTGTGGTATAGTTGGTATTTATGGCAATAGCGAATCTGCAAAATTGGCATATTTAGGACTTTATGCATTGCAACACAGGGGTCAGGAAAGTGCCGGTATTGTAACTATTGATTCTAACGGCAGATCATATGAAGTGAAAGAAATGGGCCTTGTTTCTGAGATATTTAATGAAAAAAAATTAAGTTATTTAAAAGGTGATAAAGCAATTGGTCATGTCCGTTATTCAACAACTGGTTCAACAACAATAGAAAACGCCCAGCCAATAAAGGTAAATTATATAAATGGACCGTTAGCAGTTGCGCATAATGGAAATCTTGTAAATTCACAGGAAATAAAACTTGCTCTTGAAAAAAGTGGTTCAATTTTTGAATCAACTGTAGATAGCGAAATTTTAGTCCATTTAATTGCAAAAAATAATATGTATGATTTTATTGAAGCGGTTAAAATATCTTTAAAAGATTTAAAAGGAGCTTTTTCATTTGTTATTCTGAATAAAGATTATTTAATAGCTGCCAGAGACCCTAATGGTTTTAGACCATTGGAAGTTGGTCAGATTGATGGAACTTATATCGTTGCATCAGAGACATGCGCATTTGACCTTTTAAATGCAAAAAGGATTTTTACAGTAGAACCAGGTGAGATTGTTATCTTTTCAAAAGATGGAGTCAAAACAGAAAAATTTGCAGAACGCGCAAGAAGCGCTATGTGTGTTTTTGAATTTATTTACTTTGCAAGACCCGATAGCTATATTTTTAACAGAACAGTAAATGATATAAGAAGAGAACTGGGAAGGCAATTAGGAAAAGAAGCGCGATGCGAAGCGGATGTTGTAATACCTGTTCCTGATTCAGGAGTTATTGCTGCTATAGGATATTCAGAAGAAACAGGAATAAAATATGATATGGGATTGATAAGGAATCATTATATTGGCAGGACATTTATTGAACCGGAACAAACAATAAGGGATTTTGGAGTTAAATTAAAGTTAAACCCGGTAAGGGAAATTATTGAAGGAAAACGAGTTGTGGTTATTGATGACTCTATTGTTCGTGGCACAACAAGCAGAAAAATAGTAAAAATGATAAGACAGGCCGGAGCAAAAGAAATTCATTATAGAATTTCATCTCCACCTATTTTTAATCCATGTTTTTATGGAATGGATTTCCCAACACGAACAGAACTAATTGCAAATAATCACACAATAGAAGAAATAAGAAAATATTTACGCGTTGACTCTATTGCTTATCTTTCTCTGGAGGGTTTAATAAAGGCAGTTGGTGGCAAAAAAGATAAATTTTGCATGGCTTGTTTTGATGGAGATTATCCTCTGCCATTTGATATAAATCAGAATAAATTTATGTTTGAAAAATAAAATAAGGAAATTATGATGGTGGAAAAGATAAAAGTAAAGTTAGGGCAAGGGAAGGATTATGATATTTCAGTTGGAAGCGGGATAATTAAAGATATAAATATTATAATCCAACCTTTAAAATTAGGTGATAGTATATTTATAATTACAGATTCTAAAGTTGCAAAATTATATTTGGATAAGTTAGTATCTATTTTAAAAAAAGGAAATTATAAGGAAATAAGAACCGGGATTATTCCTGATGGAGAAAAATATAAAAATTTTGATTCTTATAAAAATTTATTGGGAAAACTTGTTGAATATAATAAAAAACCAAATAAAATATTTATAATAAATTTAGGCGGTGGTGTTATTGGTGATTTGGGGGGCTTTGTTGCGCATACTTTCAAAAGAGGCACAAAATATGTTCAGATACCAACAACTCTTCTTGCCTTTGTGGACAGTGGAATAGGTGGTAAAGTTGGTATTGATTTTAATGATACTAAAAACATTGTTGGTGGGTTCTGTCAGCCGGCAGTTGTAATAGGTGATATTGATTTTCTTGAAACACTTGATAAAAAAGAAATACAATCAGCACTTGCTGAAGTTGTAAAATATGGTGTCATTCATTCTGAAAAATTATTAAATTTTCTTGGTGAAAATATTGAAAAAGTTTTTAATTTTGATAAAGATGTTTTATTAAAAATAGTAACTGAGAGTTATAAAATAAAAGCAGACATCGTAAGGCAGGATGAATTTGATACAAAAGGTATAAGGGTTAGTTTAAATTACGGACATACCATAGGGCATGCAATTGAAGCTGCTTCAAAATACAGATATAAACATGGGCAAGCGGTTGCAGTTGGAATTTTATGTGCAAATGATATCGCGGTTAAATTAGGTCTTCTTAAAAAAGAAGTCGCAGATAAAATAGAAAATATTATTTTAAAAATCGGGTTGCCTGATAAAATAACAGGATGTAATATTAACAATATAATGAAACATTTCTGGAGTGATAAAAAATTTATAACTGGTAAAAATCGTTTTGTATTTATAAAAGATATTGGAAGAGTTATTATTAAAGAAGATATTGATGAAAAACTGATAAGAGAAATAATAAGAAAAAGAATTTCAAAAAATAATCTTTATAAATAATATTTTTTATTCGTTTTTCCTTGCTTCTTCTTCTTTTTTAATTTCTTCTGCCTGGCGTTTGGCTCTATCGTATTCATTGAAAGGTAAAAATTCATAATGAGAAAATTCCATTTCAAAATATCCTTTTCCTTTTGTCATGCTATTTAATGCAGAAAGATAAGTCAGCATCTCGCTCTGTGGCACATAGGCGTTTATTACTGTTATACTATCTGAAAATTTTTCCATGCCCAAAACTTTTCCGCGCCTTGTGCTTATGTCGCTCATAATATTTCCTATATCGTTTTCTTCAACATATACTTTAACTTTTGAAATTGGTTCTAAAATAGCTGGTTTGGCTGCTTCAATTGCAAGTTTAGTAGCGTGAAGCCCAGCAATTCTGAAGGATAAATCAGAAGAATCAACTTCATGATATGTGCCATCATAGACATTGACTTTTAAATCAACAACAGGATAGCCGGCAATAACTCCTGACTGGCATGCCTCAATTGCACCCTTTTCTATTGCAGGTATATAATTTTTAGGTATTGCTCCACCAAAAATTTCTTCTGTAAACACAAATCCTTCATTTCTTTTTAAAGGTTCTATTCTAAGATAGACTTCGCCATACTGCCCATGACCACCTGATTGTTTTTTATGTTTGTAATGTCCTTCTGCTTTTGCAGTTATTGTTTCTTTGTATGCAACTCTTGGAACCCTTGTTTCAAAATTTAGTTTATATCTGTGTTTTACAAGGTCAAAAGCAATTCGTGCCTGGGTTTCGCCAGTGAAGGAAACAACAACTTCTTTTGTAATATCATTATAAGCATAATTTATAGAAGGGTCTTCTTTTATTATACTTTGAAAAACTTCAGATAATTTATCTGCTGATTTTCTATCGCTTGAATGAATTGCAACAAAATATGATGGTTTTGGAGGTTTTATAAAATCGTATATGATAGGATTGTCAATATCGGAAAGTGTAGTTCCAGTTTCAAAGTTATCCTGTTTAGTAAAAACAACTATATCACCGGCTTTTATTGTGTTGGCATCTTTAAAGTTTTTACCTATGGCAAGCCATAAATGAGTAGGTTTTTCTTTTATATTTTTATTTGAATTATAAATTTCTTTACCAAGAGTTAAAGTGCCTGAAATAATTTTACAGTAGGATATTTTTCCAGCAAAAGGATCAATTCGTGTTTTAAAAATTATTGCACTCATTTTCTCTGTTGAAGCACAATTTCGTTTTATTACTTGGTCAGGATTATTTGGCAGAGTCCCTTGTTTTTCTTTTATAATTTCACAAGGAGAAGGAATATAATTAATAATCGCATCAAGTAAATTTTTTATTCCCTGATTATTTATCGCTGAACCACATAATACAGGAATTAGTTTATTTTCAAGAATAACTGTTTTTAATCCGGTTTTAAATTCTTCTTCTGTGAGTTTTTCGCCACTTAAATATTTTTCAGTAAGTTCATCTTTGGCTTCGGCAGAAATTTCAAGTAGTTTTTCTTTATATTTATCAGCAACTTCTTTTATATCTGATTGTATTTCCGCTTCTTTTAAATTATTTTTATCAAAATAAAAAGCTTTTGAATTTATTATATCAACAATACCCTTAAAATTTTTACCAGAGCCAATAGGAAAGAATAAGGGTAAAACAGGTTTTTTAAATTTATTTGAAGCATCATCTAAGATTTTTTCAAAATTTATATTTTCTCCATCCATTTTGTTTAAATAAATGAGAAAAGGAATTTTATTTTCTTTTAATAAATTCCAGTTTCTTTCTGTATCTATGGTTATTCCATCTTCTGCACTTATTGTAAAAATAATTCCTTCAACTGCAAATACAGAACTTTTAATTTCAAAGACAAGGTCCGGAATACCAGGAACATCCAAAATATTTATTTTATTATTCTGCCATTCAAGATAAGCAAGGGATGTTTTTAATGACATTTTTTTTGATATTTCTTCTTCATCAAAATCCATAACAGTATTTCCTTTTGTGGTGCTGCCCATCTGAGGTATTTGCCCTGCTGAAAAAAGTAAAGATTCAGCAAGAGTTGTTTTACCTACACCAGGAGCCCCACATATTGCAATATTTTTAATTGATTCGGTTTCAAAAATTTTTTCTGTCATACCTGCCTCCTTTTAAAATATATTTATAAAATTATAACAAATTTTAATATTAAATCTATAAAAAAATATGGAATCGTAAAAACGCGTTAGAAAACGCGTTTTTACGGTTAAAATATGACCTTGAAAATATATCTGAATAAAGGTATAATATTGATAATTTAATAATAAAATTATATTATTATAAGTTTTGGAATAATAAATTTCAAAGTTATATTTAAATTAAAATCCCAAAACTTAATAAAAAATCTAAGGAGTAATAAGTGGAAAATTTTTCTAATGTTGTAAAGAAAAGTATTTTAAATATTTCACCGTATATACCTGGGAAACCCATAGAAGAAGTCAAAAGAGAATATGGTATTAAGGATATAATAAAGCTTGCATCAAATGAAAATCCGTTAGGACCTTCTAAACTTGCTATAAAAGGAATTAAGAAAAAATTAAAAGAATTAAACCTGTATCCGGAAAGTTCAGTTTATTATCTAAGGAAATCTTTATCAGAATATCTGAGAGTAAAAGAAGATATGCTTATGTTTGGTAATGGTTCAAATGAACTTGAACAATTAATTGCAGAAACATTTGTAGAACCAGGCGATGAAGTTATGTTTTCTTCTCTTTCTTTTGTTGTTTATTCCATAGTAACAGATATAACAGGTGGGATTCCAATTCAGGTTCCGCACAAAAATTTCAGGCATGATATTGATAGATTTATTGAAAAATTATCAGAAAAAACCAAGTTAATATTCCTGTGTAATCCGAATAACCCGACAGGAACAATAATAACAAAAGATGAATTTGAAAAACTTATGCAAAATGTAAGTCAAAAAACAATCGTTGTTCTTGATGAAGCATATTTTGAATATGTTGAAGACAAAAATTATCCTGATGGAATAAAATATCTTCCCAAATATAAAAATTTAATTGTGTTAAGGACTTTTTCCAAAATTTATGGACTTGCAGGTTTAAGGATAGGTTATGGTATAGCTGCTCCGGATATAGTAAATTTCATAGAACGTGTAAGGCCACCTTTTAATGTGAACTCACTTGCTCAGGTTGCGGCTTTATATTCACTAAAGGATAAGGAACATGTAAGAAAAACCATAAAAGTTAATAATACGGGTAAAAAATTTTTAGAAAAAGAATTTGATAAATTAAAAATTGAATATATAAAATCACATGCTAATTTTATTTTTGTTAAATTCAAATATGCAAGTAAATTTGTATTTGAAGAATTATTAAAAAAAGGAATTATAATAAGGCCTTTTTTTGATAATTTTGCAAGAATAACAATAGGCACAATGGAACAGAATAAAAGATTAATAAAAGAATTGAAAAAAATTCTGGAAAAATAAATTTATAATTCAAGGAGGAAAAGATGATAATAGTATTAAAACCCAAAACAAAAAAAAGTGAAGTAAAAGAATTAATTGCAAAAATCAGGGAATATAAACTCATTCCACATATTTCAAAAGGAAAGGAAAGGACGATAATCGGAGTGATTGGTGATGAAAGAGTTTTACAGACTGTTTCACTGGAAAGTTTTTCGTGTGTTGAAAAAGTAATGCAGATTTTAAAGCCATATAAACTTGCAAGCAAAGATTTTAAAAGTTCACCAACACTTGTAAAAGTAGGTGATTATATTATAGGTGGAAGACAGGTTGTTTTAATAGCCGGTCCCTGTTCTGTTGAAGGCAGGGAAAAATTTTTATATGCAGCAAAAATGGTAAAAGAAGCAGGAGCACATATATTAAGGGGTGGTGCATTTAAACCAAGAACTTCTCCTTATTCTTTTCAGGGGTTAGGCGAAGAAGGCTTAAAGATTCTTGCTGAGGCAAGGGAAAAATTCAATATGCCTGTTGTAACTGAAGTTCTGGATACAAGACATGTTGAACTCGTAAATAAATATGCAGATATGTTTCAGATTGGAGCAAGAAATATGCAGAATTTTGAACTTTTAAAAGAAGTTGGCAAAACAAAAAAACCGGTTCTTTTAAAAAGGGGTTTGATGTCAACCATAGAAGAGTGGTTAATGTCTGCTGAATACATACTTTCAAATGGAAATACAAATGTTGTTTTATGTGAAAGGGGAATAAGGACATTTGAAAAAGCAACAAGAAATACATTGGACCTTTCGGCTGTTCCTTTAATAAAAGAACTTACGCATCTGCCAATTATCATAGATCCTTCTCACGGAACAGGAAAGAAAAAATTAATTCCTGCCATGGCAAAAGCAGCTGTTGCAGCAGGTGCAGACGGATTAACCATAGAGGTTCATCCCAAACCATCAGAAGCTTTATCTGATGGGGACCAATCTCTTTTGCCGTCAGAATATTCAGAACTGGTTAAAGAACTTAAAAAAATTGCAAAAGCAGTTAACAGAAAAATTTGATTTTAGGATTAAAAATGAAATTAAAACTTGATAAAATAGCAATTTTAGGAACAGGTTTAATGGGTGGAAGTTTAGGAAGAACTTTGCTTAAAAATAAAATTTCAAAGCAGGTTGTTGGTTGGGGTAGAAATATAAAAAAATTAAAAAAAGCTCTTTCAAAAAAAGTCGTAACTGATATCACTCTGGATTTAAAAACAGCTGTGAAAGATGCTGATGTTGTTTTGATTTCATTACCTGTTTCAATTATTCCTGAATATTTTAAAAAAATTTATCCTTATTTAAAAAGAAAATGCATTGTTACGGATATGGGAAGCGTTAAGGGAAAAATTATAAAAGAAATTAAAAAATATGATAAAGCAGCGTATTTTATAGGTTCGCACCCAATGGTTGGTTCTGAAAAAACAGGCATTGATAACATAAAAGATGATTTATATAAAAAAGGAGTATGCATTATTACCCCAGATAAAACCACTGATAAAACAAAATTAGAATTTTTGAAATTATTCTGGAAAAAGGTTGGAATGCAAACTGTATTGTTAAATCCTGATGAGCATGATAAATACATATCAGGAATAAGTCATTTACCACATCTTTTGGCTTATCTGCTTACATTGACTCAGGAACAAAATATAATAAAAAGGAAAGAAATAATAGGTAGGGGATTTTTGGATACTACACGAATAGCAGCTTCAAGTGAAGAAATATGGACAGACATTTTTTTTGATAATAAAAATAATCTTTTAAGTGATATAAAAAAATATAAGGAAAAGTTAAATGAATTTGAATTACTATTAAGAAAAAATGAGAAAGAAAAAATAAAAAAATTATTAAGAAAGGCAAAATTTTTAAGAGGAAAATTACAATGAAAAAAATTCATGTTTCGCCAAAAAAGAATTGTATAAAGAAAATAGAGGTTCAGGGTGATAAATCAATTTCTCACAGAGCAATTATCATAGGAAGTATTGCAAATGGAATAACAAAGGTTGAGAATTTTTTAGAAGCAGAAGATACCTTAAATACAATAAAAATTTTCAGACAATTGGGAGTAAAAATTGTAAATGAAAAAAATGATTATTATATATACGGAAATGGCTTAAAACCATTTAGAGAACCTAATGAAACATTGTATGTTGGTAATTCAGGAACAGCAATACGGCTTATTATGGGTATTTTAGCAGCTCAGCCATTTACTGCAACCATAACAGGAGATGCTCAAATAGTAAAAAGGCCTATGGCGAGAGTTATTGAACCACTTACTATGATGGGAGCAAAGTTTATAAGCAACAATGGCTATGCACCTGTTATGGTTCAGGGAAATAATTTAAATGGTATTACCTATAAAATGCCGGTTGCAAGTGCTCAGGTAAAATCAAGTATTATGCTTGCTGCATTATATGCAGAAGGAGTAACTGAGATAATAGAACCTGTAAAATCAAGAGACCATACAGAGAGAATGTTAAAATATTTTGGAGCAAAAATTGTTGTAAAAGGCAAAAGCATTAAAATTTTTCCCGGCTCAGAGTTAAAAGGAAAAAAAATTTTTATTCCAGGGGATATTTCATCCGCTGCTTTTTTCATAATTGCCGGATTACTTATGAAAAAAACCAGAATAACCATTAAAAATGTTAATATAAATCCGACAAGAACAGGGATAATTGATATTGTAAAAAAAATGGGTGGGAAAGTTATAATAAAAAATAAGAAGGTGCTTAATAATGAACCAGTAGGCGATATAGTGGTTTCATCATCAAAATTAAAAGGAACGATTATTAAAGGAAATATTATACCAAGGTTAATAGATGAAATTCCTGTGATTTCAATTGCCGCAGCTTTTGCTAAAGGGAAAACAATTATAAGTGATGCAAAAGAATTAAGAGTCAAAGAAACAGACAGGATAAATACTATGATAAAGAATTTAAAAAGAATTGGCATAAAAGTTGAAGAAAAAGAAGATGGAATGATAATTTATGGTAATAATGGGACACCTTTTAAATATGCTGATATTGATTCGTTTTCTGATCATAGAATTGCAATGGCATTTTCAATTGCAGCGCTTGTAAGCGATAATGGGCTATTGATAAAAGATACAGAATGTGTTAACACTTCTTTTCCTGAGTTTTTTAATATTTTAAATAATTTATAAAATGAAATTTATTGAAAATATAATTGAATTTTTGATTTACTGGATAAGTAAGATATCTTTTTTTGTTCTTTTTAAAATTTTTTATAGATTGAAAGTAAAAGGTGTAGAAAATATTCCGGATAAAGGCGGTGTAATAATTGCTTCAAATCATGCGAGTTTTTTGGATCCTCCGATTATTGGCGTGGCTGCATGGAAAAGGAAATGTATTTTCATGGCAAGGCACACTTTATTCAGAAATAAAATAGCAGGTTTTATTTTAAAAAAATGGGGCTCTTTTCCGATAAAGCGTGGATCAATAGACAGAAATGCATGGTTTGAATTTGAAAAAAAAGTAAAGGAAGGTTACGTGGTTGTTTTTTTTCCGGAAGGAACAAGAACAGAAGATGGTGAAATAAAACAGGGAAAACCAGGCGCTGGAATGCTTATATATAATTCAAAGGTAAAAGTGATTCCTGCGTATATCCATAATACATATAAGGCATTTTCAAAAAAAATGAAATTACCGAGGATTTTTGTTCCTGTTACTGTTATTTTTGGTAAACCTTTGGATTTTAGTGATTTTTTTACAAAAGAAGCAAAAAAAGAAAATTATGAAGAGATAACAAAAATTTTAATGAATGAAATAATAAAGTTAAAAAATGAATTTTTACAGGGAGTTAAAAAGTGAAAATCATAGTGGCAAAAAATGCTGGTTTTTGTTTCGGTGTAAAAAGAGCAATGGAAATTGCCTTTGAAAATGTTGAAAAACATAAAGGTAAAAAAATTAAAATGTTGCGTGAGATAATACATAACCCGCTGGAAGTTAAAAAATTAAATGACAGTGGCATCAAATGTGTTGATAAAATTGATGAAATAAGGAATGGAGAATATGCAATAATAAGTGCACATGGTATTACTTTAAACGAAGAGAGAATTTTAAAAAATAAAAATGTAAAAATAATTGACACAACATGCCCTTATGTAAAAAAAATACATAATATAGTAAAAGTTTTAAATCTTGAAAATTGCCAGATAGTTGTAATCGGTGATAAAGAACATTATGAAGTAAAAGGAATTATTGGTCATTCGGGAAATAATACATTGGTGATAAGTTCAGAAAAAGATTTAGAAAACATAAAATTGGATAAAAAGATAGGTATTGTTTCACAGACAACCCAAAATATTGAAACATTTCAAAATCTTTTAAGTGCTTTATTGAAGATTGCATTAAATCAGGGAGTTATGGAGATAAAAATTTTTAATACAATTTGTGATGCAACCCAAAAAAGACAAGAAGAAACAAAAAGTATTGCAAAAGAAGCAGATGTTATGATAATAATAGGAGGTAAAAATAGTGCAAATACAAGACGCTTATTTGATATTTGCAAGGAAATTTTAAAAGATGTTTACCATATAGAATCTGAAAAAGAATTAAAAAAATTATGGTTTAAAAATAAAAAAGTAGTTGGTGTAAGCGCCGGAGCTTCTACATCAGAAGAATCTATAAAAAATGTTATAAACAAAATTTTATCATATGGAGAAAAATAATATATGCAGGATGAAAATATTAGTTATCAAAGTATAAGAGAAGGAAATGTTGTAAAAGGGAAAATTATTAAAAAGATTGATGGGAAAATATATATAGATATTAATTATAAAACAGAAGGGATAATCCCTATTGAAGAAACAAAAAGATATGATTTCTATGATAAAATAAACGAAGGCGATGAAATAGAAGTCATGATAAAAAATACGGATAGTCAGGAAGGACTTGTTTTGTTATCTAAAATAGCGGTTGATAAGCGTAATGTTTTTTCAAATATAAAAAAAACATTCAGAGAAAAAAGTTATATAAAAGGTAAGGTTATAAGATCAATAAAAGGAGGATATATAGTAGATTTTGGTGCTAATATAACCGCATTTTTGCCAATGTCTCATACAAAATTTTTTACCGGGGATATATTAAATAAAGAAATAAATTTAAAAATAATACAACTTGATGAAATAAGAAAAAATATTGTTGTTTCATATAAGGATTATTTTATTGAACAACAAAAAAAAGAAATAGAAGAAATAAAAAAAATATTTCCATTAAACGAGAAAATAAAAGTTTTTGTAAAGGAAATAAAAGAAAACGGGATTTTGGTAACAAAAGAAAATAAAGAAGCTTTTATACCTGATTTTGAGATAAGGTGGAATATCTATGAAAGATTTGCTGAAAAATTTAAAGTCGGCGAAGAAACAGAAGCAATTGTTATAAATAATAATTTACCAGACAAATTATTATTAAGCATAAAAAAATTAAAAGAAAATCCCTATAAAAAATTTATTGAAACAAATAAACCGGGAGAAAAAATAGATGTTAAAATAAAAGAGATTATGGTTGATAAAATAATAGTATCTATATCTGAAGAAATGGTAGGAATTGTCCCTCTCACAGAGATTTCTTATCTAAAAAGAATAAATAATATTTCGGATTTGTACAAAATAGGTGAAGAATTAAAAACAGTTATATTAAAGTATGATGAACAGGCAAATATAATTTTTTTAAGTATAAAACGTTGTTTTGAAAATCCTTGGCGTAAGATTGAAGAAAGATATCCTGTTGGTGCAAGAGTTATCGGAAGTATAAAAAGGATAATAGAAGGTCATGGAGTGGAAGTTGAACTTGAGGAAAATATAGATGCTTTTGTTAGTATAAAGGATATATCCTGGTTTAATTTTAATAAAATAGAAGAAGTTGTAAAGACAGGTGAAAAAAAAGAATTTAAAATACTTGAGATTGATAAAAATAAGTTCAGATTGATTCTAGGTTTAAAACAATTAACAACAAATCCATGGAATAGTTTTTTAAATAAATACAAAGAGGGAACATTGATTGATGTTAAGATACAGGATTTTGAAAATGCAGAAATGATATGTCAGATTATTGAAGGTGTTAATGGCAAATTGCCTTTAAAAATAAAAAATATCTCATTTAAAAAAGGCGATATAATAAAAGCAAAAATAACAAAAATTGACAAAGAAAATAAAAAGGTTTTTTTAACTTTACCGGAAAGTGAAAAAACAGAGGAAAAAAAACAACTTGATGAATACATAAAAACGCATGAGCATTCATTTAAAATGAACGATATAATAAATTTTGAGAATGTAAATAAAGAAGATAAAAAATGAAAAATATCAATATACCTAAAACAACAATAAACAGATTGTCATTGTATCTTAAATGTTTTATAGAACTTTCTGAAACAAAAATTAATTTTATTTCTTCTAAAGAACTTGCTGCCCTTGTTGGTTTAAATTCGGCCCAGGTCAGGAAAGATCTTTCATATTTTGGGAAGTTTGGAAGAAGAGGGTTAGGATACAATGTTGAGATTTTACGCTATAAAATATCAGAAATACTTGGAACCCATAAATTATGGAAGGTTGCGATAATTGGAATCGGGAATCTGGGAAGAGCTCTGCTTACCTATGCTGGATTTAAAGAAAGGGGTTTTAAGATAATCGCCGGTTTTGATAATTCTCCTGATAAGATAGGATGGGAGATAGATGGAATTAATATATATAGTATTGATGAACTGGAAAGAATAATTAAAAAAGAAAAAATAGAAATTATAATATTAACAACGCCGAAAACTGCTGTGCAGGAAATAATTGACAGGTTAAAAAAAACTAAAATCAAAGGTGTTTTAAATTTTGCAGGAAAATATTTGGTGGCGGATGAAAATTTTAAAATAAGAAATGTTGACATTTCCCTTGAACTTGAACAACTGACATATTTTGTTATAAACAAAATTTAATTAAATGGAGGAAATAATTTAAGATGCCTGAGATAGTTTATAAAAATAAAAAATATGAAGTCAAAGATATTAATTTCATGGATTTTTTTAAAATGGCAAAAGAAAATACAGAAGAAATTATTGTTGCAAAAATAAATAATAAACTCTTTGACCTTACTGCATCAATTTCTGAATCTGGAGAGATAATTCCAGTAACTTTTAACAATGACGAAGGTAAAGAAGTTTACTGGCACAGCACGTCTCATATAATGGCTGCTGCGGTAAAAAGATTATTTCCCGAAGTAAAAGTCACAATAGGACCTGCTATTTCAGAAGGTTTTTATTATGATTTTGATAAAAAAAGCCCATTTACAGAAGAGGATCTTTTAAAAATAGAAAAAGAAATGGAAAAAATTATAGATGAAGGACATAAATTTATCCGTGAAGAAATTGATATACAAAAAGCAAAGGATATGTTTGAAAAAGCAGGTGAAAATTATAAAGTTGAAATTCTAAATGAAATAAAAGATGGTAAAGTAAGTATATACAAAACAGCAGATTTTGTTGATCTTTGCAGAGGTCCGCATATTGATAATACAAAAAAAATAAAAAGTATTAAACTATTAAAACTTGCCGGTGCATACTGGCGTGGAGATGAAAAAAATAAAATGTTACAGAGAATTTATGGAATTTCTTTTCCGGATAAAAAAATGCTTGATGATTATATAAAGCGTCTTGAAGAAGCAAAACAGCGCGATCACAGAAAATTAGGCAAAGAACTGGATTTGTTTTCAACTCATGATGAGTTTGGACCAGGGCTTATATACTGGCACCCCAAAGGTGCAATAATAAGAAAAGAAATTGAAGATTTCTGGCGCGAGGAACATTTAAAAAGGGACTATGAAATTTTATATACCCCACATGTTGCCAAAATTGATTTATGGAATATATCCGGGCATACGAGTTTTTATAAAGAAAACATGTATCCTTCCATGGAAATGGATGAAATGGAATATCTTATAAAACCTATGAATTGCCCTTTTCATATTTTAATTTATAAATCAACTTTGAGAAGTTACAGGGAACTTCCTATACGGTGGTGTGAATTAGGGACTGTTTACAGATATGAAAAATCCGGGGTATTGCATGGGTTAATGAGAGTAAGGGGATTTACCCAGGATGATGCTCACATTTTTATGACAGAAGAACAATTGGAACAGGAAATAATAAATGTGATTGATTTGATAACTTTTGTTTTAAAAACTTTTGGTTTTTATGAATATGAAGTATTTTTAAGTACAAAACCAAAAGACGCAATAGGAGAAGCAAGAGTATGGAAACTTGCAGAGGAAGCATTAAAAAAAGCACTTTCAACAGCAGGTTTAAAATATGATATAGATGAAGGTGGGGGTGCATTTTATGGACCAAAGATTGATATAAAGATAAAGGATGCATTAAACAGGACATGGCAATGTTCAACAATCCAGGTTGATTTTAATATGCCGGAAAGGTTTGATGTAAAATATATAGGTGAAGATGGGAAAGAACACAGAGCAATAATGATACACAGGGCATTGCTAGGGTCATTTGAAAGATTTTTTGGTGTTTTAATAGAACATTATAAAGGGGCATTCCCTTTATGGCTTTCTCCAGTTCAGGTTGCATTACTTACTATAACAGAAAGAGTAAAAGATTACGCGGAAAATTTATTAAAAAAGTTAAAAGAAAAAAAGATAAGAGCAATTTTAAATGATGCAAATGAAACTATAGGCGCCAAGATAAGAAATTCAACTTTACAGAAAATTCCGTTTATGTTAATAATAGGTGACAAAGAACAGCAAAAAAATGTTGTTTCAGTCAGAAAAAGAACAGGCGAAGAAAAAAAAGATGTTAAAATAGATGAGTTTTTAAATATGCTTATTGAAAAGATAGAAAAGAAAGATTTAAATATATAGTTTATGAAAAAAAACACAGAGTTTTTTTGCAGCAATTGCGGATATTCTTCTTTAAAATGGTTAGGCAAATGTCCTTCATGTGGTCAGTATAATACTTTTTATGAAGAAGAAATCATTGAAAAAAAACAGGAAGATTCATACAGAAAATTTCAGGAAAGTAAAATAAGTTCTTTGACAGATATAAAGATAAATGATGAACAAAGATTAGTAACAGGTATAGAAGAATTTGACAGGGTATTAGGTGGTGGAATTGTAAAAGGTTCCCTTGTTTTAATGGGTGGCGAACCTGGTGCGGGTAAATCCACTTTGGCTTTGACTGTTGCAGGTAAAGTTGCGGATCAGGGGAACAAAACTCTTTATTTTTCGGCAGAAGAATCAGAAGCACAGATAAAATTAAGGGCAAACAGATTAAATATAAATTCCAAAAATTTATTTTTGATTATAGAAACAGGTGTTGAAAAAATAGTCAACATAATAGAAAAAGAAAACCCCGGACTTGTTATTATTGATTCAATACAAACAGTTTATAAAGAAACAATGGATTCCCTTGCTGGTTCTGTGAATCAGGTAAGAGAAAGTTGTGCCCAGATATTATATACTGCGAAAAAACTTAATATCCCAATTTTTATTATAGGTCACATCACAAAAGAAGGTTTAATAGCAGGACCTAAAATATTAGAGCATATGGTTGATACTGTTTTATATTTTGAAGCAGAAAAATACCATCAGTTTAAAATTCTGCGTTCTGTCAAGAACAGATTTGGTTCAGTTAATGAAATAGGAATTTTTGAGATGACATCTTTTGGACTTTTAGAAATAAAGAGTCCTTCAAAAATATTTCTTGATAACATCCAAAAAGAAAAAGCAGGAAGTGGCATTGTAACAATAATGGAAGGCACAAGGCCGCTTTTACTTGAAATTCAGGCATTAACTTCAAGAAGAAATTTTGGTGTACCGCAACGGACAGTAATAGGAGTTGATTACAACAGGTTCCTTATAATAGTTGCAATACTGGAAAGAAAATTAAATTTACACCTTGAAAATCAGGATATATTTGTAAATGTTTCAGGCGGAATAAGGATTTTTGAAACAGCAGCTGATCTCGGGATTGCTGCTGCTATTTATTCAAGTTTTAAAAACATAAAAATACCAACAGATTTGATTTTTATTGGCGAACTCGGACTTGACGGTGAAATAAGACCAGTAAATTTAATGGATGCCAGAATTTCAGAAGCAGAAAAATTAGGATTTAAAAAATGCATAATTCCTGAAAAAACAAAAATTAAAAATACAAAACTTGATATTATAAAAATAAAAAACATTATTGAAATTTCTAATATAATAAAGAAAGGAGGTGAGTAAATTATGCAGGAAAAATATTTTTATTTACTTTTAGGCGCAGTTATTCCTTTTATAATTGTAATTATTCAGTTTATAATTTATAAAGGAAAAATAAAAAGAAAAACATTATCCCTTAAAGTTCTGGATACAAGCGCTATAATAGATGGCAGAATAGCAGATATATGTGAAGGCGGGTTTATAGAAGGAACTATCATTCTGCCGCGTTTTATTTTACAGGAACTTCAACACATTGCTGATTCAGGGGATAATTTAAAAAGGAGCAAAGGCAGGAGAGGACTTGATGTTATAAACAGTATAAAAAAATGTTCAAATGTTGAAGTTAAAATAATTGAAAAAGATTATCCTGAAATAAAACAGGTTGATGAAAAACTCGTTGCTTTGGCAAAAGAGTTAAATGCAAAGATAATTACAAATGATTATAATTTGAACAAGGTTGCCGAGATTCAAAACGTAAAGGTTTTAAATATAAATGATTTGTCAAACGCAATAAAACCTATTTTTTTACCTGGTGAAAGAATAAATATAAAAATAATGAAGGAAGGCAAGGAAAAAGACCAGGGAGTTGCATATTTAAATGACGGCACTATGATAGTGGTTGATAATGCAAAAAGATTCATAGGAAAGAGAGTTGAAGCGGTTGTTACCAATGTTTTGCAGACAGATGCCGGCAGATTAATTTTTGCAAAAGTAGAAGGAAATCGCAGATGAAAAATATTGCAGTTGTTGTTGCAGCTGGAAAAGGAAAACGATTTAACAGTCGTTTGCCAAAGCAATATTTGAAAATAAATGGTATGGAAATTGTTGCGCATGCAATTAAAAATTTTGAAGTTTCTAAATATATAGATGGTATTTTGGTTGTTGTAGAAAAAAAGTATATTGATTATGTAAAGAAAAGGATCATAAAAAAGTATAACTATAAAAAAGTAATTGATGTGATAAAAGGAGGTAAGCAAAGATACGATTCTGTTTACAATGCAATAGAGTTTTTAAAAAAACATAAGCCAGAAAATATTTTAATACATGATGGAGCAAGGCCATTTTTTAATAAAGAATTGATAAAAAAAATTATTGTTGAATTAAAATATAATTATGCTTGTATACCTGTTAAAAAAATAGATTTTACAATAAAAAAAATATCAGGAGATTTTA
Source organism: Candidatus Goldiibacteriota bacterium (assembly GCA_938034975.1). Classification (GTDB taxonomy): domain Bacteria; phylum Oederibacteriota; class PGYV01; order PGYV01; family DYJU01; genus DYJU01. Next base: position 353 of record CALHNI010000001.1, on the reverse strand, counting down.
TTGTAAAAACAGAAGATAGAAATTTTTTAAGAACCGCACATACACCACAAGGTTTCAATTTTAAAAAGATTTCAGAACTTTACACGCAGTTAAATATAAAAAAAATAAAACCAACTGATGATGCTGTTTTGTTTGAAAAAAAAGGTTTAAAGGTGAAAATAATAGAAGATGAAGGTATTAATATAAAGGTAACAACAAAACAGGATTTTAAAATTTTAAAAATGTTAAGATAATGTGAAAAGTTCTATGAAAAAGAAAGAAGACAGAGATTAAAATATATACTAAAAGTATTGAAAATAATATACATTTCCCCCTCTTTTAAAAAGAGGAGGCAGGGGAGATTTAAAAATAAT